>JASTVH010000004.1:0-466862 GCA_042862465.1 Marinobacteraceae bacterium S3BR75-40.1 | reverse complement strand
CCGGGGCTTTCACATCTCGCTTATCGCGCCGCCTACGCGCGCTTTACGCCCAGTAATTCCGATTAACGCTTGCACCCTCCGTATTACCGCGGCTGCTGGCACGGAGTTAGCCGGTGCTTCTTCTGCGGGTAACGTCAACTCATACGGGTATTAACCGTACGCCTTTCCTCCCCGCTGAAAGTGCTTTACAACCCGAAAGCCTTCTTCACACACGCGGCATGGCTGGATCAGGGTTGCCCCCATTGTCCAATATTCCCCACTGCTGCCTCCCGTAGGAGTCCGGGCCGTGTCTCAGTCCCGGTGTGGCTGATCATCCTCTCAGACCAGCTACGGATCGTCGCCTTGGTAGGCCGTTACCCCACCAACTAACTAATCCGACATGGGCTCATCCAATAGCGCAAGGTCCGAAGATCCCCTGCTTTCCCCCGTAGGGCGTATGCGGTATTAATCCGGGTTTCCCCGGGCTATCCCCCACTACTGGGCAGATTCCCATGCATTACTCACCCGTCCGCCGCTCGACGCCTGGGTGCAAGCACCCATCGTTTCCGCTCGACTTGCATGTGTTAAGCCTGCCGCCAGCGTTCAATCTGAGCCATGATCAAACTCTTCAGTTTAATCTTGCAAAGTCCAATAGGACTTAATACTTGCTCAAAGTCGAATCACTCAAATTCATATCCGAGTAGTTCTGACTTCGATAATCGTTGCCGATCATCCCAGTCAGCGCCCACACGAATTGCTTGATCAAGTTGTTAAAGAACGTTTGAGCGTCTGCTCAATCGAGGCCGCGTATTCTACATCGCTCCGCCTCGCTGTCAACTCTTTTTTGTTTTCTTTTTTGAACGCCACCTTTAAGCGACCAACCTCAAAAACCAAACCTTTTCAAAGAGTTGCTCTTTCCAACTCGCCGCTCGTTGTGAGCAGTTCGTCGTGAAGAGGGGCGCCATTATAGGGCCCCTGATTTTCAGGTCAACCGTTTTTTAACCGGATCACAAAATTATTTCAGCGTAACCCTGGCAATCTTCTTTTTGCCGGCCTGCAACACGTGGACCTCACCCGCCGGGATAACCACATCAGAAGCTGCGGGCTCACCATCCATGTAGACCGCCCCACGCTTCAAAAGATCCCGCGCAGCCGCGCTGTTTTTCACCAATTCAGCCATACGCAATACGGCCGCAATGGGGAGCTGCGCCTGCCCGCCCGCATCTACAGTCACCTCCGGCACATTTTCAGGAATCTCACCAAGTCTGATCTGATTGCCAGCTGACTTGTGTGCTGTACGCGCAGCCTCCTCGCCATGAAAACGGGCAATGATCTCTTCCGCCAGCAGACGCTTATACTCCTGGGGATTCGCACCACCCTCAATTGCCGCCTGATACTCGCGCACCTCATCGAGGGGGCGCAAACTCAGCAGATCATAATAGCGCCACAGCAGTTCGTCAGGGATGGACAACAGTTTGGTGAACATTTCACCCGGCGAATCATTAACGCCCACATAATTGCCCAGCGACTTCGACATTTTCTGGACACCGTCCAGACCTTCCAGGATCGGCATCGTCAGGATCGCCTGAGGCTCCTGCCCAAAATGACGCTGCAGAATCCGCCCCATGAGGAGATTGAATTTCTGGTCGGTGCCACCCAGTTCGACATCCGCCTCCAGCGCCACAGAGTCGTACCCCTGCACCAGCGGGTAGAGGAATTCGTGGATCGCGATTGCCTGTTCGGCCTCATAGCGTTTGTGAAAATCATCCCGCTCAAGCATGCGTGCCACGGTGTACTGGCTGGCGAGCCGAATCATGTCAGCCGCAGACAGCTTATTCATCCAATCCGAATTGAAGGCGACCGTGGTCTTTTCCGGATCCAGAATCTTGAAGACCTGCTCTTTATAGGTCTTGGCATTACGCGCCACCTCGTCCGGCGTCAGCGGCGGGCGCGTGGCGCTTTTGCCAGTGGGATCACCGATCATCCCGGTAAAATCACCAATCAGGAAAATGACCTCATGCCCGAGATCCTGAAATTGACGCAACTTGTTAATGAGGACGGTATGCCCCAGATGAAGGTCCGGCGCCGTGGGATCAAACCCCGCCTTGATCTTCAGCCTGCGCCCGGACTTGAGCTTCTCCACCAGCTCCTCTTCGGGCAAGAGTTCATCAATCCCGCGCTTGATTACCGCCAACGCCTCGTCAATATTCGTCATCGAAACCCGCCCCTGGATACATAGAAAAACACATTATTTCTGATAATTACGCCGTTTCCGGCTACCTTAAACAGGTGAGACCACGCAGACGGCGTGGCCATGTCTATACTGAAAAGCGCGCATTATAGCAGTCATGGGCCCTACAGTGGATGACGAGCCCATAGGGAATTTACCAGTGCGTCCCTTGGTTTCACTTGGTAGGTGATTGCGCTTTGATTATACTTCAGGCACCGTTTTAGATCCCGGCGCCAAGTTGGCAACATGACTGAAAAAGCAGGTTCCATCGTGTCTCAAAAATTCCCCAAGAAACACTTGCTGGCCGCCTGCGGCGTATCGGCAATTATCGTCCTGGCCCTTACTTTAAGCCCGTCCAGTGAAGTAGAGGCTCAGCGCGTGCAGGTTTCCCTTAACCTGGAATCCGGCGAACTGGAGCCTATCGATGTAGCTCGGGATGCACAGGACGCCGGTGAAGAAACGGCCCAGTCCGAGGAGACGACAGTTTCTGTCGCGGAACAGCCGGAAGACAACGCGGCCCCGGCGAGCGAGGAGGCGGAAGTCGCTTCCAAGGCCGAGGTGCAGGACATCACACCGGCCAAGCCGGAGCTGGATTGGCACACTTATACCGTGCGTTCCGGCGACTCCCTGTCCACCATCTTCAAGCGTGCCGGCGTTTCCGTGGCAACCATGCTGGAGTTGATCCATGGTGACGGCGAGGCCAAATCATTCGAGCGCCTGTACAAGGGTGAAACCGTCAAGTTCGGCGTGGACAAGACCGGCGAACTGCAAAAGATCATCGTCAAGCGCAACCGCATGAAGAGTCTGGTGGGCGAGCGGACCGACGATGGGTTCACCGCCGAGGTTGCACTCAAAGAGCCGGATGTTGAACTCAAGTATGCCACCGGCACCATCGACAGCTCACTGTACATGGCTGGCCAGAAAGCCGGTCTGAACGACAAGGTCGTGATGGAAATGATCGGCCTGTTTGGCTGGAACATCGATTTCGTATACGACATCCGCAAGGGTGACTCATTCGAGGTGCTGTACGAAGAGAACTACATCGACGGCAAGAAAGTTGGCACCGGGCGCATCCTGGCCAGCACCTTTACCAACAAGGGTGAGTCGACTACTGCTCTGCTCTATACCACCGAGGATGGCGAAAGCGATTACTACACGCCGGATGGCAAGAGCGTGCGCAAGGCCATCCGCCGCACACCCATCAATGCCCGGGTTTCATCGCCCTTCAACCTGCAGCGCCGCCATCCGGTTCTGGGCACGGTTCGCCCCCACGAGGGCACGGACTATGCAGCACCTCCCGGTACGCCGATCGAAGCGTCCGGCGATGCCACCATCTCCTTCATTGGCTGGAAGGGTGGTTACGGTCGCGCGGTTGTCCTGCAGCATGGCGACAACATTTCCACTCTCTACGCCCACATGAGTGGATTCGCACGCGGCCTGCACAAGGGCGATCGCGTCAAGCAGGGGCAAACAATCGGGTTCGTGGGATCGTCAGGCATGGTAACCGGCCCGCACCTGCATTATGAGTACCGCATCAATGGCGTGCCGCGTAACTCCCGCACCGTCAAACTGCCGGAAGCTGCCCCGGTGCCGGCTACGGAAATGGCTCGCTTCAAGGCGCAAACCCAGCAGATGATGGCCAAGGTCGAAAAATACGCCAACCGGTATCAGATCGCCCTGTCCGAGGAATAAGGCATGCCTGACAGGCTCATTGGCCTGATGTCCGGCACCAGCATGGATGCTGTGGATGCGGTGCTGGTCGAAATAGACGGGGGCCGCATCGAGGTGCTGGCCCACCACGAATCGACCTACCCCAAAGCCCTCCGTGATCGACTGCAACATGCGGTCGATCACGACATCTCCCTCTCCGAATATGCCCAGCTGGATGTCGCCGTCGGGCGGACGTTTGCCCAGACGGCACAACAGCTGCTCGAGACCCTTGGCCTGAGGGCGAACGCAATCAGAGCCATTGGCAGTCACGGCCAGACCCTGCGCCATTCTCCGGAAAGTGAGCCACCCTATACCCTGCAAATCGGCGACCCCAACACCATTGCAGAACTCACCGGCATCGACACGGTGGCGGACTTCCGCCGGCGCGACATGGCCGCCGGTGGCCATGCAGCACCGCTGGCCTGCGGTTTTCACGCCCATTACTTCGCCGAACCCGGCGTACCGAGCGGAGTCCTGAATCTTGGCGGCATTGCCAATCTGACCTGGCTACCCGGTGATGATACGCCTGCCATCGGCTTCGATACCGGGCCCGCCAGCGGGCTTATGGATGCCTGGAGTCAGCGGTATATCGGCCGTCCCTACGATGACGGGGGCCGGTGGGCGCGTTCGGGAGAACTGGACAGCCCACTGCTCGAGACTTTGCTGGCAGAACCCTATTTCGCCCAACCGCCCCCCAAAACCACAGGTAGAGACACCTTCAATCTGGCCTGGCTCGATCGGCACCTGGCCGCCCATTCCTGCACGCCGGCCAACGTGCAGCGTACGCTCGCCGAACTGACGGTCGAGACCACCGCACGTGCCATCGAACAGTATGCAGACCTGAAGCACCTCTATATTTGCGGCGGCGGCACCCGCAACACGTTCCTGATCGAACGGTTGACTCAGCGCCTGCCCGATATCGTCATCGAGACGACGGCGGTGAAAGGTATCGACCCGCAGCAGGTGGAGGCCACGGCCTTTGCCTGGCTGGCCCATCGGACGCTCCATGGTGAGCCCGGCAACCTGCCATCGGTTACCGGCGCGCGGGATTTCCGAATTCTGGGGGGGATTTATCAGGCCTGACTAGCCAGGAAGGCGGCGTCCCCGCAGGGACGCTCTAGATGGAAAATGATGAACCGCAGCCGCAGGTGGTACTGGCATTGGGGTTGTTGACCGTAAACTGAGCCCCCTGCAGCCCTTCCTGATAGTCAACCGTCGCGCCCACCAGATACTGATAGCTCATGGGGTCCACCAGCAGAGATACACCATCCTTCTCGATGACGGTATCGTCTTCGGCCTGTTCCTCATCGAAACTGAAGCCGTATTGAAAGCCGGAACAGCCGCCACCAGTGACAAACACCCGCAGCTTGAGATCCGGATTACCTTCTTCGTCAATCAACTCGCGCACTTTGGCTGCGGCTGAATCGGTAAAGAACAACGGAGATGCCACCTGTTGTTCGACCACACTCATTAAACGACTCCAAACAATTCGCCAACTGGATCAGTGCGCATTATCCGCTTTCCCGACTAAAACAGTCAACTATTGCTCAGGATCCGGCCATGGATTCCGTGGCGTCAGAGGCTTCCGCCTTCTCGGAAACGGGCTCCTCGGCCTTGCCCTTGGATTGTCGCAGCAGTCCCGCCGGCTCCTTCTGATGGACCAGGTTGCCGTTGACCTCGGCGCCCATGGCCATTTCGATCAGATTGTAATAGACATTGCCATGGATCGAGGCTTTGGAGGCCAGTTCCAGGTGCTGACTGGAATAGACATCACCATGAACCGTGCCGTTGATGATGACATGGGGCGCGATGACGTCGCCGTCCACCTCCCCCACTTCACTGATGCGAAGAACCGCTTCGCTGTTATCGTCGGCGCGCACGGTACCGGTAATCTTACCGTCCACATGCAGGCCACCGGAAAAATGCAGATCGCCATTGACCGCTGTTTTTCCGGAAATCAACGTATCAAACTGTGCCATCGGGCGACTGCTGTTACGCTTTTTCTTCCCACGTCCCAACATCGTTCTATCTCCCCGTCAGTGCTTGCCAGTCGAAGGTTTTTTCGACGCGTGCGGACTTGCGGCCCTGTGCCTTGGCGACCACCTGTATCTCGCCAGGCTCAAAGTCATCAGGTACCACCATCACCCCTTCGACATCCTGAAAATAGCGGAATCGGAAGCGAACCCCCAACTCTTCAACCTCTTTCGAGAGTTCACGTAGCGGAATGACGGCACGTTCACCGTTCTTGTCACCGATGATGTTGACCGCCACCACCCCTTCAATATAGCTGCGATTGTCGCCAATTTGGGTGAGCACCAACTTATAGTTGAAATGATCTGCGGTTTTTGTGGGCTGGATCGCCATTCGCTGGACCTGCAGTCCCGTATCGGTACTCGAAGGCGCCATGATATTGCGGTAGAAGGTCACATCACCTTTCAGCCCCTTGATCTGCCCCTGCAGGTCTTCGATGGTACTGCGGGTTTCCCGGATCGCCTGCTGGTCGATCCGGTGGCTGCGCTCGAGCGTCACCAGCTTCTGCTTCAGAGCGCTATTCTCGTCGCGCAGCTTTTTCACCTGCTCCTGCAGCACATCGCGGGTTTGAGACGCTTCCTGGTAACGGAAATCGTATTGCGCACCGCCCAGGAAGAAGCCCGCAACCGCCGCGACCAGGCTGAAGCCAAGCAGAATCAGGAAGCGACGAATCCGATGCCCCGGCTTGTAGCGGACAACGATGAGCTCCTTGCTACTGTCCTGTTTTGACATGCCTGATGCCCTTTAAGGTAGCAATGCGGGCGCATTCAGACCCGCCGTTTCGTCCAGACCAAACATGATATTCATGTTCTGAATGGCCTGGCCGGAGGCTCCCTTGACCAGGTTATCGATGACAGACGAGACAATCAGCACCGGCCGGCCCTGTTGACGGTGTAACCCGATACGGCAGAGGTTGGCCCCGCGGACTGTGCGGGTTTCGGGATGCGAGCCGAACGGCAGGACATCGACGAAGGGCTCCTGCTGGTAACGCTTTTCGAACAGGGCCTGGGCATCCAGCTGCGGATCGTTCAGCTCCACGTACACCGAAGCCTCCATGCCCCGCACCATGGGAATGAGGTGAGGAACGAAGGTCACCCGACACTCACCGCCTCCCAGGGCTGCCGATACACTCTGCTCGATTTCCGGCCCGTGACGGTGCCCGGACGCAGCGTAGGCCTTGAAGCTCTCTCCCATCTCTCCCATCAGCGATGGCACCTTGGCACCGCGGCCTGCACCGCTGACACCGGATTTGCCATCAGCCACAATATGGGAGGTCTGGATTGCCCGTGCTTCCAGCAAGGGTTGCAGCGCCAGCTGGATCGCAGTTGGGTAGCAGCCAGGATTGGCCACGAGACGGGCTTCCCGGATCGCAGTCCGGTTCATTTCCGGCAAGCCGTAGACGGCCTGCTCCACCCACTCCGGGGACTGATGGGTTTCGCCGTACCACTGTTCCCAAGTGGGCACGTCCTTCAGTCGATAATCGGCGGACAGATCCACCACGCGCACGCCTTTCTCCAGAAGGGCTGGCACCTGATGCATGGCGACGCCATTCGGGGTCGCGAAAAAGACCAGATCACAGGCTTCCAGCACGTCTGCCCGTGGCTCGGTGAAGCACAGATCGGTATAACCGCGCAGGTTTTGGAACATGGCATCCACACGCGTGCCGGCCTCGGAGCGGGAGGTAATCGCCACCAGCTCCACCTGCGGGTGCACACTCAACAGTCGCAGTAATTCGACCCCGGTATAGCCCGTGCCGCCAACGATGCCGACTCGAATCTTCGGCTGATCCACCATGCTGTTTTCCACCTCTGGCAATGGGCCTTGCCGGCCCTTTCTCGGTTACTGGTCGGCGCCGAACCCTGCCGGCGCGCTAATTCTGCCCCTTGTTGGGCGCTTTTCCGTCCGGGGGTTGCGATGGCGTTGCCGCATCGGGCGCTGCGGGCTTACCCCCTGTTTCGGATGACGGCTCCGCGGCCTTTTCGCTCTCCTCGGCGGGACGTTCTTCCGCCTTGCCATCCGGGAGTTTGGCGCCCACGCTGGCTTCCGATTTTTCCTTGGTCGCCTTGCCGGCATCCTTGGTGGCATCCACCTCGAGCGGGTGCACGGCCCCTTCGGCAAGACCATGAGCGAGGGCGTCGTACAGTGGACGCAGGTGCACCAGCTTGGAGGCACCGTAGGCAATAAACGCACCCGCCATTAGAGGCAGCAAAAATTCGTGATTGTTCCCGGTGAGCTCCAGCACGATCACAAACGACGTGATTGGCCGTTGAATGACGCCGGACAGGTAGCTGGCCATCGCAACAACGGTAATGGCGGTAACCGAGACTCCCGGCAAATGCTCCCCGATCAGCGCACCCAGACCGGCACCGGTCGCAAGACTGGGTGAAAACAGGCCGCCGGGAATGCCACTGTAGTACGAGACCAGTGTGGCAGCGAACTTGGCAATCGGAAACAGCCAGTCGCCGCTTTCTTCGCCGGTAATCAAGACCTTGGCCTGTTCATAGCCACTGCCGTAGGTCACGCCACCGGTCATGAAACCGATCAGGGCCACTATCAGGCCGCAAGCCGCAGCAATCCGCAACGGATAACGCCTCAGATGGGGCGCCAGCCAATGGGTTCCCTTGACCAGCAAGAGCCCGAACAGCCCGCCCAATGCCCCACAGATGATGGCGGTGATAATTATGGCGTACCAGCTGGTTTCCAGGGGCAGCGCGCCCTTGGCGTTGCCAAAATAGCTGTAGTGGCCGGACATGGCCAGCACCACCACCCCCGAAAGGATGATGGCGACAATCAGGGTACCGCTGGTGCGCTGCTCGAAGGACTGGGATAGTTCCTCGATGGCGAATACGATCCCCGCCATGGGGGCGTTGAACGCCGCCGCCACGCCCGCCGCGCCCCCGGCGACGATCAGGGAGTTATCCAGGTAGCGCTTGTGCAGGGCACCGCGCTTGCCCACCCGGTGCATGATGGCCGCACCGATATGGACACTGGGGCCCTCGCGACCAATGGAGGCACCAAACATCAGCCCCGCGCAGGTCAGCACCAGCTTGGTGGCTGCCACCCGTATGGACAGGAAGGCCGGCCGCAGCCAGCTGTAGCGTTGCTTGATCACCAGCAGGACCTGGGGGATACCACTGCCCTGAACCGCCATGCTCACCCGGGTCATGACCCACACCACCAGCATCATGCCCAGCGGCGCCGTCACCAGGGGGGTATAACGGGAGTACTCGAGACTGGCCTCGAACCACTCCGAGGCATGTTCCGTGGCGATGGCAAACAGCTGGATGGTCAAGCCGACCATCAGAGCGCCCATCCAGAAGATCAGCTGGATCTTCCAGTCCTGCAGGGAACCAAAACGACGGCTGCCCTCCCGGCGGGAGCGCAACAAAATATACTTTACCTTGCGACGGTAGGAGTGTCGTTTTGTCACAATCCGTTTCTCTCGAACATCCAAAAGGCGGCATTCACAACAACGCGTCGCCAGAAGCTTGGAGCCAAGCAGTAACAGACTGTTCAGGGCGCGCAGGATCGGTTGCGGGATGCCGCTGAAGAAAAGAGCAGCAAACACTATCTCAACGCTCAGGGCGCCTCATTGGGCGGGCCGAAAGAAGACCTGGACCCGCGAAGGCAGACTGCTGTGTCGACATGGGCACGGTTCAGCTCGTGCCTGGGTGTCATCGGCATGCAACCTGGAAACGCAAGACGCCGACTTACGTAGAGGGGCTTATTACTATACGTTTTTTTAACCCGTCAGCCAAATGCAAAGCCGTGAAGTGTTAAGATGCCGGCGATCAAAAGCTGAAGGAAGACAACATGCTCTGGGTCAAAGCCTTCCATATCATCGCCATGGTGTGCTGGTTCGCCGGTCTGTTCTATCTGCCGCGTCTGTATGTCTACCACGCCCAGGCGGAGGACTCGGTCAGCCGCGAGCGTTTCAAGGTCATGGAGCGCAAGCTCTATCGGGGCATCACCACCCCTTCGATGATCGCCACCGTGCTGTTCGGACTGTGGCTGCTCAGCTACGACTTCCCGGGCTATCTCTCCCAGGGCTGGCTGCACGCCAAGCTGACCCTGGTAGCCGTCCTGATCGGCTACCATTTCTACTGCGGCCACCTGCTGCGCCAGTTCCGGGATGACCGCAACCGCCATACTCATGTATTTTATCGCTGGTTCAATGAATTCCCTGTGCTGATCCTGGTCGGCACGATCATCCTGGTCGAGGTGAGACCTTTCTGATGTCTGAACGCAAACGCAACGTCCTCGTACTGTCCGGACTGGATCCTTCCGGCGGCGCCGGCATCCAGGCCGATATCCAGGCCATCACCGCCATGGGGGCTCACCCCCTGCCGGTGGTCACCTGCCTGACGATTCAGGATACCCACAACGTCTATGGGGCCGAGGCGGTTGACAGCGACCTGATTCGCCGCCAACTGGAATGCCTGGCCCTCGATACGCCCATCGACGCCATCAAGACAGGCGCGCTGGGTAATGCGGCGATCGTGGATGTGCTGCTGGAGTTTCTCAGCCACCAAAAGCGGTCGGTGCCGCTGGTGGTGGACCCGGTGATCAAGGCGGCCGGCGGCGGTGACCTGGCGGATGCCGAACTGGTCGAGGCCATGCGCGAGCGACTGTTTGCCAAGGCTACGGTGATCACCCCCAACGGAGTGGAACTGGCCTCGCTCGGTGAATCCAACGACCCTGCCGACGCCGCCCGTCACCTGGCAGACCACGGCTGCACGGCGGTTCTCGCAACCGGCGGCCACGGCGAAGGCGACAGGATCATCAACCGGCTCTACTGGCGCGATGAATCCCGGCAGGAGTGGGAGCTCAAGCGGGTCGGGGGCGAATACCACGGTTCTGGCTGCACCCTCGCGGCCGCCATCAGTGCGGCGCTGGCGCAGGGCAAGCCGCTACCCAAGGCTATTGAAGCCGCCCAGGACTATGTCGCCGGCACTATTGCCCACGCCCTGGAAGTCGGGGGTGGCCAGCCCATCCCCAACCGGGCCTGGCGCTGGGAGAACGGGGAGTGGCGCTGAAGCCCGGGCTCTACGCCATTACCGACCCGGAGCTGCTGCCCGGGGAGCAGGTCATCGATGGGGTGGCCGCGGCACTGCGCGGCGGTGCAGTATTGATCCAGTACCGGGACAAAGTGAACCCGCCCTCTGACCGCCGCCGCCTGGCCACCCGGCTGCTGGCCCTCTGCCGCCGACACCGGGTGCCCCTGGTGATCAACGATGATCTGGAACTGGCCTTACGAATCGGCGCTGACGGGGTACACTTGGGCCTTGAAGACGGCAATCTGGCGGCGGCGCGGCGCCGGCTGGGGCCCGACCGCATTGTCGGAGCCACCTGCCACGGCTCGCTGCGTCTGGCCCAGGGGGCGGCGGAGGTGCCCTGCTCCTATCTCGCCTTCGGTCGTTTCTTTGCATCCTCGACCAAGGCCAAGGCGCCGCCGGCCTCTCCAAACGTGCTTTCCGCCGGACGCCGCTACGGATTACCGGTCACCGCCATCGGCGGCATCACCCGGGACAACATGGCGCCAATCGTGGCCGCAGGTGCGGACCTGATTGCCATGGTGCATGGCCTGTTCGCGGCCGACGACATCGAACAAAGAGCGCGCGAACTCAACGAACAATTTCACCGTTTACGCAAGGAGTTTCATCCATGACCCAGTCCGACACTCTCTTTGAAGAAGCGCAACGCTATATTCCCGGAGGTGTGAATTCTCCCGTTCGTGCCTTCAAGGGCGTGGGTGGCACTCCGGTATTCTTCAAGCGTGGCGAAGGCCCCTATCTGTTCGATGAAGACGACAAGCGCTACATCGACTATGTCGGCTCCTGGGGCCCCATGATCCTGGGTCACGCCGACCCGCGCGTACTCGACAGCCTGACCTCCCAGCTCCACGAGGGGGTCGGTTTTGGCGCCCCCACCGCCCTGGAAACCGAGATGGCCAAGAAGGTCTGCGACCTGGTCCCCTCCATGGACATGGTCCGCATGGTCAACTCCGGGACCGAAGCGACCATGAGTGCGCTGCGCCTGGCGCGGGGCTACACCGGGCGGGACAAGATCATCAAGTTCGAGGGCAACTACCACGGCCACGTGGATTCGTTGCTGGTCAAGGCCGGTTCCGGGGCCCTGACGCTAGGCGTGCCCAACTCACCGGGCATCCCGGCCTGCCTGGCCGAACTGACCCTAACGCTGCCCTTCAACGATATCGATGCGGTGCGCAAGGTCTTCAAGGAAATGGGCCACGAGATTGCCGCCGTTATTGTTGAGCCCGTGGCGGGCAACATGAACTGCATTCCGCCGGTCCCGGGCTTCCTGGAGGGATTGCGCGAACTGTGCGACCACCACGAAAGCGTGCTGATCTTCGACGAGGTCATGACCGGGTTCCGGGTCGCCCTGGGTGGCGCTCAGGCCCATTACGGCGTGACACCGGATCTGACCGCCCTGGGCAAGGTGATCGGTGGCGGGCTGCCGGTCGGCGCCTTTGGGGGTAAGCGTGCCATCATGGAGCAGCTGGCGCCGCTGGGCCCGGTCTATCAGGCCGGCACCCTGTCAGGCAATCCGCTCGCCATGCGGGCCGGACTAACCACCCTGAACGCCATTTCCGAGCCCAGCTTCCACAGCCGTCTCGAGGCCAAGGCCACGCACCTGATGAACGGTCTTCGCGCTGCCGCCGAAGACGCCGGGGTGCCCATGGTGGTTCAGGGTGTCGGCGGCATGATGGGCATCTTCTTCACCGACAAGAAACACGTCCACAGCTTCCAGGACGTGATGGCCTGTGACATGGACCGTTTCAACCGTTTCTTTAACGGCATGCTCCAGCGCGGCATCTATCTGGCGCCGTCCGCCTTCGAAGCCAGCTTCATCTCCATCGCCCACGAGGAACCACAGATCGACGCGACGGTGGAAGCGGCCCGCGAGACCCTCAAGACACTCGCCTGATCCTGCCCGGCGCCCCTCGGGGCGCCTACCACTGCCTTTCGATACCCAACAGCAACGAGCTGTTGTCGTAGTCGTAGCGATCCAGGGTCGAACTGTTATGACGCACCTGCCCTTCGGCAAACAGCTGCCAGTCTCCCCGCCAGCGGTAGCGCACATCCACCCCTGCGCCATAGCGGCGATCGCGGCGTCTCTCATTCACCAGCACGGCATCCCGGAAGAGCCGGTGGTCATCCTTGTAGCGGCTGAGCTGTAACCCCAGGTTCACGCCAATGCTCAGGCGCGGGTTCACCTCATGGCGAAGCTCTCCCCGCAAGCGATGCCGCCAGGCGGAGTAGCTATAGAACTCATCCCCCAGCGCCAGGTCATCACGCTCGTCATTCACCAGCCGGTACTCCAGGGTCCAGGGCCAGGCGGACGATCCCGCCGCCAGCTCAGCCCGGACGGCTTCGCGGTAGCCATCGTAGCCGGCGTAGTCCGCATCTGCAGTGACACGGGCATGTTCCAGTTTCAGGCGGCAATAACGCCCCCGGGATAGGGGCCCACAGGCTTCGGCGGTCGCCGCGACCGCCACAGGAGTATGCCTTTCGGCACGTTCGCCATCCTCATAGAGCCAGAGCTGCCCGATCGATCCCCGGGTCCACCAGCGGCGACCGAAACGGCGGTCGGCACTCAATGTGGCCTGGGTGACATGGCGGTCAAAATCGGAATGGGAGGGGTAACGCAGGTTGAAGTGACTGCCGGACAGGCGAATACCGGCATCCCGGGCACCCCAGAGATACCCCGAGGCCGCCAGCACGGCTTCCATGGCGGCGCCGGAAGTTTCAGCGGTGCTGCCATCCTGTTCCAGCGAGAGGTTGTTCTCGTAGCCGCCGGCCAGGGACAGATAGAGGGCCACAGGTTGCGGTTGGGTCTCAGGCGTTTGGTCAACATCCAGCTGCTGCAGCTGTCGGCGCGCGAGGGTGGCCAGCTTGGGCTTGCTGGAGGCGGCGACCTTTGCGAAATGCTGGCGAGCCTGCTGCGGCTGATCGGCGGCCAGGGCTACCAGGCCCAGGTTGTAATGGGCGAGCAGTGCATTGGAGCCTCCCAGCAGCCGGCCAAACGCCTGCCGGGCCTGTAGGTAAAGTTCTAGGCGGAAATAGACCACGCCCAGGTTGTAGAAAAGCGCCGCGCTTTGCAGACCACCGTCACGGGCAGCCTCGAGTTTTTTGCGGGCCAGGTCGTAGTTTTCAGCATTAAACGCTGCCACACCCTCCCGAAAATCGGAACGGACGGTTTCCGGCGTCGCTGCATATAGCGCACCAGCCCAAAGGGTTAGAAGCGTCAGAAGAAGGGGTTTGAGGCTGCGGGTCACCACCGTCTCCTGTGCAAGGAGACGCCTGGGCGCCCGCCACGGACATCAGGGTTTCTGGGAGTGGCTCCGCCCGGGATTGTCAGGGCGTCCGACATTGGGGTCATCGGGCAGCTGCGGACGCTCAGGAACTGCCTCCGGCCCCTTTCCCGGCACATCGGCCGGCGGACCGACAGCTTCGCGTCGCTCTCGTGCCTGCTCCGCCACGTCACGGCCCACTTCGCGGACCTCCCGTGCCCGCTCCTGGCCCGGAGGTTCCTGACCGGACAGAGCGCCGGGCCCACCGTCATGCTCCAGCCGCTCGGGCAATTCAATCTGCTGGACAATCTCGCGCGTGAGATCCTCATCGCCCTCCACCATGCGCATCGTGACACCGAGATCGTCCGCATGGCCGGGCAGTGCCACCAGTAATCCAAGCGTCACCGCGATCAGTGCGCTTTGCCAGTGTGACTTCACTTTATAACACCCCGTCATGACGATGGCCCCCTAAAATCAGGCAATACGGTCCGGAACGAGCTGGTCTGATCGCCATGTTCCAGATGAGCCACGATCTCGCCATCGGCAGGATACAGGACCCGCAATGGCAGAGCCAGAACGTTCTCGCCCGCTTTCAGGTTCACCTGCCAGCTCACCCGATGGCGCCCCGGGAAAGGTGCCAGTTCCACGTGCGGCGGCAGGTCCAGGGTCAGGTTGACCCCGTCCAGGGTTTTCTGGGCATCAAAGGCGAGCTTGACGGTCCGCACCTCGTAATCGTCGCTGCCGGCTTTCGCCATCGACGCGGGTGCCGTGGTCCGGGCGCTGTCCTGCACGCCGATCCCGATAAAGACTCCGGCAAACAGCGCCAACGCGGCCACCGTTGCCAGGGCCGTATGGCTCCAGCGGCGCGGGCTCGAAGCGCGCCCGGTCGCGGCTGCCAGCACCCGGGCTTCAAAGCCGTCGTCGGGGGCATCGGCCGGGAGCTGCCGCAGGGTGTCCAGCAACTGGCGTTCGGCCGACAGTCGATGGGCGCAGGCCCGGCATTCGGCCACATGGGCCTGCAAAGCCTGGCTCTGCGACCGACTCAGGTCATCGTCCAGATAGGCGTCCAGCTGTTTGATACATTCGTGGCATTGCATGGTTTTCTACCTCACTCCCCTTCTACACGACCGGACGCCGCAAAAGGTTCCATTTTTTTGCTCAGGCGCTGGCGCAGGTTGCTCCGGCAGCGGTGAAGCCGCGACTTGACCGTTCCCACGGGAATATCGAGCACGGCGGCCACGTCCTCCTGGCGCCAGCCCTCCACGTCGTGCATCACGAGCAGGGCCTTCTGATCCGGTGGCAGCGATGCCAGACAGTCTTCCACCAGGGCGTTCAGGCGATCACGATCGACCAGCTGCAGAGGACCGGGGCCGTCATCCTCGCCCAACAGATCAAAGCCCAATAACGGGTTGTCATTATCGATGACCAGACTCATGGGTCGGTCCGGCTGACGGGAGTGGCGGCGGCAGGCATCAATAAAGTGCCGGTAAAGGACCCGGCTCAGCCAGGGCCGAAGCTGCTCGACACCGAGCATCTCGTCGGTCTTGGGGAAAAGCTTGGTGAGAACGTCCTGGACCAGATCCTCGGCATCGTGGCGGTCACCCGTCAGCCGGTAGGCGAAACGATACATCTCCCCCAGATGGGGCTGGACGAGTTGTTCAAAACGCCGGGCCTTGCGGCGGCGGCCAAACGGAATGACTGCCAAATTCGATCTCCGTTCACAAACTCAACTAGTGCAGTGCGCCACTCTCGTTATACCAGAGCCCGCGAGCGGGTCCGAGATGTGAAGCCTTTCAAACTTGTAATGATTTGTGGCGAACCTTTTCCCGAACCCTGCGTGTTTAACAGTACACCAACGAGGTGAACCGGTGTTTTCCGGTCTGACCGATGGGGGGAAGCGAACATCCAAGCTTCCGTGTTTCGCCCCCTGACGTCACTCAAACAACCCAAAGCAAGGGAGTAGAGTTGTATGCGGTATTCCACTCTGATCAAAGGTTTTTCCGTCACGGCCCTGAGCGCCGCGCTGATTGCATGTGGTGGTTCGGGCGACAGCAGTAACAGCAGCGCCACCACCGGCAGCCTGTCTCTGGGACTGACTGACGCCCCGGTGGACAACCTCAACAAGGTCGTGATCACCGTAACCGGTGTGACGCTGAAGCATCAGGACGGCGAACAGGTGAGCTTCGAGTTTGACGATCCGAAAGTCATCGACCTTCTCGAACTGCAGGATGGCAACGCAGCCACGCTATTGGGTGACGAAGAAGTCGAGGCCGGGGAATACAACTGGGTGCGCCTGGAACTGAGCCAGGAAAGTGGCGCCCTGTATGCTGAAGAAGAAACCGGCGGCCAGGTGACCCTGTTTGTGCCCTCCGGTTTCCAGAGCGGCCTCAAGCTGGTTAGCGGCTTCACAGTCCCGGCTGGGGGTGACGCCGACTTCACCATCGATTTTGATGTGCGCAAGTCCATCGTCAATCCCCAGGGCAACAATGCCAAGGGTGATTACTACCTGAAACCGGCCCTGCGCCTGATCGATAACACCGAAGCCGGCACGCTGACCGGGACGGTCGATGCCTCCACCATCATTCAGACCGAGTGTGAGGATGCCCAGACCTACAGCGGCCTGGTTTACGTCCACGCCGGTTCCGATGCAACCCCGGATGATCTGGGCTCCGATAACGAGCCGATAGTCACGGCGCCGGTGAAATACAATGAGGCTGATGGCACCTACAGCTACACCGCCTCCTTTGTGACCGCCGGCGACTACACCGTCAGCTACAGCTGCGATGTGGACGACGTGGAAACCGACGAGGACCTGTCCTTCGTGGGCACCCAGAACGCCACGGTGAACGCCGACGAAACCACGGAAGTCAACTTCCAGTAAGCCCAGGCAAGCGCCCGCCCCGGGCGCTCCGGAGTGGCCTAAAGCTGGTTGCTCCGGGCCCTGGCCTGCGCCGCGCCCTCCCTATCGCCCCGGGCGCGGCGAATATCACTCAACAACTGCCAACCCGCCCGCTGCGTGGGCACATCATCGCCTGCCTGAGACAGCCCCTTGAGGGTAAACTGCTCTGCCCTGCCGAGATCCCCTTTGCGCACATAGGCTTCCGCCAGCTTCAGATAGACCACCGCCGAACGCGGCGAGATCCGCTGAGCCCGCTCCAGTTGCGCGATGGCCTGGGGAATACGCCCCTGCCGGAGGGCCTGATCGGCCTGCTGAACCAGCCCCTTGGCCGCGGGTGACAGGGCTTCCCCGCTGGAGCGGTAACCGGGTACGTCGCGGGCCGGAGCATCCGGCACCTGTGGCGTTTCTGTCTGTGGCTGCGTTTCCATCTCGCCCCGATCCTGATCACGCTCCTGACGAGGCAGTGGGTCGTGCTGTGTGGCCGGCACATAGATGGATTGGTCCTGCTGGCTGGCGCAACCGGCGAGCGTTAGTGCACACAGGGCAGCCAGGGCGTGCTGTTGAAATATTTTGGGCATCAGAAGAGTCCTTCAAACCAGTTCTTGATTCGGCGCGTCACGGCCCCGCTGCAATTCACTTCCTTCTGCGGCTCGCTTCCGACGATGAAGGGTACCTTGCGGGCGTCCGGACAGCCTTCGGAGGTCAGGGCCTGCGCCTCGGCATCGACCCAATGATAACGAACGTTGGCCGGCGCCACAGGCTGGAAACTGTGCTGGGGCAAACGCCGCATGAGATCGGCCCACACCGGCAGAGCCCCGGTGGCACCGGTCAGGCGGGTTGGCTCATTGTTGTCACGGCCCACCCAGACCACCGCCAGGTAGTCCCCGGTGAATCCGGCGAACCAGCTGTCGCGGCTGTCGTTGGTGGTGCCGGTTTTGCCGGCGGCATTCAGGCTCTCCGGCAGAAAACGGTAGGCGGAGCGCCCGGTACCTTCGTGCATGACTTCCTGCATGGCATAGTGGACCAGGTGAACCGGCCCGGGTTCCGCCACCTGATGCACGTCCAGGCTGTAACGTGAGAGGACCTCACCATCGGAGGTCGCCACATCGCGAATGGTCCGCAAAGGCGTTTTGAAGCCGGACGCCGCGATGGACTGATACACCGCGGCCACATCCACCGGCGCCATGGACTGGGCACCCAGCAGGATCGACGGGTAGTCCGAGAGGGGCATGTCCGCACCCAGTCGCCGCAGATTATCCTGCACCGCGTCAATCCCGACATCCAGCCCCACACGCACGGTGGCCAGATTATAGGAATGGCTGAAGGCCTCGTGCAGCGGCACCTCGCCGTGCACCTCGCCGCCGTAGTTCTTCGGCTCCCAGCGCTGGCCGTCGTCCGCGACCACGGCAAACGGTTTGTCCTGCAACGGGGTGATCAGGGTGTAGCGCTCCGGGTCGGAGAGGGCCGTCAGATAGATGACCGGCTTCATCAACGAGCCCACCGGCCGCTTCGCATCCACCGCGCGGTTGAACCCGGCGAAACGGGTTTCGCGACCGCCCACCACGGCCAGCACCTCGCCACTGTCCTTGCCGGTTACCACCATCGCGCCCTGGAGCGGTGTCTTGCGGTCACCACGGTCGAGACGTTCGAGCCTTGAGGAAAGCGCCGTTTCGGCGCTTTTCTGGACCACCGGATCCAGGGTGGTGAAGATCTTCAGGCCTTCGCTCTGCAGATCTTCCTGACGGTAATCCCGGGACAGGTGGCGCCGCACCAGATCGATGTAGGCCGGATAGCGACTGTTGGTGTAATTCGGGCGCCCCACCACATCCAGCGATTGCCTTTTGGCCTGCTCCGCCACACCCGGGGAAATCATCTGCGCCCGGGCCATTTCGTCGATCACCAGGTTGCGCCGCTTGCGGGCCCGCTCCGGATGACGGCGGGGATCGTAATAGGACGGCCCCTTCACCATGGCCACCAGCAGGGCCGATTCATGCAACTCCAGACTCTGCACGGGCTTGCCGAAATAGAACTGGCTGGCCAGCCCGAAACCGTTGATCGAGCGGCGCCCGGCCTGGCCCAGGTAAACCTCATTGAGATAGGCCTGCAGCAGCGCCTTCTTGTCATAGTGCCACTCCAGCAGCAACGCCATGATGGCTTCCGTGGCCTTGCGGGACAGGGTCTGTTCGCGACTGAGGTAGAAATTCTTGACCAGCTGCTGGGTCAGGGTACTGCCACCCTGCACCACCGCA
Source organism: Marinobacteraceae bacterium S3BR75-40.1 (assembly GCA_042862465.1). Classification (GTDB taxonomy): domain Bacteria; phylum Pseudomonadota; class Gammaproteobacteria; order Pseudomonadales; family Oleiphilaceae; genus JASTVH01. The sequence goes on along the minus strand of JASTVH010000004.1, from coordinate 447,450 downwards.
CCGGCCTTGAGGTTGGCCCAGGCGGCACGCAGGATCGAGAGCGGCGCGATGCCCCAGTGGTTGAAAAAGTCGCGATCCTCTGTCTGCAGCAGCGCCTTGATCAGCTCCGGTGGCACCTGCTCCAGGCGTACCAGAATGCGGTCTTCGTTGTGGGCCGGATAGATACCCCCGATCTGCATCGGTTCCAGACGGGCGACCCCGCCGCCACCACCCAGAGCTTGAAAATCCACCACGCGATCCTGTTCGATGGTGAGTCGCAAACGCCGTTCCGGCTCGACCCCGTCAGGGAAGGCAAAGCCGCGGGTGGCGATGGTGAACTGCCGGCCGCTGTGCTGATAGCTCCCGGGCCGGCTGGCGCCTGTGCGTTGGCTGTACCCCAGCTGCTGGAGCTCCCACTGCAAATGTCCCGGCGTCACACTGGCGCCTTCATAAAGCTCCAGGGGCCGGGCATACACCCGGGACGGGATCTCCCAGCGGCGGCCTTCGAACTGGGAGGTGACCACCGCATCCAGGTAGACCACCCAGCCCAGAAACAGGACCAGAAGCACCGGGAGCAGGCGGATGAGGAAACGGAAAATGGGACGACGGGCTTTACGTTTAGTCATGGCGCGGCATTATAACGGCTGGACATGGCGAGTGAGTGTCAAAAAAGTAATACGGTGGTTATGATGAGTCGCCATCGAATAACAATGGGGCATCGCCAAGGGCTCGGAATAGCGTCGGACAAAGATAGCCTCGGCCGTTGAGCGATGCCATCCAGCAAAGGAGTGTACTGTGAGCAGCGAACTGATTCAGGCCCTGCAGGATCCCACCCTCTATGATCACCCCGTCTCCAACTTTGAAGTGCTTGAGACCCACATTTCCTGGGTGCTGCTGACCGGACAGTTCGCCTACAAGATCAAGAAGCCGCGGGACTTCGAGTTTCTGGACTTTTCCACCCTGGCCCAGCGCAAACTGTACTGCGAAGAAGAGTTGCGCCTGAACCGCCGGCTGGCGCCGGATATCTATCAGACCCTGGTCGCGATCACAGGCACCCCTCAGCACCCACAGCTGGATGGCCAGGGGGAGGCATTCGAGTACGCCGTTCGCATGCACCAGTTTGACCAGTCGCAGATGTTCGACCGTCTCCTCGCCGAAGACAGGCTGGAGGACTGGCACATCGACCAGCTGGCCCAGCAACTGGCCGACTTTCACACCGGCCTGCCGGCCACGCAGGGCGAGTGGGGCAAGCCGGACGCGGTGCGCGACCCGCTGGTGCAGAATTTCGCACAGATCCGCGAGCACCTGGAAGACCCACAACTGCGCCACCAGCTGGAGCAGATCGAAGCCTGGTCCCTGTGCACCTTCGAGCGGCTGCAGGACCTGATCGAGGCCCGGCACCGGTACGGCTTCGTCCGCGAATGCCACGGTGACCTGCACCTGTCCAATGTCACTGTCTATGAGGGGCAGGTGCGGGTGTTCGACTGTATCGAATTCAACGAGTCGTTCCGCTGGATCGACACCTGTAACGACCTCGCCTTCCTGCTTATGGACCTGGAGCTGCGCGGCCGCCCTGACAAGGCCTGTCGACTGCTCAACCGTTACCTGGAGCTGACCGGCGACTATGGCATGCTGCCCCTGCTCGACTTCTACAAGGCCTACCGGGCCATGGTTCGGGCCAAGATCGCGCTGTTGACGCGCGACAACCCGGAGCTGGAAGTCGACCACCGCGCGGACCTTCTGGCCAAGTACCAACGCTATGCCGAGCTGGCCGATTCCTACGAAGCCATTCCCAATCGCTACCTGCTGGTCACCACCGGCCTGTCCGGCAGCGGCAAGAGTTTCGTCAGCCGCCGGCTGGGAGAGGCGCTGGGCCTGATCCACATCCGTTCCGATGTCGAACGCAAGCGCCTGTTCGGCCTCTCCGCGCTGGAAGACAGCCATGAGCGGGGCATCGACATCTATACCCCGGAAGCCAACAGCCAGACTTACCAGCGCCTGGAACAGCTGGCGTCGCGGGCGTTGGCCGCCGGCTATCCGGTTATCGTCGACGCCGCCTGCCTGCGCCGATCCGAGCGCCAGGCCCTGATCGACATCGCCGAAGCCCAGGGCGCCCCACACCTGTTGGTCCACTGCACGGCGGACGAGGCGGTCATGCGTGAACGGCTGCAGAAACGCTGCGACAGCGGTCAGGATCCCTCCGAGGCGGACGCCGTCATCATGGAAAAACAGAAGCACTACTTCGAGCCCCTGTCCGACGAAGAGCAGGGGTACACCCTGGAGGTGGACTGCGCCACCACGACGGCGACCGACCAAATCATTGCCGAAGTCCGCAAACATTTCGGTTTGTAACAACCACGGGCGGCGCGAAAGGCCTTGGCTATACTGAAAAGGTCAATGGTTTAACGCGGGCGGCCAGTCGGGTCGCCCCCAGGGAACTGTCAGGCTATGAACGAAAGCATCCGCGTCATCGATCACCCGCTCTATCAGGCCTTGCGCAACGAGAACGTCAAAGCGTTCAACGAAGCCCGCAAGAAAGTGGAGAAAATGCCGAGTTTCTCCTTCTGCGACTTCCGTGGGCTGGACCTGCGCGGACTGGATGCCTCGGGGCTGGATTTCAGCAACGCCTATTTCCGTGGCGCCGATCTGCGTGGCATCGACTTCCGCGAGTCCAGCCTGGAGGGGGCCAGCATTGCCGGCACCAAGATTTCAGGCTGTTTCTTCCCGCTGTCGCTCGCCGCGGATGAGATCGTGATGTCACTCAATCACGGCACCCGCATGCGTTACCGCCCCCTCTAGGGAGATTCTGTGTACTTTCCCGGCGAACAGCCCGACCAGGTCGAACTGCTGCTTGATCGCTTTCATACCACCTGCGAAGCCCTGTCCGGGGATCTCGCGGGCGATCAGCTGCAGACCTTCCCCGGCTCCAAATGCGAGGAAATCGTGCCGCCCGGCAGCCTGGTGCGTATCAAACGCGGCACGCTGGACGTCAAGCTGGGTGACCGGGTGGCGATGATTCTGCAGTCCGGCGATCTGTTCAGCATTCCCGATCTGCCCCAGTGGCCCCTGCGCTATGAAAGCGAGGAAAGCGGTACCCTGGAACTGATTCCACACACAGAGCTGGGACAGCGGCTGCACGAACACACCTTTGCCCGTCGCTTCACCACCCTTTTACTGCTGGAAAACCAGCTGCTGACCCTGGTGTATGCCAATGCCAACCGCTACGGTCTGCGCCCCTCGGCGGGTTTTCTGCGTCACCGGGCGGGCACCCGACTGGTCACCCAGGGCACTCCGTCCGATCAAGTTTACACGCTGATGCGCGGCCGCGCCCGGGTGGAGCTGGAAGGGGTGCAGGTGGGCACGGTCGAGGAAGGTGAAATCTTCGGAGTGCTCTCGGCCCTGGTGGATTCACCTCACACCGCCCATGTCATCGCGGAAACCGACGTCACCGTCATGAGCGTACCCAGCACCGAATTCATACGACTGGTACAGGCCCAGCCGGAAACCTTCATGCGCCTGCTGCGCACCCTCTCGCGCCACATCGGCGAACTCAACCGGCGCCTGATCGACGCCCTGCGGGATCACCCCAACGCCGGCGCCTCCAGCCGCTCCAGCTCGAACAATCCGCTATGACGTGGCACGCCCTGATGGCCTCCGCCGAACTGGCGGAAGGCCAGAGTCGTGAATGCCAGCTTGAGGACACCGCCCTTTTCCTGGTCCGCCACCGCGGCGTCGTGCATGCCTACCGTAATCGCTGCCCGCATCTGGGGATCGAGTTGAACTGGGCGCCGAATCGTTTTCTCGATCTGGATAAGCGCTTCATCCAGTGTTCGACGCACGGGGCGCTGTTCAAGATTCAGGATGGCCACTGCATTGCCGGCCCGTGCCAGGGTGAGGCGCTGACGGCTTTAGGGTGTCGGGAGGGGGACGGGCAGATCTGGGTGCAGGACGAATCCATCTGAGATCCTGACGTCTGAAGCTTCCGGCCCGTCAACGCCGGGGGTCAGCCGCAGGTTACAGGCAAGGCCCTCACCAGCTCCATGCCCTCAGCCGACATTTCCGCCTGCCAGGCCAGGACTTCCACGCCCGCGGCCATGGCTTCGCGCAGTAGCCGGCCGTACTCGGGATCGATGTGGTCGGCCGGGCGTACCGAGGTCACGCCGCTGTGGCAGACGCAGAACATCAAAACGGCACGCTGACCTTCCCCGGCGAGCGTTGCCAACTCCCTGAGGTGCTTCTGTCCGCGGGTGGTCACCGCATCCGGGAAATAGCCCTGCTCGTCTTCGCCCAGAGTGACGTTCTTCACTTCGATCCAGGCGTCGGGCTGCTCCGGGTGTCCCTGCAGGAGCAGGTCGATGCGGCTTTTCTCCTGGCCGTATTTGACCTCGCGGCGCAAGGTTGGATAGCCGCCCAGTTGCGGAATGCGCTGGGCCGTGAGGGCCTCCTCCACCAGCCGGTTGGGGCGGGCGGTATTGATGCAGGCGACGACACCCGGCGCGGTTTCCACCAGTTCCCAGGTATAGGCCAGCTTGCGCTTGGGGTCGGGGTTGTGAGTCACCCAGACGGTACTGCCCGGGGCCTTGCAGTTGAGCATGGAGCCTGTGTTCGGGCAATGGGCCGTGATACGCTGGCCGTCAGCGAGGTCGATATCGGCAAGGAAGCGCTTGTAACGCTGGACCAGGGTGCCGCGCAGGAGTGGCGGGTCGAACTGCATGCTGTACTCCGCTGTTGCAAAAGCCGCTCATGATAGCGGCAAACGGGGCTCACAGGCATCCTTACGGCCGGGTCACAATGGATGGCTGTAAAGGTGGCGCCCCCTGATGTATTCTGCTATTTTTCGCAAGTTTGCTGCTCCGCACGGTGCGGAGCCCGGTATCAGAACGACGGCAGGCCAAGTTTTCCCAACGAATTCCGTAGCCGTCGACGGGAAGTGGATTAAAGAGGCAGCCTTTATGCCGAACAACGACACCAAAACGAAAGCGCGCGAAGGTTATACCGACTTCACCCCTTACGAACCTGCGAAGGGTGAAGAGTACATGAACGAGGCTCAGCTCGAGCACTTCCGCAACATTCTGTTGGGCTGGAAGCAGGAGCTGATGGAAGAAGTCGACCGCACGGTGCATCACCTGCAGGAAGACGCTGCCAATTATGCCGATCCCAGCGACCGGGCGACCCAGGAAGAGGAATTCAGTCTGGAACTGCGCACCCGTGATCGCGAGCGCAAGCTGATCAAGAAAATCGACCAGACCCTCGACCGCATCGACAAGGAAGACTACGGCTTCTGTGACCAGTGCGGCATCGAGATCGGCATTCGCCGTCTGGAAGCCCGCCCCACGGCGACGCTCTGCATCGATTGCAAGACCCTCGCCGAAATCCGGGAAAAGCAAACCGGTATCTGATCGAATAACGGGCCGTCTCGCACGGCCCGACCGCCTATGACCGCACCCTACCGCGGCCGCTTTGCTCCCACCCCTACCGGCCCCCTCCACTTCGGCTCGCTGGTTGCCGCCGTGGCCAGCTATCTGGATGCCCGTTCGCAACAGGGCCATTGGCTGGTGCGGATCGAAGACCTGGACCCGCTACGCGAATCCCCGGAAGCGGCGGACCAGATCCTGCAGAGTCTGGAGCATCACCAGCTGCACTGGGATGAAACAGTCCGCTTCCAGTCCCAACGGCACGACGCCTATGAAGCCATGCTGGACCAACTGAAGACCGCCGGCCGGACCTACCCCTGCACATGCAGCCGCAAGCAGCTGGCAGCCCATGGTGGTCTTCACCCGGCGCGCTGTCGCAGCCACCCCAACTGGAATGTGGCTCCTCCCTACGCCTTGCGCTTTGCCATCGCCGACCACCCACTGGACTGGCAGGACCGCCTGCAGGGCCCCCAGCATTACTCGCCGCAGGTGGAAGTGGACGATTTCGTCCTCAAGCGCAAGGAGGGATTTTACGCCTACCAGCTGGCGGTAGTCTGCGACGATATCGACCAGGGCATCACCGACGTGGTGCGCGGCAGCGACCTGCTCGACTCCACGCCCCTGCAGCTGAACCTGTACGAAGCCCTCGCCGAAGCACCCCCGCGCTACCTGCACTTCCCGGTTATCCTGGCCGACAATGGACAGAAGCTGAGCAAGCAGAACCGGGCTCCGGCGATCGACGACAGCACGCCCGCCCAGAACCTGCAGCGAGCACTGGCGGCTTTGCAGCACGCGCCACCGGCCGATCTTGCTGGCGCCCCGGCGGGCGAACTGCTGGCCTGGGGCGCGGCGCACTGGAACCCGCAGGCACTGCCGCCGACCCTGAGCATGCCGCAACAGAATCCCAGGTAAATTTGCCAGCCGGGGGCGGCCCGGTCAGACTTGTTCGGCACGACTGCAAATATCGGCAAGGCAACGGAGCACAACCGTCACCATGTACATCTACAGGCTGGTCTTCCTGCTCGTTCTGGCGATCTATATCTTCTCGCCCGCCATCATGGACTGGTGGATCGAACCGGGCAGCGCCTGGTACCGCCCTTTCCTGGTCTGGTTCGCCCTGATCGGACTGGCCTTCTGGCTCGAAAGCCGCAGGGACCCCAATGAGTTTTAGCTTCATCGAGCTGGCCCTGATCGGCCTGGCCTATCTTTCCTGCCTGTTTGCCCTGGCCCATGCCACCGAAAAGGGCTGGCTACCACGGCGCTGGTCACGTCATCCGCTGACCTACACCCTGAGCCTCGGCGTCTTTGCCGGCGCCTGGGCGGTGTACGGCGCCCTTGGTATGGCTTACGAATACGGTTACGGCTACCTAGCCTATTACCTGGGTATCTGTGGCAGCTTCCTGCTGGCCCCGGTGTTACTGCACCCCATCCTGCGCATCACCCGCGCCTACCAGCTGACCTCCCTGGCCGACCTGTTCGCCTTCCGCTACCGCAGCCAGTGGGCCGGCACCCTGGTCACCCTGTGCTCGGCGGCCGCCATCCTGTCGCTGCTGAGCCTGCAGATCCAGGCGGTGACCACGTCGATCCAGATCCTGGTACCGGATGCCCCCAAGAGCATGCTGGCCGCCTTTTTCTGTGCGGTGGTAGTGCTGTTTGCGGTGCTGTTCGGCGCCCGCCGGGGAACCGGCATGGAGCATCACGAAGGGCTGGTGATGGCCATCGCCTTCGATGCCCTGTTCAAGCTGGTGGCCCTGTTCACCCTGGGCGCGGTAGTGCTGTTCTCGGTGTTCGGCGGACTGGACGGACTCGACCAGTGGCTGCAGGCCCAGGCACCGCGGATCAGTGCCTTTGAACGCCGCCTGGGGGATGGCGGCTGGCGGGCCCTGCTGCTGATGTCGTTTGCCGCCGCCCTGGTGATGCCGCACATGTTCCACATGACCTTCACCGAAAGCGCCAGCCCCCGGGGGTTGTCCAAGGCCAGCTGGGGCCTGCCGCTCTACCTGCTGCTACTGGCCCTGCCCATTCCGATTCTGCTGTGGGGCGGCATCCAGCTGGCCGCCCCCACCGGCCCGGCGTTCTACCCGATCGGCATCGCCATGGCCCTCGATCATCCGGCCCTCGCCATCCTGGCCTACCTGGCCGGGACCTCGGCCGCCAGCGGGCTGATGATCGTGCTGACCCTGGCCCTGGCGGGCATGGTGCTCAACCATGTGGTCCTGCCCCTGCGCCCGCCGCTGGAAAAGCAGAATATCTATGCCTGGCTGCGCTGGGTGCGGCGACTGCTGATCGGCGTGATTATCCTGCTGGCCCTGGCCTTCCACGAATGGCTGGGGAGCAGCCTGGATCTGGCCCTGCTGGGGGTTCTGGGTTTCTCCGGTGCCCTGCAGCTGCTGCCCGGTGCCCTGGGCGTGATCTTCTGGCCGGAAGGCAACCGGCGCGGCGTGATTGCCGGCATGCTGGTGGGCATTGTGATCTGGCTGGTGACCCTGGTGCTGCCCTTCACCTTCCATATCAACTTGTTCGAATGGGCGGGCCTGAGCCTGCCCTACCCCATCGAGCGCGGCAACTGGCACATTTTCATTTTTGGCGCGCTGACCCTGAATATCGCAGTATTTGCACTGGTTTCGATGCTGACGCCTACTTCCACCGAGGAAACCAGTACCGCCCAGGCCTGCTCCCTGGGTGCCCTGTCACGCCCCAAGCGCCGGGAACTGACGGCCACCTCCTCGGAAGATTTCAAGAAACAGCTGACGCCGCCTCTGGGTGAGTCGGTCGCCCGGCGCGAGGTGGAACGGGCCTTGGCCCAGCTGCACCTGCCGGACGTGGAGTACCGTCCCTACCAGCTGCGGCGCCTGCGTGACCAGATTGAGGTAAATCTCTCGGGGCTGATGGGACCGGGCGTGGCCCTGGATATCGTCAAGCGCTACCTCGGCTACAAACCCCTGACCGGCAATGACCCGGCCCACGACATCCATTATGTGGAGCGTACCCTGGAGGCCTATCAGACACGCCTCACCGGTCTCGCCGCCCAGCTCGATAGCCTGCGGCGCCACTACCGCCAGACCCTGCAGAACCTGCCCATTGCCGCCTGCTCCATCGGCAGCGATGGCGAGGTACTGATGTGGAACCAGGCCATGGCCGAACTGACCGGCGTTCAGGCGGATATCATCACCGGCGCTACCCTGGTCAGCCTGCCCGAACCCTGGGGTGACCTGCTGGCCGCCTTTGCCGATGGCGAGCAGCTGCATATATACAAGCACCGCATGGACATCAAGGGCCGCCCACACTGGTTCAACCTGCACAAATCGGCCATTGCCGGCCCCGACCACCCCGAGGGCGGCAGCGTGCTGCTGGTGGAAGACCAGACCGAAACCCGCCTGCTGGAAGACGAACTGATTCACAGCGAACGTCTGGCCTCAGTCGGGCGTCTTGCGGCCGGGGTCGCCCATGAGGTGGGCAACCCGGTCACCGGAATCGCCTGCTTGGCGCAGAACATGAAACTGGAAACCGAGGAAGCCGGGGTACTGGAATCCGCCGATCAGATTCTCCAGCAGACCCAGCGGATTTCCCGCATCCTGGAATCGATGATGAACTTTGCCCGCTCCGGCAACCACCAGCCCAGCGCGCCTCACGAACCGGCCAATGTGGCCCGCTGCATCCAGGAAGCGATCAACCTGCTTTCGCTGAGCGACAAGGAACGCCAGATCCAGTACGACAATCTGGTGGCGGACGACCTGGAGGTGATCGGCGACGAGCAGCGCCTGGTGCAGGTCTTCATCAACCTGCTCGGCAACGCCCGGGACGCGTCGCCGGATGGCGCCCACATCACCATCAGTGGAAAACGCGAAGGGTACTCCGCTATTATCGAGGTTCTGGACGAGGGATGCGGCATTCCCGCTGACCAACTCGATCACATATTCGAGCCTTTCTACACCACCAAGGGACCCAGCCAGGGGACCGGTCTCGGTCTTTCCCTGGTTTATAGCATCATCGAGGAACATTACGGCACGATACAGGTCGATAGTCCCGCCCTTCCCGAAAAGGGACAGGGGACCAGGGTCACCCTCAAGTTGCCGGCCAACTTGCCGGACGACCAAGACGCCATTAAGCCCGAAGACCAGGAATTCTCGCAATGAGCCGTATTTTGATCGTCGAAGATGAAGACGTCATTCGATCAGCGCTCAGGAAGCTACTGGCTCACACCGGTTACGAGGTGGAAGAAGCCATCTCCGTAGACGAAGCCTGCGGCCGCTTTGAACTCAGCCAGTTCGACCTCATCATCAGCGATCTGCGCCTGCCCGGCGAACCCGGCACCGAACTGATCCGCCGCGCCGGGGACGTCCCGGTGCTGATCATGACCAGTTATGCCAGTCTGCGTTCGGCGGTGGATTCCATGAAGATGGGCGCAGTCGACTATATCGCCAAACCGTTCGACCACGACGAAATGCTGGCGGCGGTGGAGGACATCCTGACCCGCGAGCGCAAGCAACCCAAAGTCGGTGAAGAGAGCGAGGAAAGCCCGCCCACGGATTCCGACGGCGACCCCGCTGCCTTGATGTACGGCCGCTGTGAAGTCATGCAGAAAGTATTCACGCTGATCCGCAAGGTAGCGCCCACGGACACCACCGTGCTGATCAATGGCGAATCCGGCACCGGCAAGGAGTTGGCCGCGCGAGCCTTGCACTCGCTCAGCCCCCGGGCCAATCAGCCGCTGATTTCCGTCAACTGTGCCGCCATTCCCGAAACCCTGATCGAATCGGAACTGTTCGGTCACGAGAAGGGGGCCTTTACCGGTGCCGTCTCCGCGCGCAACGGCCTGATCGAGGCGGCGGATGGCGGCACCCTGTTCCTCGACGAGATCGGCGAATTGCCGGCCGAGGCCCAGGCGCGTCTGCTGCGCGTCCTGCAGGAAGGTGAAATCCGCAGGGTCGGTTCCACCCAGAGCCGACAGGTGGATGTACGCCTGGTGGCGGCCACCCACCGCAACCTGCGCGCCATGACCCGCACCGCCGAATTCCGCGAAGATCTTTATTACCGCCTCAACGTCATGCAGATCCGCCTGCCGCCACTACGGGAACGCAACGGGGATATCCTCGGCCTGGCCCGCCAGTTCCTCAAGCGCGTGGGCGAGCGTATGGGCAAGCCGGAACTGACCTTCTCTCCCCAGGCCATGCAGGTGATTGAACGTTACCGCTGGCCCGGCAACGTCCGCGAGCTGGAAAACGCGATCGAACGGGCGGTCATCCTGTGCGACGAGGATGTCATCTCCGTCGACCAGCTCGACCTGGAACCCGAGGACGACGTGCACATTCCCGAAGGGCTGGTGAATACGGACGAACCGGTCTCACCCCCCCAAAACCCCGCCAGCAAGGATCAGGGCCAGGATCTCTCCCTGGAGGACTATTTCCAGCATTTCGTGCTGGAAAACCAGGACAAGATGAGCGAAACCGAACTGGCCCAGAAACTGGGCATCAGCCGCAAGTCGCTGTGGGAACGTCGCCAACGTCTGGGTATTCCGCGCAAGAAGACCAGCTCCAGTAACAGCTAGACCGATGGCCTCGGTCGTCGGTCGAAAAGCCTAATACTGGACTGCCCCCAAAAGCGTCGGACGTCCGACGCTAACCACAAACCTTTACCTCTCACCCCATGTGTTACCCGAGTGTTACCGACCGAAACACCCTTTTGAAAACCCTCTTTTGTAAGTAACGGTTTTTTGATTATTTTTTAGTCTATAAAAATGTGAAAAAGTGTTAAGCCTCTGTTAACAGGTAACTTTTTATTTCTGGCACAGCGACTGCACTATACAGGGGCAAACAAGAAGAACAGCCAACGGAGAGCGACGGCGCCACAAGAACAACAAAAAGCCGTCACACGCGCTCAGCAACAAAAACAAAAACAGAGCGCAGCGAACTGAGTGTTTTGGGTGCCGAGCTTTTTAGCGGACCTGAGACGACTGCGAGTGGTGTGTCCGGAGAAGAACTGTCGTAAAGACAGCGCTGAACATGCCGTCAAGCTTGCACCTCGTCCCTAACCGCTCTCAGTATTCAAAGCCTTCCGTTCGCCGACTGATCAATCCCCGACTTGGGATTGCACTTGCACCATGGGACATGGACGCAACAACAAGAACAAGCGATCGTCTAAGCACGATTTCGGCGGGGTGGTGAGAGCCATCCCGCCTTTTGATTTTATGGCCTCCTCAAAACTCCCGAACCCATCTTCGCAACGCCATCGCTTCCCGCATCACAGGTGCTCCGGAATTAATCAGCGCCTGCCTAGTGAGAAATCCGGGGCAAACCGTTACACTGCTGCCTTTGTCTCTTTTTACCTAACACCACGAAGCCGGAATGCTAAGACGATTCCTTTCCCTGATACCGGGCCTGGGTAACGCCTCCATGGCACAATCCCGACACAAGCTCACTGTCGTACCCCGCGATCAACACACGATCTCGCGCAAGGACATCAGCGAATCCGCCAAAAAGGTGCTTTACCGCCTCAACAAGGCCGGCTTCGAAGCCTACCTGGTGGGCGGTGGCGTGCGGGATCTGCTGCTGGACGGTCACCCCAAGGACTTCGACATCGCCACCAACGCGACCCCGGAAGAGGTGCATGACCTGTTCCGCAATTCGCGGCTGATTGGGCGGCGGTTCCGTATTGTTCATGTGGTTTTCGGACGCGAGATTATCGAGGTCACCACCTTCCGCGGCGGTCCGTCCAAGGAAGACGAGGATAGCGCCCACCGCAAGCAGAACGAGCACGGCCTGCTGCTGCGCGACAACATTTACGGCAGCCAGGAAGAGGACGCCCTGCGTCGTGACTTCACGGTCAACGCGCTGTACTACTGCATCAAGGACTTCACCGTCCATGATTTCGCCGGCGGCCTCGAGGACCTCAAGGCCCGGCAACTGCGCCTGATCGGTGATCCGGAAACCCGCTACCGGGAAGACCCGGTACGGATGCTGCGGGCCGTTCGTTTTGCGGTGAAGCTCGGTTTCGAGATCGAACCCAAGACCGCCGAGCCCATCAAGCGCCTGGCCGGCCTTCTCGATCACATCCCGCCGGCGCGCCTGTTCGAGGAAGTCCTTAAACTCTTTACCGCCGGCCATGCCGAGCAGACCTATCAGCTGCTGCGCGAATACGGCCTGTTCGATGCCCTCTTCCCGGAGACCGCCGAATGTCTGGCCCAGGGCCACAGCGATAAAGTAATCACCGCCGCCCTGGCCAATACCGACCGCCGAATCGGCGAAGGCAAACCGGTGACGCCGTACTTCCTTTATGCCGCTCTGCTGTGGCCGGCCCTGAACCGGGCCTGGCAACAGGAAATGGACAATGGCGAACCGTCCTATCAGGCACTGCACCAGGCCGCAGGCGACGTGATGGGGCGCCAGACCCAGGCCACCTCCCTGCCCAAACGCTTTGCCGTCCCCATGCGCGAGATCTGGGAACTGCAGGTACGCCTGCCCAAGCGCCGCGGCAAGGCCGCCGAATCCCTGCTGCGGCATCCGCGCTTCCGCGCCGCCTACGACTTCCTGCTGGTACGGGAATGGGCCGGCGAAGACACCGGCGGTCTGGGCGAGTGGTGGACGCAGTTCCAGAATGCTGACGAAGACGAGCGCCGCAGCATGGTCAACGCCCTGGGCGGACCCGGGGGCAAAAAACGCCGCCGTCGTCGCCGCAAAGGGCCACGCAATGACTGAGGCTGGCGCTGCCGAGCGGGTGTACATTGGCCTGGGCAGCAACCTCGACTCCCCGCTGCTGCAGGTGCACGCGGCCCTGGAAGCCCTAGCCCAACTCCCGGACACGACGCTGGCGGACGCGTCCCCGCTCTACCGCAGCGCACCGCTCGGTCCGGCCGGGCAACCCGACTACATCAACGGGGCGGCCGCGCTGGATACCCGCCTGCCACCGGAAAGCCTGCTCGACTACCTGCAACAGATCGAGCTCACCCAGGGCCGTGAACGCGGCGAGCGCTGGGGGCCACGCACCCTGGATCTGGATATCCTGTTGTTTGGACGCCAACAGATCCAGACACAGCGACTGACCGTCCCCCACCCCGAAATCGGCAACCGGGAGTTTGTACTCCGGCCCCTGCACGACCTGGCCCCGGACCTGACGCTCCCCGACGGTCGCGCCATCGCCGAGCTGCTTGCCCAATGCCCCGACCACCGCCTGCGGCCGGTGCCCGCGCAGCGGTTGTCTTGAACCGGCGGCACGATTAACCTTAGGGAACTTTCTTGTGGGAACGACGACCCCTGCAGCTTTACGCTGGTCTTCCAAGCTGTTGCCTGCAGGATCGGTTCGGCACATTCCCCAAAGCCCAGTCGACGCACAGAATCCGTTGTGCAGTGGACGCCGCGAGCGTGTACTGCATCCCACCCGGCTGAAAGAGGACACGTGATATGGCGGTTACCATCAACACCCTGCGGGATCGCAAGGCCCAGGGCGAGAAGTTCAGCGTTCTCACGGCCTACGATGCCACGTTTGCGCAGGTGGTCAGCGAAGCCGGTACCGACGTCATGCTGGTCGGCGATTCGCTGGGCATGGTATTGCAGGGGCAAACCAGCACCCTGCCGGTGACCATGGACGACATGGCCTACCACGTCCGCTGCGTGGCCCAGGGCAATCGCGGTGCCCTGCTGATGGCGGACATGCCCTTTCTCAGTTACGGCACCCCGGAACAGGCCATGGAGAATGCCGCCCAACTCATGCGGGCCGGTGCCCACATGGTCAAACTGGAAGGCACCGACTGGATGGAACCCACCATCCGCTGCCTGAGCGAACGCGGCGTTCCGGTGTGCGCGCACCTGGGCCTGACCCCACAGTTCGTCAACAAGTTCGGCGGCTACAAGGTCCAGGGCAAGGAAGAGCGCGCCGCGGACCAGATGGTGCGCCATGCCCGCATGCTGGTGGAAGCCGGGGCTGATATCATCCTGCTGGAGTGCGTGCCCAGCGAACTTGGCGCGCGCATCACCGAAGCGGTGGAGGCGCCGGTAATCGGCATCGGTGCCGGCCCCAATACCGACGGTCAGGTCCTGGTGCTGCACGACATGCTCGGCGTCACCCCGGGCCGCCGTCCGCGCTTCGTCAAGAATTTCATGGCCGAGGCCGACTCGGTGCAGGGCGCCATCGAAGCCTATGTGGCCGCCGTGCGCGAAAAACGATTCCCCGAACCGGAGCATTGCTTCTCCTCATGAGAACCGTCCATACCGTCAGCGAACTACGCGCCATCATTCACCGCCAGCGCGAGAAGGGCGTCCGCATCGCCCTGGTCCCCACCATGGGCAACCTGCACGAAGGTCACCTGAGCCTGGTGAAGGAAGCCTGTGTGCAGGGCGACTTCGTGGTGGCCAGCATCTTCGTCAATCCCATGCAGTTTGGCCCTAACGAGGATCTGGACGCCTACCCGCGCACCCTGCAGGAGGATCAGGAAAAGCTCTCCGAAGCCGGCTGTGATCTGGTCTTTGCGCCCCCGGTCTCGGAAGTCTATCCGGAAGGCATGGGTCACCAGACCCAGGTCAGCGTGCCGGACATCACCGAACTGCACTGCGGCGCCAGCCGCCCCGGCCACTTCACCGGCGTGGCTACCGTGGTCACCATGCTGTTCAACATGGTGCAGCCGGACAGCGCCATCTTCGGTCAGAAGGATTTCCAGCAACTGGCGGTCATCCGCAAGATGGTGCGGGACCTGTTCATGCCGGTGAAGATCGTTGGCGCCGCTACCGTGCGGGAAAAAGACGGCCTCGCGATGAGCTCCCGCAACGGCTATCTGAGCGAAGACGAACGCGCCCGGGCGCCGGCGCTCTACCGCTGCCTGAGCCAGACTGCCGACGCCATCAAGGCCGGCAACCGGAATTTCGGACAGCTGCAGCAGGACGCCAACGAAACACTCAAGGCCCAGGGTTTCGAACCGGACTATTTCAACATCGTGCACCGCGACACCTTGCGCCCGGCGGCCGCGGATGACCCCCACATTGCCATCCTGGCGGCCGCCAAACTCGGCACCACCCGCCTGATCGACAACGTCACAGTCGATCTCTAGCTCGAAGGAACGACATGAACAAGCCCGACACCTCGCTGACCCAACGCCCCGAGTGGCAGGCCCTGCTCGAACATGCCGAGCAGATGCGCGACGTTCACATGCGCGACCTGTTTGCCGAGGACCCGGATCGCTTCGAGCGCTATTGCGCGAGTGCTGCGGGCCTCATGCTGGACTACTCCAAGAACCGCATCACCCAGGCGACCCTGGACAAGCTGTTCAGTCTGGCGCGCAGCTGTGCCCTGCCGGAACAGATCGAAGCCATGTTTCGGGGCGCGGCCATCAACAACACGGAAAAACGCCCGGCCCTTCACGTGGCGCTGCGCAACCTCAGCGAGGAACCGATCCAGGTGGACGGCGAGGACATCATGCCGCTGGTGCTGGACACCCTCGATCGCATGGAAGAATTCGTCTGGCGCATCCGTAGCACCCAGTGGCGGGGGTTCTCCAACAAACCGTTCAAGCACATTGTCAGTATCGGTATCGGCGGTTCCTTCCTGGGGCCCAAGCTGGTGTCCGCTTCCCTCAAGCCCTACTGGCACGGCCAGCTGAACTGTCATTACGTGGCCAACATCGATGGTTCCCACATCACCGAAGTGCTGCGCCACATCGACCCGGAAACCACCCTGTTCCTGATCCAGTCGAAATCCTTCAAGACCCAGGAGACACTGGAAAACACCCTGGTGGCCCGGGAGTGGTTCCTGCATAACGGCGGCACCGAGGAAACCATTGCCAAGCACTTCGTGGCCGTGACGGCCAACGCCGAAGAAGCCGAACGCTTCGGCATCGCCCGGGAAAACATCTTCCCCATGTGGGACTGGGTGGGCGGACGCTATTCCCTGTGGTCCGCCATCGGCCTACCCACGGCATTGACCATCGGCATCGAGAACTTCCGCGCCCTGCTCTCCGGCGCCTATGCCATGGACCAGCATTTCCGCAACACACCGCTGGAAGAGAACATGCCGGTGATCATGGGCCTGCTCGGCATCTGGTACGGCAACTTCTTCGACGCCGACTCCCATGCCATCCTGCCCTACGACCATTACCTGCGCGGCCTGCCCGCGCACCTGCAACAACTGGACATGGAGAGCAACGGCAAGTCAGTGACCCGCCACGGCACCGAAGTGGACTACGACACCGGCCCCATCATCTGGGGTGGCGCCGGCGCCAACGGCCAGCACGCCTATCACCAGCTCCTGCACCAGGGCACCCGGCTATCACCGGCGGATTTCATCATTCCGTTGAAGACCCACAACCCGGTGGCCAACCATCACGCCATCCTCTTCGCCAACTGCCTGAGCCAGACCCAGGCGCTAATGCGGGGCAAGACCCGTGACGAAGCCTTCCAGGAACTCAGGGACCAGGGTCTGAGCGATGCGGAGGCCCAGGCACTGGCACCGCACAAGACCATCCCGGGCAACAAGCCGAGCAACACCCTGGTCTTCGAAAAGGCCACGCCCCGGACCATCGGTGCGCTGATCGCCCTGTACGAGCACAAGGTGTACGTGCAGGGGGCGATCTGGAATATCGATTCCTTCGATCAGTGGGGCGTGGAGCTCGGCAAGCAGCTGGGCAAGGATATTCTGCCGCGGTTGCTCGGCAAGAAGGAGGATGGGAGCGAGATGGACAGTTCAACGGCCGGGCTGGTGGAATTATTCAAGGCACGGCATAGTCATTAGGGGGCGCTCGTCCTACAGCATCCCGGGGAGCCCCATCTGCCGTCATCCCCGCGAAGGCGGGGATCCAGGGCGGCAAGCATCTGGCCTTGATCGTTGCATACTCTGGATTCCCGCCTTCGCGGGAATGACGTGGGTGAAATCGAGCGGGAAAACGGTCAACAGCCTCCTTGCCCACGCGGCGAGATTTTCCTCCCCCGCCAAACAAACGGTACCGGCCATAACTTCTGCTCGCTCCGATACTCACCCCACAGCTCGCCATAGGGCCGGCCAAGAACGGGGTGTTCCACCTCAGGAGCGATTTCCGCCAGTGGCTGTAGCACAAAGGCATTGGTAAGAATTTCCGCCCGGGGCAGCTCGATGCCATGGATCATGCCGGTCAGATCACCGTAGGCGAGGATGTCCACATCCAGGGTGCGTGGGCTGAACTTGGGCGTGTCGCGCCGACGGCCGTTGTCGGCTTCCAGCTGTTTGAGCCAGCGGGAGAGTTCGTCCAGGGGCAGGTTGCAATCGGCGGCCACCACCAGATTGAGAAAATTGGTGCCGTCAAAGCCAACCGCTTCACTTTCATACACCGAGGAAATCTCCAGCGCCCCGAGCCGTGCTTGCAGGGCATCCAGCGCCTGACGCACGTAGTGCTCGGGAGAGGTGTTGCTGCCTATACCCAGAAAGAGATGGCTCACCCCTCCCCCCGCTCAATGCACACACCGACATGATCCGCGCCCGGCAGCGCCCCCGGCTTGCGCAGATGCACCCTCAACCAGGGCACCCCGAAGCGGGATTGCAGCGCCAGACAAAGCGCTTCCACCGCCGCCTCCAGTAGCTGGAAACGGCCTTCCACCAGCACCCGCGTCACCTCGGCGGCCACTTCGGTGTAGTCCAGGGCATCCTCCACCCGGTCCGAGGCGCCCGGCTGGCGGTTGTCCCACCCCAGCTCCAGATCCACCAGCAGGCGCTGGCGTACGTCACGTTCCCAGTCGTACACGCCGATCACGGCTTCCACGGCCAGGCTGTTGATGGTCACCTTGTCCAAGGTCGTCTCCCGTTGCAATGCGTCGGCCTCCGGCATAACCTCGCAATGCTTGCCTCATTTTCCAGCGCCAGAGCCAGGGCCGGTCCAGACTATGACGCTTTTCAATCTGTCCATTCTTTGCCTGCTGGGCTACCTGTGCGGCTCGGTGCTGTTTGCCCCGCGCATCTGCCAGGCGCTGCAGCTGCCTTCGCCGCTGACCAGCGGCTCCCGGAATCCCGGCGCCACCAATGTCTATCGGCTCGGCGGCTGGCTGCCGGCGGGCCTGACCCTGGCCGGTGATGCGGCCAAGGGGGCGCTGCCTGTCGCCCTCGCCGGTGCCTGGGGCGTCGCCCCCTGGGTCCAGGCCCTGATCGGCATCGCGGCGGTAATCGGCCACATGTTCCCGGTTTTCCACCATTTCCATGGCGGCAAGGGGGTGGCCACGGCTTTGGGCGTGGGCCTGGCGCTGGCGCCGGCGACCACCGCCCTGTTGGCGACAGTCTGGGTCACCCTGGCCGGCATCACCCGCATCTCCGCGGTGGCCTCCATCACCGCTGCCCTGATCGCGCCGGTGGTCAGCTACTGGCTCAATCCCGAGGATCTTGCCCTCTTTCTGTTACTCAGCCTCGCCATGCTGATTCGCCACCGTGACAACATTCTGCGCTTGTGGCGCGGCGAGGAAAAACGGCTCTGACCGCGTGCCGTTTCAGCGTCCGGAATACAAGCCGTTGTCACAGGCCGCTTGCAGCGAAGGCAGGCTATCCAGGGGCCAGCGCGGCACGGCCAGAATCCGGTCCCCGTCCCGCTGCCCGGCCAGCAAGCGCTGGCAGCCGGCGTAGGCAATCATGGCGCCGTTGTCGGTACAGAATTCCGGGCGGGCATAGAACACCCGGGCCCGTTCCTTCTTGGCGGTATGGTTCAGCCGGGCCCGCAGCGTCTTGTTGGCGCTCACCCCGCCGGCGATCACCAGCCGGTTGCGACCGGTTTCCCGCAGGGCGCGACGGCACTTGATCGCCAGGGTATCGGCGACTGCCACTTCAAAGGCCCGGGCAATATCGGCCCGCACCTGGTCGTCATAGTCACCGGCCTTTTTCGCCGCTTCGACGGTATTGAGGGTGAAGGTCTTCAGGCCACTGAAGCTGAAATCCAGGCCGGGCCGGTCCGTCATCGGCCGCGGGAAACGGTAGCGGTCGTCCCGGCCCTTCTCGGCCAGAGCGCTGACCTGCGGGCCGCCGGGGTAGTCCAGCCCGAGCATCTTGGCGGTCTTGTCGAAGGCTTCCCCGGCCGCGTCGTCCACCGATTCCCCCAGCAGCGCGTAATCACCGATCCCGCGCACATCCACCAACTGGGTATGACCACCGGATACCAGCAGCGCGACAAACGGAAACTCGGGCGGCTCCGGTTCCAGCATTGGCGCCAGCAAGTGGCCTTCCATGTGATGAATGCCCAGCACCGGCACATCCAGCGACAGCGCGAGGGCGTGAGCCACCGAGCCGCCCACCATCAGCGCCCCGATCAGGCCCGGTCCGGCGGTGTAGGTGATGGCGTCCAGATCCTCCAGGCGCAGGCCGCCTTCGTCCAGGGTCTGCTCGATCAGCGGTAACAGCTTGCGCACATGATCCCGGGACGCCAGTTCGGGGACCACGCCGCCGTAATCGGCGTGCATGCCCACCTGGCTGTAGAGGGCGTGAGCCAGCAGCCCCTGTTGGGCGTCAAAGACGGCCACACCGGTTTCATCGCAGGAGGTTTCAATTCCCAATACCCGCATTCGCTACCCACTCGTATCAATCGTGAAATTGCGCGCATTCTAACAAGGAACCCCTGAAGAAGTCCCCCAGGCAGGGCTTTACAAAGAACGCAAATTACGACTACAATTCGCGACCCTATAGAATCGTACAGGTTTTAAACAATCGATTCGTTTTAAAAAGCAAACCCAACGTTAAGGTGGTGATTTTCGAATGCCTTCTGTAAAAGTGAGAGAGAATGAGCCGTTTGACGTAGCTCTGCGTCGCTTCAAGCGTTCGTGTGAAAAGGCGGGCATCCTTTCAGAAGTGCGTCGTCGCGAAAGCTATGAGAAGCCGACTGCAGTCCGCAAGCGTAAAGCTGCGGCAGCCGTCAAGCGCCATCTCAAGAAGCTCCAACGCGAACAGAAGCGCTTCGAGCGTCTGTACTAAGTCGGTACAGCGCTGAAAACCCGTCCTCCACCTGGTGGAGAATGACGGGTCGATGCTATTTGACGCCCACCCTTTGGTGGGCGTTATTGTTTGTGGCGAGTGGTCAGTTTCACCCATCGTGCCGATTATCCGCCCGTAAGGAGTCTCGCGGATGGCGCCGCCAGCGGTGAGACAGTACACTCGAACACCCGATTCGATACGCACTGAGGGCTACGGAAATGGCTGAACAGACTCTGAAAGCAAGCATCACCGACGCCATGAAAACGGCCATGCGGAACAAGGACAAGGACCGCCTCGGTACCATCCGCATGATGCAGGCCGCCATTAAACAGATCGAAATCGACGAGCGCCGCGAATTGGACGACAGCGAAGTGCTGGCCGTGCTGGACAAGATGCTCAAGCAGCGCCGCGATGCCACCGCTCAGTACGAAGACGCCGGCCGCGACGATCTGGCGGACCGCGAGAAGGCCGAGATGGTCATCATTGAGGAATTCCTGCCGGCGGCCCTGACCGAAGACGAAATCGACGGCCTCGTCCGCGATGCCATCAGCAAGTCCGACGCCAACGGCATGCAGGACATGGGCAAGGTCATGGGCCTGCTCAAACCGCAATTGCAGGGTCGCGCCGATATGGGCGCCGTCAGCAAGAAAGTCCGCGCCGCACTGAGCTAAACTGTTCTTTGTCCGGAACGCCTTGAAGGGGCGTTCCGTAGCAATTTGTGCTCCAACCACCCTAAGCAGGCAGCCTCCATGAGCGGATTGATTCCGCAAAGCTTTATCGACAATCTGCTGGAGCGGACCGACCTGGTGGAGGTGGTTCGCCGGCGCATCGAACTCAAGAAGAAGGGCGGCAGCTTCTGGGCCTGCTGCCCCTTCCACGACGAGCGCACGCCCTCCTTCCATGTGCGGCCGGACAAAGGCTTCTATCACTGCTTCGGCTGCGGCGCCAACGGCGATGCCATCAGCTTTGTGCGCGAGTTCGACCATCTGGCTTTCACCGAGGCGGTGGAAGTGCTGGCCGGGCAGCTGGGCATGGAGGTGCCCTACGACAAGCAGGCGCGGGAAGAGATCCAGCAGGCCCGCACCCTGAGTGACGCCCTGGATACCGCCAACCGCTTTTACCAGCGATCACTGCAGGAGCATCCCGCCGCAGCCTATGCCCGGGATTACTTGAAGAACCGCGGGCTGACACCAGACATCCAACAGGAATACCAGCTGGGTTTCGCGCCGCCACAGGGGGACGCCCTCGCCCAGGCGGTCGACCGCCCCACCCTCAAGGCCCTGATCGAAACCCGGACCGTCTCCGACCGCTACGGCCGGCCCCGGGACCTGTTCCGCAACCGGGTGATGTTCCCCATCCGCAACACCCGCGGGCGAACCGTGGCCTTTGGCGGGCGCACCCTGGGGGACGACAAGGCCAAGTACATCAACTCGCCGGAATCGGATGTCTTCCACAAGAGCCGCACGATCTATGGCCTGTATGAAGCCATGCAGCGTCTGCGTCAGCTCGACAAGCTGCTGGTGGTGGAAGGCTACATGGACGTCATTGCCCTGGCCCAGAACGGCATTGGCTATGCCGTCGCCTGCATGGGGACCGCCACCAACACCGACAGCATCAGCGCCCTGCTGCGCCACGCCCGCCATCTGGTGTTCTGCTTTGACGGCGACGCCGCCGGCTACCGGGCCGCAGACAAGGCGATGGAAAACGCCCTGGAACTGGCCGTGGACGGCATCCATCTGCAATTCCTGATGCTGCCCGAGGGCGAGGACCCTGATTCCCTGGTGCGCAAGGAAGGCCAGGCCGCTTTCCAGCAGCGCATCGATCAGGCTGTTCCGCTGTCCAGCTTCCTCTTCAACCGCAAGAGCGAAGGCCTGGATCTGGAACTGCCGGAAGACCGCGGCGAACTGAGTGCCCGCATCAAACCGCTGCTGCAGAAGATGCCGGAGTCCACCCTCAAGAAGGCGCTGGACTATCAGCTCTGGCGTCTCCAGCGGGGGCCTTTCCAGGGTGGACGTAACAAGCGGCCGGGGTTCGGCAAGAAAGGTGCAGAGGTCATGCACGACACCGCGCTCCCCTCACCCCAGGGTGGTGACAAGACCGTCTGTGCAGCGCTGCTCTATCGGCCCTACCTGGCCTCGGACTGGCTGAATCTTTTGGAGCAGGAAGCCCAGTTCCCCGCCAGCACGGCCTTTGCCAGCTGGATTGCGGAGAACGGTCTGAAACGGCGGGACGACGTCTTTCTGCGCCTGGCAACCTCACCGGGTGAGCGCAGCAAGTTTTACAAGCTTTTTGATAACCAGGAATTGTGGCTGGGGGAGGAAGGCACCGTGACCTCCGCCGAGGAGGTGGTGGACCAGCTGCGCCAGAAACGCCAGCGTATCCAGCAGATACGCGCGCCCATGGAGAGCCAGCAGCCCGCCGACGATCAGTAGGCTCGCCGAAGCTTGAAATTCAAGGGATCTTTCCGCCAATCCAGTGGTCTTAACCACAAGATTTTAAAGCAGGGGTTGCAATTGCCCTGCATCGCCTCCACCTAACCATCCGGTGGCGACAAGATGTACAGCAGGCTATAATACTCGTTTACCTTTCCAGCTTTTCACTACCGAGTCCATAGGGTGACTATGTCAGGCAACTCTCAGAAGTCCCGGTTAAAAGATCTCATCGCTCGCGGTAAAGAGCAAGGTTTTTTGACCTACGCCGAAGTCAACGATCATCTGCCGGAAGATATCGCCGATCCCGATCAGGTTGAAGATATCATCCGCATGATCAACGACATGGGTATCCAGGTTACCGAAGAAGCACCGGATGAAGATACCCTGTTGATGACCGACGGCGATTCCGCGGCGGACGAAGCCGCTGCCGCCGAGGCCGCTGCGGCCCTGGCCGCGGTGGAAACCGACGCCGGCCGCACCACCGATCCGGTACGCATGTATATGCGTGAAATGGGCACGGTGGAACTGTTGACCCGTGAGGGCGAAATCCAGATTGCCAAGCGGATCGAAGAAGGCATCCGTGACGTCATGGCCGCCCTGGCCCATTATCCCGGCGCAGTGGCCACCGTGATCAACGGATACGACACCGTGATCGAGAACGAAGGCCGTATCTCCGATATCGTTACCGGTTTCCTCGACCCGGAAGGCGTTGAACCGCTCAGCGAATCCGCCGAGAACAAGAGCGAGACCAGCGAAGAAAAAGCCTCCGACTCCGAGGATGACGAGGACGATAGCGACGAAAACGAGAGCGGCCCGGATCCCGAAGAGACCCGCCTGCGGTTCGAGTTGCTGCGTGAAAAGCTGGCCGTTTCCATGGGCGCCATTGACCAGCACGGCCGCAACAGCAAGGAAGCGCAACAGGCGCTGGACGAGCTGGGCGAGGTGTTCGCACCGTTCAAGCTGGCCAACCGTCATTTCGAGGAACTGGTCAAACTGATCCGCTCCACCAACGAGCAGATCCGCCAGCACGAGCGCTCCATCATGAACATCTGCGTGCGCGAATGCCGCATGCCGCGCAAGGATTTCATCAAGCAGTTCCCGGGCAACGAGAACGATCTGGACTGGACCAAGCAGGTTGCCAAGAGCAAGGCCGCCTATGCCAGCTGCATCGCCGAGCATGCTGACGACATCGTGCGCCTGCAAAAGCGCATCGCCCTGATCGAAGAGCAGATCAACCTCAAGGTGCCGGAACTCAAGGAGATCAACCGCCGCGTTTCCATCGGCGAGGCCAAGGCGCGTCGGGCCAAGAAAGAGATGGTGGAAGCCAACCTGCGTCTGGTGATCTCCATCGCCAAGAAGTACACCAACCGCGGGCTGCAGTTCCTGGACCTGATTCAGGAGGGCAACATCGGCCTGATGAAGGCGGTGGACAAGTTCGAATACCGTCGTGGCTACAAGTTCTCCACCTACGCCACCTGGTGGATCCGGCAGGCCATCACCCGCTCCATCGCGGACCAGGCTCGCACCATCCGGATCCCGGTGCACATGATCGAGACCATCAACAAGCTCAACCGCATTTCCCGCCAGATGCTGCAGGAAATGGGGCGCGAGCCGACCCCGGAAGAGCTGGGCGAGCGCATGGACCTGCCGGAAGACAAGGTCCGCAAGGTCCTGAAGATCGCCAAGGAGCCGATCTCCATGGAAACCCCCATCGGCGACGACGAAGACTCGCACCTGGGAGATTTCATCGAGGACATCCTGGCCCTCTCCCCGGTGGAAACCGCCACCGCCGAAGGCCTGCGCGAAGCCACCAAGAACGTCCTGGCCGGCCTCACCGGCCGCGAGGCGAAGGTGCTGCGGATGCGCTTCGGTATCGAGATGAACACGGACCACACCCTGGAAGAAGTCGGCAAGCAGTTCGACGTGACCCGGGAGCGGATCCGTCAGATCGAAGCCAAGGCCCTGCGCAAACTGCGCCACCCGAGCCGCTCCGATCACCTGCGCGGGTTCCTCGACGAGCAGTAAGCACCACCGGCCAAACACCTGGCGGGCGCCTCCCTCTGTGGGTATAATGGCGCCCGCTTTGGTTTTGGGCTCTAGCGTTGGACGTTGGACGTTGGACGTTGGACGTTGGACGTTGGACGTTGGACGTTGGACGTTGGACGTTCAGCAGCCTGTCGGATTGGCCGCTGGATCCCAAATCTTCTGTGGGCCTATAGCTCAGTTGGTTAGAGCAGTGGACTCATAATCCATTGGTCGCTGGTTCGAGTCCAGCTGGGCCCACCACCCCTTCTCTCTTCCTCGTAGCGTGTGTTCTTTGGACCATAGTTTGTCCGCTTTGGCCAAACTATGATAAAAATTTAAACCTAGTTTTTCCTCCTAGAAATCCCCACAATATCAGCATCCTGGCAAACAAAATCAAAAAATGATCGTGATGACCTGGCCGCAGATTGTCTGCCATAGGTTGGCCGCTCTGTTTTCAAAGCGGACCTTTTTGCCAAGCAAAATGAAGGGGCTTAGCGAGGCACCAGCGCTACAGTAACCGGCGTCAGAAAGCGAGCGCGTGGAAACAAAAATGCCGCTCTTTTGGCCCCAGGTTGCCCGCATCGAATCAAATTGGAATTCATCTAAAAAATAAATCTGAAGATCATGTAGCCAGCCTCCCATAGCGTGTGAGCCGAGGTCTGCGGCCCCGAAAATCACATTGCGAGCCGGTCAGGAGTTTGTCGGGATACCGAGATGGAGCAAGGCAGACTGGCCGCCACTATTTGGGAGCCCGTCTGCCGAGTCTGGCTTAGAAGTTGAAGCCGATACCGACGCTATAGACAAATGCGCCATCGTCGAAATTGTCGTCCGCATCGCTGGCACTGTCGAAGAAGAACTGATATTCGCCCTGCAGCGTGATATAGGTTTCCGGCTTCACGTAATACTTGGCGCCCAGCTCCGGACCGGCAAAGAACGTCTCGTCGACATCATCGCCGTAAATACCACCCAGGCTCGCGCCCACAAAGGGCCGTAAAGCATCCAGGTCAAAGTGGTAGTCGGCGAAGCCGCGGGTCGCGCCATTCCAGCTGGAGTCGTCGCCACTATCGGCAAAGTTCACGCTCTGGCGAATACCAAACGCCACTTCCTGCGACATGAACTTGCCCAGGTCAAAGCTCAGCCCAAGGGAACCGCTGTCAAAGTCCTTGTCACTGGAACCTGCGCCGGAGATTGTGAAAAGGCCGTCGCCGGCTTTCGGCTGGGCCAGGGCGGTCATCGGGGTGAGCGCTAGGCAGGCGCAAACCAGATAGTTTTGAATCTTCATGATATAACTCCATTCTTGCGTAAGAGCAGGGTCCTGAATTCCTGCCCTTTTGGTTACAGCTGTACGTTAGCGTGCCCCGCAAGGCCGGTCTGTGCGATGACGTACATAGATGGGCGGGGTGACGGGCGGCTGTTTTTACCGCCCGTACCAAAGAGCGCATTGGGTGAGGCTTTGGGGGTCCACTTGGGGACTATGGTCGACTGCTCCGCGCTTCCCGATAGGAGACCATTCGCTGCCGGGATTCACTCCACAGACTGGCGCGGAAACAGTCGACGATATCTCGGGGCGCCAGCGAGGTCGTGACCGGCGCCTGGAGTTCGGGAATGGCGGCCATCGCTTCGGGAAGGCGGTAGAACGGGATGCGCACATTGAGGTGGTGAATGTGGTGATAACCGATGTTACCGGAGAACCACTGCATCGCCCTATTGAGCTTCATGTAGCTGGAGGATTCCAGCGCCGCCCGGTAAAAGGTCCAGGCCTCGGGCGTCACGATATGCATGCGCTTGAAGCTGTGCTGGGCAAAGAACAGGTAGGAACCGAGCGCGCCGGCGATGGTCATCGGGAGAATCACCACATAGAACGCCGTCGCGGCGCCGGCAAAAACCCACAACGCTGCGATCAAGCTGAAATGAACGACCAAGGCGAGCGCCGAATCCAGGTGCTCGGAAGGCTTTCGCACCAGCGGCAAGATGCAGATGCTGATCGCGAACACGGTGATATAGCCGCCCAGAACCAGCAGGGGGTGGCGCTTGGCCCGGTACTGGAAACGCTCCAGCCTGGAGGCGTCCCGCCACATCTCGGTGGTGATCACGGGAAAGGCCCCGACGCTGGCTGCGCTGACTTTACCCACGTGACCGTGATGGTAATTGTGACTCTTTTTCCAGGAGCGCGCGGGGGTGAGCGTCAGCAGGCCATAGAAATGAAAGAGCAACCAGGCCGGGCGGGAATCCTTCAGGATCGCCCCATGCATATAGTCGTGAAAGGTGATGAAGCTGCGGACGATCAGCAAACCGCCCAGAACGGAAAAGGCCAGCCGCACTGGCCACCAGGGGGCCACACCGGCCGCGGTCAAGGCCAGAATGAGCAATGTGAAGGTTGAGATGACGTACCACCAGCTTCGCCAGCGGAATTCCTGGGCGAACGGCAGAGTGGCGGCCAGCAAGTCCCGCCCGACCCGAAGGCCTTCGCTGTGCTCCGGCAAGGGCATTGATCCTTTAACGGACTCTGGTTGGCCGGTAACAGCCTGCTGATTGGGCATCGCTCGCTCCTTTCGATGCTCTGTCATCCAATCACGGGATCAACTGCCTCTCCTTTTCTAAAAATGCCTCAATAACGCAAAGACGTCGAGCCTTTTTGCGAAGCAACAAATCACCCCGAACAAAGGCTTTTCCTCTGACTTGAGTCGCCCGGTTATTTCACCGGACAACATGGTAGACTGGACCATGGTCAGCGACATTTGAGGCGCTCAAGTCCCCCCGGGCGGTGACTCACTCGAGCCGCGATCATGGGGAGGCTTTATGTTCGACACGCAACCGGATTCCGAGCGCGGTTCGGAAACTGAAATCCTCAATGGCAAGACGATCTCACCGGGCATGGCCCAGGGCGTTGTCCATGTCCATCATAGTTTTTTAGACCTCACTGATATCCCCCCTGAAACGATTACCCGGCATGACGTAGACAGGGAGTTCTCCCGGCTGGATGCCGCCACCGCAAGCGTGTCGGATGATCTGGCGGCCCTGGTGCTAAGGGTGGCGGAAGAGGTGGATTCCAGGCTGGCAGAGGTTTTCGGGGCTCACCGACTGATTCTCAACGACCCCGCCCTGCGGGAAGAATTGCGCCGGGAAATGACTGAGAATCTCGTGGATGCCGCCACCGCCGTTCAGCATGTGTTCCGGCGCTGGGAAAAACGTTTTCTCCTGATGGAGTCACAGATAGCCCGGGACAAAAGTGACGATCTCCGGGACGTTTCAGTGCGTCTATACAATGCCCTGGCCGGTATTGCAGCCAATCCCCTCAACCAGATCCCTCCGGGCTGCGTGTTGGCCACGTCGCGGCTGCTTCCTTCGGACACGGTGTTTCTGGCTGAACGCTCCGTGGCTGCGGTCCTGCTTGAATACGGCAGTGCCGGATCGCATGTCGCCCTGTTTGCCCGTGAAATGGGGCTGCCCTGTATTTCGCGCCTGTCCGGGCTGGCGGATACCCATCGGGAGGGGGCGCTTGCGCTGGTCGACGGGAGCACCGGCACGGTGACCCTACATCCGAACCAGCGCCGGATCGGCCAATTCCAGAAGAAGGTCCGGTCCCTCGCCAAAAGCGCTCGGCGGGCGCAGGCCCATGCGCTGGAACCGGCAATCACCCGTGATGGTGTACCCATCGCCGTGCTGGCCAATGTCGGCTTCAGCCACGACACCGAAAACGCCATGCGCCACGGGGCGGAGGGTGTCGGCCTTTATCGGCTGGAACAGGCCTACCTCGGCCGCCTGGCCCCCCCCAGCGCCAAGGCGCTGCTGGCGGATATGCGGCACACCCTTTCGAAGGCCAAAGGCTGCCCCGTGGTGGTGCGTTTGCTGGATGTGGGCGCCGACAAAACCCTGCCTTTTATCGAATTCGCCACCGAATCCAATCCGGCCCTGGGGTGCCGCGGCGTGCGCGTATTGAAAGAGTACAGCGGGCTGTTGAAAACCCAGCTCAGGGCCATCCTGGCGTTGAGCCGGGAATTTGATGTGCGGATTCTGATCCCCATGGTGACCCTGGCGGATGATGTGACGGTGGTCAAAGATCAGCTGCTGGCGCTTTGTCGCACGCAGAACATCGCCACTCCACCGCCGCTGGGCGCTATGATCGAGACCCCGGCGGCGGCACTGTCGGCACGGCAGTTTGCCGCTGACGTGGACTTCCTGAGTTTTGGGACCAATGACCTCACCCAGTATGCGTTTGCCGCCGATCGTGAAAACGCCGCCGTAGAACCCTATTTTGACGACACTGACGCGGTTATCTTCAGGCTGATGCAAATCACCCATGACGATGTGCCCGAGATGCCGCTATCGCTGTGCGGTGAACTGGCGGGTCGCCCGGAGCAGGTGGCCCGTATGCTGCAGTGTGGCATCCGGACCCTCAGTGTCGCGGGGCCCCTGATCCCTGCGGTGAAGGAGGCTATCCGGCATAGCGATTGCTCGGCTTCGGCCGTAACTCAAACACCAGTGTCAGGCCGGTTTTTTGCACAGAACAAGTAAAGCCCCCACACAGGCATGCTGTATGGGGGCGGGTGACGGTCGCCAGCGAATCCGCACGGTCGACCTCGATTACGATGGGTTCTCGACGATGATCTCGACCCGACGGTTCTGCTGACGCCCGGTAGGGGTGTCATTGTTTGCGACCGGCCGATCCATGCCGATACCTACCGTGGACAGCCGCTGCGAAGCAATACCCCGTTGCGTCAGATAGGATCGAACGGCATCGGCGCGATGCTGCGACAGGCGCTGGTTGTAGTCAGCGGCCCCGACATTGTCGGTGTGCCCTTCAATCTGCGCTTTGCGGTCCGGGTACTGGTTGAGGAAATCCACCAGTCTGTTGAGATTGCTGCTGGCGCCACCCTGAAGCTCCGAGCTTCCAGTGGCAAAGAGCACATCCCCCAGTGTCAGGACCACGCCACGGTCGGTCACTTCCGCCTGCAGGGCCGCGATCCGGCGCTGATACTCCGCTTCCTGCTGCATGGCCACAGCGGCCGCTTCGGCCTGTGAGCGTTGCGCCGCATCAGCCGCACCGCGTGCCTTGGAGGCATCCTCCCGGGCCCTGCCCACTTCCGCCGTACGGGCTTTCAGCCGCGCCGCATCGCGCTCCTCACCCAGTCTGGCGCGTTGACTCTCGGTGTATCGCGTGGTTGCCTTGGCCTCGGCAATGGCGACTGCCCGATCCGCCATGTAGACCCGATGCTGACCCAATGCGGCCTCGTCTTCGGACAATGGCTGCTCGGCAATGCGCACCGCCACTTCCGCCGCCCTGACCTCCATCCGCGCCCGATCGGCCAGATTGGGGTCTTCCTGCAGCGCGGTCAATTTGCCACGCACGTTTTCCGCACCCAGGGGGGCGGTTGGTGCCAGGGCACAGGACGCGACCACCAGCGACGAGCACAACAGCCCGGCCAACACGACGCTACGCTTGACGTTTTGATTCGTGGAAAGGTTCATTGCTGTTCTCCCGTGCGCCGCATTTCTTCGGTCAGGGCATCGGCGCCGCGGCCCATTTCCCGGTTGATAGCGATCGCCTTCGCGGATTCCGTTCGCGCCGCGGCAAGTTCGGCCACGATAGCCGCCTCCCGGGCGAGACGCTCGGCGTCCGCCATCCGCTCTTTGCTGACGGAGCTTTCCGCCTTCAACAGCTTCTGTTGTGCTTCATCCAGTTCGGCGCCCGCATGCTGCCGTGCGCCGGCCTGTTCTGCCGTGGCGATGGCATCCCGCGCCGCTGTCAGCGCACTGGTGGGGGGCAGAGGTGCCGCCGCACAAGCGCTAAACAGGACGGCTGCTACTGCCAGGCCCGGGCCAGCGACGCGGGGGGCTGCTGGGGAATGAGGCTAACCCTGGTCGAACGGGCTCGGTGGGTTATCGCACAGAAACACGCCGGCTTTTCGAACACAGTGACACCGTTCGGGCCATGCCCCCTTGGTGTATGGTCTGGTGGGTACCTGTCCCGGGAGAGCGCCATGGCCGCAAGAGGAAAAACGGAGCCCGTCGATGGGCCGCAGAACGGGAATCGCTTGATCGACAGCCTGCCGCCCGGACCCCGCAAGGCGATGCTGGCGCACTGTGAATGCGTTGAACTGGCCGCTGGTACGGTACTGTGTGACGTCGACGAACCCTTCGAGCACGCCTACTTTCCGATTACCGGCAACATCACCCTCCTGACCACCGTGGCCGGCCACCCCTCTTTCGAAACACAGGGTATCGGACGCGAGGGTATGCTTGGCGTGAATCTGATCCTGGAGGTCAATCGCTCGCCGCAGCGGGGCATTGTTCAAACCCCGTGCCTGGCATTGAGATTGGAGGCCGAAAGGCTGCGGGCGGCCATAAGGTGCCATCCGGCACTACGCCGTATCCTGCAACGTTATTTCTCGGTTGTTGTCGGGGAGCTGCTGCAAACAGTCGGTTGTATCCGCTTTCACAATGTGGGGCCACGGTTGGCCCGAGGCCTGTTGCTGGCCCATGATCGCGCGCCAACGGCAGCCTTGCCCCTGACTCACCGCATCCTCGCCAAGATGCTGGGTGTCCAGCGGGGAGCGGTCACCCTCGCCGCGCTAAAGCTGCAGGAGGATGGGGTCATCCGCTATAGCCATGGCAGGATCGCCATTATCGATCGCACAGCGCTTGAGGCGGCGGCCTGCGAATGCTACGGCACGAGCATTGGCAACCCCGGGAGGGGAGGCGCTCTTTAAAAATGTACGGTTTCGTACATTCTGTCCGCAAAAGGCGTACACTGGTCTGCATCGTCTGGTCAGACACGGAAGGCGCCAACGATGTCACCGTCACCGCACCCCACACAGAACCGTCTCCTCGCCGCATTGCCCGCGGACGTTCAGCAACGACTCTTTCCCTACCTTGAGGAAATCCCCATGCCGTTGGGGCAGGTGCTCTATGAAGCCGGGCACAAGATGCGCCATGTCTATTTCCCCACCGACAGCATTGTTTCATTGCTCTATGTGATGGAGAGCGGCGCATCGGCGGAAATCTCGGTTGTGGGGAATGAAGGGCTGGTCGGGATCTCATTGTTCATGGGCGGGGAAAGCACATCGAGCCGCGCCGTGGTCCAGAGCGGGGGTAGCGGCTATCGCCTGGCAGGGCAACGCCTGGTTGATGAATTTCATCGCCACGGCGGTCTGATGACACTGGTTTTGCGCTACACCCAGGCGTTGATCACTCAGATGGCTCAGACCGCGGTCTGCAATCGCCACCACTCCATCGACCAGCAGCTGTGCCGCTGGCTTTTACTCTCGCTGGACCGACTGCCCACGACACATCTGATCATGACCCAGGAGCTGATCGCCAATATGCTCGGCGTGCGCCGCGAAGGGGTGACGGAAGCGGCTGGAAAGCTGCAGGAACTGGGTGTCATCAAATACCGGCGAGGTCACATCGAAGTCGTGGACCGCCCGAGGCTCGAGCAACTGAGTTGCGAATGCTATGCCGTGGTCAAACGGGAAACGGACCGCCTTCTCAACGCTCCGATCGTCTAGCAACCGGCGTTTGCGTGTTACCGAGCTGATGGCACAGACTGTGTGTGCTTGCGAACAGACCGGAGCACACTGTCGACATAGGCTGTTTCTTATACCCCATATCAGGTTGAGACCGATGCTCACCACATTCTCGCCCAATCAAATCGCCTCCGGCTACGATATAGGGCTGGCATGCGAGTATTGCGGAGTCAGGGCGCCAGAAGGAGTTCAGTCTCCTCTGGAATCGCCGCTATGGGCTGTTGGCGCTGACAGGTTCAACGATATGGCGCAAATTACGTTTGATACGATTAGCGACGCGGTTCTGGCAGTCGATACCAAGGGCCTGGTGGTCTATCTCAACAAAACCGCCGAAAAACTCACCGGCTGGTCGCGCGAAGAGGCGAAGGGGCATCCGGTGGAGCAGGTATTTTTTATTTTCGACGATACCATCGGGGCAAGGGTGCAGAGTCCCGCGCACAGGGCCATCAGCGAGGACCGGGCGGTGAAGCTGGCTCTGGGCAGTGTCCTGATCCGCCGAGACGGCACCGGCATCGCCATTGAGGATTCGGCGATCCCCATTCGCAATCGCCACGGAACCATGACCGGGGCGGTGATTGTTTTCCACGACGCTCGCCAGTCGCGGTCCGCGCTGCGGAAGATGAGCCACCACGCCCAACATGATTACCTCACTGGCCTGCCCAATCGAATGCTGATGATGGAGCGGCTCACCCAGGCCATCGGCCTGGCTCATCGGCACCGCAAGCAAATCGCACTGCTGTTCATGGATCTGGATAATTTCAAGCAGATCAATGACTCCCTGGGCCATAGCGTCGGTGACGCGTTGCTGAAAGACATTGCAGTGGAGATCGGCAGCTGTGTGCGCAGCACCGATACCGTCAGTCGCCATGGTGGCGATGAGTTTGTTGTCCTGTTGAGCGAAATCGAAGCGCCGGAAGATGCCCTTCAGGTGGCGGAAAAGCTGCTGGCCCGATTTGCTGAACCGCGCAAGATCGAGGGGCACGAAGTCCAGGCGACATTGAGTATTGGCATCAGTGTCTACCCGGAGGACGGGCATGACGCCACCACCCTGATGGGGAATGCGGATGCGGCCATGTACGCCACGAAGGAAAGCGGGCGCAACGGCTACCGGTTTTTCCAGCAGGCCAATTAGTCAGCGCTGTCCCGCCCTTCTGTTGCGATAACGTGCTTAATGAACCCGTCCTCCGCAGGCCCTGTGGAGGGCAAACTTCTTTGAAGGTGGCTTATGCGAGTTTTTACCAACCCCGTCGGTGCCGGCACGCTCTGGTTCGACAACCTGGCCACCGCAGATGGCACCCCCGTCGCCTACGACCCTCAGGCCAGGGCCTTTGTGCCCATGCCGCCTTTCTGTGCCAACCGCGAGGTGATTGGCTGTAACTGGATCGCACCGGAACAGGGAGCGTTTTGCCGATCCTGTGCCATGACCGTTCTGGCGCCGGACCCGAACATTCCCAATGCCATGCCCAACTGGGCCCACACCGAAGCGGCCAAACGTTGGGTGCTCGACAATATGGGGCGCTGGCACTGGTTTCGGCCGGAAGATCCGGGTACCCGTCCCATCTTTCACATGTTGGCGGAGGGGCTGACACCGGTTTTCATGGGACATGTCCAGGGCATCGTTACCATCAGTGTTGCGGAAGCGGACCCGGTCATCCGAACCACCCGGCGCGAAGCCTTGCAGGAACCTTACCGCACCATGGTCGGCCACATGCGCCACGAAATCTCCCACATGCTGTGGTGGCGCCTGAGCCTGCGCGAGGATTTCCTGGCGGCTTTTCGTGCCATATTTGGCGATGAGCGTGAGGATTACCGCGCCGCGCTGCAACACCACTATGAGAATGGCCCGCCGCCGGACTGGAAGAGCCGATTCCTGACCAGCTACGCCTCCACCCACCCCCACGAAGACTGGGCCGAAACGGCCGCCCACCTGTTACACCTGACCGACATCACCGACAGTTTCGTGGCGGCCGGCCTGAGCTCTCCGGAACTCCCACACTATGGCTGGGATCCATACGCAGACCCGGACACCGAACGACTGATCAGGGTGGCCGCATCACTGGCCATGGGCGTTAATCACGTCAACCGGTCCATGGGGCTTTCCGATCTTTATCCCTTCGTGCTATCGGCCAAGGCACAGGAAAAACTGGTCTTTGTCCATGACTGGTTACGCCGGGGCGCGCAGGGGCGCTAATGTGCCGCTCGAATCGGTTCGCGCTTGGTTGAGTATGGCTCTTGGGGTTCTACCCCGTTGACGTGCCCCTCTAATTAAACCACTTCCAGCTTAGTCTTGTTCCTCCCGGGAAAAGAACCAAAGGACCTTATACAGGCTGGAAGAATCACTTTCGGCTTCAGAAAAGGACCGCTTTTATCAGAAAACGGCCAAAACGCCCGGCACACGGATTCTATTCCGATTTTGCGGACAGCGAATATAGGTTTGATACGTCTGCTTTTGACCATATCCATTCACTGGCGCATTAAGCCCGTATTCTTGGGCGGACAAACTTTGGTAAAAAACCCAGACAAACTATGGTCCCAAGAGCACAAACCGTAACGGCAAAAATCCCCCAACCCACTATCCTTCCCCAAAAGCATTCTCTTGTCTCCAGAACGTCAACCAAGGACCCGTCCGTTGAACGCGTTGAAGCCACTGCTGTCTCTGTGCCTGCTCGCCCTCCTTACCGCCTGTGCGAGCGCCCCATCCACGATATCAGATGCGTCAGGCTACGAAGCCTCCGGTGAGGCGTCCTACTATGCGGACAAGTATCAGTCCCGCCAGACGGCCAGTGGCGAGCGGTTTGATCAGGCGGCGTTGACGGCGGCTCACCGGACCCTGCCCTTCGGCACCCGAGTGCGGGTGACCCATGTCGAAAATGGCAAAAGCGTGGTGGTCAGGATCAATGACCGCGGCCCCTTTACGGCAGGGCGGATTATCGACCTTTCCAAGCGTGCGTTCTCGCGCCTGGCCAGCACCCATGTGGGCGTGATTCCCGTGCACATTGAGGTGGTGGACTGATCAAGCCAGGTGGACTGATCAAGCCAGAGGCCAGGCGTACGCATCAGCGCCGCAAGACCGCGTCCCGCATGGATAAACCGTCATATCCTCCATCCGCCCAAGCATCTCAACCGTGGTAGCGTGAAAGGTCGAGTGAGGTACTTTCGCCACACAGGTTGAGACCACCGCCATGACCACCACACCCAAACCGGACCACCACGACGCCATCCAGCTGTTTGCCCGGGTGGGCTATTCCGCGCGGGCAGTGGTGTATCTGCTGGTTGGCGGTTTTGCCATTCTCGCCATCGCCGGTCCGGGTGGGCGCACCACCGGGAGCCGCGGGGCGCTTGAGAGTCTGCTGGCAGCGCCGCTGGGCAGTTGGCTGCTGGGGGCGACGGCGCTCGGTCTGGTGGGCTATGCAGTCTGGCGCTCGGTGCAGGCCTTAGGGGACGCGGATCACCATGGCACAGGGTTTCAGGGCCTGGTGATACGGGCGGGGCTCGGGGTCAGTGCGATCACCCATCTGGCCCTGGCGTTTTTTGCCGCCAGCCTGATCTTCACCTTTGGCGGCAGCGGCCAATCCGGATCGTCCGGTGGCTCTGAAGGGGTTGCCGGCTGGCTGATGAGCCAGCCTTATGGACAGTGGCTGGTGGGTCTCGTGGGGCTGGCCGTGATCGGCGCGGGTGTCGCCCAGCTGTTCAAGGCCGGCAGCGCCCGGTTTGCCCGCCAGCTCGACATGTCCCCTCCAACGCAGACATGGGCCTATCCAATCGTACGCTTTGGCCTGGCCGCACGTGGACTGGTGTTTGTGCTGAGTGGCATCTTCTTTGTGAGTGCCGCCTACCTGGTCAACCCGGAACAGGCCGGTGGCATCGCCGAGGTGTTCGATACCCTGCGGAACCAGGCCTACGGCACCTGGCTGCTGGCGATCGTAGCCGCCGGGCTACTGGCCTTCGGAATCTACAGCGTCCTTGAGGCCATATACCGGCGTGTTGATCCCTGATGAAAGTGCGCGACTCATCCGCTTTCCTGCGACCCTGCTTTGGCGGCCACGTACACACTGAGATGCCCGATACTCGAGCCTTTCCTGCATTCCCGCTACCATAGGCCGTCTGTATACAACCAAGTGCGACGAGGCCGGAATGTCCCTGAAGTACCGCATCATCCCCGTTACCCCGTTCCAACAGAACTGCACCCTGCTGTGGTGCGGCCAGACCCACAAAGCGGCCGTGGTGGACCCCGGAGGCGATCTGGAACGGATCCGGGCGGCGATTGCCGAGGAAGGGGTGACGGTGGAGAAGATCCTGCTCACCCATGCCCATCTGGACCACGTGGGCGGCACGGCGGATTTATCCGAGTCCCTGGGGGTTCCCATTGAGGGGCCGCACCGGGAGGACCAGTTCTGGATCGCCGCCCTGGCCCAGCAGGCGCAGATGTTCGGTTTTCCACCGCCTAAGGTCTTTACCCCGAACCGCTGGCTGGATGACGGCGAGACGGTTACGGTGGGAGAACAGACACTGGAGGTGCTGCACTGCCCTGGCCATACCCCGGGTCATGTGGTTTTCTATCACCGGGAAAGCGGGCTCGCCCAGGTGGGCGATGTGCTGTTCCAGGGCTCGATTGGGCGAACGGATTTTCCCAAAGGGGATTACAACACGCTAGTCCATTCCATCCGCGACAAGCTGTTTCCGCTCGGGGACGAGGTGGCCTTCATTCCAGGCCACGGGCCCATGTCCACCTTCGGCCAGGAGCGGGCCAGCAACCCGTTTATATCGGATCACCGCGGCTAGTCGGCGGATAGACAGCCAAGGAGGGCGGCCTGATGCGCGAAACCAAACTGCGCTCCCAGCTCGGGGCCCTGGCGATCCTGCTGCTCGCCAATCTGCTGCTCTACACCAGCCAAGGCCTGACCCACACCCTGATTCCCCTGCGTCTGGCCAACGGCTTCGATGCCGGCATTGTCACCGCAGGCTACTTCATCGGTTTCGGATTGGGCGCCTTCTTCGGGCCCCTGGTCATCCGCCGGGTGGGCCATATTCGCGCCTTTGGCGGCCTCCTCGGCATGGTGATCTTTGCGGTGCTGGCCTTTCCGCTGATCGAGGGGCTGGTTGCCTGGGTGCTGCTGCGCGTCTTGCAGGGTGCCTGTATCGCCGCCGTGGCGGTGGTGGTGGAGGCCTGGCTGGTGGGCGCGGCGAGCGTGCAGGACCGTGGCAAGGTGCTGGCCATCTACACCCTGATGGTTTATGGCGGCATTGGCCTGGGGCCGCTCTTTCTCACCGCGTATCCCGATCTCGCCTGGCGACCTTTCAGCATCGCGGCGCTGCTGCTGTGTCTGTCCGCAGTGCCGGTGCTGTTCTGGCGCACGGAAGCCCCACCCATGCCTCTGCACGCGCCGGCCGGCTGGCGGCGGATGATGACGGTGTCACCGGTGGCGCTGGCCATCGCCTCGGCCGCGGGACTGGCAGGCGGTGCTTTCACCGCGCTGGGGCCGATCTACGGCAGTGATCTGGGACTGGATGCCGGCGGTGTTGGCCTGATGATGAGCATCAGCGTCCTGATGGGGCTGTTGCTGCAGTGGCCGGTGGGGCACTTGTCAGACCTCTATGAACGTCGCCGCGTGATGGCTGGTATAACGGTGGCTTCGGCGCTTTTTGCACTGGCGCTGCTGCTTGGCAAAAACCTCGACCTCATCTGGATCTATGTGCTGCTGGCCGGATTCCAGGGCACCCTCTACACCCTTTATCCACTGGCCCTGGCCCACGCCAACGACCGTGTAGGCTCGAACACCGATTCCAGTGACATCGGTTCCACCCTGCTGCTGGGTTACGGTATCGGCGCTGCGGTGGGTCCCGCGCTGTCGGCCGGAGGCGCCCTGTGGATCGGCGCAGTGGCCGGCTTCGCGGTCGCCGCAGCCACGCTATTAGCGGCAGCCATTTTCGTGGTGGCTGATGTGGTTCGTCTGAAGCGGATCCTGATTGTGGACAAGGGCGCCTATACCCACCTGCCCCACTCCACGCCGGAAGTGTTTGAACTGGAACCGCGCACCATGCCGGACAGTGCGATGGCAGGGGAGGAAAGCGAGGAACCCACAGCCTCCGAGACCCTCAAAAGCGACTAGTGTCCCGTCTGGTTAATTCGCTGACTTACTGAGCCACTGAGAGTCTCGAGAGCAAGGCGCGGTGGCGAAGGTTTGGTGGCTCCAAATCGAGCCAGCGCAACGCGGCTATCGAGACTCTCAGTGGCTCCCGAAGGGCGAGACGCTGAGGCCCCTGGCCGGTGTTGCCACTCCTTGATGTGGCGCCACCACACCTGCGGACTGGCGCCTTGGCAAGAGGCCTCAGCGTCACGCAGTAAGTCAGCGAATTAACCAGACGGGACACTAGGAGAGCCCACGGACAGGGCGTTACACTGATGACTCCAATCTGGACGGGGAGCGTCGACCATGCATGTTCTCCAACACCGGCTCACTCGCCGGCGCCTGCTCAGGCAGCTGGCCCTGTCAGCCTCGGCCCTGGCGCTGCCATCGCTGGGACTGTCTCTGACAACCTCACCCGCAGGTACCCGCACGATTCCCTCCAGCGGCGAACGCATCCCGCGCGTGGGATTGGGTAGCTGGATCACCTTTAATGTCGGGAAGGATCCGGTCCTGCTGGATCAATGCGCCGATGTGATTGCCCATTTCTTCCAGGCCGGCGGGCGACTGATCGATTCCTCTCCCATGTACGGTTCCTCTCAGCACACCATCGGCTACGGGCTCAAACAACTGGGCCAACCGGAATCCGCCTTTTCCGCGGACAAGGTCTGGACGCTGGATGTCTCGGACGGGCCTGCGCAAATCCGGGAATCCCTGAAACAGTGGGGCGAACCGCGCTTTGACCTGCTGCAGGTGCACAACCTGCTGGCCTGGGAGGGCCACCTGAAAACCCTGTTCGCCATGCAGGAGGCCGGAGATCTGCGCTATGTGGGCATCACCACCTCCCACGGGCGCCGCCACGACGAGTTCGAAAAGATCATGCGCAGCCAGCCGCTGGATTTTGTCCAGTTCACCTACAACATCGTCGATCGCGAAGCCGAAGAGCGCCTGCTGCCCCTGGCGGCGGATCGCGGTATGGCGGTGATCGTCAATCGTCCCTACCAACAGGGCGCCCTGATCCGCAAGCTTCAGGACAAGCCGCTGCCACCCTGGGCCAGCGAGATCGGAGCCCTGAGCTGGGCCCAGTTCATCCTCAAGTTCATCCTCTCCCACCCGGCCGTCACCTGTGCCATCCCGGCCACCACCCGGGTGGATCACGTGCTGGAGAACATGGCCGTGGCCACATCGGAATTGCCGGACGCGGCCATGCGGGAGAGGATGGCCGCCTATGTCAGGGCGCTGTGATGGGCACCTGGGCGACCTACGACATCGACCAGCTCCTGCTGTTCTCCCCCCAGGTTTACTGGCGCCTGCTGCAGCTGCATAACCAGAACATCTGGCCCTGGCAGATTGTCACGCTGGCACTGGGGTTGCTGATGATCGCGGCCCTGTTACGACCACGGGTGAACTCCAGCCGTGCAGTGATGGCCCTGCTGGTGGTCAGCTGGCTTCTGGTCGCCTGGGATTTCCTGGCCACCCGCTATGCCACCATCAACTGGGCGGTGGAATATGTGGTGCCGTTCTTTCTCCTTCAGGCGGTGCTGCTGACCATACACGGCGCCATCCGCAATCAGCTTCGCATTCGCCCCGGACGCAACATACCCTATCTACTGGGACTGGGACTGACGATCTATGCTGTCACGGTGCATCCCTGGGTGGCGGTGCTGGGCGGACATCCGCTGGCCGCGGCGGAAGTGTTCGGCATTTTCCCGGACCCGACGGCAATCGCCACCCTGGGCGTGCTCACCACCATGCGACGCAACGCCTGGGTGCTTTTGCTACTGACGATTCCCATTCTGTGGTGTCTGATCAGCGGGCTGACGCTGTATGCGATGGAGGCCTGGAGTGCCTGGATTACCCTGGCGGCGGCAACTCTGGCGTTGGTGGCGCATTTCTGGCCGCGGGGAGGATAGAACACATCGGGTGCCTGAGATCTTCACTTGGCCGCCCGATTCGTGCCACTGTTGAGACACGGATTCATGCAGCTGGGAGGCGAACAACGATGCAGGATGACCTGCAAAAGGAGCGCGAACGCAAACGCTCGCTCTATGAGGTTCGAACCCGCCACCTGGACGAGCGGGGCGAGCCGCGGTATGCCAATCGCCTGATCTTCGAGGACTCCCCCTACCTGCTGCAACATGCCCATAACCCGGTGAACTGGTACCCCTGGGGCGACGAAGCATTCACCAAGGCAGCGACAGAGGACAAGCCGGTGTTTCTGTCGATCGGCTACAGCACCTGCCACTGGTGCCACGTGATGGAAGAGGAAAGCTTCGACGACGAGGAGGTGGCGGAGATCCTCAATCGGCATTTTGTAGCCATCAAAGTGGACCGCGAGCAGCGTCCGGATCTCGACGACTACTACATGACCGCCGTACAACTGATGAGCGGGCAAGGCGGCTGGCCCATGTCGAGTTTCCTGACGCCCCAGGGCAAACCCTTTTTCGGGGCCACCTACTTCCCCAAAGACCACTTCATCGGCCTGCTGGCCAAAGTCCATAAGGTCTGGGATGAGGACCGCCACGGTCTGCTCACGGATGCCGACAAGCTGACAGCTGGCATCCGCCAGCAGCTGACACCACCGGCCACGGAGGAGCTGCCGGCGGATCTGCCTATGCAAGTCGCCAACCATCTCGTCCAGAACGCCGACCGCCGCTTTGGCGGCTTTGGCGATGCCCCCAAATTTCCGCAGGAACCCAACCTGCTGCTGTTGCTGGAGCAGGTGCAGCGCGACTCCCGCCCCCTGGGAAACCAACCTGCCTGGGCAACACTGAAAAAGGCTCTCGACGGCATGCTGCGCGGTGGCATCTACGATCAGATCGGCGGGGGCTTTCATCGCTATGCCACCGATCGCCAGTGGCTCGTGCCCCACTTTGAGAAGATGCTGTACAACCAGGGCCAGCTGGCCATGGTGTACCTGCAGGCCTGGCAGCTGAGTGGTGACCCGGAATACCGGCGGATCGTGGCGGAAACCCTGGATTACGTATTGCGGGAAATGCGCTCGCCCAGCGGGGGATTCTATTCGGCCACCGATGCCGACAGTGAGGGCGAGGAAGGCCGATTCTTCGTCTGGCCCTATCAGGAACTCAAAGCGCTGCTGAACAAGCACGACTTGAAACTGTGCAAAACCGTTTACGGCGTCAGCCACAGCGGCAACTTCGAGGGTGCCAACATCCTGCACCTGGCGCGTCCCCTGACCGCCACCTCGGAGGCACTGGGCATTGCCCGCGAGCAACTGGATAACGACCTCGACCGCATCAAGCAGCTGCTCTACGAGGCCCGGGCACAGCGCACGCCACCCCTGCGCGACGACAAGCAGATCACCGAGTGGAACGGCATGGTCATCGCGGCCCTGGCCCGGGCGGGGCAGGGCCTGGAGCGACCCGACTATCTGGAAGCCGCCATACAGGCGGCCGAAGACCTGTGGCAGCATCACCACACCCCGGACAATGGCCACCTGTGGCGCACCACCCTGAACGGTCACCCGTCCGTGCCCGCCCACCTGGAAGACTATGCCCACTACCTGCAGGGCCTGATCGCACTGTACGACGCCAGCGGTGATGAAGGCTGGCTGCATCGCGCCATCACCCTGTTCGAAGCCTGCCAGGCCCGCCACTGGGACACCCGCGAAGGCGGCTACTTCGTCGGCCCCGCCAACGCGCCCGGCCCCAGCCCCCTGCGCAGCAAGAGTCTCATGGATGGCGCCACCATCAGCGGCAACTCGCTGATGCTGCCGGTGATGGTGGCCCTGCGCCAGCGGACGGGCGATGTCCGCCTGGGAACGGTCATCGACGGACAGATCCGCGCCTTTTCCGGCCATCTGCGGCGCCTGCCTCTGGCCGGCCCGGTATTCCTGCAGGGCCTGTGGCAATGGCAGAGTCCCACTCCAGCCCCCTTGCAATACCTGGGCGGAGGCGCCATTCGCGCCGAACTGGTCGCCCAGGCCGACGGCCCACAGGTCCAGGCCCGTCTGAAACTACATCTTTCGGCGGGCTGGCATATCCAGGGTCAAGACGCCGACAGCGAAATCGCCACCCGACTGGAGAACGAGAATCCCCAGGCGTGGCATGTCACCCAAATTGACTACCCCGCTGCCGAGGCTACCGCAGCTGGCGGTCATCCCGGGTACGCCGGCGAGGTGGCACTGACCGTTACCGCAACCGCCCGAAACCCCGGCCCGCTAGTGCTGCGCCTGCAACTGCAGCCCTGTTCTGCCAGCGAGTGTTTGCCGGTGGAAGAACGGGTGTTTGTGGTGCATAGAGTTGAACAGAATGTCTGAAATCGCTGAGCTGCGCCGTTAGCAGAGGCAGGGGGCATTTCCTCCGCCGCGCTGCCAGGCCATGGACGGCCTGTCAGCGCGGCGGAGGAAATGCCCCCTGCCTCTGCGAGAGGTTGAACAAAGGCACCTTCAGCCGGCCTCCACAATTCATCACAATTCACCCACCAACTCCCCTCTTTTCCCCCACAGCCCTGACCGATTCCTGCGGTGCAATGGAGAAAAACACCGAGGGAGTCCTGTAATGCATCCATGGTTAACCTGCGCCCACCCCAACCGTCAGCTGAGTGCCAGCTACACGCTGCTGTTCGGCATCCTGATCCTGTTACTGGGCAACGCGGCCTATGGGGAAACGCCGGAAGAGGCCGGCACCGGCGAGCTGCTGTTTCGCGCTGGTAAGAACGGCGGCTACCAGCCCGCCACCCACCTCAGCACCCGCTACGAGGTCCAGGTCAGCGGCCTGATCGCCAGTACCACCCTGACCCAGCGCTTCCGCAACGATACCCAGGAGTGGCTGGAAGCCGTCTATGTCTTCCCGCTGCCAACGGATGCGGCGGTCCACGGCATGACGCTGCAGGTGGGCGAACGACGGATCAAGGGCGAGATTCGGGAACGGGAAAAGGCGCGCAA
Organism: Marinobacteraceae bacterium S3BR75-40.1; assembly: GCA_042862465.1. Lineage (GTDB taxonomy): Bacteria > Pseudomonadota > Gammaproteobacteria > Pseudomonadales > Oleiphilaceae > JASTVH01. The sequence continues at coordinate 404,148 of JASTVH010000004.1, read as the reverse complement.
GGCCTACACCCAGGCCAAACAGCAGGGCAAAAAGGCCGCACTGGTGGAACAACAGCGCCCCAACCTGTTCACCACCGAAGTGGCCAACATCCCCCCGGGAGAAACGGTGGAAGTACATCTGGACTACCAGCAGAGCGTGACCTACCGCGACGGCACCTTCGAACTGCGACTGCCGACCACCCTGACACCCCGCTACATGCCCGGCCGCCCGCTGGCAGAAGAAAATCCGCTGCAATGGCAGGGCGGCTGGGCCCGTCCCACCAGCGAGGTGCCGGATGCCGACAAGATCAGCCCCTACACCGTGCCCCGGGAGGCGGTCCTGCAAGGCAGCCATAACGCCAAGATTCAGCTGACCCTCAACGCCGGTCTGCCCCTGGCCAAGGTAACCAGCCCCAGTCACAGCATTTCGCCGGTCTGGAACGGAGACACCGTCGAAGTCACCCCAACCGGTGGCGTCATTGCCATGAACCGGGATGCGGTCTTCCGGTGGCGGCCGGCCCTGGGGGAAGCCCCCCGTGCCGCGGTCTTCCATGAACAGTGGGAAGGCGAGGACTACGTCATGCTGATGCTGGTTCCGGGCCTGCCTCAGACGCAGGACAGCGCACTGCCCCGAGAGCAGCTTTTCATCATCGACACCTCCGGCTCCATGGGCGGCACCTCCATCCGCCAGGCCAAAGCCGCGCTGCAACAGGCCCTCGACACCCTGACGCCCCGGGACCGCTTCAACATCATCGCCTTCAGCGACAGCCCCTACACCCTGTTCCCCGCCGCCCGCCAGGCCGACACGGATGCCCTTCGCCAGGCCCAGGGCTTCGTCGGCTCCCTCAGCGCCCATGGCGGCACCCAGATGGCCCCGGCCCTGGCCCGGGCCTTCGCCCAGCCGGACAGCAACGGCTGGCTGCAGCAGATTGTCTTCATCACCGACGGCGCGGTGGGCAACGAGGCAGCCCTATTCCGCCAGATCCACGAGCAGCTGGGGGACGCCCGGCTGTTTACCGTCGGCATCGGTTCAGCACCCAACAGTCACTTTATGCGCAAGGCCGCCCAGTTCGGGCGCGGGACCTACACCTTCGTGGATGGGCAGGATCAGGTGGCCGGCACCATCGGCGGGCTGATCAAAAAGCTGCGTTCGCCGGTTCTGGGCGACCTGCAGGTGGCATGGCCGGATCCGAAAGCAACAGTGTTGCCCCAGCGCCCGGGGGACCTGTACCGGGCCGAGCCGTTGGTCCTGGTGGCCAAAGCAAGCAGCGCGAACGGCACGGTCGGGCTCTCCGGGAAAATCTCCGGCGGCAGCGGCCAGACGCCCTGGTCCAGCCGCCTCGATCTGTCCCGGGCCGCGCCCGCCAAGGGCCTGCACCGGCTCTGGGCCCGTCGACGCATCGGTGAGCTGATCGATCAGAAGGCTCTGGGGGAGGCCCCCGACGCCATTCGCCAGGCAGTTCTGCCGATTGCGCTGCGCCACCAGCTGGCCAGCCCCTATACCAGCTTTGTCGCCATTGAGGACCGCGCCTCCCGCCCCGATGACGCAACCCTGAAGAAGGACAGCGTGCCTACCCTGCTCCCGGACGGCATGACCCGGCGCATGGTCCGCATGCCCAGCACCGCCACCCCGTCGAGCCTATTGGTAACACTGGGGCTGGTCGCGATGGCGATGGGGCTGGCCCTGCACGGCCTGCACCGGGAGACGGCCTGATGCGCTGGCTGATTCGGGTCCTGGTCGTTGCGGGGCTGGTGCTGCTGGTCTCGGGGCTCTGGATCCCGCTCAAGGCGGCCCTGGCCCAGCAGCTGTTGCAACAGGCCTGGAGCGAGACGCAGGCACGGGGCAGCGGCGTGCGCCCCTGGCCCTGGGCGGACACCTGGCCGGTGGCGCAATTGCTGCTGCCGGGGCAGGAGCACGGCTACATCGTCCTGGCGGGCAGCGGCCACGGCCAGAGTCTGGCCTTCGCCCCCACCCTGGTGACCGGCACGCTCCAGCAGGAGCAGGGGCTGATCGTGATTGCGGCGCACCGGGACACCCATTTCCGGGGGCTGAAGACGCTGACCCGGGGCGCGACTCTCGAACTCACGGCCCCCTCCGGCCGCCAGCGGCGCTATACCGTGAGCACGACCCGCGTGGTCGACAGCCGGCGGACCCGCCTGTATGCCGCCAGCCCCACGGACCCCGGCCCCGATCAACTGGTGCTGGTCACCTGCTATCCGTTCGATGTCGTGTCGGCCGGAGGCCCCCTGCGGTATGTGGTCATCGCCGAACCGGTCCCCGACACGGCGTCCGCTGCGCCTTCCGCGTGATCCCGGCGCATCCTCCCATGGGTGAACGTAGCGGACGACCCCAGCCGGCGTTTCCTGTTAAGCTGCGGTCAGTTGTGTTTGCCATCGAGGCGGGTAATCTATCCATCACAACAACATTGGCCCGCTTCTCACCACCGGAGGGATCACATGGAAAACGGCACCCACTTTCGCACCTGCAACCTGTGCGAGGCCATGTGTGGCATCGCCATCGACGTGCAGGATGGCGCCATCACCCAGATCAAGGGTGATGAGGAAGACAGCTTCAGCCGCGGGCACATCTGCCCCAAGGCGATTGCCCTGAAAGACATCCATGAGGACCCCGACCGCCTGAAACGCCCGCTGCGCAAGACCGCCAGTGGCTGGGAAGAGATTTCCTGGGAACAGGCCTTCACCGAAGTCGCAAGGCGACTGACCTCCATCCAGCGCGATTTCGGCCGCAACAGCATCGGCGTCTACCTGGGCAACCCCAACGTCCACAACCACGGCAGCATGATCGCCATGATGCCGTTCCTGCGCGCCCTGGGCACCCAGAACCGCTTCTCCGCCACCTCCAACGACCAGCTTCCGCACATGCTGGCCAACCTGGAGATGTTCGGTCACCAGGCGATGTTCCCGATCCCGGACATCGACCACACCGACCTGTTCATGTGCATCGGCGGCAATCCCATGGCCTCCAACGGCAGCCTGATGACGGTGCCGGACTTCCGTGGCCGGCTGAAAGACCTCAAGGCCCGCGGCGGCCGCCTGGTGGTGATCGACCCGCGCCGCACCGAGACCGCGGCCAAGGCCGACGAGTTCCACTTCATCCGCCCCGGCACCGACGCCCTGTTGCTGCTTGGGATGATCCACACCCTGTTCGAAGAGGACAAGGTGGATCTCGGCGAGGCCGCGCAATGGACCCGCGATGCTGATCTGGTGCGCCTGACCGCCCTGCCCTTCACCCCGGAAAAGGTGGCGGCGCAGACCGGCATCGAGGCCGCAGAGATTCGCCAGCTGGCCCGGCAACTGGCCGACACGCCGCGCGCCGTGCTCTATGGCCGTATCGGCACCAGCACCCAGACCTATGGTGGCGTCACCACCTGGCTGATCTATGTGCTCAACGTGCTCACCGGCCATCTGGACCGCACCGGCGGCATGCTGTTCAACCAGCCGGCGGCGGATCTGGTGGCCCTGGGCGCCCTGAGCGGCCAGAAGGGGCATTTCGGGAAACGCCGCAGCCGGGTGCGTGACCTGCCGGAATTCGCCGGCGAATATCCCGCCGCCACCATGGCGGACGAGATCCTCACCCCCGGCGAGGGCCAGATTCGCGCCTTCGTCACCGTGGCCGGCAACCCGGTGCTGTCCAGTCCCAACGGCCGGCGCCTGGACGAGGCCTTTGAAAGCCTCGATTTCATGGTTTGCGTGGACTATTACCTCAATGAGACCACCCGCCACGCCGATATCATCCTGCCGCCGACCGGCGCGCTGGAGCGCAGCCACTACGACCTGATCTTCAACATGGTCGCGGTCCGTAACGTGGCCAAGTACTCCGACGCCCTGTTCACGCCGGAGAAAGAAGCCCGCCACGACTGGCAGATTCTGCTGGAACTGGCCCACCGCCTGCATCGCCAGCGCGGTCTCAACTGGCGCGGCGAACTGGGCTGGCGCGCGTTCAAGCAGCTGGGCCCGGACCGACTGCTGGATCTCATCCTGCGCACCGGCCCTTACGGCACCCCCATCAAGTCGGCCCAGACGCTGGTGCAGCCGGTCATCGACCTGCTGATCGACGTCCTGCCGAAGAACCACCCGCTGCTGGGGCTGATCCGCCTGAGCCCGCACGACCGCCAGTGGCAGGCCCTGCCCAAGGGGCTTTCCCTGGAGAAGCTGCGCGCCGAGCCCCATGGTGTCGACCTGGGCCCGCTGCAGCCCACCCTGCCGGAGCGGCTGTTTACCCGGGACAAGACCGTCCACCTGGCCCCACGTCGCTATCTGGATGATATGGACCGGCTGGTGGCGCATCTGGAACAGCCGCTGGATGACAACGAACTGCATCTGATCGGCCGCCGCCATGTGCGCAGCAACAACTCCTGGCTGCACAACAGCCAGCGCCTGGTGAAGGGCAAGGAGCGCTGCACCCTGATGATCCATCCCAAGGACGCCAGCCGCATCGGCCTGCAGGCGGGCGACCAGGCCCAGATCAAGGGCCCGGCCGGCCAGATCCGGCTGCCGGCGGAGATCACCGACCACATCATGCCCGGTGTCGTGAGCATTCCCCACGGCTGGGGCCACAACCGCAAGGGCATCCAGATGAGCGTGGCCGAGGCCCACGCCGGGGCCAGCATCAACGATCTGATCGACGATCAGGCGGTGGACCCGGTGAGCGGGGTGTCGGTGCTGAACGGTCAGACCGTTACCGTGAAGGTGGCGCCCCGGGCGTCAGGCAAACGCCAGCGGAAAAAAGTCGAGACGGCGTAAATGAGTGAGACCCAACACTGGATCCTTATCGCCATCGGTCTGGTAGCGATTGCCGTACTGATCCTGGTCATCCGCCATCACAGTGGCATTCTGGTGGCGGATCGCAGGGCGCAGGAACAGGCCCGGAAAGCCGCCGAAGACCGCCGGCAGCACATGATTCAGAGCATCCGCGTGCTGGCCATGACCATCGAGCAGGATCAGGTGGAGTATTCCGAGGCCTGCATCCGCATCAAGGGCCTGCTGGACGAGGTGGAGCCAGAGCTGCTGGAGAAGGAGCCGTTCAAGGTGTTCAAGATCGTATCCGACGGCACCCAGCACATGCCCACCCATGAGGCGCGTTTGCAGACCAACCGGAAGTTCATCCGCAAGCTGGATCAGGAGCGGTTTGCGTTGGAGGACAAACACCACCACAGCATTCGAGAGGCGGCGAGCGCGATTCGGTATTATCCGTTTGAGCCTGAGGCTTGAACGGAACCGGAAAGGCGACAGAATTCAATTCTGCCCCCGTGCGGCTCGAGCGTCGGAGGTCAGACGTCCGACATCAAGAACCTTCCCCCCACTAAGCGGCTCTCTACCCCATCATCGAGCCGTCCAGCCACCATCAATAGGCAGGGCCGCACCGTTGAAGGAACGGCCCTCGGGGCTGCACAGGAGTCGGGTCAGGGCCACCAGCTCCTCGATGGTGACCAAGCGCTTATTGGGCTGGGCTGCCAGAATCACATCCCGGATCACCGCCTCTTCGCCAATACCGTGGGCCTTGGCCTGATCGGCAATCTGCGCCTCCACCAGCGGCGTGCGCACGTAGGCCGGGCAGATGGCGTTTGCGGTGATGTCCCCCGCCTCGGCCACCTCCAGCCCCACGGTCTTGGTAAAGCCCACCACACCGTGCTTCGCGGCCACATAGGCGGCCTTGTAGGGCGAGGCCACCAGGCCATGGGCGCTGGCGATATTGACGATGCGCCCCTTGCCCCGCTCGCGCATGCCGGGCAACGCGGCCCGGGTGGTGTAGAAGGTGGCCGAAAGGTTCAGGGCGATGATCTGTTCCCACTTGTCCATGGGGAATGACTCCACCGGCGCCACATGCTGGATCCCGGCGTTGTTGACCAGAATGTCCACGCGCCCAAAATGGGCCTCGGCATTGCGGATCAGGCCACTGGCCGCCTCGCCGTTGGTCAGGTCGGCATCGTCGTAGATCACCTTCACCCCATATTCCCTGGCCAGCCACTCCCGACGGTTTTCAATCTCGTCCCGATCGCCCAAACCGTTGAGAACGATATTGGCGCCGCTTTGCGCCAGGCCTTCCGCCAGCCCCAGACCGATGCCGCTGGTCGAGCCGGTGATCACGGCGGTTTCACCCGCAAAGATGCCCATAGCGTTGTTCCTTAAAGGTCGTTAGTGGAGCGCGCTTTTAAGGGGCTCGTCGCTACATCGCATGCACCCTTGCGCAAAAAACGGTAACAAACTCTATACCGGCAAAAATAGCTGATAACCCGGACCACTGCCTATAGTGAATTGAAAGGCCATGGATTCGGCTGTCTGTGTCGAACCCGGCCATGAGAGAGACTGCATGCTCTACGCAATGTACGAACTGCAACACGCCGCCATGGCGCCTACCCGATTCTTCGTGGAGCAGGGGCTGAACGCGCTGCGCCATCCCATGAATCCCATGAACCAGACCCTCATGGGCAAGTCCCTGCTCGCCGGCCTCGACTTGGTGGAACAGGCGACTCGCCGCTACGGCAAACCCCGCTTCGGTCTGGATAGCACCAGGGTGGGTGACCGGACGGTCGCCGTGCACGAAGAGATCCTGCACCGCAAACCCTTTGGCCAGTTGCGTCATTTCCAGAAGGACGCGGACTTTCAGGGGCCACGGGTGCTGATCGTGGCCCCCATGTCCGGCCATTTCGCCACCCTGCTGCGCGGCACGGTGGAGGAGCTGATGGGCGACCACGACGTCTACATCACGGACTGGCGGGATGCGCGCGATATTCCGATTGCCGAAGGCCGGTTCGACCTGGACGACTACGTCGACTACCTCATCGATTGGCTGGCCAAGCTGGGCCCCGACACCCACGTGATCGCCGTATGCCAGCCGGCAGTGCCGGTGTATGGTGCCCTCTGTCTGATGGAGGCGGACAACCATCCCGCCACGCCCCGCAGCGTCACCCTCATGGGCGGGCCGGTCGACACGCGTCAGGCCCCCACACAGGTCAATAAACTGGCGACGCGACGCCCCCTTAACTGGTTTGAGAACAACGTGGTCACCTATGTGCCGCCACCCCACGCCGGTGCTTTCCGCCGCGTCTATCCCGGTTTTATGCAGCTGGCCGGTTTCATGACCATGAATCTGGGCGAACACGTCATGAAGCATCAAAAGCTCTTCGAACATCTGATCGTAGGGGATGAAGACAGCGCGGAGAAGACCAAAGCCTTCTACGAAGAATACCGCTCGGTCATGGACATCACGGCCGAGTTCTACCTGCAGACCATCGACGTGGTATTCCAGCAACACGCCCTGCCCAAGGGGGAGTGGGTCTCCCGCGGGCGGCCGATCCGCCCCGAGGCCATCCGGCGCACCCCGCTGCTGGCGGTGGAGGGGGAACTGGATGATATCTCCGGCGTCGGCCAGACCCGGGCTGCACTGGACATCGCGACGCGGTTGCCGGAGGCGAAGAAGCAATACCTGCTGGCGCAAGGGGTTGGGCACTACGGTATTTTCAACGGCAGCCGCTGGCGTGGGGTGATTGCGCCGGAGGTGAGGCGATTTATTCGGCGGCATTCGAAAGCGCATTGAGGCTTGGGAGGTACCTGAAATCACCCCCGGATAGTCTCGACCTAGAGCCCCTCGCCCCTAGGGGGAGAGGGGGGCGATGCCTCGGCCGAATCCAGCGCGGGTAATTTGGGCGCCTCTCGGCGCCTCCCCCTCACCCTGGCCCTCTCCCCGCAGGGGAGAGGGAATGTATACGCTTTCTCGGGGATGGCGGGAGTTGGTGTGTGCCCTGCCCGCTCATCCCTTGCTCAAATCCCGCGACTCTTCCCTGGAGGCCGCCTCTAGTTTATGCCGCCGCGCCTGCTCCTTCTGCACGTAATTGCGCCACTGACTGGCCACCTGCTGCGTGGCATCATACCGGCGCGCCTGATTGAAGGCCTGCATCGCCTGTGACAGTTGATCGAGGTTGAACAGCGCCAGGCCGTGGACCACATGGGCCATGCCAATGCGCTCGAAATCACCGGCGGCGATGGCCTGCTCGGCATAATCGCGGGCATCCTCCCAGCGGGTCAGGTCGGAGGCGATCTGGGCCATGCGCAGGTAGAGTTCGCCGTCACCGGACTTGGCCGCGGCCTTTTGGAAGGCAGCCAGGGCCTGGTCGTATTCCTTGGCCAGCAGGAAGCTGTCGCCCATTTGCTTGAGGTTGTCGGCCTTGGGCTCGATGATGCCGTCCCGAATACCTTTTTCGATCACCTTGGCCGCCTTGTAACTGGAGCCCTCGGCAAGCATCAGCTGGGCCAGGTTGAGCAAACTGGACTCCTTATCCAGGTAGCCTTTGTCATAGGCCGCTTCCTTGATTGCCAACTGCTTCTGCGGCTGGTTCAGTTCGCCATACACGGCGGCCAGCTGGATCAGGTATTCCCGCTTGGGGTACTGCTTGACCAGCGTCACCAGCACGTTCTTGAGGCCTCCGTAATTCTCCAGCTGGTAGTAGCCATAGCGCTTGAGCAGGTACCAGTTCTCCGGCACCGCCTGACCGCTTTTGATCCGGGCGATGATACCGGTGTCGATGGCCTCCAGCGCCGGCTGGTACTGCTCGATCTGATAGAGGATCTGGGCCTTGGTGATGTAGGCGTCCGGGCCCGGATCCTCACTCAGCTGGAACCAGTGATCGAGCGCTGCGAGGGCCTGATCGTAGTCTTCCAGCACCATGTGCAGTTTGGTCAGGCTGTACCAGGTATCCTGCTCCAGGCTGAGCGGCAGGTTGGGCTGTTCCAGCAGCTGCTGGTAGGCCTTGGCCGCCTGCGGGTAGTCCTTTGTCTGGTAGAACAGGAAGGCTTTCAGCTTCCACAGCATGGCTGCTTCGTAGCTGTTGAGATCGGTCCCGGCCTGCATGTCGTTGATGACCGTCATGGCCTTATTCACGTTGCCGGCGTCCGCCAGCTCGCGGATGCGGCTGAAGCGCTTGTAGATGTTCTGGCGCATGGACGGGGTGCGGCGAACGTTGTCCGCCGCCTGGGCCGCTTGCGCCCCCAGGAAACCGCTCAGGATGCTGCCCGATGGCGACTGCAGGGCACCGGCGGCACCGCCCAGCATCCAGACGGTGGTCAATCCAATGGTCAAACGCTGGGTCAGGCTGCGACGTGGCATGACGATCACCTCTTCTTGTCCAGCTGGAACCGGATGATGTTGCGGACGCCGGCCACCTTGACCGGTTCACCGTCGATCATCTTCGGTCGGTATTTGAATTTCTTCGCCGCATCCAGGGCCGCTTCGTCGAACAGCCCCTTGGGGTCGGCTTCCACCACCCGCGGATCGCTGACGGTACCCGAGGACGTGACGGTGAATTCCACCACCACATAGCCCTCGATACCGCGGCGCAGGGCCCGCCGGGGATAGACCGGCTGCACCTTGACGATGGGCAGGTATTCGCTGCTGCCCCCGCCGGAGATGCCGGCATCCAGGTTGAGGCTGGTATCCATGGCCAGGGCGCCGATGTTGAGCCCGTCCGCCGAGGCGGCGACCTGCTGCTGCGAGGTCTGCGGCATTTCCGGCTTGGGCGGCTCCTTCTCGGGCTTGGGCGGCTCGGGGCGCTCGCGCTCCTTCTCCTTGACCTGCTCCTGCTGCTTCACCCGCACGAAATCCACCACGTAGCGCTCGTCTTCGCCGGTCAGCGCGGACTCGCCGGAGGCAATCAGGCGCTGCATCAGGAAGAACACCGCGAAGGTCACGACCGCAGCGGCCGCCAAAGCACCCAGGTAACGTCCGAAGTTGGGAAGAGCAGTCATCACGGCTCCTGCGCGGCTATGGAGACGTTGTAAACGCCGGCCTGACGCGCCGCGTCCATGACCGCCACCAGGTACTTGGTATCGGCCTGCTCGTCCGCCTGGATGACCACCGAACCCTGGGGGTTCTCCGCATGCAGGCGCTCAATATTGGCGCGCACCGAGGTCAGGTCGATGTTGCGGCGGTTGATCCAGACATCCCCGTCCGGGCCGATACCCACCAGGATGCTGGCCTTGTCCTTGGGCTGCGCGGTGGAGGCGTCCGGACGGTTGACGTCGATGCCGGATTCCTTGACGAAGGACGCGGTGACAATGAAGAAGATCAGCATGATGAACACCACGTCCAGCATGGGGGTGACGTCGATGCCGTCCTCTTCCTCCATGTCACTGCTGTCGAATGATCTGAAAGGTCTACGCATGATGGATTATCTCAGTGGTCAAAGGTCAGTTGATCTTCGAGCCGGACCGCTTTGAGCCGGGCGCTACGCTGCAGCACGGTGATGGCGAACACCCCGGTCAGGGCCCCCACCATGCCGGCCATGGTCGGAATGGTGGCCTTGGAGATGCCCGAGGCCATGGCCCGGGCGCTGCCGGTGCCCATGACGGCCATGACGTCGAACACCTCGATCATGCCGGTGACAGTACCCAGCAACCCCAGCAGCGGACAGACCGCCACCAGCGACTTGATCAGCCCCAGGGACTTGCGCAGCTCCATGGCGGCGCCGGCCACCAGATCCTGGCGCACCTGATGGGCGAACCAGGACTGGCGCTCGTTGCGGGCTTCCCATTCCGACAGCACCTGACGGGCGGTCTGGCGGTGCCCCAGGGTGAAGTAGAGCGTCCGTTCGATGATCAACAGCCACATGAAGAAGATCACCAGCAGGATCACGAACAGGACGTCGCCGCCCCGCTCGAGAAACTGCAGGATCTGTTCATAGGCCTGAAGCAGTTGGATCGGCATGGCCTATTACCTCAAGCGGGTTCCGGCTCGGCGTTGGCCGGCGCCTGTTGCTTCGGCTTGGACGGCGGTTGCGGCTTTTCCTCGCGCTTGGCGATGATGCCGATGGAACGTTCTTCCAACAGCTGCAGCAGGCGCTTGCTGCGGCCGCTGACCACGGTGTGCAGCAGCACGGTCGGGATCGCCACGGCCAGGCCCATCACGGTGGTGACCAGTGCCTGGGAGATGCCGCCGGCCATCAGTTTGGGATCGCCGGTGCCGAACAGGGTGATGGCCTGGAAGGTGTTGATCATGCCGGTCACGGTACCCAGCAGGCCCAGCAGCGGCGCCACTACGGCGATGATCTTGAGCAGCGGCAGGAAGCGGGTCAGCTTCGGGGTTTCCCGGGCAATGGCCTCACCCAGCTTGAGTTCCAGGGTTTCGGTGTCCTTGGCCCTGTTCTCCTCAAAGGTCTGCATGACCCGGCCCAGCGGGTTATTAGTGTTGGGCCGGTCACTCTTGGCCTGCCGCTGGATCTTCATACCCACGAAGCCCAGTGACAACAGACGCTCCAGCGCGAGCAACAGGGCAAAGCCGCCGATGGCCATGATGATGTAGCCGATCACCCCACCCTGGTCGATGCGCTCCTGCAGGTCCGGGGACTGGATCAGCAGGGACAGCAGGGAACCGCCGGACGGGTCGATCCAGAAATCCTCGATGGCACCGGCCGGGGCTTTGGCGAAGTCCGCCGCGGTACTGGTATAGCGCTCACCCGGCTGGCGCGGCAGCTCCACCAGTTGGCGGGTCTCGGGTTCCCAGTTGAGGTATTTGCCGTCGGAAACCACGTTGAAGGTGCCCACGCGGGAAACCGGGCGCTCCACGGTCTTGCCATCGTCCAGCACCACTGTGGCCGGATAGGTGGCGATCTCGCCGGAGGCGATCATTTCCTGCTGCATCTCGTACCAGAGCGTTTCCAGCTCGTTGATGGACGGCAGCTTGGAGGAAGACCCGGCCTTCTCGATCAGTGAACCCAGGAAGTCGGCGCGCCCGGTGTACTGGGAACTGGTGGGTGAAGACTGCACGGTACCCTTGAAGTCGCTGGCCACCTGCTGCAGCACACCGAAGAGTTCTTTCAGGGTTCCCAGACGGTCATCCAGGCGCTTCTCCAGATCGGCGATCTGTGTTTCGTTGGACTCGAAGTTGCCTTCCAGTTTTTCAGTCTGCGCTTCCAGGGAGGCCAGCTTGTCCTGACGTTCCTTGAGCATCTGTGCGCGCTGATCGCGCTTGTCGATAAAGTCCTGAACGCGCTGCTGTTGCTGGCGGGCATCCTGCACCATGCCCTGCTTCACCAGCTGCAGCAGCTCCTGCAACTGGGCGTCACGCTCCTGGGCGGCCTGGGTGACCGTGGACACCAGCAGGAGGGTCAAAATCACGAGTACGCGTTTCATCACTTCGCCTCCTCCGGCGTGGTCAGGGGCAGCTTGATCAGGTCCGGCGCCGCCTGTTCACGGGCAATGCGCAGGCCATCCTCAACCTGGGTGCGGTAGGTCGGCGGCAGGCTTTCCCACTGTTCGGTGTTGGGGTTCCACTGGCCGGTTTCGCTGTTGTCCAGGGTCTGGTACAGCAGCGCGATGCGGCCGATACGCAGGAAGTCCACCTCACGCTCGCCACCGTCCTGCTTGAGCGTGCCGCGATAGGCTTCGATGTTGCGGCCATAGTCGATTTCGGTCTGGTAGGCTTCCAGCACGTTGCGGAATTTCTCCGCGGCGGAAACGTCGGAACGGTCCATCATTTTCTGCAAGCGGGCCACCCGCTCCTGGCGCTCTTTTTCCAGGAACGGCATGTCCAGGGCGACAAACTTCTTCAGGCCCTCGACCATTTTCAGCATCAGCGGCGTGATCTGGCGCTCGATCTCGGTGACCCGGTCGATGGAGCTGTTGAGATCGGCCATCTCCGCTTCCTGACTGCTCACCTGACGCTGGAGTTGTGCCAGATAGACTTCCAGCCCTTCGATCTGCTTGTTCACCTCACGGTAGTTTTCGACCTTTTCGCGAATGGCATCATCCAGCTGGTTGATGCGCTGCTGAAAGGCCTGGTTTTTCTGCTGGCGCTCGACGCCGGTCTGAACAATGTCGTTCAGCGCCTCGTCCGCGGCCCATGCTGACCCGGCGGACACAAGACCACCGACCAGCGCACCCGACAGCAAGGTGGTCATACCGAGTTTTCGGCAGGCGGTGTGCCAGCGACCCGTTGCTCTGATCATGGGGACTCCTTCAAATAGGACTTCGGCCCGGCCGCAGCCGGACACCTGAATTGGGTTGGGCATAGGGTGGCAGGGGTTCATTGCAGATTTGTTAAGTTTGGTTGACAGGTATTTTGCAGATTAGCGCCATGATTCCTCTCTCCCGCAAAGGGGAGAGGGGCTCTAATGCGAAGACTGCCGTGATAAACAAAAAAGCCCGCCAATTAGGCGGGCAAGGTTGTTACGCGGCTAAGTGCCCTGAGTTACAACGTACCGTCCAGCGTCCAGCCGCTGAACCAGAAGGTGGTCGCATTCGGGGCCACGGCACCGATGTAATCGGTCGGTGTCATGAAGCTGGTGGCCGTGCGGACAGAAGCGTCCTGGGCCGCGGCGAAGTCCACGGGGCTGCCCAGCGTAGAAGCGGCAGAACCGGCCGTTGCGCGGTAGTTGCTGTCCAGCATCGGATCTTCGGTGGTGATGCCACCGGCTGCCACCAGCAGGGAGGCGTAGTCGTTGCCACTGGTCTCGGCGTCACCGGCGGTGTTGGCGGTGCAGTTGAAGACCACGTTGGTGTACACCAGCTCCGCCGGGCTGCTGGTGATCTGGCTGGACTGGTCGTCCACGTCCAGACACTCGTCGTCGCCGGTGTAGATGCTGTTGTAGACAAATGCGCCGGTGCCTTCACGGTGCTTGGCACCGTAGCCGGCGCCAGAGGCACCGACGATGGTGACGTTGGCCAGGGTCGGACGCGAGCGCGGGGTGTTGTCGAAGTTGGAACCGTCGTTGTCGGTTTCCATGCCGTTGTCACTCTGACCGGTCTTGATCACCAGCGCGTACTGGATGTTGCCCTGGAAGCCCAGGTCCCAGTCGATGCTGTCGTCCAGGTTGTTGGTCAGGACCAGGTGACTGATGTTCGGTGTACCGCCGAAGAACTCGACACCGTCGTCACCGTTGTCGTTGATCTGCACATAATCCACGGTGGTGCCACGGCCTACGGCCATCATGGTCAGACCGTTGATTTCTTCACCCGGCGCGATCTCGTAGCCACCTTCGGTGATGCGCACATACTTCAGGCTGCCGCTGTTGTCATCGGCATTGTTACCGCCGTAGTAGCCCAGACCGGCTTCACCGGCCACGTCGATCGGCGCGGAGGTGTCCTGGTTGTTGGGCGCGTAACCCTGCAGAACCACACCACCCCACTCGCCGGCACCGCTGTAGTCGCTGTCGATGGAGCTGAAGGTGATCGGGTTGGACTCGGTACCTTCAGCCATCAGCTTGGAGCCGCGCGTGACCACCAGATAGCCGCCCACGTCGGAACGGATCTCGGTGCCCGGCTGGATGGTCAGAGTGGCACTGTTGGCAGGCGCACTGCCGGCCAGCTCGTCGTCACCGTCACCCACGCGGATCTTGCCAACCAGCTGCCAGGTGAGGTCGCTGGTCAGGGTGCGATCCTGGGTGATGTCGTCACGGATCTGGCACACGCCGAGATCGGATACCACTGCCGGCTGGGTCCAGCTCGGGCAGTTGTCCGGTGCGCTGGTGCCGGAAGAGGTGCTGGAAGAGGACGAGCTGCCCAGGTTCACGTCCACGTTGTCGCCACTGTTACAGCCGGCGAGCAGGGCCATGGAGCCCATCAGGGCGATTGCGGATACCAGTTTCTTCTGTTGCATAACTACTCCTCGCGATTTGAGGTGACAGACGCTCTGTCGATTGGTTTTAGGTTGATTCATGGTTAGAAGCTGTAATCAGCAGCCAGTGTCAGGCTCATGCCCGGGTTGTACTTGAAGTAGGTTTCCCCGCCCTGTGTGAACTCCTTCTCGGCTTCAAGCAGGTTCTCCACCTTGACCTTCATGACGAAATCGCTGGTGAAGGTTTTCTCGTAGGTGACGTCGACCCGGTTCATGGGCTCTTCGATGACGTCCGGCAGTGAACCGCGGCCCACGTCCTCGATGCTCTCGCCGTTGCGGTTGAACAGCAGGGTGACCTTCTGGCCACTGTCGAGGTGGTCGTAGCCCACCGCCAGGTTGAAGGTGTAGTCCGCCTGTCCCTGGAGCTTGCGGGAACGGTTGCTTTCGGACGTGCCCTCCGGGAGGGTGACTTCGGAGTCGATCAGGGCGCCATTGACCTGAGTGAACAGGCTCTGGCTGTAGCTGTCGTCGAGAGCGAATTCCTTGCGGAAATCCACTTCGATGCCCTGGATCTCGCCACTCTCGGCGTTATCGAAGCTGCGGATACCGCCACCGGAACCGCCACTCGGGATCAGCACCCGCTCGATCGGCTTGGCGATGTCCTTGTAGAACAGGCCGACGGTCAGGCTGTCATTGGAGGACAGGTACCATTCCCAGCGCAGATCGAAGTTGTCGATCTCCGCCTCTTCCAGGTCGGGATTGCCCTGTACGGTGAAATTGAACACGGTGTCGAAGAAGACGGCGTTGGCCATTTCCTTGAAGTCCGGGCGGGACACGGTCTGACTGTAGCCGCCACGCAGCTGCATGTCCGGGTTGATGAACCAGGTCAGGTTGAAGCTGGGCATGACGTCGGTTTCGTCGAGCTTGCCCTGGACCGCGTCGCCGCTGGCGTTGTAGGTGTCCACGGTCTGGTCGACCTTCTCGACGCGGGCGCCGGTGACCACCCGGAACAGACCGCTGATGTCGCTGTCCACCATCAGGTAGGCGGCATCCAGATCCATGGCCGCCTCGTAGCGGTCGGAATCCGCCGTGCTGTTGCGCAACACGAAAGCGTCCTCGCCGATATTGGCCGGAGACAGCAGCTCGTTGGCGCTGGGTGTGGGATCCTGATTGAGCAGGGCCTCTTCATCGCTCAGGGAGCCCTGGTAGTCGTAGCTGAAGCGCGCGGTCTCGGAATCACGATCGCGACGGATGACCTGGACGCCCCCTTTCAGGTCGGCCGAGATGTCACCGTCCAGAACTGGAATGGTGAGGTCGGTGCTGGCATCGTGGTTCTTGTCGGTCAGGTCCCCGTAGCGGCGCTCGAACGCGGAATCGTTGAAGACCAGGACGCCCGGCGTGGTGCTCTTGTCGTCATCAAAACGTACGGTGCGACGATCCGGCGCGTACCGGTCGGCCTGGGAATAGGTGTACTGCCATTCCAGCTTGAGATCGCCGCTGGATGGGAAATAATGCTCGCCGGCAAACTGCTGGGAGAAGAACTGGCGCTCTTCGTAGTCAAAGGTGTACTTGCGGATCTGCAGACCATTCTCGCCGCCTTCCCCTTCGGTCTTGCGTGCGGTGTTCTTGGTCTTGCGGGACAGCAGCGTGGTGGCTTCCAGGGTGTTGTCCAGGCCCAGCTCGGCGCCCAGGCTCAGCATGCCGCCCACATCCACCTTCTTCTGGCTTTCAAAGAAGGTGAAATCGTCGCGCTGGCTGAGGTTGCCGCTGCTGTCCGCGGCGTATGTGTTCTGCTCGCCATCGTCCAGAACGTCCCAGCTGTTCTTGTAGTTGAGGGCGGCGTAGATGCCGTAGACGTTGTCGCCCCGGTTGATTCGCTTGCCGCCGCTCAGGCCCAGGGAAGCGCCCGGGTAGGCGGTTTCGGTTTCCGGATCGAGGTTGCGCTCGAAAGACTGCCCCATGTACTCCACCAGCGCCGGGCTGTACTGGTTGTACTCGGCCACGTCCACTCGGCCAAAGGCGGTGAGCCCATCGACAATCGCCGGCAATTCCCGGGTACCGTCGTCGAAGCCGAGAAAATCGGTATCGCCATCGGCGGGATCGGCCAGCACGTCTTCACCGGTGATGCGGGTATTGCCATTGAGGCTGCCGGAAACCTTGAAGAAATCCTCTTCCGGGAAGGACCGGGTGGTCAGCTGCACGTTACCCGCGGAGCTGTCACCGGGCATGTCCGGGGTGAAGGCCTTGCGCACTTCCACCTTGTCGAGGACGCCGGCCGGAAACAGATCCAGCGGCGTCGTGCGGCGGCTGGGATCGGTACTGGGCATGGAGGCGCCATTCAGGGTGGTGGTGTTGTAGCGACCGCCCAGACCGCGGACAAACACGTACTTGCCGTCGGCCACGTTCACACCGACGCTGCGCTTGACCGCCTCGGCGGCGTTGCTGTCGCCGAAGCGGGCCAGCTGCTCGGCGCCGATCACATCAAGCACTGAGTCGGCGGAGCGTTCCTGCTCGGCGGCGGTATCGGGCACGTAGCTGGCCACGGCCACCACTTCCTCCACCGGACCGCTGCCACCGGTCAGGCTCAGCGAGTATTGGGCCTGCTGGGTGACGTTGGCGACGACGCGCACGTCCTCGATGGTGCGATTGCCGTACTCCGGATGCGCGATGTTGAGCTGGTAGGAGCCGCGCGGCAGCTCAAGCTGGAACTGGCCCCGGGCATCGGTGGTGGCGGCATAATCACTGCCCGGCACGGAAACCCGTGCCCCGGAGATGGCGGCGCCGGTTTCCCGGGTGGTGATGGTGCCCTGTAGCATCCCTACCGCCTGCCCCTCACGCTCACTCATGTTCTCGCGACTGCCGAAGGTTTCCACCGCCACCTGCGGCTCGTCGCCTTCTGTCGCTGGCAGGCGCACGGTGACGTCGGCGTTCTGGTCGGCACCGCTGGCAAAGCGGAAATTGTGCAGAGTCTGGCCATTCTGCTGCAGCTCTACCCGGTGCGTCCCGGCGTCAATCTGCAGACTGACCGAGCCGGAGGCATCGGTCTGCACCTGTGCCTGATCGTCCAGAGTCACTGTGACACCCGAGACGGGAGCCGCATCGCGAAACACATACAACAGGAGTTCACCGGCCATGGCGCTTTGTCCGCACGCCAAGAGGGCCAGCACGCTCCACAGAGCTAGCGATCGTAGTTTCATCTCGCACCTTTTGTGGTCTTGGTTTTTAGAACCTGAAGAACCTGCCGATGGACGCAGCCAGGGAGGGGAACACCACTGCACTGCTTTTTGTGTTTTCGTTTTGAATTGGCCGGTTTCGTCGGTGAGGACGTTAGGGAGGGCGCGTGACAGTCGGGTTACAGAATGTTTAAGAAGTTGTCTTATTTGGGGTTGGCAACAAAAGTTTCACGGGAATGACATGAACGGAGCGTCATGTTCTTAGTGAGAGGAGGCGGATTGGAGCGCCGGAGGTCGGACCAAAAAAAAAGCCAGCCCGAAGGCTGGCAAGCTCACCCGCTTGTTGCAGAGACACTCAGTAGATCGGCCTGATCGGCGTCCTGGCCGTACTGCCTCCCTGAGGGATCCCCTGCCGTGTCAGTGCAGGGTTTCCGATTCCTTGAACACGCCCTCTTCGATGAGGGTGTCCCGCGTGGTGGGGTCCAGGTCCTGGCAAAAACGCCGGAAATACTTGCGGACCACCTGGTCGCGGCAGTGGGCACTCTGGCGGAGCAGTTCGAGTCGCTGGCCTTCGTCGGCGAGGCGGAAGCGCTGTCCCAGCCTGCGGTGATACTGCGCCTCCAGCTGTTTCAGATGAAAAAGGCTGCTTCCACTGAAGATCAACGTTCTCATTACATCCACCCTCACGGCCCTTCTGTGTTCAGCATAGCGCGGATTTCGGAGTGGAACGGGCGTCTCAGAAAACTGAAAAATGTGTCACATTTCACACTTTTCGCAACACTTTGAAATACTTTGAAAAATATTCAGAGGCGACAGGTTTTGCGTAACATTTCTTAACAATCCGTTACATTATTGTGGCTAGAGTTTTCCCAGCCCGGGCAGGACTGCGGTCCACAACGAAAAAACGCCGGACAAAGCCGGCGCTTTTCTCAATCGTAACGCGGCATGGGGTTAACCCTGCTGCATCATCCCTGCCATCGCAAAGACACTCTCACGATTGTCCACGAGCTCGTCCATGGCCTCCTCCACTTCATCCCGGGCCAGTTCAAGCTGTTCAAAAAGATTGTCATCAATCGGTTGCTTCGGGCCCAGGTCGATCCCCCGCGCGATCAGCATCTGGCGTCCCAGATGCAGGATGCGGGAATAGGCCGCGTTTTCACCGTCAAAATCAGGATTTTTCTGGTGTCGCAGGGCGGTGACAACCTCGTCCGGCATGCCCCAAACCTGCATGAGCTGGCTGCCAATCTGCTCGCGGGTCAGCCCCAGCAGATAGTGCTCAATGTAGGCGGTATCCACATGGCGGTTGGCTTCCACATAGCGGCAGATCAGTGAGAAATGGGGCGGGAAGATGTGGGCCAGCACCATGTAGCCAAAGTTATGGAGCAACCCGCTCAGGTAAGCCAGGCCATAGGCCGGACGACTTTTGCGCGGCATCAGTGAGGTAATCGCCCCGGCGGCCTGGGCCATCCAGATGGCACCCTGCCAGTAGCCCATGTAGCCATCCGGTGCATCCTTGGGCTGCTGCAGGGTGCGCCCCAGAGAGAGCCCCATGGCCAGGTTCATGACCAGCTCGAAGCCCAATACGCGCATGATGGCATCGTAGATGGACTGCACGGGGGAAGGCGCGGCGTAGAATGAGGAAGAGGCCCAGCTCACCACCTGGGCAGCCAGACTGGGATCGGCTTCGACAATATCCGCGAGATCCCCGACCTCGGCATTGGGATCAACCCGCAGGTGGATGATTCGCTGGGCGGTTTCCGGCAACGGCGGCAGTTCCAGCGTGTCCTCCAGCCGCTGCTGGATGCGCATGGAGGTAAATTTCTCCACCGCCCGGGCGATCTGGTCCAGATCCTTTTCCGGGGCATCCAGATTAATGGCGATCTGCGACAGTGGCACGGCGATATCCAGCCGTTTCGCATCACCCACCATGGCCTGGAACTGTGCCCGCTCCAGTCGCAGGCCCAGCTGGGAAGCCCCACTTTCGAAACAGACCTGTGCGCACTCGTCACACTGGCGGGCCACTATGGTTTCCAGGCCGGTCAGACGGGGCACTGGCGGGATGCGCTGCAGCTGGTACTTGCCCTGCAGGCGCCGCACCTCTTTCAGCGAGAGGGCGCGCAGGGAACGTCCGGTGGCCTGGTTGAGCCGGTCAACATCCAGCAGGCAATCGGTTGGGATAATGGCCTGAAGGCGCCCTTCGGAATCTCCCAGGAGCACCATGGTCAAGTGTTCGCGCGTGGCCGGAAAGGCAGCGGTTTCAATCAGCTCCGGATCGATGGCCGCTTGTTCGCCTGCAGCAAAGGCATGCTGCAGCGACGCAGGTAAACTCATACTTCCCCCAAACTCTTGTTGTTGTCTGCCCCGGCATTGAAAATGTTGCGATCAGGTCGAACCAGTGACCTTCCGCGTTTCCTGTACAGATGGAAAACGCGGCAGCAACCTGCTTGGATCGTGGGTTTGGCGCCGTTCTTCGGGCTCAACATGCCTAAGGATAGCGCAATTTTGCATGGCAGTATCGCCTATCAGACCCCGTGCAAACGAATGGCCCCTTCGCCCCGCGAGGATTGCGGAAAGTGCCTCTGTCAGGAATCCACTCTAGACTTCACCGTAACGGACTCGATCCCCGAGCCATCGGCGGATCAGCGCGGCGACCCGGGCCTCATCGTCCATCAGACGTGGCGCCTGCTGCCGGATTTCCTCCAGCCAGCCGCGATCCCGCTCGAAATCGGCCAGGCGGAATTCCATCAGGCCGGTCTGGCGGGTCCCCAGCACTTCCCCGGGACCGCGAATTTCCAGATCCTTCTCGGCGATGACGAAACCGTCCTGGCTGTCCCGCAGCACCTGCAGCCGGGCCTTGCCGTTGGTGGACAGCGGCGGGTGGTAGAGCAGCACGCAGAAGCTGGCGGCATGGCCCCGCCCGACCCGGCCGCGCAGCTGATGCAGTTGCGCCAACCCGAGCCGTTCGGGGTTTTCGATGATGATCAGGGAGGCATCCGGCACGTCCACCCCCACTTCAATCACCGTGGTGGCCACCAGCAGATCGAGGGTTCCGGCCTTGAATTCCGCCATCACCGCGGCCTTCTCCGCCGCTTTCATGCGGCCGTGGACCAAGCCGACGCGCAGATCCGACAGCCGTTCCTGCAGCTCCGCCGCGGTGGCTTCAGCGGCCTGGGCCTGCAGGGCCTCGGATTCCTCGATCAGGGTGCAGACCCAGTAGGCCTGACGGCCTTCCCGGCAGCCCTGGCGCACCCGTTCGAGGACTTCCTCCCGGCGGCTGTCCGGCAGGGCGATGGTCTCGATCGGTTTGCGCCCGGGCGGCAGTTCGTCGATCACCGAGGTGTCGAGATCGGCGTAGGCGCTCATGGCCAGGGTGCGGGGAATCGGGGTGGCGGTCATGATCAGCTGATGCGGCACGGCACCGCCCTGCAGGCCCTTGTCGCGCAGGGACAGACGCTGGTGGACGCCAAAACGGTGCTGTTCGTCGATGATGGCCAGCCCCAGCCGGGCATAGGCGACGTCGGACTGGAACAGGGCATGGGTGCCGATGACCAGATCCAGGTCTCCCTCCGCCAGCTTCTGCAGGGTCTCGGTGCGCTGGCGCCCCTTCACCTTGCCGGACAACCAGCCCAACCTCAGCCCAAGGGGCTCCAGCCATTGCTGGAAGCTCTGGTAATGCTGCTCGGCGAGGATCTCGGTGGGCGCCATCAGCGCCACCTGGGCGCCACCCTCGATGGCCTGCAATGCGGCCATGGCGGCGACCACGGTTTTCCCGGAACCGACATCCCCCTGCACCAGTCGCAACATCGGCAGACCGCTCTGCATGTCTTCCACAATATCCGCCACCACCCGCTCCTGGGCCCCGGTCAGGGTAAACGGGAGCTGTTCCCGGAACGCACCGGGCAGGCGCCGGGCCGGTGGAAAGGGAATGGCGTGATGCTGACGGATCTGCTGGCGCAGCCGCAACAAGCTGAGGTGATGGGCCAGCAACTCCTCCATGACCAGCCGCTGCTGGGCCGGGTGCACGCCTTCCATCAGCGCCCGGGTGTCGGCCGCCGCCGGTGGCTGATGGACCAGGTGGATGGCGGCATTGATGTCCGGCAGCTGGTATTCCCCCAGCAACCAGTCCGGCAGGAGCTCTTTGACCGGGTGACGGTCGAGCCATTGCAGGGCCTGACGACACAGCGCTCGCAGGCGCGGCTGCTGGATGCCCTCGGTCAGCGGGTAGACCGGCGTCAGGGTGGCGTCGTCGCCCTGGCCGATGGGTTTGGGATTGATCTCGTATTCCGGGTGGTACAACTCCAGCCCGGCCCGCCCGGGGCGGACTTCCCCGAAACAGCGGATATGCGGATTCTGGTCAAACTGGCGTTTCTGGGCGGCATTGAAATGGAAAAAGCGCAGGACGATAAAACCGCTGGCGTCGCGCATGGTCACCTGAAGACTGCGACGCCGGCCCATGACCATGTCGCAGGACACCACATCCCCCTCGATCACGCAGGTGTCGCCAATCCGCACCGATCCCAGGGGGATGACGCGAGTACGGTCTTCATAACGGTGAGGCAGGTGGAACAACAGATCCTGCAGGGTCACGATGCCCAAACGCTCAAGCTTGGAGGCCAGGTTGTCCCCCACCCCCTTGAGCACCTGTACCTCCAGGTCCGCCAGCTGGGCCATCGGCGGTCAGTCCCCGGCGACGGCTTCGAGGTCCGCCCCGCTCTCTTCGGCGGCCTTTTCCACCACCCGGCACTGGCCGGCGGCCAGGGACAGCATATCGATGGCCTTGGGCCGGGGGAAGGTCACGCGCCAGGCAATGGCGACGGTACGATAGGGCACCGGTGGTGCAAAGGGGCGCACCGCCAGGAGATCGGCATGGTACTGCACGGCGTTGGCCGCGGACATGGGCAGAACGGTGATCCCCAGGCCGGAGGCAACCATGTGGCGAATGGTTTCCAGGGAACTGCCCTCGGTCACCACTCCCGCGCTGTCGTTGGCGCGGTGGGCCAGCGCCTCGATAAGCGGGGGACAGGACTCCAGCACCTGATCGCGGAAACAGTGGCCCGGCCCAAGCAGCAGGAGCTGATCCTGCAGCAGCTGTTCGCTGGTGATGGCCTTTTCCTTCGCCAGCGGATGGTTGGCCGGCAGCAGGACCACGAAAGGCTCGTCATACAACGGCAGGGTCAGCACCTCCGGTTCCTCGAAGGGCAAGGCGATGATGATGGCGTCGAGCTCGGAGTGGCGCAGCTTGGCCCGCAGCTCCGCGGTGTAGCCTTCCTCAATGAACAGCGGCATCTCCGGCGCGGAACGGCGCAGTTCCGGCAGCAGGTGCGGGAACAGGTAGGGGCCGATGGTGTAGATGGCTCCCAGCTTCAGTGGCGAGTTGAGCTGATTCTTGCCTTCCTGGGCGATATCACGGATGGCACCGGCCTGATCCAGCACACGCTGGGCCTGGTCCACCACCCGCTGGCCGATCTCGGTGATCCGGATGCTGCTCTTGCTGCGCTCGAACAGCGCAATCCCCAGCTCGTCCTCCAGCTTGCGCACGGCAACGCTCAGGGTGGGCTGACTGACGTGGCAGCGCTCGGCGGCGCGGCCGAAATGTTTTTCCCGCGCCAGGGTGACGATGTACCTTAACTCTGTCAGAGTCATGCCGATCTCCGAAAACACCTTAATGGCAAGAGGATAAGGACTGCTACCGATGAGCGCAACGCAGACACCCCTGGCCGCCAAGGCGCCCGTACTTCTGGCGGGCTGCGGCAAACTGGGCAGCCGCGTGGGACTGGCCCTGGCCGGCCAGCATCCGGTGTGGGCCCTGCGGCGCAATGCCGGTAAGGTCCCGAGTCCGCTCCACCCTATCGGCGGCGACCTGACGCGGCCACAAACCTATGCCGACGACCTGCCCGAGGATCTGGACCTGGTGATCTACTGCGTCACCCCGTCCAGCTATGACGACGCTGGCTACGAAGCCGCTTTCGTGACAGCCCTGGACGGTTTGCTGAAGCAGCTGGAAGCCCGCGCGCATCCCCCCAAGCATGTGTTTTTTGTCTCCAGCACCGGCGTTTACCATCAGGACGACGACAGCTGGGTGGACGAGCGCAGCCCTACCGAGCCGGAACGCTTCAGTGGCCAGCGCCTGCTGGAGGCGGAAATGCGGCTGGCCGCCTCACCGATCCCCTCAACGGTGGTCCGCTTTTCCGGTATCTACGGTGGCGACCGCACCGGCTTCCTGGACAAGGTCCTCAGCGGCGGCCTCGGCCCGGAACCGGCCGGAGGTTTTACCAATCGCATTCACGAAGACGACTGCGTGGGTGTCCTCACCCACCTGGTGGACCGGCGGGTCCACGGCCATCCGCTGGCCGATTGCTACCTCGCCAGCGACAGCGCCCCTATCCGCAAGGGCGACCTGGTGGGCTGGATCCGCGAGCAGATTGAATGCGCGCCTCTGGAACCCACCACTGCGGTGGCCCGCTCCCGCGGTGCTGGCAGCAAACGGTGCAACAATACACGGCTGCTGGAGTCCGGCTACCGGTTCCGGTTTCCGACCTATCGGGAAGGCTATGGACTGATGCTGGAGCGGCTAAAGCGTCAGAGGTCAGGCGTCGGACGTCGGACGCCTGACAAGAAGCTGGCAGATGGTGACCGCGAGCCTTAGCGGATCACCATGATGGCATCCATCTCCACCTGCGCACCCTTGGGCAAGGCCGCTACGCCGATCGCCGCGCGGGCCGGATAGGGCTCTTCGAAGACCGTGGCCATGATCTCGTTCACGGTGGCGAAATCGCCCATATCGGTGAGGAAGATGTTGAGCTTGACGATATCCTGAATGGTGCCGCCAGACGCCTCACAAACCGCTTTGAGATTTTGAAAGACCTGCTGGATCTGCGCCTTGATGTCACCGGGCACCAGTTCCATGGTCGCCGGATCCAGCGGAATCTGGCCGGAGAGGTAGACGGTATCGCCCGCCTTCACGGCCTGTGAGTATGTGCCGATAGCCTGGGGGGCGTCCTCGGTCTTGATCACGGATTTATTGGTCATGCTGTTACCTCACAAAACAGGAAACCGCGCACTCCCGCTGGGAGCGCGTGGGGTCAATGGAAATCCTCAGGAAAGATACGGACTTTGGCGCCTAAGGTTACCGCCTGTCAATGGCGGACGCGGGAGATGTTGGTTACCGCACGAATCCGGCGGATACGGCGCATGACCCGGGCCAGGTGACGGCGCCCCTGTACATGCAGGATCAGGCTGACCTGACTGTGGTGGGTGTTCTGCTCTTCCACGTTGATCCGCTCGATGTTGGCATCGGCCTGGGTCACGGCGCTGGCCAGTTCGGCGATCACCCCGCGCTGGCGTTCCAGTTCCACCTTGAGTTCCACCGAGAACTCGTCGGTGATGTCCTTGGCCCAGCTCAGATGGATCAGTTCGTCGTTGCTGTCAGCCTGCGGCCGGATCTTCTCGCAGCTTTCGGAGTGGATCACCATGCCCTTGCCGGAATCCATGATACCGACAATCGGATCGCCGGGAATCGGCTTGCAGCAGTTGGCAAAGCGCACCAGCAGCCCTTCTGTGCCACGGATGGTCATGCTCGAGCGTGGCGTCTCGGGGGTCACTTCCATGGCCTCGGCCTGGCCGCCGCGTTCGGTCGGCGCCAGCTGGCGTGCGACGATATAGGCCATGCGATTGCCCAGACCGATATCCGCCAGCAGTTCATCGAAGCTGTGGACATTGTTGTGCCGGGCCACCCGATTGATCTGGGCCTGGGGCAGTTCGGAGAGTTTGCAGCCAAAGCTGGCCAGGGACTTGGTCAGCAGCGCCTTGCCCAGGGAAACGGATTCGGTCCGTCGCTGATGCTTGAGGAAGTGGCGAATGCTGCTGCGGGCCTTGCCGGTCACCACGAAGTTGAGCCAGGCCGGGTTGGCACGGGCGCCCGGAGCAGTGATGATCTCCACGGTCTGCCCGCTCTGTAGCGGCTGGCTTAGTGACGACAGCTGCCGGTTGATTCGGCAGGCGACACAGGCATTACCGATATCCGTATGGATGGCGTAGGCGAAGTCCACCGGTGTGGCGCCACCGGGCAATTCCAGGATCTTGCCCTTGGGTGTGAAGACGTAGATCTCGTCCGGGAACAGATCGACCTTGACGTGCTCGATGAATTCCAGGGAGTCGTCAGCCCGCTCGCGCATTTCCATCAGCCCCTTGAGCCAGCGGTCGACCCGGAGCTGATTGGCCTGGCCAATGGAGGAATCCTCGCTCTTGTACATCCAGTGGGCGGCGATGCCGTTGTTGGCAATCTGCTCCATCTCCTCGGTGCGGATCTGGATCTCGATATTGACGTGCATGCCAAACAGGGTGGTGTGCAGGGACTGGTAGCCATTGGCCTTGGGCATGGCGATGTAGTCCTTGAAGCGCCCGGGCAGTGGCTTGTAGAGACTGTGCACGGCACCGAGGATGCGGTAGCAGCTATCCTGGGTGTCGGTAATAATGCGGAAGGCATAGACGTCCATGATCTCGTGGAACGACTTGTGCCGGTTCTTCATCTTGTTGTAGATGCTGTTGAGGTGCTTCTCGCGGCCGATAATGTGGCCGGGCAGCCCCCGCTCCTGCAGCCGCTCCTCCAGCTTGTGGCGGATCTCCTCGATGATTTCCCGGTGACTGCCGCGCAGCTTCTCCACCGCCTTGCCGATGTAGTGGGCACGCATGGGATAGAGGGCGGCGAACCCCAGGTCTTCCAGCTCCACACACAGACTGTGCATGCCCAGCCGATGGGCAATTGGAGCGTAAATATCGAGGGTTTCGGTGGCGATGCGGCGGCGTTTCTCGTAGGCCAGCGGGCCCAGGGTGCGCATGTTGTGGAGGCGGTCGGCGAGCTTGACCAGGATCACCCGGATGTCCTTGGCCATGGCCAGGGTCATCTTCTGGAAGTTCTCGGCCTGGGCCTCGGCCCGGGAGCGGAATTCTATCTGGGTCAGCTTGGACACCCCGTCCACCAGATCGGCCACGGAGCCGCCAAACTGTTCGGTCAGGGCTTCCTTGGGAATGCCGGTATCCTCGATGACGTCATGAAGCATGGCCGCCATGAGGGTCTGGTGATCGAGGTGGAGGTCGGCAAGGATGTTGGCCACGGCGAGAGGGTGGGTGATGTAGCGTTCGCCGCTGCGGCGGTACTGGCCGTCGTGGGCTTGTTCGGCATAAAAGTATGCCCGTCGGACCTGGTTGATCCGATGATCGTCGAGGTAGTTCTGCAGCCGGTCAGCCAGTGATTGTATGGTCGACAATGCCCGCCTTCTTCTCCCGGTAAATACGATTCAGACGCCGTTGAGAATCAGATTACACGTTAGTCAGGGGTTTGACTAGGGGTTCAGGATTGCGCCGGAATTCCATGAATTATCTGGGGGTTTACTGGCTCTTGGCGTTGGACGTTGGACGTTGGACGTTGGACGTTGGACGTTGGACGTTGGACGTTGGACGTTGGACAAATGATGGCGAGAGGGGCGGGCATAAAAAAGGCCCTGCGTTGAGGGCCTTTTCTTAGGTCAAACCAGGATGGTTCGCTTACTCTTCGTCTTCGCGCAGAACGTCCGGGGTGACCAGGTTGTCGGCGATTTCCCGGAGCGCCAGCACGGTCGGCTTGTCGTTTTCTTCCGGGACCATCGGGTCACGACCCTGGGTGGCGATCTGGCGCGCCCGCTTGGCCGCTACCATGACCAGTTCAAAACGGTTATCCACATTTTCCAGACAATCTTCAACGGTTACACGTGCCATGATGACTCCAAATAGTTAACCCGGTTCAGCGGCGAACCCCGCATTATAAGGATTGCACGCCGCTGTGTATACGTTTCGTTCAACCGGAAACCAGCCCCTTGAGGATTTCCGGATGCTGCTGGGTCTGCACCTCGGTCCGCAGTCGCTGTGCCCGAACGATGGCGAGCAGATCGGCCAGGGCATGCTTGAAATCGTCGTTGATCACCAGGAAGTCGTATTCCCCGAAATGGCTGCACTCGTCCGCCGCCTCTTCCAGGCGACGCTGGACCACCTCAGCCGAGTCCTGCCCGCGTTTTTCCAGCCGGGAACGCAGCGCCGCCAGCGACGGCGGTGCAATAAAGATGCTGACACAATCCGGCCGCAGCCGACGGACCTGCTGCGCCCCCTGCCAGTCGATTTCCAGGATGACGTCACGGCCGGCCGCCAGCTGCTCGTTCACCCAGTCCTGGGAGGTGCCGTAGTAGTTATCGAAAACCTGCGCATGTTCGAGGAAGCGCCCCTCCCCGATCATGGTCTCGAATTCGGTTTTTTCGATGAAGTAGTAGTCCTCACCGTGCTTCTCGCCGGGCCGGCGGTTGCGCGTGGTGTGGGAGATCGACACGCCCAACAGCGGATCCCGTTCCAGCATCGCAGCCACCAGGCTGGTCTTGCCGGCTCCGGACGGCGCCGAGATCACATAAAGCGTGCCGGTAAATGTACTGACGTCGGTCATGCCCCATCCTGTCTATTCGATGTTCTGAACCTGTTCGCGCATCTGCTCGATCAGGACCTTGAGCTCCACCGCGGCCTGGGTCAGACCGGTATCGATGGACTTGCTGCTTAAGGTATTGGCTTCGCGATTGAGTTCCTGCATCAGGAAATCCAGGCGCCGGCCGATGGATTCGTCCTTGTCCAGGGTGGCGCGCACTTCATCCACATGGGCCTCGAGCCGGTCCAGCTCTTCGGCTACGTCGGCCTTCTGCGCGATCATGGCCATTTCCTGGGCCAGGCGGTCCTCGTCCACATCCACCTGGACCTGGGCCAGGCGTTCGCGCATGGCCTCGCGCTGCCGCTCCAGTATAGTCGGTAATCGGTCACGCAATTGCGCGACCGTTTGCTTGATCGCATCCAGGCGCTCGTCGAAC
This sequence comes from Marinobacteraceae bacterium S3BR75-40.1, assembly GCA_042862465.1. Taxonomy (GTDB): domain Bacteria; phylum Pseudomonadota; class Gammaproteobacteria; order Pseudomonadales; family Oleiphilaceae; genus JASTVH01. The sequence goes on along the minus strand of JASTVH010000004.1, from coordinate 375,553 downwards.
AGGGGCTTGAGACGCTGGCCCTCACGCTCGCGGGTCTCGACCAGCCTGTCCAGGGTCTTGGCCACCAGATCCCGGGCCTGCTGCTTGATTGGCTCCAGCTCCGGTTCTTCGGTCACCATGACACCCGGCCAGCGCAAAAACTCCAGGGCACTCAGATGGGCCGGGTTATCCAGCAGGCGGTTAATGTGGTTGGCGGCCTCATTGAGTTCGCGGGCCAGGTCCATGTTGACACTCAAGCGCCCAGTACCCTGTTCCGACAGCTGCAGGCGCACACCGATCTCGATCTTGCCGCGCTTGAGCCTGTCCCGGACCTGCTCGCGTAGCGCCGGCTCCAGATCCCGCAGGGTATCGGACAGTCGAAACTGCGGCTCGAGGTAGCGATGATTGACGCTGCGTATCTCGCAGGTCAGTGAGCCCCACTCGCCTTCCAGGTCCTCGCGCGCAAAGGCCGTCATACTTCGAATCATTTCAAACCTCTCTCGTCTGCCATCCCCACCCGTTTGCGGGGCCTGTCCATGTTACAATGCCGGACTGTTTCACTTCACCCATCCACTGGCAAGGATTTTGTCTATGAGACCCAGCGGCCGTAATGCCGACCAAACTCGCGACATCAAACTGACACGCCACTATACCAAGCATGCCGAAGGTTCGGTGCTGGTTGAATTCGGCGATACCAAGGTCATTTGCACAGCGAGCGTGGAAAATTCAGTTCCCCGCTTCCTCAAGGGTCAGGGCCAGGGCTGGATCACGGCCGAGTATGGCATGCTGCCGCGTTCCACCGGTGGCCGCATGGGCCGGGAAGCCGCCCGCGGCAAGCAGGGGGGACGCACCGTGGAAATCCAGCGCCTGATCGGACGCAGCCTGCGTGCCGCGGTCGACCTCAAGGCCCTGGGCGAGCATACCATTGTCGTCGACTGTGACGTGATCCAGGCCGACGGCGGCACCCGCACCGCCTCCATCACCGGCGGCTTTGTGGCGCTGGCTGACGCCATCAATCACCTGCTGGCGGAAAAGCGTATTGCCGCCAGCCCCATCAAGCAGAAGGTCGCGGCGATTTCAGTCGGCATCTACAACGGGGAACCGGTTACCGACCTGGATTACGCGGAGGATTCCTCGGCAGAAACCGACATGAATGTGGTCATGACCGACAAGGGCGGTTTCATCGAAATCCAGGGCACCGCGGAAGGCGAAACGTTCGCCCGGGAAGAGCTCAACGCCATGCTGGAGCTGGCGGCCAAAAGCACCGGGGAGCTGTTTGAGCTGCAGGAAAAAGTACTGGCTGAGTAACCTTCGCCAGCACCTACCAAAAAAGCCCGCTGAAGCGGGCTTTTTTTATGGGCACGTCCCGACCGCCGTGGCCTCAGGGCATTTCGATGTCGTAGTCGACCACCAGCGGCGCGTGATCGGAGAAACGGGTATCCGCATCGATGTACGCATCCTCGATGCGATTCTGCAGCGTTGGCGAAAGGATCTGATAGTCGGTCCGCCAACCCGCCTGCTTCCGCCAGCCCTCGGCCCATTCCGGCCACCAGGTGTACTGTCCCCCTTCGCGATTGACCGCACGGAAGGCGTCCACGTAACCCAGCGAATCAAACACCTGATCCATCCAGGCCCGCTCGTGGGGCAGAAATCCGGAGACTTCCATCTTGTGCCAGCGGGGGCTGGCATCGGTGACCAGGTGGGCGGTCTGGAAGTTACCGCAGAAGATGAACTGACGGCGCTTGCGCAGGGTCTTCTGCAGGTGCCCCATGAAGGCACTGAGGAAGGCATCCTTGCGATCCTGACGTGAGGGATCGCCCAGGGCGCCGGGGACCAGCACCGTGGCCACGCTGACTTTTTCGAAGTCAGCCTGCAGGAAGCGTCCCTCGGCATCGGCCACCGCATCGCCGAAACCATAAATAATGGCTTTGGGGAAATGGCGGGTGTAGATGCCGACACCGCCTTCCCTGGGATCTTCGGCATCGACGAAGTAAGCTTCGTACCCCGGAGGCACCATGCGGGGATCGTCGAATTCATAGGTGCGGGCCTGATGATCCTGGACGCACACGACATCCACATCCTGCTCCGCCAGCCACTCGAAAAACCCGTTATCGATGGCGCGCCCAAGACCGTTGACGCTGATGGATACTACCCGCATAGATGTTTCCTGCAAAATTTTGCGTGTATGATACCGGCTGTCCTGTCTGATACAAAACCGCATTGATCAGTGTTGTGCCGCCCGTGTTCCCGCGTGCGCGGCATTTGACGTCCTGACGGTCCATTGACTCTGTGGCCGGTATCAACCAACTTACAATTTCTGAAAACCGGAACGCCGCGAAACGCCATGCAATCCTACCAGCGCGACTTCATTCGCTTCGCCATCGACCGTAACGTGCTCCGCTTTGGGGAATACACGCTCAAATCGGGGCGTACCAGTCCCTACTTCTTCAATGCCGGCCTGTTTGATACCGGCGAGGATCTTCTTACTCTAGGGCGCGCCTATGCCAATGCCTTGACCGAGAGCAAGCTGGACTTCGATGTACTTTTCGGCCCGGCCTACAAAGGCATCCCCCTGGCCACCACCACTGCGGTTTCTCTGGCCGCCGAGCATGACCGCAATGTGCCCTATGCCTTCAACCGCAAAGAGAAGAAGGACCATGGCGAGGGTGGCAACATCGTCGGTGCGCCGTTGAAAGGCCGCGTGCTGATCATCGACGACGTCATTACCGCCGGCACCGCCATCCGCGAAGCCATCCAGATCATCCGCGATGCCGGGGCGGAACCGGCCGGCGTCCTGATCGCCCTCGACCGCCAGGAGCGCGGCCAGGGCGAGCTGTCGGCCATTCAGGAGGTCGAACTGACCTATGGCATCCCGGTTATCAGTATCGTCACCCTGGACCAGATACTCGAATTCGTTCGCGATTCCCACGCCCTGTCCCAGTGGACCGAAGCCGTGGAACGCTACCGCGCCGAGTATGGCATTGCCTGAGGACGGCCGCTGCCTCCCTGCCCGGCGGTCACGACAACCGGAAGTCGGACCGTCAACTTACTGAAGCAAGCGATGTGCCGCATCAGCCAGAAGGGCCAACCCGACGAGAAACGTCATGGCCTCGAAGGCCCATTTCACCCACTGACTGCCCCGTGCGATCGACCAGTGGGCCCCGGCGTACCCCCCGATCACGGCTCCGGCCAGCAATGGCGGCACCCAATGCCAGGCGATATCGCTGCGCAGGGCCAGCGTGCCCGCACCTACCCCGTTCCAGAACAACCCCACCAGCACCAGGGTGTAGGCCACGGCCCGCGTGTAATCCAGACCAAACCAGAACACCAGCCACAGGGTCACGAACAGCCCGGTACCGGAGGTGATCGAGCCATTGAGCACCCCGATCAACATCAGCCCCAGACCACCAATTAGATACCCACGCAGCGAGCGGTGCTTACGCTCACTCTTCAGGCCCAGATCGGGCGAGGCCAGGGAATAGATTCCCAGCCCCAGCGTCAGCACCCCAAGCGCCAGCCGTGCCCAGGCTTCGGGGACCAGGACAATGATCCAGGCACCGGAAACCACTCCGGGCAACCCGCACGCCAGCATGAACAGTGCAAATCCCGGCCTCAGGGAGCGCTCCCGCGCATGCCTGACACTGGCTCCGACCCCGAGCGCCACGCTGGCCACCTTGTGCGTCGCCAGTGCCAGCGGAAAGGGTAACCCCAACAGCAATAGCGCCGGTAACTGCAAGAGCCCGGCACCACCGCCGGCCAGAGCGCTGAGACCGTTGGCCACCACCGCCATCACAAAAAGGGCGACATATTCCATCATCGGGATCACTGGCTCCTGCTCGCAAAGAGCGCGCGATTATAGCGAAGTCCTCCTGCGGGGCGATATTCGCGAAGGTGCCCTACCACCTGCCACAGCTTCTGTTATGCTTCTTCATACGCCGTTGGATCGATCAGCCTCCGCCGCAGATCATCCGATGAACCCTAACCCAGCATTCGGTGTGATCGTAAACATGCATTTGAGCCGAATTGGCATCTTCCTGTTCGCTCTGTTGGTTGCCTCATCATCTGCCTGGGCGACCCAGATGTACCGCTATAAAACCGAAAACGGGCGCACGGCACTCAGTAATACACTGCCGCCCGGGGCTGCTGAACGAGGCTACGAAATCCTCAACGCCAGCGGCCGGGTGATCGAAACGGTGCCGCCCGCTCCCACCGAGGAAGAAATCGCCGAACAGAAACGTCAGGAAGCAGAGCGCAAGCGTGCCGAGGAAGAAGCCAAGCGGCGTCAGGAAGCCGACCGCCAATTGCTCCGCACCTACAGCCATCCAGACGACGCAGCCCGTGCCCTGAACCGCAAACTGGAAGAAATGCGCAGCATCATCCAGCTCAAACAGGGCAATATTGCCATCGCGCAATCCCAGATCCGCCAGGAACAGTCCCGTGCCGCCAATATGGAGCGGTCAGGCAACGAAGTGCCGCAAACCCTGCTGGACAAGATTGAGCGCCTGAAAGCCAAGATCCGCGAGGTCCAGAGCGAAATCACCAGCTACCAGAAGGAGCTGGACGACACCATTGCCGAGTTCCGTCACAAGATCGAGCGCCTGGAAGAGCTGACCGACAGTCCCCGGACCGTCCCGCTCAAGGTCGATGGCGAGGCAACACAGGAGAGCTCATCCGGTACGGTATCGGCGGACTAGTCCACCCCTGGCCCCAGGGCGGCCGCTTTTTTCCAGCAACAAAAAAAATGGGCGCCATCTGATGGCGCCCACCGTCTACCGGATTGCGCCCGAGATCAGGCGGTTTCGGCAGTAGAAGTGCTGGACTTCTTGGCAGTAGACTTGCGCGCCGTGGACTTCTTGGGGGTAGCCTTCTTGGCCTGGCCCTGAGAAGCGGTGCTGGTCTTGGCTTCGCTCTGACCCTGCTCTGCAGCTTCTTCCTTCTCGATGCGGCCGATCAGCTCAGCAGCGTACTCGCCCAGACGCTTGTTCAGCTTACGCAGTGAAGAGTACAGGTTGTTGGCGTACTCGTTGTGCGCATCACGAACAGACTGGATGCTGTAGCTCTTGGCTTCTTTCTCGACTTTCTCGGCGAATTCGAACGGACGAGCAATCAGGGTCTTGTGCTGTTCTTCAACAGTGTTGATACCCTTCTCGATAATGTCCTGAACCTGTTCCTGATAAGACTTGAGTTTGCCCATGGTCAATCTCCTACCTCTGCAATGAATGAAACGCTCCGAGCGTTTTCTATGAGAACAAGGCAGACGCTACGCCGAAAAATTAGAATATTCATACTAGTGTAGTGCGTCACCCTAATGGGAACTTATAGCGAGCACCCCAGGGGTCAGCTGCAAGGCGCGGTTGCGCCGGCGTAGTGGCGCTACGTCAAGCAAGCGCGAAAGCGCCTTCGGGACCACCACAGAAAAAGAAACCGCGACTAGACTGAAAAAAGCGACGAACCCCCTTCGAGCAGGAGATACACCGTTCGCAATGGAAGAACTCACCAACAATCTGATCACGCAAAACGCAACCATCTTCAACCTGGGTCTGGCACTGTTACTGGGATCGCTGATCGGACTTCAGCGCGGCTGGCAGGCACGGGACCAGGAAGCCGGCGCCCGGGTGGCAGGCATTCGCACCCACGCCCTGGTCGGCCTGCTCGGCGGCATTGCAGCCTTGCTGTCGCAAACACTCACTTTCTGGATCCTGCCCATTGTCTTTCTGAGCATCACGGGAATCAGCCTGGTGGCCTACGGGGTCCGCAGTGAGCGGGTGCGCGATTACAGCATCACCGGGATCATTGGCCTGCTTCTGACCCTCACCTTCGGCGCCGCCGTGATGTTGGTGGACCCGACCATTCCCGCGGCAGCCGCGGTGGTCACGGCTTTCATCCTCGATAACAAGCGCGAGATCCACGGCCTGGTCAACAAGCTGCAGGCCAACGAGCTGGACGCCGGACTAAAATTGCTGCTGATCACGGTGGTTATGCTCCCGCTGCTGCCCAACCGGGGCATGGGGCCCGGCGAAGCACTCAACCCCTACGAAATCTGGTGGCTGGTGGTCCTGATCGCCTCCATCTCGTTTATCGGCTATTTCGCCATCCGGGTCGGAGGTACGGAGAAGGGTATTCTTTTCACCAGCCTGTTCGCCGGCCTGAGCTCCTCGACGGCCCTGACCCTGCACTTCTCACGGCTGTCCCGTGAGGCGCCAACACTGAGCCCACTGCTGGCCTCGGGTATTCTCGTCGCCTGCGGGACGATGTTCCCGCGCATCCTGGTCTACTGCGCGCTCATCAATCCCGATCTGCTGCCCAGACTGGCGATACCCGTCGCGCTCATGGCCATCCTGCTGTACCTTCCGGCGCTGTTCATCTGGCGCAGTCATCGCAAACCCGGCACCGTCGAGCAACCAACCTTGACGCAGAACCCGCTGGACCTGAAATCTGCCCTGTTCTTTGGTGCCCTGCTGACCGTCATCATCGTGCTGGGCACCTTACTCAAGGAATGGCTGGGCGCGGCGGGTATCTATCTTCTCTCGGCCACATCGGGCATCACCGACGTGGACGCCATCACCCTCTCGCTGACGCGCATGTCACAACAGAGTCTTGACCTGCAGACGGCGGTCATCGGCATTGTCATCGCGGCATCCGTGAACAATGTGGTGAAAGCCGCCATGGCGGCAACGGTGGGAAACGGTGCGCTGGGCGCACGCGTGGCATGGCCCATGGGGTTATCACTAACTGCCGGCCTGTTGATAGCCTGGTTCTTATAACCAAAGAGAATAGAACGCTCAAAATATGCCCAGTCGCACAACAGTTCATCATTAACAATCCGCAGCAATCCTGTTAGATTACCGACCCTTAAGAGTCAAGGATGGCAAAGGCCTCAAGCCTAACCTTTTGTCCGGCTTATCTTTTGATGTAATCGAGATGTCTTTCACAAGATTACAAGATGAAGGGCTGTTAATCTCGCAAGGCTTGAGAATCCATTCCTGAAAAGCATAATACACAGCGATTCGCCGACGGCAGGTAGTGTCTTTTATCCCTTTATTTATTCGGGACAAGACGTCGTTTAGGCCCAGTACGGACTCCGGAGTTGTGGCTCTACCCGGACGTCCGGGCAAGGTGGAAAGTCTTTATTCGGCTCTTCGGCTTTCCCAAAGAACGATTGATTCTCAGATCGGCAGGAAACAAACATGAAAAGCTCACCCGCACGGTGGCGCCAATGCGTTTGGCAGCCATACAGTATCTCTTTGTATCTTTTTTTGGGCATCACCCTTTTGCTGAGCGGTTGTGGGGGGAATCAGACCTCCCCGCAGGGTAATGGGTCCACGGCGCCCTCTGAGGCCTCGGCGACCACACAGAACGTTGCGCAACGCAGTGCCAGAAACACCTCGTCGCCGGCTACCCCCGAACAGGAAACCGACCGCATCGATAAAGAAACCGACAGCGGCTGGTTTGAAGGTTACATGGGGGATGAGGCAAGCTCCGCCGACGAGGAGGGTGCGACTGGCGAGACGGAGGGCACGATTGCTGGCAACCCGGCCATCCCCCAGGACACCACCAACGAAAGTACGCCACCCCCCCAGGAAATCACCAACGACAGCCTCGACAGCAGCGACACCCAGAAGAGTCTGCCTCCTCAGGAAGCCCCACCCTCACTTCTCAGCTGGTCCCCCCCGTTGACGCGGGAAGACGGTTCCAAGCTCTACCCCAGCGAGATCGAAAAATACCGCATCTATTATCGTGACCTCGACCAGCAGCAGTACCAAACCCTGGAAGTACCCGAGGGCACAAATAGCGTAAGACTGAGTCAGTTTGGACCGGGAATGTATGAGTTTTCGATTACCGCGGTGGACATTAGCGGTCTGGAGAGTCAGCGTTCGCAGAGCATACAAGTGGAAGTGGCAGCGCTCTGACGGTCGCGGGAAGGGACCTGGTTGGCTCTTGTCTCATGGCCGGTTGCGGTTAACCGGCCATGAGACCATGCCTTACCAGCTGAAAATCACCCAGCTGGGAATCAACAGTTCCGATTTATCTTCCCGAATCATGTCACCCCCTTCCGACGGCACCAGGTAGTAGGGCGCGCCATTTTCAGGCACCACCTTGATCTCTTTCAGCATGCCATTCACCCGGTATTCGTATATCGTCTTTTTCTTTTCGTGCCGGATAACAATCTGGGGTTCGTTAGCCTGTTGTTGACGCTGGTATTCAGAAGCCCGCACGGGCTCTTCCGCCCTGACTGCGGTCGTCGTCGCGAGCGTAGCGGCAACTGCCAGAAAGACAGCCGTGATCCTCAATGATTTCATGGTACCCTTCTATCCTCGCCGGGCTTCAAATGAAGCCAATGTCTTGAATCAACTTGCAGTATATCGACTGTGACGTTGTCCTGATACCAGTTCGCACCCTACGGACCAACAACAGACGGATCACTATGAAGCGCTCTCCGATAATCCTCGTCGACGGTTCCTCGTACCTCTTCCGGGCCTTCCATGCCCTGCCGCCGCTGACGACCTCAAAGAATCACCCGACCGGTGCCATCAAGGGCGTGGTCAGCATGATCCGGCGACTGCAACAGGATTACCCGGACGCTCCGATCGTGGTGGTATTCGACGCCAAGGGCAAAACCTTTCGTCACGAACTCTACGAAGAGTACAAGGCCCACCGCCCGCCGATGCCGGAGGACCTGGCGTGCCAGATCGACCCGATCCACCAGATCATTCGTGCCATGGGCCTCCCCCTGCTGGTGGAGGAAGGTGTGGAAGCGGACGACGTGATCGGCACCCTGGCCCGGGAAGCCACCGAAAAAGGTCTGGATGCCATCATCTCCACCGGTGACAAGGACATGGCCCAACTGGTGAACGGCCACATCACGCTTTTCAACTCCATGACCGACACTTTTATGGATCGCGACGGCGTGATTGAAAAATTCGGTGTACCGCCGGAACAGATCATCGATTACCTGGCACTTGTCGGAGATACCTCCGACAATATCCCGGGCGTCAACAAGTGCGGACCCAAGACCGCCGTCAAATGGCTCAAACAGTACGAGGACCTGGACAACCTGATCGAGCATGCCGACGAGGTGAAGGGCAAGATCGGCGACAACCTGCGCGAGGCTGCCGACTACCTGCCCCGTAGCCGGGAATTGGCCACCATCCGCACGGATCTCGATCTGGATATCGATCTGCATGATCTGGAGCCGGCCGAACCGGACAACAACGCTCTGCTGGAACTGTTCCGGACCTACGAATTCAAGACCTGGATCGCCGAGCTGGCCCCTGGAGAAGAAGAGGTGGCCGCCGAATCCAGGCCGGAAGAGGATCCCATCGACCGCGACAACTACGAGGTCATCTACCAGCAGACGGATTTCGACCGCTGGCTCAAGGCCCTGGAAAAAGCGGATCTGTTCGCCTTCGATACCGAAACCACCAGCCTCAACTACATGCAGGCGCGCATCGTGGGCGTCTCCTTCGCCGTGGAACCGGGCTCGGCGGCCTATGTCCCCCTCGCCCATGATTACATGGGGGCGCCGGACCAGCTCGACCGCGACCAGGTACTGGAAGCACTCAAGCCCCTGCTGGAGGACCCCAAGCGTGCCAAGGTGGGCCAGAACCTCAAGTACGACATGAACGTGTTGGCCAACCACGGTATCAGCCTGCGCGGCGTGGCCGAAGACACCATGCTCGAATCCTATGTGCTCAACTCCGTGGCCACCCGCCACGACATGGACAGCCTGTCCCTGAAATACCTCGGGCACGCCCCGATCAGTTTCGAATCCATCGCCGGCAAGGGCGCCAAGCAGCTGACCTTCAACCAGATCGCCCTGGAGGAAGCCGGACCCTACGCCGCCGAGGATGCCGACATCACCCTGCGCCTTCACCACAAGCTGCGCCCGCAACTCAGCCAGGAAAAGAGCCTGGACCGGGTCTATCGGGAGATCGACATGCCGCTGGTGCCAGTACTGGCGCACATGGAGCGGCGCGGTGCCCTGGTGGATGCCGACCGCCTGCGCAAACAAAGCCAGGAGCTGGCGGAGAGCATGCAGAAAATCGAGGAGCAGGCTTTCGAGGAAGCGGGCGAAAAGTTCAACCTCGGCTCCCCCAAGCAGCTCCAGGCCATTCTGTATGACAAACTGGGCCTGCCGGTGATCAAGAAAACCCCCAAAGGTGCACCTTCCACCGCCGAGGCGGTGCTGCAGGATTTGGCCATGGACCACGCCCTACCCCGCCTGATCGTGGACTACCGTGGCATGAGCAAGCTCAAGTCCACCTATACCGACCGCCTGCCCGAACTGATCAATCCGGACACCGGCCGCATCCATACATCCTACCATCAGGCAGTGACAGCCACCGGCCGGCTGTCTTCTTCCGACCCCAACCTGCAGAACATTCCCATCCGCTCCCCGGAAGGCCGCCGCATCCGCCAAGCCTTCATTGCGCCCAAGGGCTACCGGGTGATGGCGGCGGACTACTCCCAGATCGAGCTGCGTATCATGGCCCACCTGTCTGGAGACAAGGGCCTGCTGGACGCCTTTGCCAACGGCGAGGACATCCACCGTGCCACCGCTGCCGAGGTGTTTGGCGAGAAACTCGGCGACGTCAGCAACGAACAACGTCGCCGGGCCAAAGCCATCAATTTCGGCCTGATCTACGGCATGTCCGCATTCGGCCTGTCGCGCCAGATCGGCGTGGAACGCAACACGGCGCAGTCCTATATCGACCGCTACTTCGAGCGCTACCCCGGGGTACTGGAATACATGGACCGGGTGCGCGGACTGGCCCACGACCAGGGCTACGTGGAAACCCTGTTCGGTCGCCGCCTCTACCTGCCGGACATCAGCAGTCGCAACCGCCAGATCCGTCAGGGCGCCGAACGCACCGCCATCAATGCCCCTATGCAGGGCACCGCAGCGGATATCATCAAGATCGCCATGGCCGACGTCGAGAACTGGCTGGAATCCTCACAGCTCGACGCCCGCATGGTGATGCAGGTGCACGACGAACTGATCCTGGAAGTGGCGGAGAAGGATCTGGAGGACGTTCGAAAAGGGCTGGAAGAGCGGATGTCGAAAGCGGCGAAGCTCGATGTGCCGTTGCTGGTCGAAGCCGGTGACGGGGAGAACTGGGACGAGGCGCATTAGGACGTCGGATAACTGTGCCGTAGGTTGGGCTGACGCAGGAAGCCCAACACCCGGGTCCAACCCCGAATGTTGGGCTTCGCAAGCTCAGCCCAACCTACCTTGAAGTCGAGCGAGCGTGCTTAATAGCTGTACCGCAAGGTCGCCAACAGCTGCCGGCCCTGAGTGTTGTAGTTCAGCACCGTGGTAGCCTCCTGATCGAAGGCGTTCTTGAGTTTGCCTTCCAGCGTCAGCTCCGGCCGCAGGTTCCAGATGGCGCTGAAGTCGGCCACCAGGAAGCCCGGCAGGGTTTCCCTGGTGAAGGTGCTGAAGTCGGTATCCCAGCTCTCGCTCTGGCCGCGCAGGTCGGTGCGGAAGGTGACGTCGCCGAAATCGCGCAGCGCGGTGAGACGGCCGGTCCACTTGGGGCGACGAATCAGCTGCTGCTCGGTCTGATCATTGATCGCGCGGGTATAGCCGGCGGCCACTTCAAACCACCATTGCAGGGCGCTGACACCGACGGTCAGCTCGCCGCCGTAAAGATGGGTTTCATTGACGTTGAACGGCTGCGAACCGGCAAAGGCGATCAGCTCGTCCACTTCCGAGTAGAAGGAAGTGAGGCTGTAGCGCCAACGGCCTCCTTTCCCTTTCATCCCGACTTCCACGGTTTTGCCCTCTTCCGGCTCCAGGTTGGGATTGGAGAAGCCGGGGTAATAGAGATCATTGAAAGTCGGGGTAACAAAAGCTGTCCCGTAGCTGGTAAAGAAATTGGCGTGAGGATGCAGCCGGTAACCCAGCACGAGGTTGCCGGTCACGGCCTCGCCGAACTGCTCGTTGTTGTCATAGCGCAATGAGGCCTGGTAGTTGAAACGCTGGATATCCCCCATCAACTGGCCGAACACGCCGTGGTTGTATCGGTCCTTGTCGATCCCCCCACCTTCGAAGGACTCCTCAGAATAGGTCAGCCCCAGGGTCGCCATCTGACTGTCGCCCAGCGCCTGGTCCCCCACCAGAGACACTTCGTTGCGCTTGGTCACGGTGGCCGGCCCCTGCTGCTGAGTGTCCACATAACGGGTGGAACGGTCCATGAACTGGGAGGCGTCCAGGGATAGATTCAGGGTATCGGTGGCCAGGTAATCGGCGTTGCCCTGAATCGTCTGTTCGACGAAGTCGCTGTTGTTGGCACCGCCGGCAAAATCCGGATCGAAATCCACGTCCCCCTGAGCCCGATAGAAGCGTCCACCCACCGAGAGCCGGCCATTGACCTGCTGTTCCACACCGGTGCTGATGGACTGGTTGTGATAACCGTCGTCGTCCGGTTCCGGGGTGACGCGGGCATCAAAGCCGTCGGTGTTGAAATTGGACAGGGTCATGTCCCAGCGGGTGCCCTCATTCTGGCCACCCAGGAACTGCGTCAGTTCGGCGGTGGCATCGCCACCCACGGTGGCACTGGTCTCAGCCTGGAACTCCCCCTCCGGCTGGCGGGTGAACACATGCACCACACCGCCCAGGGCATCGGAGCCATAGAGGCTGGAACGGGGCCCGCGCACCACTTCCACCCGTTCCACCTGACTCAGGGGAATATGCTGAATCAGCGCCGCACCGGAAGCGCCGGTGTTCATGCGCACGCCATCGATCATTACCAGGGTGTGGTTGGATTCGGTGCCGCGCAGAAACAGGCCAGTCTGCTTGCCCAGTCCGCCAGTGCCGGTCACCGACACGCCGGGCACGCCCTGCAACAGCTCATCCAGGGTTTGCGCGGCACTCTGCTCGATATCCTCGCGGGTGAATACGGAAACGGACGCATTGGCCTCGTTGGCGGTTTGCGCCGTGCGGGCCGGGGTAACCACCACCGGGTCCAGCTCTTCGGCGGACACACCGGTGCCGGCCACGGCCAGGGAAAGCAACGGAATCAGGGGGTTAAATCTCACGGGTAATTCCTCATCTGTTTTTTTGAATGAGCCCGGTGAGAAGAGGGAACAGTGGTCAGCCTGGCGGCGCCGCATGGAAGCAACGGCAGATGGGCAGGAAAATCCACCGGTGAAGCCCTCCGCTACACCTTTGAATCACCTGTCAGGCCGGTCTCCGGACTTGTGACGGAACAGTTGCTGTTCGACGAAGGCGCCTTCCCATGTCTCGACACAGTGGCATTAGCCTTCGCTATCGTCATTCACCGTTGCGGGGGCAGCACTGGATTTTCACCAGTTTCCCGATACGCACCCTCAAAGAGGGTACGCGTACCTGCCAGGTTCATTTCGCATCGCGCAAAATGTGAGGCGGACTTTACGAGGGGATGACCCGCGGGTCAACTTTTGCAGGCGGTTCCGCCTCGGTGCAGAAGCCTCAAACCGGTGCATAACGGCTCGCAGCGGCCCGCCCGAAAATACTGAGAAACCATATAAATCAAATCATTAGCAATAACACCAAAGGCGGCACGGAATTCGCTTGGGTCCCAGGGACCAAGGGATGTTGAGGAGTCGCCCATGGATAAAGATATATTGCTGCACTATCGCATGATCCGGCAGGTCAACCAGTGCCGGCGTCTGATCCAGCAGGAGTTCGGTGTCCGGGTCCACCTGGACAGCCCCAACCTGGCCGAGGAGCTGCAACGTTTTGCAGAGAGCTCACGCTCGGATCAGCTCAAAACCATCTGGAAAGCCATGATGGAGGAACTCGCCCCCAGCGAGCCTCAGGCCGCGCGGGCCGCACGGCGGATTTACCGGGGTCGGGCATTGCCGGCCAATACGCCGGAGGAACCCCCGGGTGAACGTGCCAAAAGCCCTTCGGTGCGTATCTATCGCGGGCGCGTCGTCAGCGCCTGAGGAGGGATGGAGCAGCGCCTGCGCACTCAGTCCTGCCCCGGAACCCAGAAAGCCCCGTCACCATCCCTGATGGGCTGGAGGGGGACGCCGTAAAGTCGCTCCAGCCGCTCCCGGTCCACGACCTCGCTGGGCGGACCGGCCTCCCACTGGCCGTCGGGGTACAGCAGGAGCACTCGGTCGGCATAGCGGACCGCCATATTGACGTCGTGGAGGGAGAGGATGGCGATACCGCCCGCCCGGGCGCGACGAATCACTTCCGCCAGAATGCGGACCTGATGACGAACATCCAGGTGATTGGTGGGTTCATCCAGCAACAGGATCTCGGGATCCTGTGCCAGGAGGGTGGCGATCGCGACACGGCGCTGCTCGCCACCGGACAGGCGATCGACGCGGACATAGCCATGGCCTTCGAGACCGACCAGCGCCAGGGCGTGGGCCACGACCTCTTCGTCCCGACGGCTCATGCCGCGCCAGGGACCACGGTGGGCGTAGCGTCCGGCAGCGACTGCCTCGCTCACACGAAACGGAAAGACCAGTGCATCCTGCTGCATCAGCAAACCGATCCGGCGCGCCAAAAGCTTGCGGGGAAAGCGTCCCACTTCCACACCGTCCACATGCACCTGGCCACTGACCGGCGGGATGAGCCCCGCCAGGGTGGCCATCAGCGTGGACTTACCCACCCCATTCTCCCCCAGCACGGCCCAGACCTCACCGGCGCCCACCTGTAGGGTCAGTGGGTCATTGAGTGCCTTGCGGTGCCGTCCGTAGGCCAGTTGATCCAGCTGGAGCGATGCCATCAGTCATGTCCCCGCCGCTGCAGCAGATAGAGAAACACCGGCACCCCCAGCAATGCCGTCAATACGCCGACGGGAAGCTGCCGGGGGGCGAGCACGGTGCGCGCGAGGGTATCGGCCACCACCAGTAGCGCCCCACCAGCCAACAAGGAAGCCGGCAGCAACCAGCGGTGCTGGGCGCCGATCAGCAGACGCATGAGGTGCGGGACCACCAGGCCGACAAAACCAATCGGGCCGGCCAGGGTCACCGCCGCAGCGGTGAGCAGGGAGGCGGTAACGTAGCAGCCGGCCCGCAGGCGATGCACCTCCACGCCCAGCACAGCAGCCTGATCATCTCCCCGGGCGAGCAGGTCCAGCGCCGGCGCCATCACCCACCCGGCCAGCAGGGCCAGCAACACGATCGGCAGGGCCCACCAGGCCGTACCGGCCGGCCGCGAAAGGTCCCCCATCAGCCAGAACAGCATGCCGCGGATGCTCTGGTCTGGCCCGATCATCAACAGGAAACTGATCAGCGCCCCCCAACCCGAAGCCAGCACCACGCCGGTGAGCAGCAACCGCTCACGTCCCCCTCGGGCACCGCCCCCCAGCAGAAACACCACCAGCATCGACACCAGACTACCGATAAAGGCACTGGAGGAAATCCACCAGCCGCCCAATCCCAGGAGAATGCAGCTCAGCGCCGCGACCGCTGCCCCGCCGGAAATGCCCAGAATGAACGGTTCCGCCAGGGGATTGCGCAACAGCACCTGCATCAGTACCCCGGCCATCGCCAGCATGGCCCCGACGGCAAAGCCCGCCACCGCCCGGGGCAGCCGCAATTCCATAACGATCGCACGCTGCCAGTCAGGCAGGGTGCCGCTACCCCAGGCGCTGAAATCGATCGTGGTGGACCCCACGCCCAGTGCCAGCCCCCAGGCCAGAATATTGAGCAGAATCAGAGCAATGATGAGCAACAGCGGTCGACGCACGGCAAATCCGGGAGCAATGAATGACGCAGGGAGTATAGCAAGTCAACGGGAGGACCATAGGGAGGAAGGCGGGCGACCGGGCATGCCGGTCGCCCCGACAAGAGGTGATCAGAAGGCCTTGCTGACCTGTACAGCAGCACCCCAGGCACTCAGGTCGTAAGTGCCCTGGAAGCGTGATTGATTGGCCAGCGGCTCGTCGTTGACGTTGTATTCACGCTCGTCCACATCGACTTCCCCCACCTGGGAGTAGCCTAGGGCGGTGTCCACAGCCCAGCCCCGGTTTTCCCACTGCACCCCAAGGGTAAACCAGTTGCGGTCATCGGATGGCACTCGGGCGGTGCGGTATTGATCGCGAATGGGGGAGTTGTCCCGGGCGTAGCCAGCCTTCAGGGCCCAGGCATCGGTCAGCTGGTAGCGGGTCCCCACGGAGAAGGCCCAGACGTCTTTCCAATGCTCGGGCACGTAACCAATGACACCGTCACCGCCGTATTTCTGGCTGCCCAGCTGGGAGATGGTGCCGATACTGCCGGCGTTGTCCTGGTCGCTCTTGATCGTGATGTCCTCAAAGCGGCTCCACTTGGTCCACTTCGCCCCCAGCAGCAGATCCCATTTCGGGGTCAGGCCCTGTTTCAGGGAGAACTCCAGGCTTTCCGGCGTCTCCAAATCAAGCTTGGCGGATTCCTTCAGCTTGACTGCCGTGCCTGGAGACGCAAAGTTGGGTGCATTACTCAGGGTCGCATCCCCTTCCAACTCGAATTGGGTGCTGGAGCGGAACGCGATACCGATATCGGTGTGCTCAGCCGGCTTGAACATCAGGCCAAAGGTCAGACCGACGCCATAGTCGTCGCCTTCCACATCGAAATACCCCTTGGATTCCGGAACCAGTCCGGTACCCAGCTGTTGCTGCTGGTCGGTGTAGTCCTGGAACTTGGTCAGCCGCCCTTCGGCGTGCATCAGATTGATGCCCACACCAATGGCAAACCCTTCATCGTTGTGCAGCGCGATGGTGGGCTGCAGATCGATGATCTTGATCTCGGTGATGTCGGCGAAATTGCGCCCCACAAAGGTGTCGTCGTAGTCGGCGTCCAACCCGAACGGCGCTGAGAGCCCCAACCCCAGGGTCACATTGTCATTGAGGGCGTGGGAGGCGGCCAGGTTCGGGATTACTGGCGTCGGCACGAAATCCTCGCCCGGCGTTCCGGTCATGGGCTGTCCGACGGCATCGGTGGCCGAACTCTCGGTATCAGATTTGATGTCCAGTGCCGCGATACCGCCAGAGATGTTCGTGCCCTCCAGCCGGCCGATACCCGCCGGATTGAAGAACATGACCGTAGCGTTTTCGGCATTGGCCGCGGCGCCCGCATTGGCCATCGCAGCCGAGCTGGCACTCTTTTCGTTCAGTGCGTAACCGGCAGCCCAGCTCGCCACAGGCAGGCTCGATGCGAGCACCACGGAAAGCCCGGCGACAGTTCCTTTATATATCTGTTTCATCTTACCCCTCACGTTGTCTGTCCAATCCAGTGATTGGCCCCCAAAAGGGCGGCGAGTATAGCGAGCACCGGCAATCGATCACAATTTGAAAAACACACGATTGACAAATGCAATCAATTCCAGGCGAAAGCCTATAAGCAGCGTAGCGGAGGAAAGGGGGTAAATCGAAGAGACAGGGATTACAGGGGTGTCATTATTGTGCCCAAGCCCGACATGGCGACGCCGGCCAAGGGGGGCCGGCGTCACCGGGCAGGCAATCAGTCGTCCTGTATCGACAGCTTGTTGACGCTGGAGGAGAGCTCCTCGGCGCTGGCGGCATCCGCCCCAAGCTTGATCATCAGGCGCAGGTCGTTGGCCGAATCGGCATATGCCAGGGCATCCTCGTACGTGATGGAACCGTCGGAATACAGCCGGTAAAGGGCCTGGTCGAAGGTCTGCATGCCGGATTCCGTGGCCTTGCGCATCATCTCCTTGAGACGGTGCACCTCCCCCTTGCGGATGACATCCGCCACCAGCGGGGTATTGATCAGCACCTCGATGACCGCCTTGCGCCCCTTACCATCCGGAGTCGGCACCAGCTGCTGGGCGACAATGGCCTTGAGGTTGAGCGACAGGTCCATCCAGATCTGGTTATGCACTTCCGGCGGGAAGAAGTTGATGATGCGGTCCAGGGCCTGGTTGGCGTTGTTGGCATGCAGGGTGGCCAGACAGAGGTGACCGGTTTCGGCAAAGGTGACCGCATACTCCATGGTCTGCGCGGTCCGCACCTCACCGATCAGGATCACGTCCGGTGCCTGACGCAGGGTATTTTTCAGGGCCACTTCGAAAGACTCGGTATCGATCCCCACCTCGCGCTGGGTCACAATGCAACCCTGGTGCTGGTGGACGAATTCGATCGGGTCCTCGATGGAAATGATGTGGCCGCGGCTGTTGCGGTTACGGTGACCGATCATGGCCGCCAGGGAGGTGGACTTACCCGTACCGGTCGCCCCCACGAAGATGATCAGGCCGCGCTTGGTCATGGCCAGATCCTTGATGATCTCGGGCACGCCCAGATCATCCAGTTCGGGGATCTTGGTCTCGATCCGACGCAGCACCATGCCACAGAGGTTGCGTTGATAGAAGGCGCTAACCCGGAAGCGGCCGATGCCACGGGCACTCAATGCGTAGTTGCACTCGTGCTCTTCCTCGAACTGCCCGCGCTGCTTGTCGCTCATGGTGCTGTACACCAGTTCGCGGGTCTGTTCCGGCGTCAGGGCATTCTTGGTGATCGGGACGATCTTGCCGTTGACTTTCATGCTGGGCGGCACGCCGGCGGTAATGAACAGGTCTGAACCGTTCTTCTCCACCATCAGTGACAACAGCTTGTCGAAATCCATAGTGCGATCTCCTTAGAAGTTGTCCGGCATCTTGGCCTTGGCCTTGGCCGCCTCGCGGCTGATCAGCCCCTTCTGGAGCAGGTTCTGCAGGCACTGGTCGAGGGTCTGCATGCCCACGGAGCCACCGGTCTGGATGGCGGAATACATCTGCGCCACCTTGTCTTCACGAATCAGGTTACGGATCGCGGAGGTGCCGATCATGATCTCATGAGCGGCAATCCGTCCACCGCCGGTTTTCTTCAACAGCGTCTGGGAGACCACCGCCTGCAGCGATTCGGACAGCATCGAGCGCACCATGGACTTCTCTTCGGCCGGGAACACGTCGACGATACGGTCGATGGTCTTGGCCGCGGAGGTGGTGTGCAGGGTGCCAAAGACCAGGTGACCGGTTTCCGCCGCGGTCAGGGCCAGGCGAATGGTTTCCAGGTCCCGCAGCTCACCCACCAGGATGATGTCGGGGTCTTCCCGCAGGGCCGAGCGCAGGGCTTCGTTGAAGCCGAGGGTGTCCCGGTGGACCTCGCGCTGGTTGACCAGACACTTCTTGGAGTCGTGCACGAATTCGATCGGGTCCTCGATGGTGAGGATGTGGTCGTAGCGGGAATCGTTGATGTAGTCGAGCATGGCCGCCAGGGTGGTGGACTTGCCCGAACCGGTCGGCCCGGTCACCAGCACCAGCCCGCGCGGCACCGAGGAGACGTCCTTGAACACCTGCCCCATGCCCAGATCCTCCATGGTCAGCACCTTGGAGGGGATGGTCCGAAATACCGCGCCGGCGCCCCGGTTCTGGTTGAAAGCGTTGACACGGAAACGGGCGACGCCGGGTACTTCGAACGAGAAGTCGGTTTCCAGGAACTCCTCGTAATCCTTGCGTTGCTTGTCGTTCATGATGTCGTAGATCAACCCGTGGACTTCCTTGTGTTCCATCGCGGGCAGGTTGATACGACGGACATCACCGTCGACACGAATCATCGGCGGCAGGCCAGCGGACAGGTGAAGGTCAGAGGCGCCCTGTTTGGCGGAAAAGGCCAGGAGTTCGGTAATATCCATAGCGGTCTGTCAAAGCCCTTAAGTTCAAATCGAGGTCATGTTTTTCAGTATCGTCGGACGGCTTACGGACGGTTGGAAGGTGCCTGCTGCGCTTGGCTTTTAGCGGGTCAGGCGGTAACGTGTAGGCCCGGTCAGCCGACTCCGGAAAAGGGTAATGATCAGCATAGCAGACAACTTTCAGAAGGTAAGCCGGCGCATACAAAAAGCTACACGGGAGGCCGGACGCCGCCCGGGCAGCGTGCAGCTGCTGGCCGTGAGTAAGAAGCAGCCGGCCTCGGCCATTCGCGAACTGGCCGCCCAGGGGCATCATCGCGTGGGTGAAAACTACGTTCAGGAAGCCATCGACAAGATGTCCGAATTGAAGGACCTGCCCCTGGAATGGCATTTCATCGGCCCAATCCAGTCCAACAAGACCCGCGCCATCGCCGAGCATTTCGATTGCGTCCAGAGCGTCGATCGGCTCAAGATCGCCCAGCGCCTGAACGACCAGCGTCCGCCCGACACCGATCCGCTCGATGTCTGCATTCAGGTGAACATCGACGACGAGGCCAGCAAATCCGGCGTCGCCCCCAGTGAGGTGCCGCCCCTGGCCGATGCCATCATGGCCCTGCCGGCGCTGCGCCTGAGAGGCCTCATGGCGATACCCGATCCGCATCAACCGGAACCGCGGCTGCGCCAGAGTTTCCGCCGGCTGGCCGAGCTGCTGGCCAACCTGCAGAGAGACTGGCCCGGCGCCGAAGAACTGGACGTGCTGTCCATGGGCATGTCGGGCGACATGGAACTGGCCATTGCCGAGGGGGCCACGCTGGTCCGCGTCGGCACGGCACTGTTCGGCCCACGAGATTATTGACGACCTACCGAGACGATCACCCAAGGGGAGAAACCAACGTGACGGAACAACCCGCAATATCCTTTATCGGCGCCGGCAACATGGCCTCGGCCATACTGGGCGGCATGCTCGCCGGCCCCTTCGATGCCCAAGGCATCTGGGTCAGCGCGCCCGAGGACAGCCACCTCCAGCGGGTTCGTAACCAGTTCGGGGTCAACACCACCACGGACAACAAACACTGCGCCAGCCAGGCCGACATCATCATCCTGGCGGTCAAGCCACAGATCCTGCGCGACGTCTGCCAGGAAATCGCCAGTGTGGTGCAGAACACCCGTCCCCTGGTCATCTCCATTGCCGCCGGCCTCGACACGGCCACCATCAGTAGCTGGCTCGGCGGCGACCTGCCGGTCATCCGCTGCATGCCCAATACCCCGGCGCTGGTCGGCAAGGGCGCCTCGGCCCTGTACGCCACAGACGAAGTTGACGGCAGCCATCGCCAGGCCGCGGAAAAGATCTTCGCCAGTGTCGGCAAGGCGGTCTGGGTCAAGGACGAGGATCAGATGCACGCGGTCACCGCCCTGTCCGGCAGTGGCCCGGCCTATTGCTTCCTTATTCTGGAAGCGCTGGAAGAGGCCGCCGTTGAAGCCGGCATCGAACCCTCCGAAGCCCGCCAGCTGGCCATCCAGACCATGGCCGGTGCCGCTGCCATGGCCCAGGACAGCGGCGAGGAGCCGGCTCAGCTCAAGCGCAACGTGATGTCCCCCAATGGCGTCACCGAGCGCGCCATCCAGACCTTCGAGGATGGCGGCCTGCGCGATCTGATTGGTCGGGCCTACAAAGCCGCCCAGGCCCGCTCCCGGGAGATGTCGGAGCAGCTGACCCGGGATACGGAGTAGTCGGAGCGCGGCGGACGTCTGGCGCTAAAGGCCAATTCGAGAGTACCGCCTGGAACCGGGGGGTAGAAATCCATCCCTGGCGTCCGCATCATTAGTCCCGGGCACGTTGTCAGGAGAACCACATGCTGAGCCAGATTTTGATTTCGTCGCTGCAACTGCTGTCGACGTTTTACTTGACCCTCGTCCTGCTGCGCTTTCTGTTGCAGCTGGCGCGGGCCGATTTTTTCAACCCCATCACCCAGTTTGTGGTCAAGGCCACCAACCCGCCCCTGCGGCCGCTGCGGCGTATCATTCCCGGCATTGGCGGGGTCGACGGGGCGTCACTGGTTTTGGCCGTGCTGATCCAGGGGATCGTCTACACTCTGATCCTGCTGGCCGGGAACGCCGGTGCCACCCTGGCCCAGAGCCCGCTGCAAGCTGCCGTCACTGTACTCGCCTGGTCGGGTGTCACGGTGCTCAGCCTGATCGTGAAAATCTACTTCTGGTCGATTCTTGCGGTCATCATTATCAGCTGGGTCGCCCCGGCCTCTCACCATCCGGCCATCCAGCTGCTCATTCAGCTGACCGAGCCGATCATGCGGCCGTTCAGAAACCTGCTGCCACCGATGGGGGGACTGGACCTTTCGCCGATCCTGGTGTTCCTGGTCCTGAACGTGGTCAATATCGTGATTGCCCATCTGGGGCAGGCGGTCGGTCTGGGGCATCTCGGCCTGCTGCTCTGACGCCCACCACCGGTGTCGCTTCCGGCGACACCGGGTTCCGCAACACCCTGTTACCAAAAGGGTACGATCGGTAACAGCGGCCTTTCTATCCCCAACCGTCTGTTTTCGCGATAATTCGCGATTCTCACCATTTAGTGCCATCTTGAATACGCAAGTGAGTGTCGACTCCGTCACAGCCGCGTCGGCAGACCTGCACTAACGTCTATAAATTGGGGCACTCGGTACGGGCTCGACGCCGGCCGGGAAGGCCCACGAGAACAACCAATAACGATCGGTATGCATCAACAGGGCAGCGCTGTTATGAGCCAATACGGAAACCTTTCCCAGCAGGTGGAGGCCTACCACGGCTGGAAGAAGGAACTGATTCGCCAGATTTCCCGCTACCGGAACTGGCTTCAGGACAATGAGCTGTATTCCGATGACATCAGCAAGCGCCTGCGGCGCGGCCTCGACCTGCTGCTGCAGGACGAGCTGACCATCGCCTTCGTGGGGGAATATTCCCGCGGCAAGACAGAACTGATCAACGCCCTGTTCTTCTCCAGCTTCGGGCAACGCATGCTGCCTTCCCAGGCTGGCCGCACCACCATGTGCCCGACCGAGCTGTTTTATGACCGGGCCGAAGGCAAGGACTACCTCCTGCTGCTGCCTATCGAGACACGCAAGGAAGAAGCGTCCCTGATGCAGCTGCGCAAGCAGCCGGACCGCTGGGAACGCTTCTCGCTGGATCTCAGCTCCCCGGACATGATGCGCGAAGTCCTGGCCGAAGTGGCCCGGGTCAAGAGTGTGCCCCGGGAAGAGGCGCACGCCCTGGGCTTCAACGAAGACATGCTGGACCCGGACCGCAAGAATCCCGGCCACGTCCTGCTCCCGGCCTGGCGCCACGCCCAGATCAGCGTGCGCCATCCACTGCTGGAACGCGGTCTGCGCATTCTCGATACCCCGGGCCTGAATGCCCTGGGCTCCGAGCCGGAACTGACCATCAGCATGCTGCCCAACGCCCATGCAGTGATTTTCCTGCTCAGCGCCGACGCCGGCGTCACCGCCAGCGACATGACCATCTGGCGCGAGTACATCGATACCAAGGACGCCGACCACCGGGCCGGGCGTTTCGCTGTCCTCAACAAGGTGGACGTGCTGTGGGATGACCTGCAGGGTGAGGAACACACCGAGCAGTCGGTACGCCGCGTCCAGCAGTACACCGCCGATCACCTCGACATCTCCCCGGATGACGTTATCCCGGTCTCGGCCAAGCAGGCGCTGATTGCCAAGGTGCGCGGTGACGACGAGCTGCGCAAGCGCAGCCAGCTGCCGGTCCTGGAGAAGCTGCTGATCGACCGCATCCTGGTCCACAAGGAGCAGTTGATCACCCAGAACCTCATCAACGACCTGCTGGGCATGCTGCAGAACAGTCAGGCTGCCCTGCAGTCACGCCTGGAATCGCTGGAAGAGGAGCGCGGGGTGCTCGGCCAGAAGGTGGTCGACAAGGCCGCCCTCAAGCGCCTGGCAGACCGCACCCAGACCGATTACGACTTCTACTACAAGAAGCTCATCACCCTGCGCTCCAGCCGCCGGCTGGTGCAGTCCCAGGGTGACATCCTGGCCGGCATGCTGACCGATGAACGGTTCGACGAACTGGTCACCAAAACCCGGGACAAGCTCAAGCACAGCTGGACCACCATGGGCATGAGCTCGGCCATGAACGGCTTTTTCGAGCAGCTGGAAAACGATTTCAACAACCTCATGACCGAGGCCCGCCTGGCGGAGAAGATGGTGGGCTCAATCTACAAACGCTACAACGAAGACAGCCGCGCCCAGCACCTGGAGCCGATTCCCCTGCGTCTGGGCCGACACCTGATCGCCTTCCGCGACCTGCGCAAGCGCGCCGACCGCTTCCGCCGCAACCCCAAGGCCCTGCTGACCGAGCAGACCCTGCTGATCAAGCGTTTCTTCGACACCATGGTCAGCGAAGCCCGCAAACTGCACCAGAAGGCCCGCACCGACCTGGAGCGCTGGCCGGAGGAAGCCCTGCTGCCGATCATCCAGTTCTCCATGGAACAGAAGCGGCTGCTCGAGCACCAGATCCGGCGCCTGCGGGACATGGCCCGCAATGAGAAGGACAGCCGCCGTCAGCAGGAACAGCTGGCCGCGAGCATCACCGACACCCAGAAGCAGCTGGAACTGTCGGAAGCCATCAGCCGTCAGATCCGCAAGCCGGCCCCGTCGCTGTCACAGCAGAAGGTGGTGAACCTTTCCAGCGGAGTGGCCTGATAACGTCAGTCGCCGGTGGCCTGGGGTCGGTCGCAACTCGCCCCGGCCACTGGCCACCGACGACAGACTGTCGACACCACGGCGCTTCTTGCCAACCCCCACCCCCACCGATAAACTGCGGCGTTTGTCACCCTCTACCCAAAGAAGGATCCGACAGCGCCGATGCCCGAGTCGCTCCCAGTTGATTCCGTAGGAATCGTCCAGCCCGAAACGCTGCATTTCGAGACGCCGCTGGCGCTTGATTGCGGTCAGACGCTGGACCGCTACGACCTGGTCGTGGAAACCTACGGCACCCTCAACGAGGACGCCAGCAATGCGGTCCTGATTTGTCACGCCCTGAGCGGCAATCATCACGCCGCCGGCTACCACAGCATGGCCGATCGCAAGGCCGGCTGGTGGGACAGCTGCATCGGCCCGGGCAAGCCGATCGACACCGACAAGTTCTTCGTGGTGAGCGTGAACAACCTCGGCGGCTGCCATGGCAGCACCGGCCCCAGCAGCACCAATCCGGAAACCGACCGCCCCTACGGCCCGGATTTCCCGGTGATCACGGTGCGCGACTGGGTCCACAGCCAGGCCGTGTTGGCCGACCGGCTCGGGATTCAGCAATGGGCCGCGGTCGTAGGCGGCTCCCTCGGCGGTATGCAGGCCCTGCAGTGGGCCATCACCTACCCGGACCGTTTGCGTCACGCGGTGGTCATCGCCTCCACCCCGCGGCTGACGGCCCAGAACATCGCCTTCAACGAGGTGGCGCGGCGGGCCATCACCTCGGACCCCGAGTTTCACGACGGCCGCTACCAGGAGCACAACACCCTGCCACGGCAGGGGCTGATGCTGGCCCGCATGATCGGCCACATCACCTACCTGTCGGATGCCTCGATGGGGGAAAAATTCGGCCGCGAACTGCGTGAGCAGGCCTACAAGTTCGGTTTTGACGTGGAATTCCAGGTGGAAAGCTACCTGCGCTATCAGGGCGAGCGCTTCTCCGAGAATTTCGACGCCAACACCTACCTGCTGATGACCCGGGCGCTCGACTATTTCGACCCGGCCCGGGACTACAACAACTGCCTGTCCGCCGCCATGCGCCAGGCCCAGTGCAAGTTCCTGGTGCTGTCCTTCAGCTCCGACTGGCGGTTTGCCCCGGAGCGCTCCGAAGAACTGGTCAACGCCATGATCGACGCACGCCGGGACGTCTCCTACGCCGAGATCGATGCCCCCTGGGGACACGACGCCTTCCTGATCCCCACCCCACGCTATACCAACATGTTTGGCGCCTACATGAGCCGCGTTGCCTGGGAGGTGGAACATGCTGCGGGCTGACCTCGACATCATCCAGAACTGGATCCAGCCGGGGACCCGGGTTCTGGACCTGGGCTGCGGCGACGGCACCCTGCTGGACTACCTGCAGCGGGAAAAGAACGTCTCCGGCTACGGCCTGGAGATCAGCCCGGAACACATCACCGCCTGTGTCGAGAAGGGCGTCAACGTGATCGAACAGGATCTGGACGACAAGGGCCTGACCAACTTCCGCGACGACAGCTACGACACCGTGGTCATGACCCAGGCCCTGCAGGCCGTGCGCCATCCGGACATCGTCATCGACGAGATGCTGCGCCTGGGCCGGGAAGGCATCGTGACCTTCCCCAATTTCGCCTACTGGCGCCTGCGCTGGTACCTGATGTGGAACGGGCGCATGCCGATGTCCCGCTCGCTGCCGCATACCTGGTACAACACCCCGAACATCCACCTGTGCACCTTCCGGGACTTCGAGGACCTGTGCCACCGCAAGAACATCGTCATCCGCGACCGCTCGGTGGTGGATAATGCCCACCGTTCACGCTGGTTCAATCGGCTCTGGCCGAACCTGCTCGGGCAGATTGCCATCTATCGGATTTCCCGTTGAGGACGAGCGGCCAGAAGCGAAGGGGCCGATTGATTTCTTCGACCGCGGACGTTGGCCCTCTCCCCCAGATTTGTTACAACCATACTGTAAACCGTTGCCTGGCCACGGAGGAGCTGCCATGCGATCGCTAACGATATTATGCGCCCTGCTCGGATCCGCCATGCTGTCGCTGGCCCATGCCGATCAGAAAACGGATTTCGGTGACTACACGGTGCACTACAACGCCTACCCCAGCACGATACTGAGCGCGGATGTCGCCAAGCAGTACGACCTGACCCGCAGCAAGGCCATCGGCTATGTCAGTGTGAGCGTGCTGCCTTCGAACGAACCCAGTGCCAAACCCCGTGGTCTGGAAGCCGACATTGACGGTGAGGTGCTCAACGACATCCGTCAGTCCAAGGCACTGGAATTCAAACGCATCAAGGAAGGGCAGGCGCTGTACTATCTGGCACCGTTCCAGTTCCAGCCTGGCCAGATGCTGGTATTCAAACTGGAGATACGCCCCACGGGTCAGGAATCCACGTTCCCGTTGCGCTTCTCTCAGGAATTTTTCAATGACTGAACGCCGCCTCGTACTGGCCAGCAACAACACCGGCAAGCTGGCCGAACTGCAATCGCTGCTCTCGCCCCTGGGCTGGACGCTGATCCCCCAGGGCGAACTGGGGATTCCCCCCGCCGAGGAGCCCGCGTCCACCTTCGTGGAAAACGCCCTGATCAAGGCCCGTCACGCCAGCCGGGTGACCGGCCTGCCGGCCCTGGCGGATGATTCCGGGCTCGCGGTGGACGCGCTCGACGGCGCCCCCGGCGTCTATTCCGCGCGCTTTGCCGGCCCCGAAGCCCGGGATGCGGACAATAACCGCAAACTGCTGGATGCCCTGGCGGAAACGCCGGCGGAAGAGCGCGGTGCCCAATTCCACTGCGTGCTGGCCCTGCTGCGCCATGCCGAGGATCCCATCCCCCTGATCTGCCATGGCCGCTGGGCCGGACGGATTCTGGAGCAACCAGCCGGTGAAGGTGGATTCGGTTACGATCCGCTGTTCTATGCCCCGGAGCACCAATGCAGTGCGGCCCAGCTCAGCCGGGAAGCCAAGGGCGCCATCAGTCACCGCGGCAAGGCCCTGCGCCAGCTGGTCGAACGCCTGCGCGACGAACTGCCCTGACGGAGCCTCCTTTGCCGCTGGAATATCCCCCGCTCGGGCTTTACATCCATATCCCCTGGTGCGTGCGCAAGTGCCCCTACTGCGACTTCAACTCCCACGCCCGCTCAGGCAGCCTGCCGGAAGAGGACTACCTTCAGGCGCTGCTGGAAGACCTGAGCTTCGAAGCCAGCGCCGCCGGCAACCGCCCCGTGCAGACCCTGTTCTTTGGCGGCGGCACGCCCTCGCTGCTCTCACCGGAGTTCTATCACCGGCTGTTGGACGCCC
Source organism: Marinobacteraceae bacterium S3BR75-40.1 (assembly GCA_042862465.1). Taxonomy (GTDB): domain Bacteria; phylum Pseudomonadota; class Gammaproteobacteria; order Pseudomonadales; family Oleiphilaceae; genus JASTVH01. Next base: position 347,921 of record JASTVH010000004.1, on the reverse strand, counting down.
TGGGCAAGCAGCTGCATCTCGCGGACGATATCGAAATCACCCTGGAAGCCAACCCGGGCACTACCGAAGCCGCCCGTTTCCGCGGCTTTCTCGAAGCGGGCATTAACCGCCTCTCCTTGGGGGTGCAGAGTTTCTCAGCACGCCAGCTCGAACGACTCGGGCGCATTCACGATGTACGCCAGGCCCACCGGGCCATCGAGGAGGCGCAGAAGGCCGGCTTCGAACGGCTCAACGTCGACCTGATGTTCGGACTGCCCGGCCAGACGGCGGATGAGGCCGTGGCCGACCTTCGCGAAGCCCTGGCCCACGAGCTGGATCATCTGTCCTGGTACCAGCTCACCATCGAACCCAATACCGAGTTCTACAGCCGCCCACCAATCCTGCCGGAAGACGACGACCTGATGGCGATCCATGAGCGCGGGCGTGAGGTTCTGACAAAAGCCGGGCTGGTGGATTACGAAGTGTCGGCCTGGAGTCGTCCCGGCGAGGAAGCCCGTCACAACCTCAACTACTGGCAGTTCGGGGACTATCTGGCTTTGGGAGCCGGTGCTCACGGCAAGCTGACAATCCCCGCGGAAAACCGCATCCTGCGCTACTGGAAAACCCGGCAGCCCGAGGCTTACCTGAACCGCATCGGCAACCGCACCGCCGGGCAGACCGAAGTCGCCGAAGAAGAGCGACCGCTGGAATTCCTCATGAACGCGCTACGGCTGCGCCAGGGTGTGCCCTACACGCTCTATGAGCCACGCACTGGTCTGCCCCTGCAGGCACTGCAGCAACAACTGGTGGCGCTGCAGCAAAGGGGCTGGCTGCACTCGGACCGTCTCGCCGCCACCGATGAGGGCCGGTTGTACCTCGACTCGCTTCTGGCGTATTTTGTTTCCTAAGAGACCTCCGCTTGGTCGTCCCTGGACGCCCAGGCCCCGATCAGGATGAGACCAGCCATGCCGGATGCACTCTCCCAGCTCCCCTGGAGCGGCTCCCTCAAGGTCAGGGGGCTGGTAACCATCGCTCTGCTGATCGCTCTGATCCTGATCAATCAGCCCCTGGTCACTCCCGCGGCCCCCCAGGGCATGATCAGCCTGCAAATGGCCGAGACACTGGCGCGCAGCCAACCGATTCTATCCGAGTGGCAAGGGCAGGAACTCTGGGCACAGGGCCTGCTGGCCTTCGAGTTTGTTTTCATTTTGAGTTATTTGAGCTTCCTGCTGGGTCTGGATCGTCACTTGCTCAGTGAACGCCCGGGCGTCCGCGAGCAAAAAACCGGGAAGGTTGCGCGCCGTCTGTTTATCGTGGGCGCAGGTGCCGATGCCCTGGAAAACATCGGCCTGCTGTGGATGCTGAGCGATCCGCTGGCTGCCCTGCCACTGACCATCACCCTGCTGGCGCTGATCAAGTTCTCGGCCCTGGCGCTGGGGTTGGCAGGGCTGGTGGTGCTGCGGTTTGCCCGGGGGCATCCGTTGAATGAGCCGGAGAAGAAGGTTTAGGGGGTGTTGGACGTTGGACGTTGGACGAGCAGTTTAGCCGCGCCGTGTGCAGTGGTCGTCGTTGTTTCTGGAACAGTGACAGGGATGTCACGGTAGCGATGCCAGGCCAGGGAAGGCCTGTCATCGCGGTGTAAGAAACAACGACGACCACTGCGAGAGTTTGAGCCCTATCCCATCAATTGGTCCGCCGATAGATCAGATCCCAGACCCCATGTCCCAGCCGCTCACCCCGCTGTTCGAATTTGGTGATCGGCCGATCCTCCGGGCGTGGCGCATAGGGCCCCGGCTGGACTGTGTTTTCGAACCCCTCGGCATCGGCCATCACCCCGGCCATGTGCTCGGCATACTGTTCCCAGTCCGTGGCCATATGGAACAGCCCGCCCACCCGCAGCTTATGGCGCACGCGCTGGACGAATTCCGGCTGCACGATGCGGCGCTTGTGGTGGCGCTTCTTGTGCCAGGGGTCGGGGAAGAACAGCAGGATGCGATCGAGGCAGGCTTCCGGCAGGCACAGGTCCATCACGTCCACCGCATCGGCGCAGTAGACCCGCACATTCTCCAGCTCCCGGTCCCGTACCTGCTTTAGCAGCGCGCCCACGCCCGGACGATGCACCTCAATGCCGATAAAATCCTGCTCCGGGGCCTTTTCGGCCATCTCCGCCAGGGAGAGGCCCATGCCAAAGCCAATCTCCAGGTTGAGCGGCGCATCACGGCCAAAGACCTGCCGCGGATCGATGATCCCATCGTCCATGCTCAAGCCATACCGGGGCCACCCCCATTCCAGGCCTTTCTGCTGGCCCTCGGTCATGCGCCCCTTGCGCAGGGCGAAACTGCGAATGGTGCGCCGTTCCGCCAGTTCCGGACGTCGTGGGGTATTCTCGCTCATGGTCGGCTCTCGTTCCTCGTGGGCGTACGGGCCTGCGGACGCGTCGCCCTCTACAGGTCCCGTTCATTCGGTTATCGTTGGGGTGGCATACTGCCAGATTTCCGCATTGCGCTGAACAGGCATCGGCAGTCTTCATTACGGCAAGGGAGGCCCCATGGCCCAACACGACGACGAATTCATCCTGCACGCACTCAATCTCGCGGAGGTCAACGCCCAGTCCCTGAAGGGTGGCCCCTTCGGCGCGGTGGTGGTCCGGGACGGGCAGATCATCGCCGAGGGCGTCAATCAGGTCCTGCAGGATCACGACCCCACGGCCCATGCCGAAATCGTTGCCCTGCGCGCCGCCGGCGCGCGCCTGCAGCAATGGCACCTCACCGGCTGCACCCTCTACACCAGTTGCGAGCCCTGCCCCATGTGTCTGGGCGCGGCCTACTGGGCGCATGTCGACCGCATCGTCTTCGCCGCCGACCGGCACGACGCCGCCGCTGTCGGCTTTGATGACAATGCTTTGTATCAGGAATTCCAGCTCCCCACCGACCAGCGCCGGATGGCCATGGAAAGGCATCAGCCCGAACGCGGACGGGCGGTACTGCAGGGATGGTTTGCGCTGGACGATAAGGTTCCGTACTAACAGTCAGCCTGCTAAGAACAAATCAACGGTGTCGAGTGGGTGACTGCTCCGTCACCACTGGTCTATGCTGCCTAATGGCCATCGAAGGAATCCGTTTCTTTTCCCAAAGCAGAAAACGTCGTTATGAAAAGGTTCCGCCGTTTTCTCCAGTGGCTCATGGTAGCCAGTGTGACGCTATCGGCCCTGGCCTCAGAGGCAGAACCGCAAAAAGTACTCTGGGCCCGGACCGATTTCGCGCCGTTTTTTATTCTCAAGGGTCCCTACCAGGATCAGGGCGTCGGTGATCAGCTGATCCACTTCTTCGCCAATACCATCGAGGGCTATCGCCACGAACCCACGCAAATGAGCATCAAGCGGGTGCTGCAGTTGCTTCAGGATGGTGTGCCACTATGCCATGTGGCCTTTCTCAAAACCCCCTCGCGCGATGCCTTTGTGGAATACAGCGACCCACTCATGTGGCTTTACGCCAACGGTGTCGTGACGACCAAAGCGATGGCTGAAAAGCTGGGTCACGGCGAAGATAACCCCCCGTCCGTGTCCCTCGAGCAACTCCGGCGGCGCGGCCTGCGCCTGAGCGTGCATGACGGTCGAGCCTATTCGCCGGTTATCGATGCCGAAATCCAGCGGGAAGCCCAATCTGATCCTTCACTGTTCCGGGTCAAGACTGGCCTGAAAGAAACGCCCCGCTTGCTGCGGATGATCGAGTTGGGCCAGGTGGATGGCATCATCCTGCGCCCGGAAGAGCTGAATTATGAGCAAATGATTGGCGAAACAAGGCAGCCCTTGCAGTTTCTGCCCCTGAAAAACACGCAGCTTTTCTCTCCCACCCATGTGGCCTGTACCCGGGGCCACTGGAATGATTCCTTGCTGAACCAGGTCAACGAACGCATCCGCAGTGGCCAGGCCGTGGCCATTTTCACCGAAGCCTATAGCCGCTGGCTGCCCTTGGCCCTGCGGGACCGCTTCCTGCAAGCCGTTAATTCCGGCGAACTCTACCCAATGTCGGATACACCGGGGACCAAACGAGCTTCACGGCGCTCAGAAGAACACCTTGAGCCCCCTCAGGCCGACACGGACTGAGTGCGGTCCAGGGTTCGGTACCCCAGCGTTTCCGCCAGATGGGCCGGGGCGATGCGGTCACAAGCTTCCAGGTCGGCCACGGTGCGGGCCACACGCAGGATCCGATGCAGGCTGCGAGCCGATAAGCCCAGACGGGTCATGGCCTTCTCCAGCAGGGCCGAGCCTGCCTCATCGAGCTGACAGTGCTGTTTCAGCGCCTGGCCGGCCAGCAAGGCATTGAGCACACCACGCTGCGCCTGCCGCTCCCGGGCGGCCAACACTCTCTCCCGGACCTGGGCCGAGGCTTCCTCCGGCGCCGGATCGCGACGCAGCATGATGCCGCTGTCCTGGACCGGCACCGCGACATGCATATCGAATCGATCCAGCAGCGGGCCGGACAGCCGGGCCCGGTAGCGCTGCACCTGCACCGGGGAACACTGACATTCCACGGTGGGGTGGCCCTGGTAGCCACAGGGGCATGGGTTCATCGCAGCCACCACCTGAAACCGGGCCGGATAGGTGATCTGATTGGCGGCACGGGAGATTACGATCTGGCCGTTTTCCATCGGCTCACGGAGCACCTCCAGTACCTTGCGACTGAATTCGGGCAGCTCGTCAAGAAACAGCACCCCCCGGTGCGCCAGGGAGATCTCACCCGGCCGAGGCATACTGCCACCGCCAACCAGTGCCACTGCCGAGGCCGTATGGTGCGGAGCCCGATAGGGAGGGCGCCGCCACGCCTGCGCCTGTGGCGGCAGGCCAGCCACTGACTGAATCGCTGCCACTTCCAGCGCTGCCTGATCTTCCAGGGCCGGTAGCAGGCCGGGCAGACGAGACGCCAGCATGCTTTTCCCGGTCCCCGGAGGGCCATGAAACAGCAGATTGTGCTGGCCGGCTGCCGCGATCTCCAGCGCGCGCTTGGGGACCGCCTGACCCTGGACGTCCGCCAGATCCGGCATCTGCGCGTACAGGCCGTCCTCGCCCTCACCCTGCCTTTGCAACGGCGCCAGACTTCGCTCTCCCCGCAGGTATTCGCACACCGTAAGCAGATGATTGACCGCCCGGACATGACCGTGACTGGCCAGCGAGGCCTCCCCGGCATTGGCTTCGGGCACCAGCAACTGATGCCCGGCTTCCCCTGCGCCAACGACCGCGGGAATGACCCCCTGCACCGGACGCACATGGCCGTCGAGCGACAATTCCCCCAGGAACTCATGCTCCTCCACGGCTTGGGGATCCACTTGCCCCGAAGCGGCCAGCAGCCCCACGGCAATGGCCAGATCAAAGCGACTGCCTTCCTTGGGAAGCTCGGCAGGTGCCAGATTCAGGGTGACACGGCGCTGGGGGAACTCGAAGCCGGCATTGATCAGGGCGCTGCGCACCCGATCCTTGCTTTCCTTCACGGCGGTTTCAGGCAGGCCCACGATCGAGAGCGATGGCAGGCCGTTGGAGATATGGGTTTCGACGGTCACCGTGGGCGCATCGACGCCGACACGGGCCCGTGTACGTACGATGGATAAGCTCATAACCTTCCTTGGTTAATCAACTCAACCGGTCGCGGCTGTCTGATTGCATTACACCCCAATCCGCCGCCAAACCGGTACAAAGCCCGCTATTCTGCCACAAATGCGCTCACCGCTTAAAAAACTGTTCCAAGGGTGAAACACACGCCCCCGGATGTCAGCCTCGCCACACATGACAACGCCACCCGGGTTATGCCTTTAAAAGCATACAGTTAACAAATCACTTCCATTCCTGGCACAAATGTCGCACCTGCTCCCTTTGCATAATCGCCGCAGATAGGAAGTTGCGCGGATTATCCCTGCACGGTTGGCATTGCCGACCTCATAACCAGTGATAGACCCAACTTGAAGGGAAGGAACCGACATGAAGACTCGCAAGAATCTGCTAGCGCTCGCTATCGCCATGGGACTCGGACTCTCCGGTGCTGCATGGGCCGATCAGGGTGGGGACGGCAGCCCCAACGTCAATGCTGACGAAGGCTCCTCCGCCAGCAATGCCTATTCCGGAAATGCCGACTCCGGGAATGACAACTCCACCACCGATGCCAGCAACACCGACTCTGGCAACGACAATTCCACCAACGATGCCAGCACCAATGATTCGCTGAACACAGCGAACACCGACAATTCGGATAATTCCGACAACTCTACCAACGACGCCAGCACCAACGATTCCGGCAACACCGATGCGAGCACCAATGACTCGCTGAATACCGCCAATACCGACAACTCGGATAATTCCGACAACTCCGATAATTCGGATAATTCCGACAATTCGGTGGCCGACGCTTTCAAGCTGAACGCAACCGACAACTCGGACAACTCTGACAACTCCGACAATTCGGATAATTCTGATAACTCGGACAACTCGGACAACTCAGTGGCTGATGCCTTCAAGATCAACGCCACCGACAATTCGGATAACTCCGATAATTCCGACAACTCGGATAACTCCGATAATTCATCACAAACTGCCAACGGTTCGTTCAACACCGATAAGTCCGACGCTTCTGATAATTCAGACAACTCGGACAACTCGGACAACAGCACCAACCTGGCTGACTCCCAGAACAACAACTCGGACAACAGCACCAACCTGACTGATTCCCAGAACGACAACTCCGATAATTCGGATAACAGCACCAACACTCTGGACCTCAGCCTGAGCGTGTTCATGAACGAGGCGGATCTGGAAGGCTCGGTCTCCGGTGTCACCACCAACTATGGTGATGTCAGCGCCAAGAAGTCCTACACCGCGGTCAACAACACCAACAGCATCAACGGTGATGCGGCCAACTTCACCGGTGTCGGCTCCTTCGCCCAAACCGCTGGCAGTGCCAACGTGACGCAGTCCAGCATCAACGTGATGTCCAACGTCACCGCTGGCAACTGATCGGGAAGGCGGCGGACCGGCGTCCTGCCGGTCCGCGGTTTTTCCGGGGAGGAGCGGTCATGACCGGATGGATGAAGACCGTGTTTATCGGTGCCCTGACGGCGGGACTGTCGCTGACTGCAGTGACGGCCGCGGCCGACGAGCTGCAGCTTGACCAGCCGCTGTCGGAAGACCGCCTGGCCTCGTCCAGCGGCCGCCAGGGCATCGACAGCCAGTTGCTATTCAACAACAACGATCAGCATGCGGTTCTGGAGGACAACCTGCTCAGCGGGAATGTGATTACCGGCAACAACAGCATCAGCGACCACGCGTTCGAAAACATGAGCGGCGTGGCGACGGTGATCCAGAACACCGGCAACCAGGTGGTAATCCAGGACAGCACCATGATCAATGTATTGATCAATCCCTGACTTATCAGGGAGCGACAGGGAGGAACTGCAATGCTTCGCCGCGGGCTTTTGGCCCTTTTGTCTCTCGCCAGTGGTCTGGCCATGGCCGGCAGTGTCGCCGTTCCCATGGCGGGCGGCTCTCTGGAGGTGGCTGTGACCAGCTTCCAGGAAAGCCGCTACCAGACCATCATGCGTCAGCAGAAGGACTTTAGCTGCGGCTCGGCGGCGCTGGCCTCCCTGTTGTCCTATCACTACGACTTCCCGGTCTCCGAGCTGGACGTCTTCAAAGGGATGTTGACCCATGCCGATGCGGAAAAGGTTCGCAGGGAGGGGTTTTCCATGCTCGACATGAAGCGCTATCTGGAAGTACACGGGTATACCGCCGACGGCTTCCGGCTGCCTCTGGATGATCTGCGGGAAAAGGCCGGCGTGCCCGCTATTGTTCTGCTCAACCTGGATGGTTTTAGGCACTTTGTGGTGCTCAAGGGCGTGCGTGCCCACGAGGTATTGGTGGGTGACCCCACCCGCGGACTTCGCATCATGCCCCGTAACGAGTTTGAAACCGCCTGGAACGGGGTGGTCTTTCTGATTCGCAGCCAGCTGTCCCTGGGACGCGAGGGTTTCAACCGTCCCGTGGAATGGCACAAGGTGGCGCGCATGACCTCGGCGCCGGACACACCATCGCTGGGCAATCTCATGCTGGCGCTTCCTCTTGGACTGGAGTGGTGACCATGAAAACCCCTGCACTGATAATGGCAACCTGCCTGCTGTGGGGCATCCAACAGAGCCATGCCGGCGACTGGCACATGGCGCCGCTCACGGAACCCGAACTGGATCAGCTCCGCGGCGGCTTCATCAGCGACGGGGTCGTGATCAGCATCGGTCTGGAACAGATCATCAGCGTCGATGGGGAAACCCAGGTAGTCAATCATCTCAACATTCCCGAGCTGGGACAGTCCGGGATCAATCTGACTCAGTGGACCCAGGGCACTACCGGCAACCTGGCCGGAACCGTGATGGACGGTACCCGCATCGCAGGGAAGCTCTCGGACGGCGCCATTCTCACCCTGATCCAGAACAGCCTGGATGGCAAGCTGATCCAGAACTTCAAGGCGCTCAACATCGAGCTGCACCAGTTTGGCCGTTTGCGCCCGACCTCCGACCAGTACTCCAACATCCTGCCCCTGATCGGGCGCTGACCCCTCAGTTGAAGGCGATCGGCACTTTCAGCCCGATTTCTGTATTGGGGGCCTGTTCGGTGGCGCCGATGGTGACGGACAGGTTGATCCGGGTATCACGGGTCAGGCGCTGAGAAAGGCCGAAAGACAGGGAACCCACTTGCAGGCGCTTGAATTCCGACGAGAGCAAATCGTTGTCATTCTCCACCGTCGTGTCCTGAATGACCGCATGATCATAGGCCACACTGAAAGAGGTTTTCTCGTTGACGGCAAACCCCATCCCGAAACCAAACCGCACCACATTCCCCGGATTGATGGTTCCGCCGTTCTCCTCACCCACGTCGCGCTCGAAGTTCCAGGCATAGCTGAGATTGCCAAAGAGGACCGCGGGATCGCTCGGATAGATGAGTGACAGGCCTGGCTCCACCGCCCAGAAGCCGGAGCCGGTGGGCCGCTCGGTTAGTTCCTCACCAATTACGCTTCCCTCACTGTCCCGCAGGGGCCGGCGGCCCACATCATAAGGCCCTTCGCCGCTGTTGGACTTGATCCGCAGGGTCCCCAGAAAATATGGCCAGCCTGCGAAACCATCGTTGAACTGGTAACGCATGTTCAGCTCCACATCACCGAGACCGTCACCGGAGGACGCACGCACATTGTCCACCGGCGTGCCTTCGAACGCCTGGCGCTCCCGAATATCCTCCCGAATGCTCAGCCAGGGCACGCGCAAACTGGTTTCCAGCCGGCTGGTCCAGCCGTATTTGAAAGATAACGCCGTGGTGAAAATATCCCGCTGCACCTGGGACACGTTGATCAGTCCCACCACCAGCGCGGGTATCACGGTGTAGCCCTCCACCGCCACCAATGTGGAGTTACTGTGGGCATAGGAAAAGGCCGGCTCCAGGGTGAAGCGACCGGGGCTACTGACGATGCCCCGGTCGACCGGTACCGCTGCCAGACTGCCGACCGGGCCGTCGTCAGACTCTCCTTCTTCGGCCAGAACGGGGTGAACCCCCAGGGCCAGCCCTGCAATGGCCCAGGTCACCCTGCGAAAAACATCCATGCTCGCGCTCCTTGATCAGGTTGTTGTTTGTTTTTCCGGTTTAAGTTCGTATTTTTCCATCAGACGATAAAGAGAGAGTCGGGAGATCTGCAGCAACCGCGCTGCCGCGGATATGTTGTAACGGGTCATTTCCAGGGACTGGCTCACCGCCTGACGCTCAGCTTCATCCCGCCAGCTCCGCAGAGACACCGCCCGAGCCGCGCCTACCCGACGCCCTTCCACGGCGAAACCCAGGTCCTCCGGCTGAATGTGCGGCGTCATACCCAGAACGACGGCACGCCGCAGGCGGTTTTCCAATTCCCTGATATTGCCTGGCCAGTCATATTGATAGAGGCAGTCCATGGCAGCCTCGCTGAGGGGACGCCGCTGGGACTGCAGGTGAGGTGGCAATCGTTTCATCAATGTGTCAATCAGCGACGGCAGGTCTTCCAGGCGTTCGCGCAAAGGCGGTATGCGCACCTGGAGCACGGCAAGCCGGTAGTAAAGGTCGGCGCGGAAACGCCCGTCCGACACCATATCCTCCAGAGGCAAACGAGAGGTGGTAATGATCCGAACGGACACCCGTCGTGGGGCATTCCCCCCCAATCGTTCCACCAGGCCTTCCTGAAGAAAGCGCAGCAGCACGATCTGTTGTGACGATGGGAATTCGCTGACGCCATCGAGCAACAGAGAACCGTGCTCTGCTGCTTCGATGCGCCCAATGCGACGGGCCACGGCACCGGTAAAGGCCCCTTTTTCATGCCCAAACAGTTCGCTTTGCACCAACTGTTCAGGCATGGCCCCGCAATGAGTGGCAACAAAGGGCCCCTGACGCACTTTGGAATGGCTGTGAAGATAACGGGCTGCGCACTCCTTGCCGCAGCCGCTCTCGCCCACAATCAGAACAGGCTCGCTGGCCAGGGCATAGCGGCGCAAGGTCCGCCGGGTGCTTTCAATCGCCCGGGAATGCCCCTCCATCAACGCCTCGGGTTGCCCTCCATGGGCCGCCATCTCCTCGCGCAGCAGCGCCATCCCCCACAAATGCCCCAGGATGGCCTTGAAACGACCGACATCGAACGGAACCGTATGATAATCCTGACAGTTATCGGCCACGAATTGCCCCATGGCCGACTGTGGAACAGGGGGCGCGGTCAGCAGCGCGATCCAGAGCGTGTGGGGAAGCTTTTCTGTCCACAACTTGAGCGTGCCCAGTTCCGGAAGCTCCGGACCGGTCAGGTCGATGACCCCGACAGAGGGGGTCATGCGGAAGGAGAGTTCGTCGGGTGGCAAGACCTCACTGTCAAACTTATGAACTTGCCAGCCTTCAGCGCGAAAAGAGTGCTCCAATGCACAGGTTGTAGTACCTGGCACGAGCCAAAGCAGTGGCCGCATCGCATTCCCTGCCTGTCGATGGCTGTATCCTACCGATCGTTACTGCTTTGTAATGTTAAGAACCATCTTAAGAGACAGGCTCAGCACAGCTCCAGCACTTTCTTAGATGTCTTGTCTCTATCAGCGACAGGTTTGATACCTATTAATTACAAGACCTGAATGCGTACCCCAACCGATCAGTCCTGCTTTCCGCCGGCCTGGGCTTCCAGCATTGCCACCCGTTTTTCCAGCACTTCCAGGCGTTCACGGGTGCGCAACAGGACGGCGGCCTGGGCATCGAACTCCTCCCGTGTCACCAGGTCCAGCCGGTTGATCATGGACGCCACCACCGCACGGGCGTGCTGTTCCATATCGTCACGAGCGGCCTTGGCCATATCGGGCATGAACTGGCCAAACTGTTGTTGCAGTTCATTGAAAAGATCTTGTGGGCGCATAGACACCTCCTTGAAATTGATCGCACCATTTTAGAGAACCTGCCCGCCACAAGCCATGGCATCCATCAGGGGGCATTGCCGTCTCGCGATGCACCCATACGAAGCAGGATGGCTTGAAACCGCCACGGGGGCCATACTGTGGCCGGCGAGCCCGGCCCCAGACACCCTGCCCGCCGAGGTCCCCGGCGTGATGCATCGTCAATTGTTCACAAATGCACCAGCTTGGTTCACAGGCCTCCGCTCTGCGCTATAATGGAGCGCGAAAGTCCGACAATTTCCCATTTCTCAGCCCTAACACCCTGTTTTAACCTACTATTTTTGCGTTGGCACAAGGGATGCTTTGTTGTTCGTACCGGTTCCGCACACACGCCGTGTGCGATCGAAGAGCATCCGGACTCAGTCCGAACTTCAGAAGAAGTCCTAAGTTGGGGCGGCTCAATCAAGGAGACATCCATGAAACTCGTTACAGCCATTATCAAGCCTTTCAAGCTCGATGACGTGCGCGAAGCACTGTCCGAGATTGGCGTACAGGGCGTGACCGTGACTGAAGTAAAAGGCTTCGGTCGGCAGAAGGGTCACACCGAACTCTACCGTGGTGCGGAATACGTGGTCGATTTCCTGCCGAAGGTCAAAGTCGAGGTTGCTATCGGCGAAAGCCTTCTGGACCAGGTGATCGAAGCCATTTCGAAGGCCGCCAACACCGGCAAGATCGGTGACGGCAAGATCTTCGTGACCGAACTGGAGCAGGCAATCCGGATTCGGACCGGCGAGACCGGCGAAGAAGCGGTCTAAACGCTTCAGCAGTCTGACTCAGCCAACGCAAAAACTTCACATTCCAATAAAGAGCCTGGTGCGGAGGGCTTACGATGGAAAACAATCTCTTTCACTTGCAGTACGCTATAGATACGTTTTATTTCCTGGTCATGGGCGCATTAGTCATGTGGATGGCCGCTGGCTTCGCCATGCTGGAAGCCGGTCTGGTCCGGGCCAAGAATACAACGGAAATTCTGACCAAGAACGTGGCCCTGTATGCAGTGGCCTGTATCATGTATCTGGTCTGCGGCTACGCCATCATGTACGACGGTGGTGTCTTCCTGAAGGGCATTTCCGGCATTGATGTGACCAGCATTCTGGGCGATTTCGCCAGCCGTGACGGCGGCTTCGAGGGTGGTGCGATCTACTCTGCCGCGTCCGACTTCTTCTTCCAGGTTGTCTTCGTGGCCACCGCGATGTCCATCGTCTCCGGTGCGGTTGCCGAGCGCATGAAGCTGTGGGCCTTCCTGGCCTTCGCGGTGATCATGACCGGCTTCATCTACCCGATGGAAGGTGCCTGGACCTGGGGCGGTGCGTCCGTCTTCGGCATGTACTCCCTGGGCGATCTGGGCTTCAGCGACTTCGCCGGTTCCGGCATCGTGCACATGGCTGGTGCAGCCGCTGCCCTGGCCGGTGTTCTGCTGCTGGGTGCTCGTAAGGGCAAGTACGGCGCCAACGGCCAGATCAACGCGATTCCGGGTGCCAACCTGCCGCTGGCCACGCTGGGTACTTTCATCCTGTGGATGGGCTGGTTCGGTTTCAACGGCGGTTCAGTACTGAAACTGGGTGACATCGGTAACGCTCACGCGGTTGCCATGGTCTTCCTGAACACCAACACCGCGGCTGCCGGTGGTGCGATCGCCGCCCTGATCGTGGCTCGCCTGATGTTCGGCAAGGCTGACCTGACCATGCTGCTCAACGGCGCCCTGGCGGGCCTGGTAGTGATCACGGCCGAGCCGTCCACACCGACCCCGCTGACAGCGACCCTGTTTGGTGGTCTGGGTGGTATCCTGGTGGTCCTGAGCATCGTGACCCTGGACAAGCTGCGCATCGACGATCCGGTCGGCGCCATCTCGGTCCACGGCGTGTGCGGTCTGCTGGGTCTGCTGCTGGTGCCGGTCACCAACGGTGGCGCGTCCTTCGGCGGCCAGATCGTTGGCGCCCTGACCATCTTCGTCTGGGTCTTTGTCGCCAGCCTGGTGGTCTGGGGCATCCTCAAGGCGGTCATGGGTCTGCGTGTCAGCGAGGAAGAAGAGTACGAAGGCGTGGACATGGCCGAGTGTGGCATGGAAGCGTACCCGGAGTTCAGCGGCAAGTCCTGATCTGCGGGAAACACGGAGCACCGGATCGGTGCTCCCTGAAACAGAAAAGCCCTCGCCGACCGGCGGGGGCTTTTTTTGTTGGACGTCGGAATGATGCGAGCTTTGGGGGCTAGTGCAAGCCTTTGAAGAGGTCCTCATAGACTTCGCGCAGATACTCGTCCAATCCTTCCCGCGCGTCATCCTGGGTATCAAAAGGTCCTTCATAGGCCCCTTCCCGGGTGATGAAGAACCAGTTTCCATCCAGATACAGGAAACGTTCGCTGCGGTGCCACTGACGGGGTGGTTCGCCTGCCCGGACAATCATCGGAATCCCTCCCTGTGTGATTGGCCTGTTTTTGGAAGACAGCAGTTTGATCATACCGCGCCCCTTTCGGAGCCACTACCGGCCTTCCCTCCTGAAAGCCGGTGTTTTGATTACCGATTGTTAATCCTGCGTTCAGCCTTCCAGGAGGTCCACCATGAACTGCGGCTGGGCCAGTGCGCCACGGTGGGTGGCCTTGTTGTAATAGCGGGTCACGAAACCGCGCTCATCCACATCGGCCTCGCGGAAATACTGCAGGGGCTTGTCCTTGCCTGCCATGGTGCAGCTCCACCAGCCCGTGGGGTAGACCGGCTGCGGGAACGGCAGCGTCAGCACGTGGTCAAAACCGGCCTTGCGCATATCCTCGTGGGCCTTGCGGATAATGGTATCGGCATGCAGCAAAGGGCTTTCGCTCTGCTGCACCACGATGCCGCCTTCGCGCAGGGCCATCAGGCAGTCCCGATAGAAGTCCGAGGCAAACAGGCCTTCCGCCGGCCCCACCGGATCGGTGCTGTCGACGATGATGATATCCACGCTTTCAGGCTCCAGGTCCTTCATCCACTGGATGCCATCACCGAAGAAGAAATTGGCCCGGGGGTCGCTGTTGGCGTCGCACAGTTCCGGGAAATACTCCTCGGACAGCTCGGTCACCCGCTGATCGATCTCCACCTGCCAGGCTTCCTCGATATCCGGGTGCTTGAGCACCTCGCGGAGCGTGCCGCAGTCCCCGCCCCCGATGATCACCACCTTTTTCGGGTTCTTGTGGGTAAACAGTGCCGGATGGCTCATCATCTCGTGGTAGAGGAAGTTGTCGCGGCTGGTAAGCATGACACAACCGTCGATGGTCATGAGATAGCCGAAGGTTTCGGTCTCATAGATCGCGATGGTCTGGTAGGGCGTCTGTTCTTCGTGACACTTGCGCTTCACCTTGAGCGAGAAGGCCGTGCCTTCGTCCTGAAAGACTTCGGTAAACCAGCCGTCGTTGAGTTCTGTCATAGCGTGAACCTCTGAATCCTCGAGGGTTTGGATGATGGGGGCCATTGTAGGCATAGTTGGATTTGAGCAGAAGTGTTTTAGCGTCGGACGTCCGACGAACAGTTTGGTCACAAGTGGTGAGTCAGCACATAATCATTCCGGCCAGACGTCGCATTCCCTACAATACCGCCAAACATCACCGTGCCGCAGGAGAGCATCCCATGTCAGCAAGCCGTCGCCATGAGGTTTTCGAGGCCTACAACATTGCCAACTGGAGCGATGGTTACGTGGATGTGGACGAACAGGGCGATGTGCTGATCCGGCCCCATCGCGACCAGAGCCGGGAAAGCGTCAAGTTGACCGAGCTGGTGACCACCCTGGAACAACAGGGCATGGCGCTGCCGGTGTTGGTGCGTTTCGCCGATATTCTTCACGACCGGCTCAACCGGCTGTGCGGCGCCTTCAACCAGGCCGCGGAGCGGGACGGTTACCGGGGCGGCTACACGGCGGTCTACCCGATCAAGGTGAATCAGCAGCGCCGGGTGGTGGAAGAGATCCAGCACGCCGAACCGGCCGCCACCTCCGGCCAGCTCGGCCTGGAAGCCGGCAGCAAGCCCGAGTTGATGGCGGTACTGGCGCTGTCACGTACGCCCGGCTCGGTGATCGTCTGCAACGGTTACAAGGACCGCGAATACATTCGTACCGCCCTGCTCGGCCGGCGCATGGGCCATCGCGTCTACATCGTGGTGGAGAAGCAGTCGGAACTGCCGCTTATTCTGGCCCAGGCCCGCGAGCTCGGGGTGCAGCCGCTGATCGGTGTGCGCGCCCGCCTGGCCTCCATCGGCAAGGGCAACTGGCAGAATACCGGGGGCGAGAAGTCCAAGTTTGGCCTCTCCGCCCGGCAGATCATGGATGTGATGCAGACCCTGGAAAAGGAAGGCGCCATGGACAGCCTGCAGATGGTGCATTTCCACCTCGGTTCGCAAATCGCCAACATCCGCGATATCCAGACCGGCCTGCGCGAATGCGCCCGCTTCTACACCGAACTCTATCGGGCCGGGGCGCCCATCAACACCCTCGACATCGGCGGCGGCCTGGGCGTGGATTACGAGGGCACCCGCTCGCGCTCGGCCTGCTCCATCAACTACAGCCTGGACGAGTACGCCTGGCACGTAGTGCACACCCTACGCGAGGAATGCGACGCGGCCGACGTGCCCCACCCCAACATCATCAGCGAATCCGGCCGGGCCATGACCGCCCATCACGCGGTGCTGATAACCAACGTTATCGATCGCGAGGTTCCCGCCGCCCGCAAGCCCGATGCCGTGGACGACCAGGCCCCCATCCCCCTCAAGGACCTCTGGCGGGATTACCAGGCCCTGGGGAACGGGGACCGGGAGCGTTCCCTGATCGAGGTCTACCACGATGCCGTGCATGCCATCAGCGAGGTGCACGCCATGTTTGCCCACGGCAACCTGTCCCTGGCACAGCGGGCCCAGGCCGAGGATCTCTACATGGCCACCTGCCTCCAGCTGCGGGATGCCCTGCGCCCGGAAAACCGCCTGCATCGGGACATCCTCGACGAGCTCAATGAAAAGCTGGCCGAGAAGCTGTTCGTGAATTTCTCCCTGTTCCAGTCCCTGCCGGATATCTGGGGCATCGACCAGATCTTCCCCATCCTGCCGGTGTCCGGCCTGAACCAGCCGCTCTCGCGACGGGGGGTGATTCAGGACATCACCTGCGATTCCGACGGTCGGGTGGATCATTACGTACACGGCGGCGGTATCGAAACCACCTTGCCCCTGCCGCCCCACCCACAGGAAGGCCGGCTGCTGCTGGGCTTTTTCATGACCGGCGCCTACCAGGAAATCCTCGGCGACATGCATAACCTTTTCGGGGATACCAATTCCGTGGATGTGTTCATGGACGCCACCGGGCACTACCGGATCGAGCATCCCCTGGTGGGGGATACCGTGGCCGAGCTGCTCAACTATGTCCATTACGAGAGCGACGCCCTGCTGGAGTCCTACCGCGAGCAGCTGGCGGCCAGCGATATCGACAGCGACGAACAGGCGCGAATCCTCAACGAGCTGACAGAGGGACTGGCGGGCTATACCTACCTGGAGGACTGACGGGAGCGGGCAACCTCAGGGCGAGGGCTGCTCATCCCGCGCGCCCTGGCGGCGATAGTCTGACGGGGAAACCCCGGTCCAGCGCCGGAAAGCGCGGCCAAAGTTTGACGGATCGCTGTAGCCCAGCTGTTCGGCAATGGCTTCCACCGGTCGCCGGGTGGAGGTCAGCAGACGCTGGGCCCGCTCCATGCGGATCTGGTTGACCAGCTCCTGATAGCGCACCCCGAAGCTCTCCAGCTGCCGGCGCAGGGTACGGCTGGTCATGTGCATCTCCCCGGCCAACCTTTCCATATCCGGCAGGCTATCACCGGCACTTTCCAGACGCTGACGCACCCGCATCACGATGGACTCGCGCACCTGGGCCTGACGCAGGGCCGCCTCGCACTGCTCTTCCGCTAGACGCCGGGTGACCGGGTTGGCCAGCGCCATGGGGGAATCGAGATAGCTGGCCTTGAAGCGCAGCTGGTTGGCGGTCCGGGAAAAGCTGACCCCGTCATAGAAAACACTGCGGTAGGCGTCGGCGTAATCCGGGCGGGCATAGCGGATGCGGCAGCTGCCTTCCGTAATCAGGGTGGTCCCGAACAACAGCAGATTGACTTCCATGATGCTGGTGAAGAGGGCCTCCACCATAAAAGGTTCCAGATGATCCAGCCCCACCAGGTCATCGAGCTGGATCACCGCATCTTCGCCATCACGGTAAAAACGCAGGTCGAAGCCCGCGAAGCGGGTGGGGTAATAGCGGATCAGGGATTCCAGGGCTTCCTGCAGGGTATCGCAACTGACCGCGGCCTGGGAGAGCGCCCCGTGGGTGGTGAACTTCAGGCGCCGCCCGAAATCGAGGCCCAGTGCGTCGTTGGCGGTGACCTGGCGGGCCACCTCGATCAGGGACTGGAACTGCCGCAACGTCAGCATGCCCGCGGCGTCATTCAACTGCTGCACCGGGATGCCGGCCTGGGCAAGCACGGCTTCCCGTTGGCCACCCTGCTCCACCGCCAGCTGCAAGAGAATTTCCGCGTACTGGACCAGGATGAACTCGTCATCCGGGTTCAAGGTTCCCCTCATGGCACTGCGACTCATTCCATGGAAAGCCTGCAGCCTACTCCACGCCAGCATTCCGAACATTGTCCAACGCAACTCCGGCAGCGGGTCGTTGCAGCCAATCCGATTTTACATTCCGGCTGTGATCCGGGGGCCCCCGCCGGCCGTAAATGCAAAGTAGATTTGAGAAGCGAGGTCGAGGGCCTACAATGGAAGCGAATAACACCTCACAAACGGCTGCCATCAAGGAGCGCCCAGTGGCTCCCAAAACACGCACCGCAAACCGCGCTGAGCGCCAGAAAGACCACTGGAGCATCCAGCTGGAAAAGGTTGGACGCGACAAGGACAAAGCCGCGTTTCATGAGCTTTTCGAGCATTTTGGCCCCCAGATCAAATATTATGCGCTCTCCAATGGCATCCCTCACCTGGCCGATGAACTGGTCCAGGAGGTGATGATCGCGATCTGGCGGCGGGCGACGCTCTATGATTGGCGCAAGGCCGCAGCCTCGACCTGGATTTTCACGATCGCGCGTAACCAGCGCATCGATATGCTGCGCAAAATGCAGCGCACCAGCGCCGAAACCACCATCGACACCGAGGATCTGTGGCAGATTCCCGGCGATGGTGAGGACGGTCCAGTAACCTCGCTGCACCGGCTTTTGGCGGAGCGACGGATTCGGGAAAGCTTTGAACTGTTGCCCGAGGAGCAGGTCACGGTGCTGGCCAAGGTCTACATGGAGCAGAAGTCCCACCAGGAAGTGGCCGACGAGCTCGACATTCCGCTCGGCACCGTCAAGAGCCGTGTACGCCTGGCATTGAATAAACTCAAGGTTGTTTTGCAGGACCAAGCCGTATGATTTCGCATCACCCTGATGAAAACCTGTTGACGGACTACTGCGCCGGCAGCCTGAGCGAGCCGCGGGCCATGTGCATCCGTCTGCACCTGAAGTACTGCAGTCGCTGTCGCAGTCAGGTGGATTTGCTCAACAGTCTGGGTGCCGTGATGCTCGAGGGACAGAGCCGCTCCCACAAGGAACCTGCTGCGGAGACAGCGCTCAAAAGCGAGGCCGACGAGGCCCTGTTTGATTCCATCATGGGGCGCATCGAGCAAGAGGGTGAAGAACCACCGCGCCCGCGCCGGGTTGATGAAGACATTCTGCACAAAGTGCTGAAAGTGTCCTATTCGGAGCTGCCCTGGAAAAAGCAGCTGGGCGACGTCAGCGTCTATGACCTGACCGACCGGCTGGGTACCGACAAGGATCGGGTGACCCTGCAAAAGTTGCTACCAGGAGGGCGAGCCCCGCAACATACCCACCGGGGCGATGAAATGACGATCGTCCTGCAGGGTGCCTTTACCGATGAAAACGGTGTTTTTGAGACTGGCGACTTCATCATCCTGGACAAGGATCATGTTCACCGCCCCTTGGCACTGCCGGGAGACGACTGCATCACCTTCTCGGTCCTGAGTGCGCCGGTCAAACTGACGGGCACCTTCACCCGACTCCTCAACCCCTTCATTTCCTGAGGCGGGGCTTGCCCCCTCGCCGGCACCAGGTCTGGATCACCGGTGGCAGACAGGACCCGGCCGACAACATCGTCCATCGGGTCCCCGCCAAGCTGGCCTCGGCTGATTTCTTCTTCAGCAAACTGCTGCCGGAAAAGGATTGGCTGTTGAGCGACATCCTGTCCGGAAAAGACAGCCTGATGGCCCTGGAGGACGACCACTGGGCGGCCTGACCGCCGGGCAGCCGGTGACATTGTCCGAAAATGACCGGTCGCTTGTCATAAATTGACCTTCTGCAAGGAAGGTCTCGCGGAGACAATAGTCGGCGTTGATTAGTGTCTCTGAACGGGTCCGCGATTCCTTCAATTGGGGTGAGCGACTCGACACTTCTGGCCACGCCCGTTTGGGCGTGGCTTTTTTGTTTTGGGGCTGCGGACGTCCAACGTAAGCCCATCTTCACGGTCTGAAACCACACTTCCCTCTTTGAGTCCGTTACCATGGCCGGTAGAATCTCTCGGTTTACAAGCTGTGTGATGAATCGCGCATGATGACGGAAGGCTACAAGGCCCGTTTTTCCGGGATCGAACGACTCTACGGCCGCCAGGCCCTGACCCGCTTTCACGGTGCCCACGTGGCCGTGGTGGGCCTGGGTGGTGTCGGCTCCTGGGCCGCCGAGGCACTGGTGCGCAGCGGCGTGGGGGCCATCACCCTGATCGACCTGGACGAAGTCTGTATTTCCAACACCAATCGCCAGCTGCACGCCCTGGACGGCCAGGTGGGCCGTCCCAAGGTGGATGCCCTGGGCGACCGCCTCGCCGCCATCAATCCCGAGTGTCGCATCGTTCGTGAGCTGGCCTTCGTTACGGCGGCCAATGTCGAGCGCCTGATCGGTGCCGAGCTGGATGGGGTTATCGACGCCATCGACAGCATCAAGGCCAAGGCCGCGCTGATCGCTCACTGCAAGCGGCAACGCATCCCGGTCGTCTGTGCCGGCGGCGCCGGTGGTCAGATCGACCCTACCCAGGTCACGGTCGCCGACCTCTCACGCACCACTCAGGACCCCCTGCTGGCCAAATTGCGCAACAAGTTGCGCCGGGAATACGGCTTTTCCCGCAATCCCAAGCGCCGTTTTGGCATCGAAGCTGTTTATTCCACCGAACAGCTGGTCTACCCTGCATCTGACGGCGAAGTCTGTTACCAGAAGCCTGCAGAGGGTGGACCGGTCAGGCTGGACTGCGCCACCGGCTTTGGCGCCTCCAGCTGTGTGACCGCCACATTCGGGTTTGTGGCCGCCAGCCGCATGCTCGCCCGCCTGGCACGCCAGGCCCGGGCCGAAGAACCCAACCCGGAAAGCGCCTCCTGAACGGGGCATGACTACAGACATCATCGCGGGGAGTCATGGAAGCAAGCACAGTCTTACAACTGGCCAGTATCGGCGTACTGTCACTGGCCTGTCAGTGGCTCGCATGGCGCCTGCGCACGCCGGCCATCCTTCTGCTGCTCGCCGGCGGCATTCTGGCCGGCCCGCTGCTGGGCTGGCTTGATCCACGCCCCCTGTTCGGCGATCTGCTGTTCCCGCTGATTTCGCTGTCGGTTGCGGTCATTCTCTTTGAAGGCAGCCTCACGCTGCGCTTCGATGAAATTCGCGATCACGGCAAGATGGTGCGCAACCTGATTCCGGTGGGCATCCTCGTCACCATGGTGGTCGGCACCCTGGCCGGTCACTGGGCCCTGGCGCTGTCCTGGCCCATCGCACTGCTGTTCGGGTCCATCATTGTCGTTACCGGCCCCACGGTGATCGTGCCCCTGTTACGCTCGGTGCGGCCCACCGCCAACCTGGCCAACATCCTGCGCTGGGAAGGCATCATCATCGATCCTTTGGGCGCGTTGCTGGCGGTTCTGGTGTTTGAGTGGATCGTCTCCGGCGGCCAGACCAACCAGTTCGGCCACGCCCTGACCACCTTTGGCGCCACCATATTCATCGGCACCGCGCTGGGCTCGCTCAGTGCCTGGCTGCTGGGCAACGGCCTGCGCCGCCACCTGATTCCCCATTACCTGCAGAATGCGGTCACCCTGACCTTCATGCTCGGGGTCTACGCGGTATCCAACGAACTGGTGCATGAATCCGGCCTGCTGACAGTCACCGTCATGGGCATCTGGATGGCCAACATGAAAAATGTGCCGGTGGACTCCATTCTTGAATTCAAGGAATCACTCAGCGTTCTGCTGATCTCGGCCCTGTTTATCATCCTGGCCGCACGAATTGAATTCGGCGCGATCCTGGGACTGGGCTGGAATCTGATCTGGGTCCTGGCGGCCCTGCTCTTCATTGCCCGCCCCCTGAGTGTCTGGCTGTCGGCCCTGGGCACCTCGCTCAACTGGCGGGAGAAGCTCTTCATCAGCTGGATTGCCCCGCGCGGGATCGTCGCCGCAGCGGTATCCGCCCTGTTTGCCTTCCAGCTGCAGCGGATGGGTTACAGCGACGCGGAAGTGCTGGTTCCCCTGGTGTTCATGGTGATCATCGCCACCGTGACCCTGCAGAGCCTCACCGCCCGCCCCTTCGCCCGCCTGCTCAACGTGGCGCAGCCCGAGGAACACGGTTTCCTGATCCTGGGCGCCAACCAGATCGCGCGGCAGATTGGCGAGGCGCTGAACAAACGCGACATCCCGGTGATGCTCACCGACACCAACTGGGAAAACGTCCGTCATGCCCGCATGCAGAACCTGAGCGTGTATTTCGGCAATCCGGTTTCCGAGCATGCGGCCACCCATCTGGATCTGACCGGCATCGGCAACCTGCTGATCATCTCGCCCTACAAGCAGCTCAACTCCCTGGCCACCTACCACTTCCTCGACTGGTTCGGCAAAGGTCACGTCTTCAGCCTGTCGGAAGGCGAACAGGAGCAGAAGGCGCGCCACCAGACCGCCGAGAAGATCCAGCAGACCCGCGGCCTGTTCGGCGAAGGCGTGACCTACGCCAAGCTCGCGAGCATGGCCAGTCAGGGGTATGTGGTCAAAAGCACCCAGTTGACGGATGCCTTCACCTACGACGATTTCCTGCAGCAGAACGGCAACAAGGCCATCCTGCTGTTTGTGATCGATCCCCGCAAACGGGTTCACCCGGTAGTGGGCAAGCGCCCGACACGGCCGGAAACCGGCTGGGAGCTGATCAGCCTGGCGCCCCAGGCCGAGCGGGAGAAGGAAAAGGCCAAGGCCCGCGAACGCGAGCAGTTGCGCGAGAAGACCGCCGCGGCCGAAGCCCAGCACGCGCCAGTGGATGCCGGCTCCAACCCCGGACCCAGCAGCTGAAGGATCAAACCCGGCCATGACAGCGAGCGCCCTTCCCGAATCCCTGCTCCTGGCCCTGAACGACACCGGTCTGGCTTCAGTCGAAAACGCCAGCCCGGTCGGGGGCGGCTCCATCAATGACGCCTATCACCTGACCCTGAGCGATGGCCACGAAGCGTTTCTCAAGCGACACCCCCATCCTCCCGCCGACTTCTTTGCCGCCGAGGCTGCGGGCCTCGAAGCGTTGAATCGGACCAATACCGTCCGCGTACCCCGGGTCATCCAAAGCGATGACCAGTGGCTGCTGCTGGAATGGCTGGACAGTGGCGCGCGGGCGCCGGATTACTGGGAGACCTTCGGTGAACAGCTGGCCGCCCTGCACCGCCAGACCCATAACGCCTTCGGTTTCAAGCGGGATAATTTCTGTGGCCTGACCCCGCAACCCAATCCCTGGACCCACGACGGTTTTGAATTCTTTGCCGAGTCCCGCCTGCACCACCAAGCCCGACTGGCCCGTAACCAGGGATTGCTGGATGCGGCGGGCGCCCGCCGGCTGGAGCGGGTGTGCGAGCAACTTGAGCGCTGGATACCCGAGCAGCCTCCTTCACTGATTCACGGGGATCTGTGGGGTGGCAACGCTATTCCCGGCCCCCAGGGCGAACCAGTCCTTGTCGATCCAGCGGCCCATTACGGCTGGGCGGAAGCCGAACTGGCCATGACCACCCTGTTCGGGAGTTTCCCGGAGGCGTTCTACCGCAGCTACGAAAGCGCCAGCGGCGTGGCCTCAGACTGGCGCCAGCGGACGGACCTCTACAACCTCTACCACCTGCTCAATCACCTCAATCTGTTTGGGGGCGGTTATCGCAGCAGTGTAGAGCGTATTCTTCAGCGGTACGCGGGCTGAAGCGTCGGACGTCGGACGTCGGACGTCGGACGTCGGACGTCGGACGTCGGACAAGCAGCATGGGTGTTATGGTTGCAGCACAAGCTTGCCACGGACGTGTCCTTCCTCCAGGCGTCGGTGCGCGGCGGCAGCGTCGGCCAGGGGGTAGGCGGCTTCGACGTGGAGGCGGATGTCACCGGTGTCCACCATCTCGGCAATCTCTTCCAGCTGTTCGTCGTCCGCATGCACGGTGAAGTTGCGGGCCTGGAGGCCCAGCTCGTCGGCCGCAGCCTTCACCTGGTCCGCCGTATTGGTGGGCACCGTCACCAGCACGCCGTGCTCGGAGAGACAATGCAGGGAGCGGATGCCAATCTCGCCCCCCATCAGGTCAAGCACGCAGTCGAGCCCGTAGCACACATCCACAAAGTCCTCGCGGGTGTAATCAACCACTTCGTCCGCGCCCAGCTCCGCGAGGAAGTCGGCGTTGTGGGAGGACGCGGTGGCAATCACGTGGCAGTCGGCCGCCTTGGCAATCTGCACCGCGAAATGGCCGACCCCGCCGGCGCCGGCATGGATCAGGATTTTCTGGCCGGCCTCCAATCCGCCCTGCTCGTAGAGGCCTTGCCAGGCGGTCAGGGCCGCCAGCGGAATCCCGCCCGCCAGCGCCAGGTCCAGGGTATCCGGCGCTGCCACCAGCGCCTGTGGCTCCACCAGGGCGTAACTGGCATAGCCGCCTCCCTGCAGCGGAAAACCAATCAGCCCCATGACCGCATCTCCGGGCTGCCAGCGTGTGCCCCCCTCACCCACGGCGTCGACCCGGCCAGCGATGTCGAAGCCCGGAGTCCAGGGCAGATGCCCCTTGATCTGGTCCGCGACAAAACCAAGCCCGCGACGGGTTTTCCAGTCAATGGGGTTGAGGCCGGCACTGCTGACCTTGACCCGAACCTGCCCGGGCGCCGGCTCCGGCAGTGGAGATTCGACAAGATGAAGCATGTCGGCTTCGCCGAAAGCTGCAAAGGCAACGGCACGCATGGGCACCTCCAGGTCGGGCGATGATAGGGATCGGAGCGTGCCTACCGTCTGCCGTTCGGCTCACGGGATCACGCTCCCCAGCCCCTACTCTAGCGATTCCCGGAGTTCGGGGGAATGGCTTTCAGTTCAGGGTCCGCAGCCAGGCCATCACTGCGGTCTCGCCCTGCGGCCGATGATTATTGCGGGCCGCCTGATAGTGGTGAGAGAAAGCCTCGAAGTAGGCGTCCAGCACCTGCGCCGTGTGAACATCTCCGGCATGGCGCAGAAGCTCGGCGCCGATCTCCGCCGTACAGAGTCGGCCCGGCCCGCCATTGCGCCGCAATTGATAACGCGAAGCCTGTGCCGGAGCCACGCTCAGCACCGGCAAGGCCTGCAGGTACCGGGTGAGGCGAAACATCTTGCCCGCCTGCTGCCAGGTCCCGTCCAGCAGGATCAGCGCGGGGGTGCGATCACAGCTGCGCCTCCAGTCGGAGACCTTGCGCGCCTCATGGCGGGGATCATCGGTCGGGAACACCACCATGGGCTGATAACGCGGGCTCTCAAGCAGGGTTTTCAGGCCAGGATCCGGTTCCAGGCGATGCCAGCGGAAACGGCGGGCGTTGGGCACCAGGTCGGTAATGAGACGCCCGGTGTTGGTGGGTTTGGTCATCTCCTGTGGGTGCTGCAGCAACCACAGCGCCACCGACGGCGATGGCTGCACACACCGGTAGGGACAGATGCAATGGCTCACCGGCAGGGCGCAAGCCTGGCAATGTTCGAGCGCCCGCTCACGCGGCGACTCCATTGCTGACGTCATGTCGTGTCGTCGCCTGCCGGGCGCTCCCAGGCCATGATCTCCAGATCGATACCGGAGCGCTGGTAGCGACTCCAGCGATCCTGGAGGCCCTGCGGAATGTTCTCTTTCGAGACGGCGCAAAAACCGCAGCGGCCATACAGAGGGGCCTTGGGCGCGAACGGCAGACACCAGACCTGCTCTGCCTCCGCCTCTGCCAGGAGCTGGCGGATCAGGTTGGAGCCCACCCCCATCTGACGCCACTCCGGCATCACATAGAGGGTCCGCAGCCAGGCGCCAAAGGCGGGGTAGCACAACCGCACGGCGCCGACGATCTCGCTGCCCTGCAGCGCCCACCAGGCCCGGTCGTCGCCGCCCAATCGCGCCTTCTGCCGGGTGCGTTTGTAGAAACGGTCCAACGCGGTGCGTTCGGACGCTGTCTGCAGTTCCGCAAGCTGAATCATGCCTGGCCTTCTCCCGGGATGACGGCCTCTTCGAGGATACGCCTGAAAGCCTCCGGCACCCGCGCCGGCCGCTGGGTGGCCATATCAATGCAGGCGTGCCGGGAAAGCGCCCGCATCAGCGTGCGCCCGTTGGCTTCCCGCACCAGCTGAAAGCGGCGCTCGGAACGCAGCCGGCCGTCAAACGCTACCAGCCAGGTACCCAGCAGCAGCCGCTCACCGGCCACGGCAGCGCCCAGGTAGTCGATCTCGGTACGCAGGATCGCCATGGCACGTCCGGTCTCTTCCTGCAACGCCCAGGTCATCCCCAGGGACTCGATATGTGCCCAGCTGACCGCTTCCAGCCACCGCACGTACTCGACGTTGTTGACGTGTCCCAGCCGGTCCATGCTTTCCGGTCCGACCGTGAGGGGCATGACATAGGGGTCGGGCCAGTCCCATGGGATGGCGGCGGTCGTGGACGTCACGGTTGTGCCTCCTCCAGTTCCGGTACCGCGCTCAGGGGCAATCGGCCAATACGGTCGTTATGCAGCGTTCCGAAGTAGAGAACACCGTCATGAGGCTCCACCGAGGTGATTTCCTGCAGGTGCTCACCACTGGGATCGTGCAGGCTGGCCAGCACTTCGCCGCTCTCGTTCAAGGCCAGGGCGAAACCATAGCTCACCGGCTGGGGCTGCGCGGATTCAGGCAGCTTGGCCACGATGGCCTTGAGCCAGGGATAGGGATGAATCCGGTCGATGCTGGGGTTGCGCGGGGTCGGCATGGCCACCCAGAAGCGGCCGCTGTCATCGCGGGCGATACCGTCGGGAAAACCGGGGAGGTTGTCGGCAAAAATCTCGTACTGCCCCGCTTTTTCGCCACTCAACCATAATCGTTGCACTCGGTAGTGCCAGGTCTCGTTGACCAGCACGAAGCGCTCCTGGGGATCCACCGCCACACCATTGGCGAAATAGAGGTCGTCCAGCAGCACCGTTGTTTCGCCCGTGTCCGGTTCGTACTTGAGCAGCCGGCCATGGGGGCGGGTCTCGAGCAGGTCCAGTTTGTAGTCCGGCTGATGGAACCGGGAGCTGGCATCGGAAAAGTAGATGGTGCCATCGGCGGCGATATCCACGTCGTCCGTGAAGGCGAAAGGTTCACCCTCCGCTTCGGTCGTGAGCACCGTGATCTGGCCGTCCGGCGCGATCGACAGCAGGCCTTTCCAGGCATCGCACACTATCAGGTTGCCCTCGGCATCAAAAGCCAGCCCCAGGGGGCGGCCGCCGGTATCCGCCCACGGCTCGACGCGCCCGTCCCGGGAAATGCGCACGATGGTCCCGGAATCGGTCCCGCCGTAAACCCGGCCCTGGTCATCCACGGCCACGTCTTCCGGACCGGTCACCTGCCCGACCGCCAGCAGCTGAACCTGCTGCAACCGCTGATTGGGCGCCAGTGGGCCTTTCAGCTCCGGCGCTTCGGGAGGCTGGTAAGCCACAGGGTCCACGGGTGACGGCCAAAGGAGCAGCGCCAGCACGGCCACGATGACCAGTGCCACTACAGTCGCGAGTAAGCGTTTCATTCTTTATCCTTGGTTTTTGTAATGGTTCAGGGAGCCTATTCTTCCTCATCCCCAGCCTCTGAGGGCACGTCGCTGATCCAGCGGCTCAGCGTTTCGGCATCGATCTCCGGGTAGATGTGAATCGCCATGTCCCGGAAATCATCCATCAGATCAGCGTTGTCACGATCCCGAATCATACGCGCCATTTCGGTGATCTGTTTATACGCCCTTTGGCGCAGCGGGTCTTCGATCTGGAAATGGTCCAGCAGCGCCTGGATGCGCAGCGAGTTCTCATTGATGCGCCGGGTCATATCCTTGTACTTGTAATCGAGGCTTTGCTTGATAACACGCAGGCGGCGCTCCACCTGGCCACCGGAATCCCGGTGCGCCTCGGATTCGGCGCGTAAATCGCGGGAACGGCCGTAGAGCTCGTTGAGGATAAAACCGGTATCACGGTCCAGGCGGGTGATGTCTTCCAGCATCCGGTCCACCCCGCTGCGCAGTTCGGTATCCATGGTTTCCACCTGGGTTTCCAGCTTCCCGACAGCGTGCCGGAAACGCGCCACAAACTGCTCGGCCTCCTGTTCCATGAACATCTGCAGCAATTCTTCCGGCTGCAGTGCGCGATTGCGACCGTCGCTACGGATAGCGTATTCGCCGGACTGGCTGCAATAGGGCTTGTTCGGCCCACTGGGCACTTCCACCCTCAGAATGGGGCGGTTCGCCAGATTCTCGGTGATGATCTGGATATTGATCGGCGGCGTGCAGCTCAGTGCCTTGTTCTGGATCTGCAGACGGGCGTGGTCGCTGACATCACACCCCACGACGCGACCCCGCTGCACCCCTTCAACCGTCACCTCTTCCACACCAACCAGAATGGCACCCCCGGTGGGCGAATTGGCGAAGGCGATCAGCGTCTTGTGCTTAACGCCGTTCAGGTCGCGCTTGAAATCAACCGTCCAGCCTTCCGCCTGATTGAGCAGCAGGCGGGTGCGGCGGCTGAGTCGTTTGTATTCGCGTTGCATAACTCACTCGTCGAATTTCCTGTGAGCATTTCTACAATCTGTTTGCTTCAAAGCACAAGGCCTATTTTTTAACTCATTGTATCCGCACTACCTCCCGCTGACCTGACACCCATTCCCTCTATTGGGTTTTGCCCGTCCCTGCCCGAACCTCCTCATCAGGAGGTAGTTTCCTGCAGGTTTTTGGCAACAATTAGAAGGAGCAGTTCGGATAATCAGCCGGACGGGCGATAATGACCTTAAAACTCTGGAATCAAGGCGCTTTACGAAAAGAAAAGTCAGTCTGGGTTCGCCATGCAAACTGACTCCACAGTCAAATTACATGGTGGGGGAGAGGGATAGAGTGATAGTTGTTAAAAAAAGACAAAAAAAGCACGGCGATTGCCGTGCTTTTTCAGAATATCAGGGTTTGTCCAACGATGGCTTATGCCGCCCGCCTGCGGCGGAGAAAACCTACGCCAAACAGACTTGCACCCAGTAAAGACAATGTACCCGGCTCAGGCACGGAAACGCTATGGGCCCAGATACTAACGTTCGATATTGCGCCTCTTCTGTCATCCCAGGCGGTAATGGAAATATCCTCTGTCCCGTCCCAGCCAGAGATTTTCCAGCCGTAATAGCTCGGGTCATGGTTACCGTCCTTGGCCAGAACCCAGACATTATCGAAGTCGATAAAAGGATTACCGAGTCCCGAAATGTAGCCAATCACTGCGTTCGTCGGATCAGAACCATTAAAGGTGGTTTCGTAGGACGCTAAAAACGTTCCCTCATCACCACCTCCAGCATTGGCCTTATATTGCATTGTGGCAGGGCTCGTGCCGCACTCAAGCTGGAAAGATGCTTCTACATTCCCTTGGTTGGGCGGCGACACTGCAGCATAGCAGTCGGCTGTCCCAGCATTCAGGATCACCGTACCAAAAGCAGCCCCTGAACCAGCCAGGGAAACGAACCCCATCAACGCCGCCGCAATGGAAGCAGGGAAAGTGGATTTGGCCATGCTCTATTCTCCGTATCAATCTGACCGACACAGTAATGTGTGTCTTCCTTTCGCAGTTACCAGAGCGGCAAGCAAACCTCACGCCAACCCAACCAATTCAATAATCTTCAAACACTTGCTCTGCACCGGAAAAGCAGGGTTCCCCATGCCCTGTAAATCATGCTGACAGTCATGAGACATCTCAGAGAAAACCAGTATGTTTTCCTGACACTCCTCCAGGCTACGTGTTCAACCCCCTACTCAGCATGGTTGCAATGAGTTAGCGCAAACCCTAATGATGGCCCGGGATTACCAAGGGCTCTGGGCAGCGTCCAGAACATGCTAGGAGTCGGTCTCCTTCAGCGGGTGATGCAACCGCACTTTCTCCGCCGCGGCCGCCTTCTTCCTGCGAATCCGCAAGTTCAGAATCTCCACCCCAAAGGAAAACGCCATGGCGAAGTAGATGTACCCTTTGGGTATGTGCATATCCAGGCCCTCGCCGATCAGGGCCACGCCAACCAGAATCAGGAATGACAGCGCCAGCATCTTGATGGTGGGGTGTTCATCGACAAACTCCCCGATGGGCTTGGCCGCCACCATCATGACCCCAACAGCCACGACAACCGCCAATACCATCACCGCCAGGTGGTCGGCCATACCCACCGCGGTAATCACCGAATCCAGGCTGAAGACAATATCGATCACGGCAATCTGCACCAGCACCGCACCAAAACCGGCCGAGGCCACCGCAGAAGCCGATTCCTCGGCCCCCTCCAGGCTCTGGTGGATCTCGTGTACGCTCTTGCCCAACAGAAACAGCCCGCCTCCCAGCAGAATCAGATCGCGCCCGGAAATGCCGTATTCGGCCAGCGTAAACAGATCATCGGTCAGCCCCATGACCCAGGCCAGACTGAACAGCAGGAGAATGCGCGTCACCATCGCCAGGCCCAGCCCCATGACGCGGCCCCGATTGCGCTGGTGCTCTGGCAGTCGCCCCACCAGAATGGATATGAAGATGATGTTGTCGATGCCGAGGACGATTTCCAGTAGTGTCAGGGTGGCCAGGGCAATCCAGGCCTGAGGGTCGTAGACCCACATCAACCATTCCATGAATGATCACTCCACTTCAGTCATAGGATTTTTAACGGTAATTGACGGTTGCCGCTTGCGCGGTCATAGGGGCTTCGCTAACATGCGCGCTCGTTTTTTGACCAACCGAGGGGCTGACCATGCTGGTCGATGTATCGCCGATGTTCCTGATTGCCGCGCTGTCCGTACTGGCAGGCATTACTTACACCGCGAAGACCTTTTTCGATGCCCGCATGGCTGCACTCGACAGCCGTAACGACAGCGAAAGCCTGGGCGACGTGCTGGAAGGCTAATCCGACCCCATCTCTCCCTGCAGGAACCGGCGACAGAGCGTTGCGAACAGATCCGGTTTCTGGGCATGCAGCCAGTGCCCACATTCGGGCATGACTCGCAGCACCGCATTGGGAAAGCGTGATTTCACGGCCTCGCGGTGCGCAGTCTGGATATAATCCGACTCCCCACCCTTGATAAACAGGGTGGCCCCTTCGAAGGCCCCCTCGCCTTCAGGTGCCGCACGCAACGCATCGTAGTTCGCCCGGATCGCGGATAGATTCATTCGCCAGGCAAACCCCTCACCCGAGCGCACCAGATTTTTCAACAGAAATGCCCGCACCGCCGGCTCCGAGACATAGGCCTGCAACTGCCTGTCTGCCTCGGTCCGCGAACTCAGCCGGCTGGGCTCCAGCGCACAAAGCCCATCGAGAATCGCATCATGGCGGGCGGCATAGTTGACCGGAGCAATATCCGCAACGATCAGTCGCTGCACCCGCCCGGGATGGGAAAGCGCGAGCTGCATGGCGGTCTTGCCACCCATGGAGTGACCGAGGAGATGGGCACTTTCCAGCCCCGCCTCCTCCATATAGCGCGCCACATCCGCCGCCATTTCCGGATACGTCATACTATCGCAATGGGGAGAGTGGCCATGATTGCGCAGGTCGAGACTGTGGACCTGCCATTCCGGCGATAGCCGCGTGGCAATCGCCCCCAGATTCTGCCGTGACCCGAACAGGCCGTGCAAAAGGATCAGCGGCGGCCCGTCTCCGTCGACCTTGGCTTTCAGCCTGATGGCCATGTCAGTGCCCTTCCAGCCGGGACCATACCGCCAGTTCCCCCAAAGCCGTGGAATTGATCAGATAACTGACCTGCTCATCCCGGGCCAGCCGCTGAATCTCGCCCAGCAGATCCATCAACGCTCCGCGCTGGGGATCCACCTGGGAGCGGTTGGAGACATAGCCCCACATGTGTTGCAGGGCATTGCGAATACCTCCCGGGCGGGGCGCCACATGGGAGGCGTGAACCAGCGCCAGCCATAACTGACGATAGGGAATGCTGCGAGCAGCCACCCGCTGGCCGAATCGGGTGTAACTCTGGTGGTTGCGCGCCAGAATGGAATACTTGTAGGACGCCCAGAGTTCATGGTCATTCCGGGGTAACCGGATACGGCCTTGGTGTCCCTGTTCACGCCGCTGCTGCAGGTAGGTCAATTGTGTTTCCAGCGACTC
The DNA here is from genome assembly GCA_042862465.1 of Marinobacteraceae bacterium S3BR75-40.1. Lineage (GTDB taxonomy): Bacteria > Pseudomonadota > Gammaproteobacteria > Pseudomonadales > Oleiphilaceae > JASTVH01. Next base: position 315,866 of record JASTVH010000004.1, on the reverse strand, counting down.
GCTCTCAATCGCCGGCCAGATAACCGACTCTTCGGTCAGCGGCACCGGTTCCGGAGTAGCCTCACCCCGCAAGCGCATTTCAGCGATCAATTGGTTCAGTCGCAAGGCCAGGGCATCCTCATAGCCCACCCACTCGGTAGGCAGATGCTCCCGCCTCACCCCTCCATCATTGCCAACCAGCCCAACCACAAGGCGCATCTGGGCGCTAAGACGCTCATCATCCAGGAAACCGGGGTCAATATCGAAAATCAGCGGGGGTCGGGTCAAAGCAGCCTCATTCTTTACACGGACTCTGGGCGGATCATGTTAAGCGAATGTCCGGTTGTGATACCAGTACCGCCAACGCGCAAATGCGACTCTGCCCAAGGTCCCAGGCGGTTTAATCTCCGACTTCTTCAACCCATGCTAGTCTTAAGAGACAACAAGCGCCCTGATCGCGGCACAGCATTCACCACAGTGGCTCATCGAGCCCCGCTATCTCACGTCATTTATGGCCGATAAAAACAAAGACACACAGGACCGGCGGCGTCTACGCCGTTTTCCGGCAGCGCAACTGGAAGCGTGGGTCAAACTGCGGCCCGGGCTGATCGGACAGTGGTACCCGGTTCAGGCGTTTGATTTTACCCGTGCGGGGTTGTCTGTTCGTCTGCAGGAGGAACTGACCGTGGATACCAAACTCATGGTGCGCCTGCGGATGGGCCTGGACATGGGAAACATCGCAGCGGATCGCCTGGTAACCCGGGTGCGCAACGTTCGCAAACTGGCGGACGGGGCTTATATGCACGGGCTGGAATTCGACTTCAAGGCGAACCGCCACATGCGCTCCATTCAGACCCAATCCCAGCTGGGCCGGATGGAGGGCATACTCGATCGTAGCGAGAAACTTCGCAAGCGCCTGATGACACAGGAAGAACTGCTACAGGAACTGTCTTAGGAAGGGGACGTCCGGCCCGACGGGAGTCAGTGACACCCGTCCCTGGCCGGGCATTCAGTTGGCGTAATACATGTTTTCCAGGTAATCCGCCAGAGCTTGGATGTTCTGTTTTTCAAACTCATCGTGCGGTACAAAAATCTCGAGTTCCATAGCCGACTCCTCTTTCGTTTTTTGATCCTGAAGTATTACCACCGGATCATGTCCGGCTCCGTTTTGTAGTGTCATCATAGGGAGTGACGGGCCCCTCTGCTTGACCCTGGGACCCAACTTGTTGACTTCACGTATCAACCTGGGCAGAGCATGAACGCATCGACACACCGGCTGACCGTTGCCGCATCCGGCGCGCTGGCCCTGGCCCACTACCTGATTTCTCGGGGGCTGGCCTCGCCCCGCGAGCTGGAGGAACAGCTGGCGCGGCCGCTATCCGAGCTGGAAGATCCCGACCTGCGACTGCCGGTGGAACAGCACTATCGCCTCTGGCCCTTTGCCATCGAGAAGTCTGAAGACCCGGCCCTGGGGCTCAGGGTGGGTGAGGTGGTGGACCCGGACCGGATGGGACTGGTCGGGCATGTCTTCTTCAACTGCGATACCCTGGGACATGCTCTGCAGCAGTACGTCAAGCTCCAGGGTTTGATCAACGAAGCCGTGCTGATCCGGTTCACCAAAGACGAGCATTGGGTCAGTCTCATCTGGGAACCCGTCGCTCCGGAACTCTACTGCGTGCCGGACATGGAGCGCACCCTCGCTGCCGCGGTGACCCGGGCCCGACACTTCATTCATCCCCAGCTCAAGATCGACCGGCTTACCCTGGCCCACCCGGAACCCGATCACCGCCCGGAATACGAACGCATTTTCCAGTGCCCGCTGCAGTTTGGGGCCGCCAGCACCAGCCTGCGGTTTGAGCGACGCTACCTGGACTGGCCCCTGCCCCATCGCAACCCCTACGTGTATTCCGCGTTGCTGGGCCACGTCAATCGGCTGCTGGCCCGCATGCGCCCGCAGCGCCTGGTGAGTCGTCAGGTCAAGCGGCTGATCAGCCGCCAGCTTCCGCATGGCACCCCAGATGTGGACAGCATTGCCCAGAAGCTGCATATGAGCCGTCAGACCCTGTACCGCAAGCTGAAACACGAAGGCCAGAGCTTCCAGAATCTGGTGGAGGATGTGCGCCGCACCCGGGCGTTACGCTTGGTGGAGGGCGAGAAATACGCCCTGAGCGAGATTGCCTTTCTGCTCGGGTTTTCCGAGTTGAGTGCTTTCAGCCGCGCCTTCAAGCGCTGGACGGGGGAATCGCCGGCACGGTATCGGGAGCGGCATCGGCAAGGGAGTTGAACGTCGGACGTCGGACGTCGGACGTCGGAAAGGAGTATGGCCTCTGATTCAGTGTTCGGCATCAAGGACGAGACGGTTGACCATCAGTTGCAGCCTTGCCCGGGCCTTGCGGCCCTGGGCATTGACCCGCTGTTCCGCATCCGGTCCCTCAAGGTCCGCTTCCTCCAGTTCCGGCCAGAACAGTTCCCAGTCCACCCGAAGCGCCTTGAGACGAGGCTGCAGCAGCCAGGGAACGCTCAGGGTCCGGGTCTGCTGCAGCCGCCGCCCCAGATGCTTGGGCAGGAAGCGTCCGGCACCGGCCAGGGAGTCGGGCAGTGAAAGGGTCCGTGCCAATTGACCGCTGCCGTGATGGGCCAACAGCAATACCGGACAGCCCGCCCGCACCGCAATCTCCACAAAGCGCGAACTGAGGAACGGCTGCACATCCACCCCATTGCCCACATTGCACAATTCGCCCTCGGGCATGATGCAGCAATCCGTCCAGGGCCCCTCCTTCAGGCGCTGGGTGGCAGAATCGACGTTGGGCGGCTCGTCGGTCTGGGTGAACCACTGCATGAAGGTGCGCATCCCGGGCAGGCGGTAAAAGCCGCGCCAGGTAATGCCGAAGGGATACCGCTGTCCACCGCCGGCTCTCAGCATCAACTCGGCCATCCCGATCAGGGCCGGCGCCGGACCCAGCATCGGGCCGTGGTTGAGGATAACCACCAGGCGCGAATGGATACGAAGCATCTCCTCCAACTCCGCCATGGGCGTCAGGGGAATCAGTTGCTCACACAGCAGCGGCCGGACGCGCTCGATCCATGCCCTGAAGGACTCAAGATTGCCCGGCTTCATGTCAGACTTCCGCTGATGACCGGGGCCAATAACGGGAGAGGAATCCGCGGATGGCGCCAATGGGTAAGACGGGAGGTGTCAAAACCGGCCCGGGCGAAGACGTTGGCGGTGTCGCGATCAAGGTGGCAACCGCAGGCCAGATGCTTCCATACCGGATCCACCCTGGTTTGCCAGCGCGCCACGCCAGGCCGCTCAGAGCGCACGTGTTCAAAGACCAGTACGCGCCCTCCTGGCTTGAGCACCCGCCGCAGTTCCCGGGCCGCCCTCTCGGGCTCGGGAATCGTGCAGAACACCAGAAACGCCACCACCGTATCGAAATGGTTCTCGGGAAAAGGCAAGTCTTCAGCGCCCGCCTGAACCAGCTCCACCGGGAACGGAGGCACCTGTTCGGCGAGCTTTTCCCGGCAATGGCTCAGCAGATCCGCACTGGGTTCCAGGCCCACCAGACGGTTAACCGCAGTCCCGTACCAGGGCAGGCTGTTGCCCGAGCCAATGCCAATCTCCAGCACGTCGCCGGTGGCCTGATGCAGCAGCTGATGGCGATCTTCACGCAAGGCCCGGTCAGTCACTTCCAGCAAATGCGGAAAGACGTGGGCCTCATACCAACGTGACAATGTCTTCATAGGTACTCCCGTTTCCCCTCAAAGCGGTTGCAAAACCAGTCCGGCAATGGCTAGGTGAAGGACCTGTCGCTGGCAACGCAGCCTGTGCAAAGCAAACAGGTGCGCCCGGCATGCCGGCCGGTGCCGGGCAACCGCTCCGATAGGCTATGCTGTCAGACGCGATCGAGCAAACAGGAGCCTCATGATAGGAACGATCGAATTTCCCGGCCTGCTTTCTCTGGCACTGGCAGTCAATTACCTGCTGGCGGCGGTCTTTATCGTTCGCATTCTCATGAGCTACCGCACGGCCCAGGGCGCCATTGCCTGGATTGTCTCCCTGGCGCTGATGCCGTTTGTACCGCTGATCGTCTATGCTCTGTTCGGCCGCAACCGCCTCATGGGTTACATGCGCGCACGGCGCGCCGGTGATGAGGAGGTCAACCAATTGGTGGAGCGCCTCCACCGACGTGAAGGACCTGCTTTGGGTCCGCCCCCACCCCACTGCCCGGAACTCCGGGTACTGACCGAACTGGTTCGCCTACCCTTTGTCACCGGCAACCACTGTCAGCTGCTGATCAAGGGCGATGCCATTTTCAACGCCCTGTTTGAAGCCCTGGAAAGCGCCCGGGACTATATCCTGCTGGATTTCTACCTGGTCCGCTCCGACCGCTTCGGCCAACAGATCAAGAGTGCGCTGAAGGCCAAGCTGAGCGAAGGCGTACGCGTCTATTTTGTCTACGATGAAATCGGCAGCGTAGGACTGTCCCGTCGCTATATCCGTGAACTGACCCGGGCCGGTGCCGAGGTGGTGCCCTTTGGCAGCGCAAACGGCCGTCGCCGACGCTTCGAGATCAACTTCCGCAACCACCGCAAACTGCTGATCTGCGACGGCAGGGTCGGTTTCCTCGGCGGCATCAACCTGGGCGACGAGTACATCGGCAACCCCAACAGCTTTGGCCCGTGGCGTGACACCCACTGTCGCATCGAAGGCAACGCGGTGATGGCCATGCAACTGGCCTTCGTCGAGGACTGGTACTGGGCCACCAACGAGGTGCCAGAACTGCACTGGCAGCCGACCGCTTCGACACGGGCCGATCAATCAGTGCTGATACTGCCCACCGGCCCGGCGGATGATTTCGAGACCTGCACCCTGTTTTTTCTCAATGCCATCAACAACGCCCGCGAGCGGATCTGGATCGCCACCCCCTACTTCGTGCCGGACCTGCAGATCATGAATGCCCTGCAGCTGGCCAGCCTGCGCGGCGTGGACGTGCGTGTCGTGATCCCCAAAAATCCGGATCACAAGGTAGTGCGACTGGCGGCCTTCTCCTACCTGGCCCAGGCCGAGCGCGCAGGTATCTCCCTTTACCATTACCGCCCCGGATTCATGCACCAGAAAGCGCTGCTGGTGGATGATCGCTACGCAGCCATCGGGACCGCCAACCTGGACAACCGCTCGATGCGCCTCAACTTTGAGGTAATGGCCGTGGTCGCGGACGATGCTTTCGTGTCGGACGTCGAGACCATGCTCATCGACGATATGGCCAAATGCGACCGCCTGGGTGTGCAGGATTACCGCAGCCGCAACCCGCTGTTCCGGATCGCCTCACGCACGGCCCGCCTGCTGGCCCCTCTACTCTAGTGACCCGCTGCGTTACCGGAAGGCAACACAAAGGGATGGCAATCGGGGCCGTATCATGCTTTATTGTTGAAAAAGGGCATGCACCCGCGCCCACGTTCCATGAAGCTCCAGACATAACAACAAAGATCGCCGTAGCCGCATGCAGCCGTTCAAACCTCGTCAGACCCTGACCGAACAGGTCGCCGAACACCTGGAAAACCTGATCGCCTTTGGCCGACTCAAGTCCGGTCAGCGCATCTACGAAAGCAACATGGCCAAGGAACTCGGCGTCAGCCATGGCTCAGTGCGTGAAGCCCTGCTGCTTCTGGAAAAGCGCCACATGGTCCGCAACGTGCCCCGGCGCGGCGCTTTCGTGACGGAACTGGACGCGCATTTCGTCCGCAGCCTCTATGAGGTGCTGACGCTCTACCTGACCCATACCGGCAAGAAATTGCTCAACCAGTGGCAGCCACAGGACATGGAGCGACTGGAGTCCCTGTACCAGCGCATGCAGGCGCATTACGAACAGGGTAACCTGATGGCTTTCCTGGATCTGGGCATCGAGTATACCCAGGCCTCATTGGCCTATGCGGACAACTACTTCATCACCACGGCCATCGAGGATCTGTGGCCGTCCGCCAAGCGCTGCGCGTTTGTAGCCCTGCAACAGGGCAACCGGGTACTGGAGGATAACCTCAACCACATGCGAGAATCCCTCGACGCCCTGGAAGACCGGGATGAAGAGCGACTGGTAAAGATACTGGCCGATTATGCCGAACAGCAGTGTGAACAAGTACTTGAATGCCTTCCGAAGGTGCCGCAGCAGAAGGACGGCAGTTGACGTCCGCCTCGCCCGACAACTGACCCTAACGCTACTGATCACCGGACTGACCCTGGCGGGCTGTGCCCCCACGCCACAGCAACCACCCCCGCCCGCTCCCGAAACTCAACCGCCACCGCCTGAGCCCAAAAAGCCGGATGCCGCCCGACAGCAAAAACCCAAGGCACAGTGTGCATGGCGTGAGGAAAAAGGCGTCGCGGTCGTGACCGCCATCGAGGGTGGGGAGGCAAGTTTCCTGTTCTTTCCCGGCAACATCAGCATCCATACGCGGGCCAAGCCTGGCGTAGCTGTAGGCCAGGAGTTCAAGGCGGTGGTGCGCCACCCACTCAACGGGCCCTGCCAGGAGCCTCACATCACCATCATCGAGCCGGTGGCGACCTCGCCCTAGTTGGGGGCAGCCCCTCTAGTCTTTCAATGTCAGATGGGAGGTATCCGGCACCGGGGGTGGTGGCTCCTCCTTCTCATCCCCCAGGTCGGCGCCGGCCGGGGCGATGGTCCAGTCATCCAGATGCTCGAACACCGGAGCTTCCACCTCGTGGGCTTCCTGCAACCGTTCGCCCGGCGCCGCCACACTGAAGTCCTTGCCCGCCAGGATACTGTCCACTTTCTCGCCGGCCAGATTCAGACGCTGCCCCGCGTCCGTTTCCGCGGTCGGCGCGGCGGCCTCGGAGGGGCCCGGTGCTGCTTCTGACGGTGCCGGCGGCGTCTCACTCTGTGGAGGACGCTCGCCGAAACTGGCCCGCCCCTCGGAGGGCTGAGCGCTTGTCGCTTCGGCGCGTTTGGCAGCAGGCGGCGGACCGCCTTCGGGTTGCATCGCCTCGATCCGGCAAACCAGCCCCTGCTTGAACAGCAGCCCCTGGTATTTCTTCGCGCTGGCATCATCGAGCTTGTTGCGGATCACCACGCGTTCACCGCTGAACATCCGCTCGATCTGGGCGTCGTTGGCCTTGAACAGGGCCTTGACGTTGGCCTTGGCGGTGGCGGCATCGGTTCCCGATACCAGCTCACCCTTGAAAACGAGTTGGTACATACGCTCTCTCTGCTTGATTCAGACAAGCTTGAATCATTCACGGGATTGCTTCCATGATAGTCCAATCCACTCGCGGATGCGGCATTCGATGCCCCATGGATCCCGTTATGCCCCTCACCACCGCCATCCTGTTGCCGCCGGGCCCTGAAGCCAGGGTGCAAAACTCCAGCGTCAATTGCGCCAGCCAGGGAAAACAGGGCGATGAGCCAGCCTGAAGCACCCGGCCTGGAAGCCTGGGTCGCCCCCGTACGGGATAACCATGACGACGGCGCCAGCCAGCTGGCCCGCCAGGCCCTCTCGCTGCTGGCCGATTACGCCCGCCAGCAACCCGATAGCAAGCCCGGTCGACAGCGAGTGCGTCAACTGGCCGAGGCCCTCGGTGGCTGTCGCCCGGCGATGGCCGGTATCGGTCATCTGCTGGAACGCTGGCGACAGCGCGTCGATGCCATGGAGCACGACAATCTGGAGGCGCTGATTGAGGCCGCCGAAGGCCTGCGCCAGGAAGCCGAGGCAGCCGCGGACCGAATCAGCCAGCACGCCGCCGAACAGATTCCCGACGGCGCCCACCTGCTGACCCACAGCTGGAGCTCGTCAGTGGCGGCCCTGGCCACCCGGCTGGGGAAGCGGGTGCAGTGGTGGGTCACGCGCTCGGAGCCCGATGGCGAAGGACTCACCCTGGCCAAACGTATCGCCGCGCAGGGCGGCAGGGTCACCCTCTGTACCGAGGCCCAGGGCGAGCTGCTGATGCCGCGCATGATGGCCGTGGTGGTGGGGGCGGATCGGGTACTGGGGGATGGCAGCGTCGTCAACAAGGCCGGCACGGCGATGCTGGCGCGCTCGGCCGCGGCCTGGGGTGTCCCGCTGTTGTGCCTGTGCGAATCCTTCAAGCAGGTCAGCGGCCAGGATTACGATCCCGAGCCCCACGATGCCGGGCGGGTCACCCTGGAACTGGCCGCCATCAACCTGACCTTCGACTGCACGCCCGCCATGCTGGTCAGTGCCCGGGCCGACGAAACGCGCTTCCACCGCCTGTCGGGAGCCGTGGTACCATGGCCCTGCGCGATTTAACGGAGAGACCGGCATGTCCGAACCTTTGGTGATCTTTTCCCACGGTCAGGAGAGCGGCCCCTGGGGCAGCAAGATTCGTCGTCTGGCGGATGTAGCCACCGCTCGGGGCTTTGCGGTGGAGAGCATCGACTACACCGACCTCAAGGATCCCGAAGCCCGCGTCAAACGGCTTTGCGAGCGGGCACCTGCGGCCACCCCCCTGATCCTGGCAGGTTCCAGCATGGGTGGCTATGTGGCAGCCCGGGCCAGCGCCACCCTGGAGGTAACCGGACTTTTCCTGCTGGCTCCGGCGTTCGGCCTGGAACGCTACAACCTCCCGACGCCGCCCCTGCGCGCACCAAAGTGCACCATCGTCCATGGCTGGGATGATGAAGTGGTGCCGGTGGCACCGGTCATCGAACAGGCCCGTGCCGCACGGGCGGAGCTGCATGTCGTTCCCGACGGTCACCGTCTGATCGACAGCCTGGACCTGATTGCCGACTGGTTCGAACAATTCCTGCGCCGATGTCGCTGACCCTGATCGCTGTCAAACTGGCTGTCACCCTGCTGACGGTGCTGGCCCTGGCCGCCCTGGCCGAACGGGTGAGCGCCCGTGTCGCCGGGGTCCTGGCCGGCTTTCCTCTGGGTACCGGCATCGCCCTGTTCTTCCTCGGCTGGGAGCAGGGGCCGACCTATGCTGCCCAGGCGGCGGTCGCCACCCTGCCCGGTTTCCTCGCGGCCCAGGGCCTGGCACTGACTTACTCTCGCCTCTCTGCGCATGGCGCCGCGATCAGCACCCTGCTGGCGGTGGCGGTATTCCTGGTCCTGGCCTGGCCCCTTCAGGCCTGGGGGCTGACGCTCTGGCCCGCCCTCGCTGTCACCGTGGCTGGCACGCTGGTCTTTCACCGCCTGCTGCGCGGGGGCCGGGATGTGGCCGTGCGGGCGGGAAGAAACCGCTGGCGCATTCACTTGCTGCGTGGGCTTTTCTCCGCCCTGGTCATTATCGCCGTCACCAGCGTGGGCCATATCAGCCCTCCGGCCCTGGCCGGCGTTCTGGCGGCTTTCCCCATCACTTTCTTCCCCCTGCTGGTACTCCTGCATGCCCAATACGGCGCCGGCACGGCACAGACCCTCACCCGCCACTACCCGGCCGGGCTGGGCGCTTTGATCGCACATACCACGGTGGTCGCGCTGAGTTATGAGGTGCTGGGACTGGGTATCGGGACGCTGCTGGGGTTGCTGGCGGCGATGGTTTGGTCGGGACTGTGGTTGGGGCTCAGACGCTCACATCCGTAAACTCTTGCAAAATCAAGCAAAAAATCACGGCAATTCCCTACGTAGTCCGGATAATGCAACGCTCCGTAACACTTTGTAATGCTCAAAACACCGGCGCTGGCGGCTACCCGCTTGCTAACTACAACAAGACCTAGCCGGGCATCACTGTAGGGAGTAATCAATGAAAGCTTTATCCTTGCTTTGGACCACCCTGCTGGTCTGCCTTTCAAGCCACACGCTGGCCATGGAGAACCTGGACAGCCGCATCGAAAACACGCTCAATAATGCCGAGCCCTATGTCATCGGCCACCAGAGTGTCTGGGTCGAGGCAGGCAATCAGAACCGCTACAAGTATCTCATCGTCGACGTGCGCTACGATCAGCCCCGAGCCGAGAACGAGCGCCAGCAGAGCGTGGACCGCATCTGTCGCGCACTGCTGCTGGACCGCCCGCTGCTCGAGGGACTCAGCGACTCTGGCTACCAGATGGTGGCCGTGACCTTCGACCGCAATTACCAGTACGACTGCCTGTAGGCCCAGTCGTACCGTTCCACATCATGCGGGGACGGGCGGGAACTGATCCAGGAGGTCATTGACCCGGTCCAGATCGAAGGCGCTGATGGCCTCCTGCAGTGCCTCCGCGTATTCGCGAAGTTCGGTGATCTGGCGCTCCTGGGCCACCCGGGAAACCGCCCCGGCAAACCCGGCCATGGCTTCGGGGTCACCACTGCCGCGAACCTGTTCACGCTCCGTACCCAGCTCTTCCAGCAACCACGCGCGCAAGGCCTGCTGTTCTTCCCGGGACAGGGCCGTAAGCGGGCTCTCTGCTTCGCCCGCATCTGCCTCCGGCGCTTCCTCTCGCAGTTGATGGGGCAGAAAACGGGCCAATTCCTCCAGTAATTTGGCGCGACTGACAGGCTTGCGAAGGAAGCCGTCGAAGCGGGCCTCCCGAATTCTGGAAGCCTCGCTGGCCATCACCGACGCCGTAAGTGCCACCACCGGCACCTCGGCCAGTGCCGGATCATCCAGCATAGCCTGCCGCACGGCATAGCCGTCCATCAGCGGCATGCGGATGTCCATCAGCACCAGATCCGGTACCTGCTGGTGCGCCATCGCCAGAGCCGACTCGCCATCCTCGGCCTCGACCACCATCAGCCCTTCCGGTTCCACCATGTCGCGGACCAGCTGACGGTTGGTCTTGTGATCGTCGGCCACCAGGATACTTGCCGGCTGAAAGCGGTAGTGGGCCTCGGGCTCTTCACCCTGACCACCGCGTGTGGACACGACCTGGATGCCATCAATCCGCAAGGTGAAGGTGGAGCCCTCCCCGATCCGGCTGGAGACACTCAGATCGCCTCCCATCATCCGCGCCAGTTTGCGGCTGATGGCCAGTCCCAGACCGGTTCCTCCGTATTTCCGGCTGCTCTGCCCCTCCTGCTGCTCAAACGCCTCGAAAATACGCCGCTGTTGGTCCTCGGGGATTCCAATACCGGTATCGCTGACGCTGATCACCAGCGCCCAGCCTTCCTCGTCATCCGGGCCGGAGAGCTTCTCCCCGCGAGCGGTTACCCGCACCTCACCATGATCGGTGAACTTGATGGCATTCCCGACCAGGTTGAACAGCACCTGCCGCAACCGGGTCTCGTCCAGCAGCATGCCTTCGGGCAGTTCGCCGGTCAGCTCCACCACCAGATCCAGCCCCCGGGCCTGGGCGCGCACGGCAAAGATGCGCCGGACTTCATCCAGCAGGCGGCGGATTTCCATGGGATGGAATTCGATACGCATCTTGCCCGCCTCAATCCGCGACAGATCAAGGATGTCGTTGATCAGGGTCATGAGGCTGCGACTGCCCGCCTTGATGGATTCCAGATAGCCCTTGAGATCAGGATCGACGAGCTTGCGGTCCAACAGCTCGGTATACCCAAGCACCGCATTCATGGGGGTTCGAATCTCATGGGACATGTTCGCCAGAAACTCGCTTTTGGCCCGGTTGGCGGCTTCGGCCTGTTGCGCCAGCTCCTCGGCGTGCTGCTTGGCCGAGCGCAGGGCGTCCTCGCTTTGTTTGAGGCGCTCCTCGGAACGGATGCGTTCATCCACCTCCCTGGACAGCTTGCGGTTCCAGTAGAAGAAGGCCGCCACCACCACGATCGCCACCAGGATCACCCGCCGCAGCACGGTGTAGTCGGTGTCCTGCTCCATATCGAGATGGATCCAGCGGTTGTAGATCAGGTCGTGGTCGGGTTTGTCGACGTTGCTCAGCGCCTTGTTCAGGATGCCCACCAGCTCCGGCATGTCTTTGCGCACGGCCAGGCGCAGCTCGTACTGGTACGGGGTGATGCTGGTGATACGCAGGTTGGACAGTCCCAGTCGTGAAACGTTGTAGCTGACCCCGGGGATGTGGGTGACCATGACATCCAGATCTCCGTTGGACAGGGCCAAAAGGCCTTCCCGCAGGGAATCGACCGGCTGGATATTGAGGTTGGGGTGATTGATCAGCAGAAATTCATGGGGCGCCTGCCCCCGGACCACACCGACCGCCTCGTTGTCCAGCTCCCGCAGGTCACCGACAAACCGCCCGCCCTCGCGACCGACCAGGACAATAGGCAGCGTGAGATAGGTGCGGGTGAACAGGAAGCGCCCTTCCCGGCGCGGCGTGCGCGGCATGGCCGGGATCACGTCCACGCTACCGTCTTCCAGCATCTGTTCGGCCTCGGTCCAGTCCTCCAGGCGCTGGATATCGAAACTGTACCCCAGCTGCTGCTCCAGGGCGTGGACCAGGTCGGGCACCAGCCCCTGAATCTGACCGTTCTGGATGAATTCGAACGGCGGCCACTGGGCACGCACCGCCATTTTCAGTTCCGGATGCTGCTGTAACCAGGCCCGCTCGCCCGTGGTGAGCGCGATCGACTCCGACTCGGGGCCATGGTCCCGCACATCGGCCCAGGCCGATCGCATGTCCCGGTGTTCCTGGGGCGAAACAGCACTGATGGCCGCGCTGAGAACGTTATCCAGCATGATGTTTTCAGCATCCACGGCGTAGGCCAGTTTACGGGGGTGACCACGCAGCACGTCGACCACGCGCAGGGCCCGGTCCGGTTCATCGTGCATGGCCTGGAGTCCGACAGGCAGTGGCGCCAGGAAGGCATCGGCACGACCCTCGGTGACCAGGCGCATGGCCTGCTCAAGGTTGCTGGCCGGAACCGGCGTAAAGCGATCCACCTGCTCCAGGAGACGATAGGGATAGTGCTCCCCGTCCAGCAGCACCACCCGCTTCTGCTCCAGGCTGTTGATGTCCTTGAGGCTGGCATCGTCGCGGCGGGCAAAGAGGGCATAAGGCAGGAACGCATAGGGCTGGGAGTAGCGCAGCGTTGCATCCTCGACATCCGGCGAGGCCATGGCCAGCGCATCCAGCCGCCCGGCATTCAGGTCCGCCTGTAACTTCTCCCGGGGGCCGGTCTCCAGCTGCAGATTCAGGCCCAGTTTGGCTGCGACCAGGCGCGCGTATCTTACCTCGGTGCCCCCCAGTTCCCCGTCAGCTCCGTGGGAGAAGAGCGGAGGGCGGCTCTGGGGAATGCCGATGCGCAGCACCGGGTGCGCCTCCAGCCAGGCTACCTGGCGGGCATTGAGCAGCGGGCGGTTCTCGGCCCCGGGCGGGTCACACCACAGCGGCGTGGCGAGCAACAGCAGGGCCAGGGCCAGCAGCAGGCGCATTACGGTCTGGGAACAGTACCCGATCATCCTGAAAAATCCGGTTGCATTATGGCGACGAAAACCCCAACTATAGAGGGAAAGAGGCCCCATGCAATGGGTGCCGGTCCATTAGCGTTCGATGACGTAACGCGCACTCAGAGGCATGACTCTGGATTGTGTGGAATCCATGAAACAAGACGAGGGACAGTTATGGATACATCACAGCACACCATGGCGACTTTGTTCGAGCAGCTGGGACTGCCTTCCGACGAGGGCTCGATCGAGTCCTTCATCCAACGTCACGCACCGCTCCCACGGGAAGTCGCCCTGGAAGATGCGCCTTTCTGGAACGCCACTCAGTCCCACTTTATCGCTGAGGGTCTCGACGAAGACTCAGACTGGGCCGAGGTTATCGACCACCTGGACGCCCAACTGCGCCACTGATCTGCTGCAGACCTCAGGCCCTCTCGGCCGTGTTGTCAGGGCCGCCGGATTCCACCCGGTTGCGCCCTGCCTCCTTGGCCCGATAAAGCGCCCTGTCCGCCCGATCGAAGAGTTCATCGGGGCTGGATGCATCCTGGAAGGCAATGACACCGGCAGAGAGCGTCACCGCCACCCGCTCCCGGCGAAAATGAAACGGCAGCCCCGCAATCCGCTCCCGCAGTTTCTCACAAACCTGGAAAGCGGCAGCCTCATCGGTTTCCGGTAGCAGGACCACAAACTCCTCGCCGCCGAAACGGGCAATGAAATCGGTTTCCCGCAACTGCTCCCGCAGTGCCCGGGCCACCAGCTGGATCACCTTGTCCCCGGCCAGATGGCCATAGCGATCGTTGACTGTCTTGAAGTGATCGATATCCAGCACTGCCAGACTGATGCGGTTGCCGTAACGCTTCCAGCGCGCGAATTCCAGCTCCAGTCTTTCCTCCAGGGCTTCCCGGTTGGGCAGCTGGGTCAACGCGTCCGTGGTGGCCCTCTCACGCTCTTTCATCAGCTGCTGCTTCATGGCGTCGGACTGACTTTCCAGGGCTACCAGCTTGTCCTGGAGCAGGTCGATCTGGGTGTTGAGCTGCGATTCCCGTTCCTGCTGTTTTTTCTGGAACTGCTGCAGGGTCTGGCTCAGCGTCTCCACCTGCCCGCGCACCGAAGACTGGAGCGATTGCAGATCGCGGGCACGACCGGCCGCGTCCGTCAGCTGCTGCAGGCCCTGTTGCATGTCGCGATCGAAACTCTCGTTCACTTCCTGCCAGATTTCCGGCGAGGTGAGCCCGTCGCGCATGAATTCCTGAATACGGGCCAGGCGCTCGTCCAGGCGCCCGAGGAACTCTTCAAAGTCCCTTCGCCCCCGCCCGACGGCTGCCACGACGAGATGGGAAATCTCCTCGACCACGGTGCGCACCTGTTCCCAGCGCTGGCTTTCCACCAATCGTTCCTGCAGCGCCTGGGCCCGCCGTTCTGCGGTTTCGGGTAGTGCCAGCTGTTCCAGCAACTGGCCTATCAGACTGCGAATGCGATGGGCAAACTGGGTCAGTTCGTCCTGATCGATCACGGACTGCCCCATATCCAGGTCGCTCTCGGGGCCCAGCCATTCCCCTTCCTGCGCTGGTTCGGCCGAAACCGGTGACGATTGGGGCGACTCGACGTCTTCCTCGGACTGGCGGCGGAAAAGACGATCGAAGAACCCGCCACTGGCCTCGAGAACCGTCACCTGATTCTGGATACGTGCCAGCTCCGAAAGCATGGTGGGAAGATTGCCCAGATTAAGGGTTTCCTTGCGTACCCGCTTTTCCAGCTGCTTGAGGGCACGTTTTTCGGAACGTTGGGGATTCTGCTGCAGCAAGTGGCCGGTGAGCCGATGAAGCGCTTCGCGCAGACGATCCAGATTGCCCGTGCGCCGACTGTCCCAGCTTAGGACCAGTTCGTCCAGCCGATCCTGCAGTCGCTTGAGGTTCGCCAGAGGCGGGTCTTCCTCGCGAGCCATCTGGCGAAGCTGCGCCAGAACGTCATCCAGCTGTTGATCCTGCCCTTCCGCCGCCAGACTCGCCCTGACGAGGAGGCGCTGGAGGGCGTGACGCTCTTCACGCCACTGTTTTTCCTGGGATTCAGACCGGTCGAGCTGATTCAGGTAGCGCTCTTTCCACTCCCGGGCCTGTTCGTCCACGGCGACAACTCCATACGAATTATGTGTTTATTATTGATCTTATTCTAAACCAGGACTCGTCGGGTTGCCGCCGCCGTGCATCGGTTTTCGCCTCTATCATTCGGAATCAAGCTTCATGGGCGGGCCGACCTGGTCCAGATAGTCTCCGTAACCGGCCTCCGCCATGTCTGCCTTGGGAATGAAGCGCAGGGCCGCAGAGTTCATGCAATAGCGCAGCCCGGTCGGTGGTGGACCGTCCTCGAACACATGCCCCAGATGGGAATCGGCGATCCGGCTGCGCACTTCGGTGCGCGACATGAACCAGGAGTTGTCTTCACGGGTCACCACCGCATTCGGCTCGATGGGACGCACAAAGCTGGGCCAGCCGGTGCCGGACTTGTATTTGTCGCTTGAGGAAAAGAGCGGCTCGCCGGACACCACGTCCACATAGAGCCCCGCCCGCTTTTCATCCCAGTACGCGTTCTTGTAGGCCGGTTCGGTCCCGTCTTCCTGGGTCACATCGTAGACCATGGGACTCAGCTGTTTCTTGAGCTCGGCCTCACCGGGCTTTTCGAAATTTTTCCAGGGTTGCTTGCCGTTCATCGACTGCTGATCCATGGCCTCACCCCCGGCCTCGCCCTTCTTGGGCTGGTACTTGCTGTAGTCCAGCTCGTAGTTCTCGCCCCAAATTTTCTCGACGAACTGATAGCGTCCGGAGTTGAAGGTATAGAACTTGTAACGGATCGGATTTTCCTTGTAATAGTTCTGGTGGTACCCCTCCGCGGGGTAAAACGCCTTGAAGGGCTCGATACTGATCACGACCGGTTTGTCGTAGCGCCCGGAAGCCTGCAGTTCGGCCTTGGCGCGCTCGGCCACCCGTTTCTGGTGTTCGTTGTGGTAGAAGATGGCCGGACGATACTGGGAGCCGCGATCCACGAACTGACCGTCCGGATCGGTGGGATCCATCATGCGCCACAGGGCGTGGACCAGTCCGTTGTAGGTGATCTTGGTCGGGTCGTAGTAGACCTGGACCGATTCGGTGTGCCCCGTCTGACCGGACGAGACTTCCTCATAGGTGGGGTTTTTCTCGTCACCGCCGCTGAAGCCGGAGACGGCTTCCACCACGCCGGGGATCTTCTCGTAACCGGCCTCGACGCACCAGAAGCAACCGCCGGCAAAGGTTGCGACCTTTAGGGAGGGGTCGTCCGGCGCGTACTTGGAGGCAGCCAACGCCCCCCAGGCGACGAACCAGAGACTGATCAGGAACAGAATACGCTGCATGGCTTTGACCTCGTTGTGTCCAATGACTTTCTGTTCACCAGTATGTGAAATATGGACACGGCATCCGTCACAGGAGTTTCATCGATTTATTACGATTCTATAACAGCGCGAGATCATTGCTCAGTTCCCGGGCCCAGGCTATCGCTGTGAAGAGATCGCAAAAGCAGAGCCAAGCGGCGTTTACCCCAGGGTTTGAGAAGGGTGTTGGCTGTTGCTCTGGAACCAGGGCAGGGACGCCCGATGAGCGATAGCGCGGCAGGGATGCCGCTCTATCGCGGTGGAAGAGCAATGGCCAACACCCTTCCGGCACCCAGCCCTCAGCGCTCACTTTAAACTGGAGAACCTTGGCGAAACTCTCGCAGGAGGAGGGAGGGTTTCTTACGCCGCGCTGACAGGCCGTCCCTGGCCTGGCAGCGCTACCGTGACATCCATGTCACTGCTACAGAAACCCTCCCTCCCCCTGCTGACGGCGCATCGCACAGGTGCCCCAACGCGAACTCTGGCTTTTTCGCGGCAGTCTACCGATCACTCCCCAGATAATCCCTGTATTCCTGCCGCAACCCGGTCTTTTGCAACTTCCCGGTCGCCGTATGGGGCAACTCGTCCACGAAGATCACCGCATCCGGCAGCTGCCACTTGGCCACCTTGTCGGCCAGATAATCCAATACCCCCTGTTCACTGGGCTCCGCCCCTTCCCGCGCAACCGCCAACAGTAAAGGACGCTCATCCCACTTCGGGTGCGGCACCCCAATCACACAGCATTCCTTGAGATCCGGATGCCCCACAGCCTCGTTCTCCAGATCGATGGAGGAAATCCACTCGCCACCGGACTTGATCACATCCTTCGCCCGGTCAACGATCTGCATGGTGTTGTGGGCATCGATGGTGGCCACGTCCCCAGTATCGAACCAGCCATCGACAAAGGCACTGCGGTCATCATTGCGGTAGTAACCATCAGCGATCCAGGGGCCCCGCACCAGCAGGCGGCCGGAGGTCTGGCCATCACGCGGCAGCTCGTTGCCCGCCTCGTCGACAATTTTCATCTCCACGCCGTACACCGCGCGGCCCTGTTTGAGCTGCAGCCGGTAGCGCTCTTCCCGCGGCATCTCGCGCATGCGCCGGGTATAGGTGTTAACGGTGCCGATAGGACTCATCTCGGTCATCCCCCAGGCGTGAATCAGGAAGGCGTCGTGCTTTTCCTCGAAGGCCTTGATCATCGACAGCGGTGCCGCGGCGCCACCGACCACCACCGATTCAACCGAATCCAGCCTCTCCCCGGTCTGCTCCAGATGCTGCAGCAGTCCCAGCCAGATGGTGGGCACTCCCAGCAGCAGGGTGGCCTGCTCGGCACTGATCAGTTCATACAGCGAGGCACCGTCCATGCCCGCGCCCGGGAACACCAGTTTAGCCCCCATCATGGCCGCGGCGTAGGGTACGCCCCAGGCGTTGACGTGGAACATCGGCACCACCGGCAGCACCGCGTCATCACCCGACAGGGCCAGCGCATCGGGACGGCTGGAAGCCATGGCGTGGAGTACCGTCGAGCGATGGGTGTACATCACACCCTTGGGGTGCCCGGTGGTGCCGGAGGTGTAACACAGGGCGGCGCCGTCGTTCTCGTCCAGCTCCGGCCAGTCATACTCCGCACTGCAATCGCCGATCAGCTCCTCGTAGCAGATCAGTTCCAGCGGGCTGTCCGGCATGTTGGCGCGATCGGTCAGCACGACGATGCCTTCCAGGGTGGGCAGCTTGTCCCTGAGGGCCTCCACCAACGGCAGGAACGTGAGATCCACGAACAGGTAACGATCCTCGGCATGACCGACGATGTAGGCGATCTGCTCCGGAAACAGGCGCGGATTAATGGTGTGGGTAATGGCCCCCATCCCCGAAACACCAAAATACAGCTCGAAATGACGGTAGGTGTTCCACGCCAGGGTGGCGATACGATCCCCTTTTTTCACACCCAGTTTGTCGCCCAGGGCGTTGGCCAGCTGTTTGCTGCGGTTGGCCGCCTCGCCGTAGGTGTAGCGGTGGATCGGGCCCTCAACGGTGCGGGTGACGATTTCAGCATCCGGGTGAGACACCACGGCATGCTCGATCAACGAGGAAATCAGCAGGGGCTGCTGCATCATCGACATGGGCTTCCTTCCTTTTCTCGGTCTTGTTTTTGCCACTCTATCGCCATTCCCCTAACAGGGACAGCCAGCCCGCCGCTTTGGCCCCTGGAACCGGATGACTCGCTCAGCCGGCTTTGCCAGAAGCGCAGCAGGCTCGCATCGGCGGCCCTAACCGTCCTGGCTGGAAGTGCGGCTCTCGAATGGTCCGCGGTGCTGTGGCTGCAGATGCTCTTCCGCCCATTCGCGCACCAGATGGCGTTTTTTACGCCCGATGAGCTGCTCCGTGTGGATATTGCTGGCACGAATGATGTGTTCGCCGTTCTCTTTCTCAATGGAGAACCGGCGCCGGGCGCCAATCAGTGAGGTACTGGGCGCATGCACCACAACCACCCGCAATTCCAGGGCCTTCACCTCATCGAGCGAATCGGCATCATCACAGGGTTCGTCGTCGCTGCGATGTCCGAGAATGATGTCGCGGAAGGGGCCCAGCAGGAGATGCCCCCCGGGGCCCAGAGGCCCCTGACGCAGGGTATCCTGCACCCGACTGTGGTTTTGGGTGACACGCTGGTAGTCGGTCACCTGGAGGGTGTAGTCGCCATCCCGGGTCTCGACGTAGGCAGTCACACAGACCACGTGGACCGGGTTCTGGCTCATGTTGACCAGCAGGCAGGCCGCATCCGGATCGTGACCCTGGGCGTGATGGATAACCAAAAAGGGGCGTTTCTGGCGGCGATACTGCAGGAAGAATATCTGGAAATAGATCACCCAGACGGCCGCCATGACCATGCTGCTGATGGCGCTGACATATTCCATGTCCGTACCTCCCTGTCTCCTGGTTACTTCTCCAATTCGGCGTGCCGGGGCAGTGAGTCCAGAATCTCGTACCACTGCGCCCTGGAGTCCGCGTAGATGTGATGTGTCGGCCGGGTTTCAATCGGTGTGGAAAGGGTACCAATGCGCAGACGCAGGGTATCGGGCAGGCTGTCCCGCCGACTGTAGATGGGACTGCCGCAATTGCCACAGAAGGCGCGTTGCTTGCCAGGCGAGGACTCGAACTCTTTCAACACCTCCTCGCCGGCGAGCAGCCGAAAGTCCGCACGGCGAATCGGGCTGTTGCTTGCAAACGCCGAACCCTGGGCCCGGCGGCACTGGGAGCAGTGGCACAGGATGATCGCATCCAGTTCACCGTCATACCGGTAGCGGACACGGCCGCACAGGCAATGGCCTTCGAGCATGACAATCTCCTTATTGACCTGTCTGAGTGCGTTAGACTGCTTGTGGGTTTCTTTGCAACGGAGGCAAAGATGGGCACAGACAACCTGACCGAATACCGGCGAAAACGCAATCTCGAAAAGAGCCGCGAACCGGGCGGCCAGAGCGATCACGGCCAGGCCGCCCGCTTCGTGATCCAGAAACACGACGCCAGCCATTTACACTACGATTTCCGCCTGGCCTTCGACGGCGTCCTGAAATCCTGGGCGGTGCCCAAGGGCCCGTCCACCGATCCTTCCGAAAAACACCTGGCGGTGGAGGTGGAGGATCATCCCCTCGACTATGCGGATTTCGAGGGGGTGATTCCCGAGGGCGAATACGGTGCCGGCACGGTGATGGTGTGGGACCAGGGCCGTTACCGGAATCTGCGCGCGGAAAAGGACGAGGCCACGACCATGGCAGAGGCCCACAGGGAGGGCCTGATCGAGGTCTGGCTGGAAGGCGAGAAGATTCGTGGCGGCTATGCGCTCAAGCGCATCCGGAGCGGTCAGAAACCTCAGTGGCTGTTGATCAAGATGCGGGACGAAGCCGCCGATGCCCGGCGCAACCCCACCTCCACGGAAAACCTCTCGGTCAAAAGCGGACGCGACATGCAAACCATCGCCCGGGAAGCATCGGACTGAGCGTCCTCAGTCCCCCCAGAAGGTGACGGTGCCGCCGGTCCTGAAATTGCCCTGGATATTGGTCTCATTCAGCAGCTTGCCACCGCCGGCCGGTGTGCCGGTGGTGTTGAGGTGGATATCCTTGGCACTGAAGCCATCACCCACGAAGTTCATGCGGTCAGGCAGCCCCACCACCAGCTTGCCATCGCCTTCAATGTCCACCTTGAATGCACCGAAGATATCCAGTGCCAGGGACACCTGATCGGCAAAATAGTGAGTCTCGTTGCTGCCGTCGTGGCCCCGGGTGACGTAGTCGAAGGTAAAGCCCTGGGTTCGCCGGCCATCACTCTCGTCCTTGGCGGTATCCGGGTCATCCACACTGCCCGGCCCGTAGGCATTGACTCGCAGGTGTGGAATCTCGATGGACAAACCGGCCTGCCCCGACACATTCCCAAGAGCCGATTCTTCCATCGGCCTCAGTTCGGCCCGCACGCTCAGACTGAGCGCCGCCAGCAACAACCCGGCGGCAGCAAAAATGACAGTGGTGCTACGCAGCATCGCGGCCTCTCCCCTAATTGCGCACATTGAATACCAGGTGATCCAGCGTCATGCCCTGAATCTGCAGATCGCTGGCCTGGCCGCGTGTCATCTGTGTGGTCACCGACAGGTTGGCCTTGGGCCGGTCGGGATCGTAGGCGGCATGTCCGGTATCCGGCAAGCCGTCGCTGAAGGGCTGCGGATCGCTGTAGGCAATGCGATAGCCCTGCGGCGTGGTTTCCAGAGTGGCCGCCTTGAGCTCCAGATTGTCGATCTGGAAGTCCTTCAGGAGGATGTCGGAATCCGGGTTGAAGACTCCGTCCAGCTCCTGACTTTCCAGCAGCCAGCGGTCGATGGAGAGCTGGTCGATGGCCACATTCAGCATCAGCCCCTGGCGTGAGGTGGCGGTGGTGCTGCCATCCTGCACTTCCTGACTGCGAATCTTATAGCCGTCAGGGATACCGGTGATATCGATGGTGCCCGCCAGGACCAGATTGTCGATGGTGACCCGGCCGAAATCCTCGTCTGCCGACGGCGTGCCGCCGGCGGCGATATTAGGGTTGTTCGCATCCACCCGGGAGGGGTTGCCGTATACCGCATCGTACTGGATATCCACGTTCTGCCAGCCTGCCACCTCGGGCAGCGTGATCCGCAACGCTCCCTGCTCCCCGAGGTTGTCGCCATCGGCCACAACATCGGTACCCAGCAGCCCATCCAGCAAACCATCACTGAAGCTGTTGGTGGTAAAGTCAGCCATGGCAGCCCCAAGCGTCAGCGGCGAGCTGAAGGTGCCGATACTGTCCGCAGTAAAGCTGTAGTTTTCCTTTCGCAGACTGGAGCCGTCCGTACCCACGGTGCTCATGCTGCCGGCGGGCTCACCGTTGGGCCCGGCTTCACCGACAAACGCGATGTTCTCGAACACAAAGTGGTTGGCCTGGCCCTGGACCTGGCTCATCTCCTCATCCGACAGGGGCTCCATGGCCATTACCTGTGTGGCAACCAGTCCCAGCCCCAGGGCCGTGGAAAAGGGCAGCAGTCGTCTTGTCATTGTCATGCCGGTATCTCCTCTTCGCCCGCGGTTCAGAACAACGGATGGTATTGCTGGCGCGGGTTGTCATCCCCCACACCGGTGAGGATCTGCGCCAGGGAACCGGCGATATCGGTGTGCGCCTCAACGTACCCGGCCGTCGGGTTACTGGGATCGTTGAAAGGCGCCACCATGTTCCAGCCGGGCAGATCGGGGCGGCTCTCGGGGATCACCCCGTCCATGTGCTGGGACCACATGGCACCGTTGACCGTCCCGTCATCGTTGACGAACGAATTGCCGCCACCCTGGGTATAGGAAATATAGAAGTTCTTGACGTCATGGAAGGTGAGACTCTCGACATGAGACAGATTCACTTCCTTACCGCCCTTGTTGTAGTCACCGCCAAGCAACGAGCCGTCCACCAGACCGACGTTATTGGGGGTAGCGCCACAGCTGGCGCCGTTACACTGAATCGTGCCCGGCGCTGGGGATTGCGGGTAGTTACCCGAGCCGTCGGGCGGCGCGTCCAGCACATTGACGAAGGTGTCTTTGGTACCGGTCCCGTACACCTGGGCCGCGATCAGACCGCCCAGATCCGGCAGCAGACTCAGGGTGGAAATGTAGCCGGAAACCGAATCGATGGTCACCGGCGTGGGCCCGCGCACATTGCCGAAGCCGATGCGCATGCCCCGAAAAGTCTGGGTGCCGTCCGGATGATTCTGCTTCTGGATCTCGATGTAGGGATCTTCGATATAGAAGGGTTCAGCGGCGGAATTGCCGAAGCCGAAATTGCGCAGGGCGATCTCCGGGATGCCGTTGCCGTTCTCGTCCTTGTAGATCGAATTATTGCTGCCGGCGTAGTCGCCCGCCGTCAGTCCTTCGGAAAAGGCATGCAGCTCTCCGTCACCGTTGATCTGGAAGCGGTAGACGGTGGAATCCACATGTTCGGTGACCGTACGCTCCTCTGTCCGGGTAAACCCGAGCAGCGCGTTCTTGGTGAAATTGATGCCGGTGAGATGATTCAGATCATAGCTCATATCGGTGGACGAGAACTGCAGCGCCCCCTGCCCGGAGACTTCGCGCAGCTGGTCATCCTGAAGCGGTTTCAGCTCGCCCAGTGCGAGCGGACTGAGTGCCAGTACTGAAATACAAGCCAGCGTCTGACGGACTTTGCGTGTCATGGGAACACCTCATATCTGTCAACGTGACTGGCGGAAAGCCATCACACAGACATTGCCAAAAGGAGTTCATGCATCTGGCACCTGAGGTCCATCAGCCAAACTCCTACAACTTTTCAGCTTTTCCCAAGGAATCCCAATTCCTGCCGGCTTCGTACTTTTTTTGTTCCGGCACGTCCTAAGGTATTAACTTAGACCAGCGTTCAGAATGACCGCAACGACATTGACCCAAGTCAAGAAAGTCATAGATAGTTGAACCCCGCAATAGTTGCTACACTTTTTCCACTTAAACGCTTTTAGCCACAAAGTGGCATCTTTTGCCGCCATTTTCATGGTTTTTGCGATATTTAAGGACATTTTTAAGTGTTTTTGTACATTTGTGCATGCCGTTTTTTGGCGCTTTTTGGTCCAAAATGACTTGACTATTGCAAAACGTTCATTTGATAAAATTTTGCGCCATTTAACACTTTCTGCATCGGCTATGCCGGTGGTCCTTCTTTGCGACTCATCGGGCCGGTCACCGTAAGCCATCGCAGAAGCCAAGGAGGGCCACCATGAACGACACTCCCGCCTCCCGTCAGGACTTCACCCCCTCCAACAGTGACAAAATACTCTTCCCCGACATCCGTCTGAGCAAGGGCGAACTGATCGCCTATTACCGTGACGTCGCGCCCGTTATGCTGCCTCACCTTAAACATCGCCCCCTGACCCTGGAGCGTTTTCCCGATGGCGTGGATGCCAATGGGTTCATTCAGCAAGCCCGCAGCGCTCACTTTCCAAACTGGCTGGAAGGCCTGACCGTCGATCACGGAGGTGAGAGCGGTCGCATCGAACACATCCTCTGCAACCACGAAACCGATCTGGCTTTCCTGGCCGATCAGGGGACGATCAGCCTGCATCGCTGGCTCAGTGAGAAAGAGCGGCTTGATTGCCCCAACCTGCTGATCTTCGATCTGGACCCGCCGGGCGAGGACTTTACTCCGGTAAAACAGGCGGCATGGCAGGTGAAAGCGGGAATGACCTCACTGGGACTGACGCCCTTTGTCATGACCACCGGCTCCCGGGGCCTGCACGTGGTGGCGCCGATTCGCCCCGAAAACGACTTTGATCAGGTCCGGGATCTGGCCCAGAGGCTGGCCCGACATCTGGCCGAGCGCCACCGTCACACGCTCACCACCGAGCAGCGCAAGAACAAACGTCAGGGAAGGCTGTATCTGGACATCATGCGTAATGCATTCGGACAGACCGCGGTCGCCCCCTATTCGGTGCGGGCGAAACCGGGCGCGCCGGTGGCCACGCCCCTGGAGTGGCATGAACTCGAGCAAAAAGATCTGGGGCCGCAGGACTACACCGTCAACAACCTGCGGCGACGGCTGGGCCAGAAGAAAGATCCCTGGAAGGGCATGCAGCGTCACGCAGTCAAGCTGGACACTGCCCTCAAAGGCCTGGAAAGGCTTTCAGGGTGAAGGCGCCAGGTTTCTAAAAGCCGTGCCCCAGCAGCCCCAGAATACCCAGGATGATGAGATAGGCAGCGACGATGTAATTGAGCAGCTTGGGGAAGACCAGAATGGCGATGCCACTTACCAGGGAAATCAGCGGCGCCAGTTCGATATGCAGGGTCATGGGAGACCTCCTGTTGCGGGATGTGGATCCGAACACAAAGGACGATGCTGGTCTCCCCACCTTAACGTGCCAGGCGCAAACTGCCCAGCGGCATTACCAATCGGTAGGCAAACGGTCAGGAGGCTCCCGCCGGGCCACGGCCCCGATCTGGCGATCCTGCCAGCGCGCCAGGAAAACCATCGCAGCCAAGGCACCAATCAGGGCCAGGAACATGTCCGACTGGGTATCCCAAGGGTCGCCCTGGGTGCCGAGAAATTCGGTCGCCCCCTGCCCCACAGCCAGCGCCACCCACCATTCGATCAACTCGTAGAAGGCACTGACCGCCATAGCCACGCAGACCGCGAGAAAGCCCAACATCTTACCCGGCCTCACAAAGCCCCGGCGCACCAGTATTTCCCGCGCCGCCAGCGCCGGCACGAGTCCCTGCATGAAATGACCAATCTTGTCGTAGGGATTGCGGCCAAGATCCAGCCAGTCCTGCAGCCAGAAACCCAGCGGCACCCGGGCGTAGGTATAGGCCCCGCCATAGATCAGCACCAGGCAGTGCAACGCGATCAGCACATACAGCAGCCCGGTCAGCGGGAAACGACGATAGGTGGCCAGCAGCAGCGGCAGGACGACCAGCACCGGAAATACCTCCAGCACCCAGGTGCCACGATCGAAGGGTTCGAGACCGGAAACCACCAGCGCCACCAGGACCACCGCCATCAACACCAGCAATCCGTTGCGTGCAAGCATCGCTAATGCTCCCCTTCGTCTTCCTTGCGGCGCTGGGCGCGCGGATGGGCCTGGTCATATACCTTGGCCAGATGCTGGAAATCAAGATGGGTATAGACCTGGGTGGTGGCGATATCGGCGTGGCCAAGCATTTCCTGCACCGCACGCAGGTCGCCACTGGATTCGAGGATATGGCTGGCGAAGGAATGCCGCATCAGGTGGGGATGAATGTTCTGCGGGCTGCCATTGCGAATACCCCACTGGCGCAGGCGCTGCTGGACTGCACGCGGGGAAAGACGCCCGCCGCGCTGGCTCACAAAGAGCGCATTCTCGCCACCGGCAGCCAGGGCCGGACGCACCTTGAGCCAGGCGGCCAGGGCTTCCCGGGCGGCCGCCCCCACCGACAGCAGGCGGATTTTCTGGCCCTTGCCGGTGACCCGCACCTCGCCGGCCGCCAGATCCAGATGCGCCAGATCAATTCCCACCAGCTCCGCCAGTCGGGCGCCGGAGGAGTACAGCAGCTCGAGGATCGCCCGGTCGCGAACCGCCAGATCATCCTCCGCCGGCATATCCAGCAGGGCATTGACCTGATCCACGTCCACCACCTTGGGCAGGCGCTGGGGACGCTTGGGGGCCCGCACGTCCAGGGCCGGGTTGTCGGCCACCCAGCCTTCTCGAATCAGGAAACCAAAAAAGCGCCGCACCGCCGAGAGATGGCGGGCAATGGTGCGCCCGCCGAGGCCGGCGCGGGAGAGCTGCCCCACGTAGTGGCGCAGGCGATGATGGTCGAGCTGACCCCACTCGGAAACGCCCTGAGCGGCCAGATGGTCTTTCAGCCGCTGCAGATCGCGGGCGTAGTTGCTGCAGGTATGGGGGGAATAGCGGCGCTCGGAGCGCAAGTGCTCCAGAAAGGCCTCAAGGGTGCTGTCGAGCCCCTGCATGGTCGGCCGCCCCCGTTACGAGGAGACGCTTTCCAGTTCCGTCACCGAGGCCTCTTCCTGCAACAGCGGGGGCAACATGCGGCTGAGGGTATCGCTGATATAGGAGAGGAAGAGCGAACCCATGCTGCTGTCGAAAAAGTCCGGATCCGCACTGCCGACCGCCAGCACCCCTAACAGGTTGTTGAACCGCAACGGAATCACCGCCGCCGAACCCACGGCCTCGGCCTGCGGGAACAGCGCCTGCAGCTGGACGTCACGGAAACGGCCACAGATGGCGCGATCACTCTGCAGCACCGTGCCCAGAATGTCCTCGGCTTCGGCCAGGGTCATGTAATGCAGACCACCCTGATTGGCTGTCGGTTTGTCTTCGTTCAGCAGCACCAGGGAGGCGGCATCGAGGCCGAAGTCGTGGCGCATGCTGTCGTCGATCACCGCCGCGATTTCGTTCAGGGCCTTGGCCTCGAGCAGCTGGATCAGCAGCCGCTTGCTCTTTTCAAACAGCCGGTCGTTCTGGCGGGCGATGGCGATCAGGTCCTGCATCTCGCGGCGCAACACGTCGCGCTGCTCACGGAACAGGTGCACCTGCCGCTCGACCAGGGAAATGGCATTGCCGCTGGGGTGTGGCAGGCGCAGGGTCTGCAGCAGCTCTTCATGGCGCTCGAAGAATTCGGGATGGTTCTGCAGGTAGTCGACAACCTGTTCTTCGCTCAGTTCGACCGTTGCACGCGTGCTCATCAAGAGTACCTCTTATCACGACCACCTGGCCCCGCGGACCGGCGATTCTTGTTCTGTGTGAGTGCCACAGCGCCGGATGATCAGCTTTTGCGCCCCTTGCGGCTGGCAGGCCGCTTGTCCTTACGGCCGCGACCACCGCGACCGGGACGGCGCTTTTTCTCACCCGGCAGTTTGATATGCCCTTCAAAAACACGGGCCGTCGGACCTTCCATAATAACAGTGGTCCCCTCACCCCGCCATTCGATCACCAGTTCGCCGCCCAGCAGCTCCACCGTCACCCGCTCGTCCAGCAGGCCGCGCAGACGTCCGGCCACCACCGCGGCACAGGCGCCGGAACCGCAGGCCAGGGTTTCCCCGACACCGCGTTCGAACACCCGCAACCGCACCCGATCCGGGGCCAGCACCTGCATGAAACCGATATTGGCCCGGTCGGGAAAGGCCGGATGGTTTTCCAGTGTCGGGCCGACCGTTGCCACGGGCGCGTTGTCCACGTTATCCACCACCAGGACACCGTGGGGGTTGCCCATGGACACGGCACTGAGCTGCCAGGTCTGTCCTTCGGCCTCAAGCTCGTACACTGCCTTGCGCTCGGCGGCCTCGAAGGGAATCTGCGGCGGATCCAGTTCCGGCGCCCCCATGTCCACCCGCACCCAGCCATTCTGGGTGACTTTCAGCTCGATGATGCCCTTGGCGGTCTGCACGCGCAGCTCGCGCTTCTGGGTCAGGCGCTGGTCCAGCACAAAGCGGGCAAAACAGCGCGCACCGTTGCCGCACTGTTCCACTTCGCCGCCGTCGGCGTTGAAGATGCGGTAATTGAAGTCCACATCCGGCCGGCCTGGCGGTTCCACCAGCAGCAGCTGGTCGAAGCCAATGCCCCGGTGACGGTCACCCAGCTGACTAATCTGCTCGTGGGTCAGGCGCACGGGCTGGGTCACGCCATCGATCACGACGAAGTCGTTGCCCAGGCCGTGCATTTTGGTAAAACGCAGCATTCACAGCGCCCTTTTCGGTATTCATGGGCCCGCCGGTTCAGGCGGGCAGACGGCTTTCCAGCTGCAGCTGGTCGTCGATGGTCTCACGCCGGCGCACCAGATGGACCTGGTCCCCGTCCACCAGCACTTCGGCCGGCCGGTTGCGGCTGTTGTAGTTGGAGCTCATCACAAACCCGTAGGCCCCGGCCGATCGCAGCGCCAGCAGGTCCCCCGGTTCCAGGATCAGCTCCCGGTCCTTGCCGAGAAAATCGCCGGTCTCGCATACCGGCCCCACCAGGTCGTAGCGGCGCTTTTCGCCCTCACTGCGCCGGGTGACCGGCACGATCGCCTGCCAGGCCCCATACAGCGACGGCCGCAGATTGTCATTCATGGCACCGTCGATGATGGCAAAGTTGCGGTGTTCGGTCAGCTTGAGGCTCTCCACCCGGGTCAGCATGACACCGGCATTGGCCGCGATCGAACGCCCCGGCTCCAGAATCAGTTCCAGCTCGCGCTCGCCCAGCTCCTGCAGCAGCAGCGCCGCGTATTCGCCGGGCTCCGGCGGCTTCTCCTGATCGTAGGTCACCCCGAGACCGCCGCCCATGTCGAGATGGCGGATGCGGATGTTGTCCTCGGCCAGGCGGTCGATCAGTTGCAGCAGCCGCTGCAGCGCGTCCCGGAACGGCGCTACACTGGTCAGCTGGGACCCGATATGGCAGTCCACGCCCACCACTTCCAGATTGGGCAGGGATGCGGCGTGACGGTAGACTCGCTCGGCGGTGGCGATGTCGATGCCGAACTTGTTTTCCTTGAGCCCGGTGGAGATATAGGGATGGGTCTGGGCGTCCACATCCGGGTTCACGCGGATGGAAATCGGCGCCACCTTGCCGACCACCCCGGCCACCTGATCGAGACGCTCCAGCTCCGCCTCGGACTCGACGTTGAAGCAGCGGATGCCCACTTCCAGGGCCCGGCGCATTTCGTGGGCCTGCTTGCCCACCCCGGAAAAGATCACCCGTGTCGGATCGCCGCCGGCACGCAGCACCCGTTCCAGCTCGCCCACGGAGACGATATCGAACCCGGCACCCAGCCGCGCCAGCACGTCCAGCACCGCCAGGTTGGAGTTGGCCTTGACGGCGTAGCAGATCAGGTGCGCATGGCCCTTGAGGGCATTGTCATAGGCCCGGTAATGGCGCTCCAGGGTGGCGCGGGAATAGACGTAGCAGGGCGTGCCAAACTGCGCGGCGATGTCTTCCAGGGGCACGTCCTCGGCAAAAAGGCGATTGTCGCGGTAATTGAAGTGGTCCATTGGGTATCCTGTGATGCAGCGACTTCAGGTCAAAGGTCGAACGAGGGGCCGTACACGGCGGCCCGAATCAGGAGTCGCGTTTGTCAGCGGGTTCATCGGCCGGTTGCTGGCTCTGGGTATCGGCCGCCGGCGGCGGGGCCGGACGGTACAGCGGCCCCTTCTGGCCACACGCCGAGAGCAGTAGAAGCAGCGCAAGAAGGGCCGGTAGCAGGCGCGGCATGGTTGAGTTTCTCCCGTCGAGTCGGTATCGGAGGCTGGCGCAGCGTTTGCGCGACCCCCCAGGCTATTACGAATCCGCCAGTATACCGAATCCGGCCACGGCGCGCCTATCCCCGGGAGAGGGACTGCATGGCCTGGTTGAGGGCTTTTTCCAGTTTCACCTTGTGCTGGACATACTGCACCGTTTGCAGGTCGATCTGGTAGTCCTGCGGATCCATGTCATGGGGCAGGTTGAGATCGGTGATGTACACCGGATACAGCGCACGCTCCTGACGGTGCGAGACGATGTAGTGGGCCACTGCCGGCATCAGGCGGCTGCCGTACTCCAGGGCGCTGAATTCCTGATGATCGCAGAAGATATCGAAACGCATCGGCTCGCCGGGTTCGGCCACACCGAGCGCCTGAACTTCCAGCGCCTCCGGCAACGGCTGGTCCTGGGGCAGCTCCCGCCGCTCCAGGTGATAGCCGTCACGATCCCGCACCAGCTCCAGCGCCTCCACCTCCAGGGTTTCCTGACCCGCCACGATGGCGTGACGCAGCTGACGACGCTCGATGATGTTGTCGAGAAAGCGGAACAGCGGCACCAGCAGCGAACGAGTCGTCTCGCAGGCGGTGCGCCAGCGGAACAGCGAGCCGTTTTCGTCCAGCAACCACAGGTTGGCCTGCCCCTCGCCCACTTCGTACACCACTTGCACCCGCCCGGCTTCGTTAGCCTCGCTGACATAGCGGGTGGCCGGATCATCCAGCAATGCCCGGCGGTCGAAATGGATCGGGCTCCACAGGCGCTGGGGCCGGGCCAGGTCCTCAAAAAGAGCCTCGCGGTCGCTGTAGGCCACAAAGCGCGGCTGATCTTCCACGAACTTCAGCAGGAAGAAACGCTGGTCCATTTCGATGACGTAGCGCAGCGCCCGACGTGGCTCCCGACCAAAGAAAAACGCCTGGGTCACGTCCTGGAACAACTGCTCCACGCGGCGGGCAATGGCCGTGGCGTGGCTGGCGCAATAGCAGTGTACCTCCACCTTCGGCAGCAATCCCCCTCCGGACGCGACCCCGGCCAGGTAATTCTTCAGGCACTGAATCAGGGTGTCACCCACCTCGTAACGGTGCACGCTCACTTCCTGCCAGGAATTGAGGGTCACCTGATCGACCGTCAGCACCAGGTTCTCGCGCAGGGCGCTGAAACCGAGGGCGTCATCCTGCTCGCTGAGCTTGTGCACCCCCTGCTCGCTCAGGTGGCGCATGGGATCCACCCCCACGTTTACGAACAGTGCAAACCGGAGAATCCGGCTCTCCTGCATCAGGGCATCGGACCCCGGGGGCTGTGCAGGGCCTGGCAGCGCGCGACGCAGGGCGGCGATGAGTGCCTGCAGTTCGGCAATCGTCAGATGGGTGCGCCCGGCCTGGACATTCAATCGGGTCGCGGAGGTCAGTAGGCCATTGCAGTGACACCAGGTCAGCAGTTCCATGAGGCCGGCGCTGGTCTTGATCGACGGGTAGAAATCGGCGTCTTCCGGGCGCACCAGATCGCGGTAGAGCAGCCAGCCAGCACCCCGACCGCTGGGCGAACGGGCCGAGCGGTGGTGGAAGGCGAGATTTTCCTCCGCCAGATCCGGCGCGATATTGGGGTTGATCAGCTCCACCTTGCCGGCCTTGCGCTGGAAGGCGGCATACAGCTTGCGCCCCAGCAGGGTCAGGTCCTGGGCGCGGATATGGGCGGCCAGCTGCTGCGTGCGGGCCAGCCGGGACAGAAAGCGATAGCTGTGGGTGAGTTCGTTGACGATCAGCCGCCGCTCACGCAAGACATCGTTGATGCGCCAGCGCTGGCGCTGATCGAGCCAGCGCAGCTGGGTTTCGTTCCAGCCCCAGTCTTCCACCAGTGCTTTTACCGGCCGCACCCGCCAGGCCGGTACGCCACTGTCGCGCCGCGACAGCCCCACGCCGGTCTTGAGATAGAAACTGCGGCGCACCAGCTCCAGCCGTTCCGGGGCGCCCAGGTCACTCAGGAAACGCTCCAGCTGCCGATACAGCATGATGTAGGGATCCAGATCATCGATATCGGCCTGCCCCGAATAGACCGCCCGCTTGAAGGCCAGGGCCAGCGGCATGCGGCCGTCCTCACGGGCGTAGCTTTCGATCAGCAACAGTTTGAGGATGGCTTTCCAGGGGGCGTCGATGCCCTTGTACAGTTGCCAGACCCCGGCGCCGAGGAATTCACCCGGCGGGATTTGCGGGACGCTCCCCAGGTCCAGGTACTCGTCGGGCTTGATGAAGCGGCGCGTGACCAGCATGTCGGCACGCGCCTGATACTGAGTCTCATCCTCCGCCGGTACCAGCCACCACAAGGGGTAGCGGCCGCCGAGATGGATCGCGGTGCGGAAGAACTCATCCAGCAGCAGGAAATGCTGGGCACTGCCGCAGTTCTCGGCATCCACTTCCGCATCCAGGCGCTGGGACCGCAGCTGCTCGCCGGTCATGAGGAAAATATGCAGCTCCAGCCCCCACTGGTGCGCCCACGCGCTGATGGCCTCGGCCTTGGCGTGCAGCTGCTTGCGGGCGACCGTTTCCAGGTCGTCACGGTGACACAGCCAAACATCCACATCGCTGCTGCTGGACTGGGCAATGGTGCCGCTGCTGCCCATCATGAACAGGGCATCCAGGTCCGGCGTACGCCGACCTTGACTGCGCCACTGGAACGACCGACTCACCCGCTTGGCCTGGGCCAGTACCGCCTTATCCGGCTCATAGCCGGCCAGCCCCCGGGGGCAGTCGCCGTGCAGGTAACCCGGTAGCGCCGGATGATTGGCATGCAGCACCAGTGGCAACAGCTCCAGCACCGTCTGCTGCCGAGTCCCCATGGCGCTGCAGGCCCGCTGGTAGCGCTGGCGATTGATGTCCAGAAAACGGTCCCGCAGTTGCTGCAGGGTCTTGCGATCGATGCCCTCACTGAAGTCGAGCGCTATGGGCCGCTGTTTGAGGAGTTGTGGGTTCAACGCGTTGGTTCCCGGGAGTTATGCCGCTATGATGTCCGGGGAACTGACAACAGGTTCCCTGACTCCCTCAGTTTAGACGCACATCAGGATCCGGACTTGAAAGAAATTCTCCTGCGACGATACAGATCCGACGCCTTCGAAGCCAAGCAGTCCCCCGGCGCGGTGGTACGGCTGGACGACCAGGGCGGAATCATCTGGGCCGACGCCAATGTCGAACACATGTTCGGCTATGACGCTTACGACTTGCGGGACAAACCCATCCGGCAACTGGTGGCTACCCGCCAGGACGACCCCATGATGCCGTTCAACCTCGATCCGCTGGAACGCGGCGAGGACGTCATGGTCACCTTCCGCCACCAGGAGGGCTATTTTTTCAGCGGCATACTGAGCCTGCGGGTCAACCAGATGGACGCCGACCAGGCCAGCGAGGCGATGATCCATTCCCGCGCCAACGATCCTCTGGACGAAAGACTGCTGAAAATCGTCGAGGACAGCGGCCAACTCGGCGTCTGGGAGCTGGATATCCGTAGCAACCAGATTGCCTGGTCGGACGGCATGTACCGCATCCTCGACCTGCGCCGCGGCCAGGATGTGGATCCGGATCACGCCATGTTCTATTTCCAGGAGGCTCAGGCCCGAGTGCGCGCCGCCATCCGTCGCTGCATCCAGCGCGGCAAGCCCTTTACCCTGGAGCTGCCGGTGCTCACCGGGCAGCAACGCCGCCGCTGGGTCCGCCTGACCGGCCGGGCTCTGCGCCAGGGCGAACAGATCCAGAGCGTCGCCGGCACCCTGATCGATATCACCGAAACCCGCGAGGAACAGGAGGCCACCGAGCACTGGCAACAGCTGCTCAAGGGCCTGCTGTCCACCAGCGATGACCTGATCGTCGCGGTCGCCCCTGACCTGAGCATCATCTTTCTCAACCAGACCTACGCCGACCAGTTCGAGAACACCTTCGGCCTGCGCCCGAAAGTCGGCGACAATCTGCTGGAGCTGCTGCAGGACAACCCCAACGAGCGGCGGCTTTATCAGCGCCTGTGGGAGCGGGCGTTCGAGCGCGACGACTTCTGCGTGGAGATGCCCCTGGCGCAGCAGGACCGGGAATTACCGGTCTACGAGATCCACTATCACCGCCTGACGGATGCCAAGGGCGAACTGATCGGGGCCGCCCATGTGGCCCATAACATGAGCACCCGCCTGCGGGTGGCGGACAACCTCAACTACCTCAGCCGCCACGACCCCATGACCGGCCTGCTCAATCGCCGCGAATTCATTGCCCGCCTCAAGCGGGGCCTGCGCATCGCCGCCGACAAGGGCAATGTGCACTCGCTGCTGTACCTGGATCTGGACGGTTTTACCCAGATGAACGAGGAGCATGGCGCCAGTGCCTGCGACCGCTATATCCGCGAGCTGGCCAATCTGCTGGCCTCGCGGGTGCGCCAGCGCGATGCCCTGGCCCGCATCGGCGGCGACAAGTTCGCCGTGCTGCTGGATAACTGCGGCGACACCGAGGCCCGCAGCGTGTCCGATACCCTGTTCGACGTCATCCGCTCCTTCCGCTTCGACTGGCGCGGAAAGACCCTGAGCACCACGGTCAGCGGCGGCCTGGTGGCCATCAATCATCCGGACCAGTTCGATGCCGAACAGCTACTGGCCCTCGCGGCCGACCTCTGCCAGACCGCCAAGAACGCCGGCCGGGCGCGCATTCACGTGCACCGCGACAAGGCCATCGAGGTGGCCGAGGACGAGGCCCGCCGGCTGGTGCAGCAGTTGCAGGAGCGTATCCACGAGGACGCCGTCGAACTCTTCTATCAGGCCATCCGCCCCATCGCCAGCGTCACCTGGGGCGACTACATCGAAATCTTCGCCCGACTGCGTATCGACGAGGGCCCCCAGGCGGGCCTGTGGGAGCCCAGCGAGTTCCTGCCCATCGCCGAGCGCTTCGATCTGGCCCGGGAACTGGACCGGGCGGTCATTCGCAAGACCGTCGCCTGGCTGGCCCGGCACCCGTTGCTGGAGCCCCGACTCAAGCTCTGCAGCTTCAACGTCTCACTGGCCAGCCTGCAGGACGATAGCTTCCCCGAAACTGTGGCGGAACTGCTGCAGAGCTGCCCCTTCCCGCCGGACCGCTTCTGCTTCGAGATCGCCGAGTCCGATGCGGCCCGCAACCCGGAAGAGGTGCTGACCGCCTGTAAGGCCCTGCAGTCCCTGGGCTGCAAAGTGGCGCTGGACGGTACGGGGGGAGCGGGCCAGAGCTACGCCCTGATCGCCCAGCTGCCGGTGGATGTGATCAAGCTGGATGGCCGCCTGATGAAATCGGTGCGCAAGGACCCGGTGCAGCTGGTGATGGTCGAGGCGCTGCACAAGGTGGCGGAAGTCAGCGGCCGGCTGACCATTGCCCAGTTTATCGAAGACGATGAGGCACTTCGCGAGGTACGCCAGCTGGGTATTCATTTCGGCCAGGGTTACCGTCTGGCACCGCCGCGTCCCCTGGAGGAGCTGGCACCGGTCTCGGTGTCACTGGAGGGGCACTACCCTAAGCCCTGAGCGCGAGACGCTCCAGCGACATCCAGGCCACCCCGACAACCGCGCCGCTGACCGCCCCATAGAGGTGAGCGGCGTAAATCACTCGCCCCCCGATCAGCTCGGCCACGCCACTATCGGCGATCCCCAGCATTTCCAGCCCCACCTTGACCGTCACGATACCCAGCAGTGCCAGCGCCAGCACCGGCTGCCGCGACAGCATGCCCAGGGCGCCGGCCACCAGCAGCCCATGCAGAACCCCGGACAGCCCCACATACCACTGCAGCTGCGGATGCCCGAGGTAAAGGCCCACTGACGTTCCCAGCGCCACAATAGCGAGGGTCAACAGCCAGCGCACGTTGCTCAGGGCCTCTCCGACCAGTTCCCACACCAGCCAGAGGCCGAGAAGGTTCAGCAGCAGGTGCCAGTATCCCAAGTGCACCCCATGGGCGGTCAGCAGCCGCCACCATTCTCCCGCCTCAACCGCGGAGCGCTGATAGCGCAGGAGGTCCAGCCAGGGAGACATCTGCAGCAATACCGCCAGCAGCGAGAGCACCAGGGGCAGCAGCCAACGATGCAGAGAGGGCGACAAGGTCTTTCCGGCAGCCATAGAGCAACTCAGCGAATCATGATGGCAACAGTCTATCAGCCCCGGCCCGGGGTTGAGGGGCCGGGATGGCGAGGGGCAGGAAATCTGCCGGGGACCAACTACACTGTGATTGAGTTCACATTCCCTTCTTCTCCACGGAGTGTCCCGTCATGTTGAAACGCATAACCTTTTCTTTTCTGATGATCCTGATCGGCCTGTTCAGCACCACCGCCTGGAGTGAAACGGTGGCGCTGGCCAACGGTGACTGGAAGCCCTATCTGGGCAAAGATCTCCCCGGTGGCGGCCCGGTGGCCCGCCTGGTGAAGGCGGCCTTCGAGAACCAGGGCTGGGACGTAAAGTACGAATACTATCCCTGGAAACGCGGCTTCCAAATGGCCAAGAACGCAGACCTCGATGGCTCCATCGTCTGGAGCTACAACGACGAACGGGCCCAGGACTTTCTTTACAGCGATCCGGTGATCGATCTCAAGACCGTGGTTTTTTATAACAAGGACAAGCCGGTGGAATGGCCGAACAAGGAGGATCTCAAAGGCCTCAAGCTCGGCGGTGTGGTGGGCTATGACTATGCCTTCGTCACCGAGGACAACGGCTACACCATCGAGCGCGTCGGTTCACCGGAAAACAACTACAAGAAACTGGCCGCAGGACGATTGGACGGGGTGATGGAAGAACTGCTGGTGGGCCAGCAACTGGCCAGCGAAGTCGGGGTGGCCGACCAGGTCGACTACAACCCCAAACCGATCAAGAGCAATCCCTATCACCTGATCGTGGGCAAGGCCAATCCGCGCGCCCAGAAGGTCATTGACACCTTCAACAAGGGCATCGCTGCCCTCAAGGCCAGCGGCGAGTACAACAAGATCCTCGACATCAAGGAATAACCCCAGGGGCGGCGCAGCATAAGCGCCGCCCCCGGTGTGTCACACCCCCATGCGCTGACGGGCTCGCGCCACGGCGGACCGGACCTGTGCCGGTGCAGTACCGCCGACATGGTCCCGCGCACCCACAGAACCTTCCAGCGTCAACACCTCAAACACATCCTCACCGATGGTCTCCGAAAACGTTTGCAGATCCGCCAGGCTCAGGTCCGCCAGATCGCAGCGCTCGGCGATGGCATGCCCCACTGCCTTACCCACGATTTCATGAGCATCCCGGAACGGCACCCCCTTCTTGACCAGGTAGTCGGCCAGATCGGTCGCCGTGGAGAACCCCTTGCGTGCGGCAAGGCGGGTCTGGTCGGCCTTGACCTTGATGGCCGGCACCATGTCGGCAAACGCCTTGAGCGAGCCCTTGACGGTATCGACGGTGTCGAACAGCGGCTCCTTGTCCTCCTGATTGTCCTTGTTATAGGCCAGGGGCTGGCCTTTCATCAGGGTCAGCAGGGAAATCAGGTGGCCGTTCACCCGACCGGTCTTGCCGCGCACCAGTTCCGGCACGTCCGGGTTCTTCTTCTGCGGCATGATCGAGGAACCGGTGCAGAAGCGATCCGGCAGGTCGATAAAATCAAACTGGGCCGAGGTCCACAGCACCAGCTCTTCGCTGAAGCGGGACATGTGGGTCATCAGCAGCGCCGCGAAGCTGCAGAATTCGATGGCGAAATCGCGGTCGCTGACCGAATCCAGGGAATTCTCGGTGGGGCGATCGAAGCCCAGCAGCTCGGCGGTGTAGTTGCGGTCGATGGGATAGGTGGTTCCCGCCAGGGCCGCCGCGCCGAGCGGCATGATGTTGACCCGCTTGCGGCAGTCCAGCAGGCGCTCATGGTCGCGTTCGAGCATTTCGTACCAGGCCAGCATATGATGGCCGAAGGTGACCGGCTGGGCGGTCTGCAGGTGGGTAAAGCCGGGCATGATGGTATCCGCTTCCTGCTCGGCCAGGTTCAGCAGGCCTTCGCGCAGGCGGGTCAGCTCCTCGCCGATGGCGTCGATCTCGTCACGCAGGTAGAGGCGGATGTCGGTGGCCACCTGATCGTTGCGGGAACGCCCGGTGTGCAGCTTCTTGCCGGTAATGCCAATCTTGTCGGTCAGGCGCGCCTCGATGTTCATGTGCACGTCTTCCAGCGTCACCGACCACTGAAACTGGCCGGCCTCGACCTCGGCCTTGATCTCGTCCAGCCCGGCCAGGATCTGGTCCCGCTCGTCGTCCGTGA
Organism: Marinobacteraceae bacterium S3BR75-40.1; assembly: GCA_042862465.1. Lineage (GTDB taxonomy): Bacteria > Pseudomonadota > Gammaproteobacteria > Pseudomonadales > Oleiphilaceae > JASTVH01. The sequence continues at coordinate 277,733 of JASTVH010000004.1, read as the reverse complement.
GCACGCCCACCTTGGCCAGCATGCGCGCGTGGGCCTTCGAGCCCAGGATGTCATGGTGGTAAAGTCGCTGGTCGAAGCCCACCGAGGCTGTGAAGCGTTCCACAAACGCGTCGGTCGGTTCGGTAAAACGCCCTCCCCAGGGCTTCTCGGCTGACTTGTGGTCGTCGCTCATGGTCTATCCTTCCTCGGTGAACGTTTGGCGCGGGGCGGCGATTATACCACCCCCTTTCCTCAGGCATAAGCGAAGGCCCCTGTGATGGCTGAAAACGAAGGCCCGATAACGGCAGACAGCCTCTTTATTCCCGACCTGTGCCGGGTCCGGGCGGTCTTCCTTTTGCTGATTACCACGGAGCTGGTGGCGCTGCTGTTTGCGCTGGTGCGCGGCGGCAGCAACTGGCTGGACTGGGATTTTCTCGGGCTGGTGTCACTGCTGATGCAGTGGACCGTGCTCACCAGTGCGGCCCTGATCTGCCTGCTGCGCCCCTGGCTGGCCCGTTTCAATCCGGCCCAGGTGACAATAGCCGTGCTGTTGCTGGTACTGGCCGATGTCGGGCTATTCACCTACCTGGCCGATACGCTGATCCTCGGCCAGGGGACCCGGCAATCGCTGGACCCGGTGCAATGGGGCCGCAACCTGCTTATCGCGGCGCTGGTCACCCTGCTGGTCCTGCGCTATTTCTACCTGCAACACCAGTGGCAGGCCCAGCGCCAGTCCAGCCTGCAGGCCAAGATCGCCGCCCTGCAGGCGCGCATCCAGCCGCACTTCCTGTTCAACAGCCTCAACAGCATCGCCTCCCTGATCGCCAGCGACCCGGACAAGGCCGAGGATGCGGTGCTGGACCTGTCCGAGATTTTCCGCGCCAGCCTGCGTAACGACGACGAACTGATCACCCTGGACCAGGAACTGCACCTGTGCCGCCAGTATCTGGCGGTGGAGACCCTGCGCCTGGGTGAGCGACTGCAGGTGGAGTGGCTGCTGGATGCCTCTGCCGGCGACCAGGCCCTGCCGCCGCTGACACTACAGCCACTGGTGGAGAACGCGGTCTACCATGGCATTCAGCCCTTCCCGGAGGGAGGCACTCTGCAGATCGAGACCCAGCTCAACCGCAACAGCGTCTATGTGCTGGTCCGCAATCCCCTGCCCCGGGCGGAGACCCGCCATCACCACGGTAACCGTATTGCCCTGGAAAACATCCGTGCACGCTTGGCCGCCCTGTTCGGCGACCAGGCAGTGCTCAAATCCAGCTACCATGAAGGGTGGTACACCGTGACCCTGCGACTGCCACGCAAACCGTTGAGGGAAGTGTCATGACCTATCGGGTGGTGATCACCGACGACGAACCCCTGGCCCGCCAGCGCCTGCGACGTCTGATCGAGGAGCTGGACGACTACCGCGTGGTGGGCGAAGCCGGGGACGGGCGCATACTGCTGGAACAGATGCCGGACTGGCAGCCGGACATCGTGCTGCTCGACATCCGCATGCCCGGCACCGACGGCATGGAGGCCGCCGCACAGCTCAGCCAGATGCACAACCCGCCGGCCATCATCTTCTGCACCGCCTACGATCAGTACGCCATCGAGGCCTTTCGCCATGCCGCGGCAGACTACCTCCTCAAACCGGTCCGCCGCGATGCCCTCAAAGACGCCCTGGCCCGGGCCGGACGGATCAACCGGGTGCAACTGGGGCAATTGCGCCAGGCCAAGCCCACACCCCAACTCACCATCCGCAGCCAGCGCGGCACCGAACTGATCGATCTGGCCCGCGTCCGCTACTGCCAGGCGGAGCAGAAATACGTCACCCTGGTCCACGATCAGGGCGAAAGCCTCACCGACCTCTCCCTTAAGGAACTGGAAGAACGCTATCCGGACGACCTGCTGCGTATCCACCGCAATACCCTGGTGGGCACCCGCTACCTCACCGGACTGCAGCGCAAGCCGGATGGGCAGACCTTCGCGGTGCTGCGGGACAGCGACGTGGAGCTGCCGGTCAGCAGGCGGCATATCAGTCAGGTGAAGGGGTGGCTGGAGGGGGCATCGGAAGTCTGATGTCCGACGCCAGTTTCTCCCACAGCGCATTGGCAACGACACCGAACGCACCCGCCCGGCGACGTATCACGTACAGTTGGGAACGACGCACCGGGTAGCCTTCCAAATTCAGCGGAACCAGCGCTCCGGTCTCCAGCTCGGAAGCTATCAGATGTTCCGGTAGACCGCCCCATCCCATGCCAGAGAGGACGATTTCTTTTTTGGCGGCGAAATCCGAAACAGTCCAACGAAGAGCATCGGGCACGATGTCCCTGCTCTGGTCATACTGCCCCTGCCCCGTACCCGCAACCGCCACCTGCACAAAGGACCGCATTTCAGCGTTACTGAGGCGCTTCTGGCTGCGGGCCGGACCATAGTCGGGGCACGCCACAGGAATGATGTTCACCGTGGTATAGGGAATCGCGACAATCGACTCTGCGGCCAGCCCGTCCTGCGTGGCGATGATGAGTTCGGCTTCACCCGCCATGAGTCGCTCGGCACTGCCTCCCATGGCGTCAGACATAAGGCGGATATCCGTGGCAGGGAACGCGTTCTTGATATCGCCAATCACGGACAACAGATGGCCCAGCGGACAAGTTGCGGTCACCGAAAGTCGCACCTCTGCTTCCTGACTGGCAGATAGCTTGCCAGCCAACTCCCAAAGCGATTGCACCTGCCCCAATACGGCGCGCGCTTGACGGTAAAAAGCCCGTCCGGCAGGAGTAAGCACGGGGCGATAGCTTTCACGGGACAACAGAGTCAGGCCGATTTCCTCTTCCAGGCTCTTGATGGCCTGACTCAAGGCAGGCTGGGACTTGTAGAGCATCTCAGAAGCCTTCCGAAAACTGCCATGAGTCACAATGGCATCCAGAGCCCGCAGTTGTTCGAATTTCATCGCCCCTCTTAATGATCCAAAAAACTTATCGGTTAAATCATAACTCAATATTATTTTATTTTTATACCCAGAGATAACCTCATTCGTGTTCAAGCCTGTCGCGGCTACACAACAGAGGAAATCTACCCATGAAACTGTATTTCAAACCCGGTGCCTGCTCACTCGCCTCCCATATCGTACTGCGAGAATTGGGCGTTGATTTCACGCTCGAGTCCGTCGATACGAAAACTCAACGCACGGAAAACGGTACCGACTACCGATCCATTAATCCCAAAGGCTATGTCCCGGCGCTGGATATCGGCAACGCGGTGCTCACCGAAGGCCCGGCAATTCTTCAGTACCTCGCGGAATCGACTGCATTGATCCCTCCGAAGGAAACGCTTGAAAAGGCCCGCATGCAGGAACACCTGAACTATATAGCTTCGGAGCTGCATAAGGCTTTTGGACCATTTTTTAAAATCGATGCAACCGAGACGTAACGCAGCGTGGCGTATGAGGCGATCGTCCACCATATGGCCCACCTGGAATCCCAGCTTGATGATGGACGGTCCTACCTCGTTGGCGATGCTTTCACCGTGGCCGATGCCTATCTTTTTGTGGTGTGCAGTTGGTCTGGCTTAGCGGGTATCGACCTCAAGGACTGGCCGTCCCTGAATGCCTACTGCACGCGACTGGCGGCCCGCCCGAGCGTTAAAAGTGCAATGCGTGCGGAAGGGTTGGTCGCACAATGAATTCACGCGAACCCCATGAAGCCATACTGGCCCTCCTCGAAACCTATTTCGAGGGGTTACACCAAGCCGACAGCCATATGCTCGCAAGCATATTCCATCCTCATTCCCAATATGTGAACGCGGTTCCAGAGGATTATCGAGCGCTGTCTTTCCCTCAGTACCAGGAAGTACTGGACCAAAGGGTATCTCCGGCGCAAAACGGAGAAAGGCGCGAGAACCGCATCATTTCCATTGAGACGGGAGGCCCGGCCCTCGCATTCGCAAGAGTGGAGGTCACCATGATGGGACGTCGCTACACCGATTTTCTAACCTTGATATTTAATGAGGGGCGCTGGGTCATCATTGCCAAAATCTTTCACTACGACAGGACAGCCAAAGGAGATTGATCATGCCATACGTCAACATCAAGGTGACCCGCGAAGGCGGACCGGAGAACAGGGGGCCAACAGCAGAACAAAAAGCAGAACTCATCGCAGGCGTGACCAACCTCCTTGCTAGGGTGTTGGACAAGAAACCGGCCTCGACGATGGTTGTAATCGATACAGTCGCAATGGAGGATTGGGGAATCGGCGGCCTTCCTGTCACAGAGTTCCGAGCCCAAAATACACCCCCTCACCAATCGTGACCAATGGCCAAACGCCAGTTGGCTATCGGCTCAGGTATTGGATAAGATTTTAACAAGATCCGACAGGCTGCATCTGCACGCGCTTTGGCGCTACACCCAATGCGTGTGCAGACAGCCCATTCTTTGGCATTTGATGGTCAGACGTCATGCAACAGCACATCAATTTTGCAATCCCGAAGCATTTGCCGTTTTTGGAAGCGGTGTGCTGGGATTTGAGTGATGTGCATGAGCTTACCCCAGACGAAATGCTCAACAGATACGAACGAAATTGGGAGTATCGTGGCACACTGGCAGACGTAGAAGGGAGCGAGAAAGCATTTCTCCGGAAGCTGGCTGTCGCAAAAGGCTCTTGGCTGCAACTCGATGTTTGATCACGAACATCATCAAAAAATCCTGCATGTTCTGGATAGCCTGGACCCCGAAATATTCATCGAAGTCGGTGCCCTATTCGGTGGAGCAAGGACGTCGACTTCATTTGCCCCATTGGCCCAGGCTATAGGCGCTTGAGGCAAATCGTATCTGAAAACAATTTCAAACCTTCTGCCCTCTTTGCTCAGACAGAAGCTCTGCACTTCCCCAGAGATTTGATAGCAAACCAGTATGGCGTTCGTTTTGCCGTCATTTCGAGGGGAACGCCAATCAAGTTTGAAATTGTTGCCGAGGCAAGGATAGCTCTGGAGCCCCCGGAAAACAGAGACTGGCTCAACGTTCCGTGCCTTAGCCCTGTTGACAGGTATGCGGAAAAATTATTGGCCAATGCCGACCGCTGGCCGGACTCGAGTATTGAATCCAGGGATTTGATCGATCTTGCCATTTTGCGCCTTCACGGCGAACAATCTCAGCTCGCTATCGATAAGGCTGAAGAAGCGTACCCGGTCATAACCCCCCTGAAAAAATCACTGGAAAAATTTCAAGGCTCAAAGGACTACAGGCATAAGTGCTTTTCTGCACTGGAAATCAAAAATCGAGGCCATATCGTCAATGGAATTGATTTGTTGGCAAGCGATCTGGGCCTCGAAAAAACTGACAGAGCTCACGATGAGCGGAGCGAGTCTTAAAACCAGAATTCAAGCTCTCTGCCCCAAAAACCACTGACCACCGACGACCGCCCTGCCCCAACCGGGGTACAGACAAACTCCCCCAAACCCGGTAACCTTTGCCCCAAACTCATTCCCCAGACAACCACCGAGGCACCATGGCTCGAAGCACCCTGCGTATTGCCACCCGCAAGAGCGCGCTGGCCCTCTGGCAAGCGGAACACATCAAGGCTGAACTGGAAAAGCTGCACAGCGGCCTGACCGTGGAACTGGTCCCCATTTCCACCCAGGGCGACAAGATTCTCGATGTCCCCCTGGCGAAGATCGGCGGCAAGGGGCTGTTCGTGAAGGAGCTGGAACAGGCCATGCTGGACGGTCGGGCCGATATCGCGGTGCACTCCATGAAGGACGTGCCCATGGGCTTTCCCGAAGGCCTGGGCCTGACCGTGATCTGCGAGCGCGGCGCACCCGGCGATGCCTTCGTCAGCAATCACTACGCGACCGTGGACGACCTGCCCGACGGCGCCGTGGTGGGCACCTCGAGCCTGCGCCGCCAGAGCCAGCTGCAGGCTTACCGACCGGACCTGCGCATCCGCACCCTGCGGGGCAACGTCAACACCCGCCTGGCCAAACTGGATGCCGGGGAGTTCGACGCCATCGTCCTGGCCACCTCCGGCCTGCAGCGCCTGGGTTTCCACGACCGCATTCGCTACGACCTGCCCCACGAGATCTGCATTCCGGCAGTGGGTCAGGGGGCACTGGGCATTGAATGCCGCCTGGACGACCAGGAGCTGCTCGACATGCTGGCCCCGCTGGATCACCGCGAGACCGCCATCCGGGTCAAGGCGGAGCGGGCCCTTAACCGTCGCCTCGAGGGCGGCTGCCAGGTGCCCATCGCTGCCTACGCCATACTCGAGGACGAACAGGTCTATCTGCGCGGTCTGGTGGGTTCCACCGACGGCCAGACCCTCTACCACACCGAAGGCCGCGCCCCCGTGGACGATGCCGAAGGTCTGGGCAAACGCCTGGCGGAAGATCTGCTGGACCAGGGTGCGGGGCGCATACTCGCCGAGGTCTATGGCCACGAACCCCGCTAATGCCAAGGGCCGGCCGCTGGCCGGCCTGCACATTCTCAATGGCCGCCCCCAGGGCCAGGCCGCCGAGCTGACCCGGGCACTGGAAGCCGCCGGCGCCCGGGTTCGCGAACTCCCGCTGCTGGAAATCGTGCCGCTGCCGGAGACCGCCGAACAGCGTGCGGTGCTGCAGAATCTCGATCAGTACCAGCACGTTATCGCTGTCAGCCCCAATGCCGCACATTTCCTGACCGACGCCCTCGACCGCTGGTGGCCGCAGACCCCGGTGGGCATCCACTGGTATGGCGTCGGCGCCGGCACCGCCCGGGTGCTGACCGAGGCCGGCCTGATGCCGCGCATCCCCGAAGCCGGTCACGACAGCGAAGCCTTGCTACAGCGGCCTGAATTGCAGACCCTGACGGGGGAGAAAGTCCTGCTCTGCCGCGGCCGCGGCGGCCGGGAGACCTTGCCGGAAACGCTGGAGGCGCGCGGTGCCCGGGTGACACGCCTGGCCTTCTACGAACGACGCTGCCCCGCTTATACTGAAACCACCCTGAAATCGGCGTTGGTGGATTTCGCGCCGCAGGTTATTGTGGTTATGTCCGGGGAAACATTGAACAATTTAATCGCCCTGGGCCAAAATACAGACCATCAGCTGTTGTCCCGCACCGTATTGGTACCCGTGGCGCGGGTGGCCGAACAAGCTCGGGAACGGGGCTTTACCCAGGTCCTGGTTCCGGACGCCCTGGATCCGGCGTCTATCATGGCCTGTTTAGCCGATCACCGGAAGGGACCCGAAGCGCCATGAATCGCTTCCTGCAGGCAGTACGCTGCCCTCATTCGTCGGGTCTTCGCTAACCACTAACGAAAAAAAGGACGCCTGTGACTGACGACGCCAAGAACCTGCCCGCCCGCCAAGCCGATTCGTCTCCGGGATCCGCCCGTCCGCGATTGTGGCCCCTCTGGCTGTTCGCCCTGCTGGCCCTGCTGGTGGCGATTGCCGCCGGGCTGGGCGCCGGTTACCTGTGGCTGGAACGGCAGGCGACCCAGGAACATGTAAGCAGCCTGCAACAGGACCTCAATCACCTGAGTGACCAGATCAGTCAGAGCGGCAGCGAACGCAGTGACCGTCTGGCTCGTCTGGAAAACCACCAGGACGCGGTACAAAAACGCCTGGAAGAACAGGCCCGCCAGATCGAGCACAATGCCCGGGAACTGCTGGAGGCGGGTCACCGCGGCCGTACCGACTGGCTGCTCGCCGAGGCGGAATATTTGTTGCGCATGGCCAACCAGCGCCTGCAGCTGGAAAAGGACATCGAAGGTGCCATCGCCATATTGCGCTCGGCCGACGAGGTCCTGGCGGAAACAGACGATCCCGGCGTCTATCCGGTGCGCCAGGCCGTCGCCGAAGCCCGCATGGATCTGAAGTCGGTGGAACAGGTGGACCGCATTGGGCTCTACCTGCAGCTGGAAGCGGCCATCACCCAGATTGAAAAACTCAGCGACAGCGCCCTGACCCAGTTTTCGCCCCTCGCCCAGACCGAGCCCGTCGAAGAACCAACCACCACGGCCGATTCCACCTGGGAGAAGGTCTGGCAGCGATTTGTCGCCGGGCTCGACGACGTCATCGTCATTCGCCGCCTGGACGAACCGGTCAAGCCGCTGCTCTCGCCCAAGCAGAGCGCCTACGCGAGGCTCAACCTCCGCCTGATGCTGGAGGAAGCCGAGATGGCCCTGCTCAAGGGCAACACGCCGCTGTACCGGCGCTCCCTGCAGAAGGCCCAAGGGTGGCTGGACGAGTGGTATGACACCAGCCATCCCACGGTCAATGCACTGATCGAATCCCTGGACAGCATGGCCCAACGCCAGATCAATCCGGATCTGCCAGACATCAGCGAGCCTCTGCAGCTGCTCAAAGCCCGCATCGAAGGCCGCCTGGCGCCGTCCGAGAAGGCGCCGGCCAAGCAACCTTCCAAATCCAGTGGCGATAGCGAGTCCGCATCATGAGGAAAGTCCTGCTTATCATTCTGGGCGCCCTCCTGGTGGGGGCCCTGCTCAGCATGGCCATCAGCTACGATACCGGCTACATCCGCATCAGCTTCGGCCACTATCTGCTGGAAACCAATTTCTGGGTGGGGTTGGCCCTGTTCCTGTTTGCCATGTTGCTGCTGCACTGGGTCCTGCGCCTGATCACACGCCTGCGCCAGGGCGGTGGCGGAGTGACCCAGTGGATCAGCCGCTCCAGCCAGCGCCGGGCCCGGCGCCGCACCACCAAGGGGCTGATCGAGTTTTCCGAGGGCAACTGGCCGCGCGCGCGCAAGCTGCTGACCAGCTCGGCGGACCAGGCGGACACACCGCTGATCAACTACCTGGCGGCCGCCGAAGCCGCCCACGAGGAAGACGACCAACAGGCGGCCGAGGAGCTGCTGCGCAAAGCCTATGAAAGCACCCCCGGCTCGGACCTGGCCGTCGGCCTGACCCAGGCCCGTCTGCAGCTCTCCGCCGGCCGCTACGAGCAGGCTCTGGCGACGTTGCTGCGGTTGCGCAAGCAGGCTCCCAAGCACCCCTTCGTACTCAAGCTGCTCAAGAGTGCCTACACCGCGCTGGAAGACTGGCGGGAACTCAGCCAGCTGCTGCCCGAACTGCGCAAGCAAAAGATCATGAGCGACGAGGAGATCAAGCCGCTGGAACAGCAGTGCTGGCTCAATTTGCTGCAACAGGCGGCCGATCAGGTTCGCCGCCAGAGTGGCAGCAGCCGCTCCATGGAAGAGTTGGACCGCGTCTGGGACGGTCTGCCCGGCTCCATGCGCCGTGACGAAACAGTCATCCACGCTTACGCCAAGCATTTGGCCGATCTTGGCGCCGAAAATCAGGCCGAGACAGTGCTGCGCAAGGTCCTGCGCAATCACTGGAGTGACCTGCTGATCAACCTCTATGGCCGGGTCGCCAGCGCCAAGCCCGACGAACAGCTGCTCACCGCCGAGCGCTGGCTCAAGGAGCGCCCCAACAACACCGAACTGCTCCTGGCCCTGGGCCGCCTGAGTCTGCGCAATGAGCTGTGGGGCAAGGCCCGGGAATACTTCGAGACCAGCCTGCGTCTGCAACGCAAGGACGAAACCCTGGCCGAGCTGTGTCGCCTGACGGCGCATCTGGGGGACAACGAGCAGAGCGTGCGGTTGTTGAAGCAGGGTTTACTGGATGGGCGGGGATTGCCGGATTTGCCGATGCCGTCTTAGCGTTGGACGTTGGACGTTGGACGTTGGACGTTGGACGTTGGACGTTGGACGTTGGACGTTGGACGTTGGACGTTGGCACTCAGCGTGCGCCCCGAGCAACGGAGTCAATCTTTTTAACGTGAAACGTCAAACGTCCTACGTGAAACTGCTAACGCCTTACCTCGGCGCGTACTCCAGCACATCCGACATAAACCGCCCCACATCCAGCCCGTGTTCCACCAGATGATCCATCAGCGTATAGACCATCACCGGTGAACCGGAGGCAATGACGCGGGCCTGGGTGAAGTCGTGGCCGCCGGCCAGGACAGCCCGGGCCAATTGCTCGTGGTGACCTTCCCAGTCGTTGTCTTCGTTGTCCGCCACCTGCGGGCGGAAGTGGAAGTTGGGCCAGTCTTCGGCCCAGCGGTCCGGGAGGCTGCGCAGGTACATGTCTTCGTGCTTGCGTACGCCCCAGTAGAGAAACACCGGAATCTCGGCATGGTAGGCATGCAGGTAGTCGACCAGACTCTTCATCTGGGCGAAACCGGTCCCGGCGGCCACCAGCACCAGCGGCTCTTCCGGCACCGCCGCCAGGCAGGCCTTGCCGAACGGCAGGCGCACTGGCACCCGCTTCTCACGGCGCAAGAATTCCATGATCTCCAGAGCGGTATTCCACTCCTCGGCGGCCTGGATATGCAATTCCAGGTGACGGCTCTGCGGCCCCTCCGGCGCACTGGCAATGGAAAACCAGGCCGGATCGGTGCCCGGGCGCTCGATCGCCAGGTACTGCCCGGCATGGAAAGCCACCGGCTGCCCCGGGGGCGTTTTCAGTCGCACCCGGTAAACGTCGTGGTTGAGGGACTCGATACTCTCGATCGAGCAATGCACCAGTTGTGGCCGGATTTCTCCTGCAGCCATAACGTCCTCTATCTGTACCGCCAGGTCCGAGTGCGCCTCGGCCCGGCACAGTAAAATGAAGTCGCCCGCCTGCTGCCTCTCGCGGGTGCGCAAATTCAGCACCTCACCCTGGCACAGCCGAGCCTGACAAATCTCACAAACGCCGTTGCGGCAGCCCCAGCGAATGGCAATGCCCTGACGCCGGGCGGCCGCCAACAAATCCTCGTCCGGACGGGTCAGGAAGCTCAGCCGCGAGGGCAACAGCCTCACCCGGTGGACGGCCATCAATCAATACCCAGTTCCGACCACAGGTTGTTCACGCGCGCTTTCACGGCAGGATCCATGGTGATCGGCGTGCCCCACTCGCGCTGGGTCTCCCCGGGCCACTTGCTGGTGGCGTCCAGGCCCATCTTGGAGCCCAGACCAGCCACCGGCGAGGCGAAGTCCAGGTAATCGATCGGAGTATTTTCCACCATCACGGTATCACGCTGGGGGTCCATGCGGGTGGTCATGGCCCAGATGACGTCTTTCCAATCCCGGGCATTGACGTCATCGTCCGTGACGATCACGAACTTGGTGTACATGAACTGCCGCAGGAAGGACCATACCCCCATCATCACCCGTTTGGCATGGCCGGGATACTGCTTTTTCATGGTGACCACTGCCAAACGGTAGGAGCAGCCTTCCGGCGGTAGATAAAAATCGACGATTTCCGGAAACTGCTTCTGCAGGATGGGGATAAACACCTCGTTGAGGGCTTCCCCGAGCACCGCCGGCTCGTCCGGCGGGCGGCCGGTGTAGGTGCTGTGGTAGATGGCGTCGCGACGGTGGGTGATGCGTTCGACGGTGAACACCGGGAAGGTTTCCACCTCGTTGTAGTAGCCCGTGTGGTCACCGAAGGGCCCCTCCGGCGCGGTATCGTCCGGGTAGATGAAGCCTTCCAGAATGATCTCGGCGCTGGCCGGCACCTGCAGGTCGCTCAGCCCGGCCTTGACCAGCTCGGTCTTGGAACCGCGCAGCAAGCCGGCAAAAGCATACTCCGACAGAGAATCAGGCACCGGGGTGACCGCGCCCAGAATCGTCGCCGGATCCGCCCCCAGGGCCACCGCCACGGGGAACGGCTCGCCGGGATGGCGCTGCTGCCAGTCGCGAAAGTCCAGCGCCCCACCGCGATGGGACAACCAGCGCATGATCAGCCGGTTGCGCCCGATCAACTGCTGACGGTAGATGCCCAGGTTCTGTCGTTCCTTCTCCGGCCCGCGGGTAATCACCAGTGGCCAGGTGATCAGCGGGCCGGCGTCGCCGGGCCAGCAGGTCTGAATCGGCAGCTTGCGCAGGTCCACGTCATCCTTGTCGATCACCTTGTCCTGGCAGGGTGCCGAACGCAGCACCTTGGGTCCCATCTTCATCACCTGCCGGAACACCGGCAGCTTTTCGATGGCGTCCTTGAAGCCCTTGGGCGGATCGGGCTCTTTCAGGAAGGCCAGCAAGCGCCCCACATCCCGAAGACTCTCCACATCCGCCTGTCCCATACCCAGCGCCACCCGCTTCGGCGTTCCGAAGAGATTGCCGAGCACCGGCATGTCGTAACCCTTGGGATTCTCGAATAACAGCGCCGGCCCACCCTTGCGCAGGGTGCGGTCGCAGATCTCGGTCATTTCCAGGTAGGGGTCGACGGGGACAGAAATCCGCTTGAGTTCGCCCTGCTTTTCCAGTTGCTGGATGAAGTCACGGAGGTCGCGGTATTTCATGGAGGCCTGATTCCTGGCTGGGAGTGGTTTGTTGGCCTGGACTTAAGGTGGCAGCTTGGGAGTGGCTTGCTTGTGTTGGACGTAGGACGTTTGACGTTTTCCCCTCCCTAGCCCTCCCCGCCGGGGAGGGAACCAATGAAGGGGAAGCATTTACGTGCAACGCCCAACGTCACACGTCCTACATGAAGAAGCGCTAGCGTTTCTTCATCGCCATAAAGAACTCGTCGTTGGTCTTCGTGTCCTTCAGCTTGTCCAGCAGGAACTCGATGGCCGCGACGTCGTCGTCCATGGAATGCAGGAGCTTGCGCAGAATCCAGACGCGCTGGAGCTCTTCCTCGGTCATCAGCAGGTCCTCGCGGCGGGTGCCGGAGCGGCGGATGTTGATGGCCGGGTAGATGCGCTTCTCGGCGATACGGCGATCCAGGTGGATCTCCATGTTGCCGGTGCCCTTGAACTCCTCGTAGATGACTTCGTCCATCTTGGAGCCGGTGTCGATCAGTGCGGTGGCGATGATGGAGAGGCTGCCGCCTTCTTCCACGTTTCGCGCCGCGCCGAAGAAACGCTTGGGCTTCTCCAGGGCGTGGGCGTCGACACCACCGGTCAGCACCTTGCCCGAGGACGGGATCACGGTGTTGTAGGCGCGGGCCAGACGGGTGATGGAATCCAGCAGGATCACCACGTCCTTCTTGTGCTCGACCAGGCGCTTGGCCTTCTCGATCACCATCTCGGCCACCTGCACGTGACGGGCCGGCGGCTCGTCGAAGGTGGAGGCCACCACTTCACCACGCACGGTGCGCTGCATCTCGGTCACCTCTTCCGGGCGCTCGTCAATGAGCAGAACCATCAGGTGACATTCGGGATTGTTGCGCGTGATCGACTGGGCGATGTTCTGCATCAGCAGCGTCTTACCCGCTTTGGGCGGGGAGACAATCAGGCCACGCTGGCCCTTGCCGATGGGGGCTGCCAGGTCGAGTACCCGCGATGACAGATCTTCAGTACTGCCGTTACCGGCTTCCAGACGCAGGCGTTCCTGCGGGAAAAGCGGTGTCAGGTTTTCGAAGAGGATCTTGTGCCGGGCACTATCGGGCTTGCCGAAGTTGATTTCGTTGACCTTGAGGAGAGCAAAGTAACGTTCCCCTTCCTTCGGCGGCCGGATCTTGCCAGCAATGGTGTCACCCGTGCGCAGGTTGAAGCGGCGGATCTGACTCGGGGACACGTAGATGTCGTCCGGCCCTGCCAGGTAGGAGGCATCCGCCGAACGCAGGAAGCCGAAGCCGTCCTGCAGGATCTCGAGGACCCCGTCGCCGTAGATGTCTTCGCCACTTTTCGCGTGCTTCTTGAGGATGCTGAAAATGACATCCTGTTTACGCGAACGCGCCAGGTTTTCGAGCCCCATCTGCTGGGCGATGTCCAACAGTTCGGGAACGGTCTTCTGCTTGAGTTCAGTGAGGTTCATAGGTTGTTTGATAATGCCTGGAAAGGAAAACTCAGATTGTTGTATGCAGTCGTGATAATTCGGGATGCGAGTCCGGCAGCCTGATTGGGAACCTGGAATGTTCGACCGGGGTCCTGCTACAGGCTTTCGGCCTAATCCGGGCGGCGGGGCGCCACACGGCGATCTGAGGAAGCGTTATGATCTGGCAGGCATTATAGCAACATTACCCTGAAATACCAGTCGCGGCGACTCGCCAATACGCACCACAAAAATTAACTTTAAAATCAGTCGGATAAACCAACCACAGTGCAATGAGCGTCGCGATTGAAGGGCCGCCAGACGGATAGTCTGAACGGCGATGCCTGGCCGGAACCGGGAATCAACCCGGGACTCATTTTCCTCGTTATCGAAATCGGGCCTCGGATGCGATTCGGACCCTGTCCGCCCGCGCCTCCGCAAGTCACGTGATAACATAGTGCCAAGATGCCTCAAAAAGCAAGGAATAATGACGTCGGACGTCTGAGGCTGCACAGTGGTCGCGAAATCGACGCAGCGCCACTGGGATCGGGTACCCACAAAGAAGGATTGTTCATGTCCGATACTGCTTCAATAATCCCCCTGTCCATTGCAGTACTGACCATTTCGGACAGCCGCGGTCCGGCTGAGGACAGTTCCGGTCAGTTTCTCGTGGATGCCGCCCTGGAGGCCGGGCATCAGGTGGTGGACCGGCGGCTGATCCCCGATGACATCTACCTGATGCGCGCGGCGGTGGCCCGCTGGATTGCCGATGCCGGGGTTCAGGCGGTGCTGATCACCGGCGGGACCGGCTTCCACGAGCGCGACAGCACACCCGAAGCCCTGCTGCCGCTGTTCGACAAGACCATCGACGGTTTTGGCGAGGAATTCCGTCGCCTCTCGGCCGGGGAAATCGGCTCCTCGACCATCCAGTCCCGGGCCCTGGCCGGCCTCGCCAACCATACGGTGATTTTTTGCATGCCCGGTTCCACCGGCGCCTGCCGCACCGCCTGGAACGGCATTGTCCGCGAGCAGCTGGACAGCCGCCACAAGCCGTGCAACTTCGCCGGCCTGCTGCAACGCAAGCCCGGGCGGGCGCTGGACAAGCTGGATCGCCGCCTTGCCCTGCACGAGGCGTGATAAATTTCTCTGCCAAAAGGTTGTTGATTCCATGAGTGCGCTTATCCCCGTCGAAGAAGCCCTCGAGCAAATCCTCGCCGCCGCCCACCCCGGCCCCGCGGTGGAAACGGTGTCTCTGGATCAGGCCCGGGGCCGCGTTCTTGCGGAGACCGTGACGTCGCCCCTGGCAGTGCCCGGCGCGGACAACAGCGCCGTCGACGGTTACGCGGTGCACACCGATGACCTGGCCGACACCGCGACCCTGCCGATCAGCCAACGCATTCCCGCCGGGCAACCGGCCCAGCCCCTGACCCGGGGAACCGCGGCGCGCATCTTCACCGGCGCCGAGGTGCCGGCCGGCGCCAATGCCGTGGTGATGCAGGAAAACACCGAGGTTAGCGGCGATCAGGTGGAGATCCGCCAGACCGTGGAGGCGGGCCAGAACATCCGTCCCCGGGGCCAGGACCTCACGGAAGGCGCCGAGGTATTGCGGACCGGTGCTCGCTTACGCCCCCAGGAACTGGGTTTGCTGGCAAGCGTTGGGCGGGCCGAGCTGTCGGTCTACCGCCGGCTGCGCATCGCCATCCTGACCACCGGCGACGAACTGGTCGATCCGGGCCAGCCGCTGCAGCCGGGGCAGATCTACAACACCAACCGCTACACCCTGAAGGCCCTCATCGAGAGCCTTGGCATGGAAGCGGTAGACTGTGGCGATGTCGCCGATACCGCCGAAGCGACACGAGAGGCGCTGGAGAAAGCCGCGCAGTGTGACGTCATTGTGACCAGTGGCGGCGTGTCGGTGGGTGAAGAGGATCACGTCCGGGCGGCCATCGAACAGCTGGGTACGCTCAACCTCTGGCGCCTGGCGATCAAACCCGGCAAGCCCCTGGCCTTCGGACAGGTTGGCGACACCCCGGTGATCGGCCTGCCCGGCAATCCGGCCGCGGTCTTCGTAACGTTCCAGCTGGTGGTCCGGCCGTTCCTGCTCAAAACCCAGGGCGCCCGCCATCACATCACGGCACCGGGTTACTGGCTGCCGATCCGTTTCGAAGTGGCCAAGGCCAACCGCCGGCGTGAATTCATGCGGGTCCGCCCGGAAGAACTGGGCGGCGAAGTCGGCCTGGTGGCCCACCCCAACCAGAGCTCCGGCATCCTCAGCTCGGCGTGCTGGGCCGAGGGCCTGGCGGTGATTCCGGAGAACACCACGCTCAAGTTTGGCGATCTGGTGCAATACCTGCCGTTTGCGGAGTTACAGTCCCAATGATTCGTGTGCTTTTTTTCGCCAGCCTGCGCGAACGCCTGCAGCGGGAATCGCTGACCCTGGAGGACGCGGGGAACGAAACCGTGGCCAGCCTCCGTGACCGGGTGACCGAGCAGCTGCCCGCTTTCGCGGAAGTCCTGGCATCCGGGCGCGTGCTCGCCGCCGTCAACGAAACCATGGCCGGGGATGGCACGCCCGTGCGCAACAACGATACCGTCGCCTTCTTCCCACCGGTCACCGGAGGTTAGCCTTGGACCATCAGACGCACATTGCCATTCAGCAGAAATCCTTCGAACCGGCTGAGGAATACGCCCAGCTGGAGGCCGACACCCCGGAGATCGGCGCCATCTGCACCTTTGTCGGCCTGGCCCGCTCCTTTGGCGACCGCCCGGATGTTACCGGCCTCTACCTGGAGCATTACCCGGGCATGACCGAAAACAGCATCGCCGCATTGATCCGCCAGGCACGGGAACGCTGGAAACTGGATGCGGTACGGGTGGTGCACCGGGTGGGCGTGATCAATCTGGGCGAGCGCATCGTCTTCGTCGGTGCCAGCAGCGCCCATCGCGCCGATGCCTTCGCCGCCTGCGAGTTCCTGATGGATTACCTCAAGACCCAGGCGCCGTTCTGGAAGAAGGAACGCACCACAGCTGGCGAGCACTGGGTGGAACAGAAGGCCAGCGACCGCGAGCGGGCCCGGCGCTGGGACACTCAGGAAGACAGCTGATCGCGATCGGCCGGGCGGTTGACGTTGAGAAACTCCTCGGCGAGGTCGTCAAAATCCACGCACTCTCCGCCCAGCAGTCCCAGCAGGTCCTTTATGCGTAGCTCCCCCTGCTGCAGGCGCTGCTCCAATTTGGGGAGTGCGGTGCAGGGCAAGTAGCAATGCAGCGGGTTCAGTTCCCCCGCCACCCGTGAGAACAGCGCCTCCTTTCCGTCCCCGCTCTGGGCCAGCAGGCGCTCCACCCAGGCGGACGAGATTCGCGGTGTGTCACAGGGCAGCACGACCACACCATCCAACCCTGCCTCGCAGGCCCAGTGCAGACCGGCGACCAACCCCGCCAGGGGGCCCTGACCGGCATAGGGGCCATCGTCCACCACCGCGTCCCCCCACTTGCGGTAAGCCGCCCGATCGCGATTGGCGCTGATCACGACTCGCTCCACATGCGGGCGCAGCACCGCCGCCAGACGCGCGGCAAAGGGCTGTCCATTCATTTCCAGCAACCCTTTTTGCACACCGCCCATGCGGCGCCCTTCTCCACCCGCCAGAACCAGACCTGCCAGTTTTAACGTCACGCCCGGGCCTCCGTCTTGAAGCGTCCGACGTCAGACACAAAAAAGGCCACCCACAGGTGGCCTTTCACGCATCAGCACATGCCAATCTTACAGATTGCTGTCCAGGAACGCTGTCAGCTGCGACTTGGACAGGGCGCCAACCTTGGTGGCGTCGACATTGCCGTTTTTGAACAGCATCAGGGTCGGGATGCCGCGAATATTGAACTTCGGCGGAGTCTGCTCGTTCTCGTCGATGTTCAGCTTGCAGATCTTCAGCTTGCCGTCGTATTCGTCCGCGATCTCTTCCAGTACCGGCGCAATCATCTTGCAGGGGCCGCACCATTCAGCCCAGTAATCCACCAGAACCGGCTTGTCTGATTGGAGAACTTCTTCGTCGAAGGTAGCGTCGGTGACGCTGACAATATTATCGCTCATTACCGTATCCCGATATCGCGTTGCTTGTGGACAGTGCCCCTGGAGGCGATGACAGACGTTCTTGACCAACCCGTACTGACAGCCCCGCAGACCTTGGCTTATAGTAAGCCGCAGCCGTATCCAAAACGGGGTTAACAGGACGGGGTCCCTCTCGAGCGTCGGGCCCCTTCGGCCTGTCCGCGTTGGATGTACAATATAAGGCTTGCCAATAGTATTTCAAGATACGCGGCCAGAGGAAAGTGATAGACGTGACGGCCAAGCAGTCAAACAACGCCGCCCCCGAGATGCTCGCAGCCATCGACCTGGGGTCCAACAGCTTTCACATGGTGGTCGCACGTCTGGTCCACGATGAAATCCGTACCCTCGACAAGCTGGGGGAAAAAGTTCAGTTGGCCGCCGGCCTGGACAGTCGCAACCACCTCGACGAAGAGGCCCAGCAGCGGGGACTGGAGTGTCTCAGCCGGTTTGCCCAGCGATTGCAGGGCGTGCCCCGGGAAAACATCCAGGTGGTGGGCACCAACGCCCTGCGCGTGGCCCGCAATGCCCGCGAATTCATCCAGCGTGCCCGGCAGATTCTCGGCGCCCCGGTGGAGGTGATTGCCGGGCGCGAGGAGGCCCGCCTGGTTTACCTGGGCGTGTCCCACACCCTGGCCGATGATCACGGCCGCCGGCTGGTGATCGACATTGGCGGCGGCAGCACCGAATTCATCATTGGCGAACGCTTTGAAGCCCAGGAGATGGAAAGTCTGCACATGGGCTGCGTTTCCTTCCGCGACCGCTACTTCAGGTACGGCCAGTTGTCGCGCAAGGCGCTGAAAAAGGCCGTCACCCACGCCGGTCAGGAGATCCTCTATATCCAGCGGCGCTACCGCGATCTGGGCTGGAACAACTGCGTGGGGTCATCGGGCACCGTCAAGGCCATTGCCCAGGCGGCGGAAACCCTCGGGCTCAGTCGTTCCGGCATTACCCGCGATGCCATGAAGCAGATGTACGAGCGCATGCAGAACATGAAGCATGTGGAAGAGCTGGAAGACTGGGGTGTCAAGGCCGAACGCCAAAGCATCTTCCCCTCCGGCTTCGCCATTCTCTACGCCGCCTTCGAGTTTCTGGCCATCGACCAGATGGATTTTGCCACCGGGGCCCTGCGCGAAGGCCTGCTGTACGACACCCTCGGCCGCATCAAGCACGAAGATGTGCGCGAGCGCACCCTGCTGGCCCTGCAGGAACGCTATCAGGTGGATCGCGGTCATGCGGCCGCGGTGGAAGCGACGGCGATCGCCCTGCTGGACCAGGTCCGCAAGGCCTGGGGCCTGGACACCGCCTATGATGAAAACCTGCTGCGCTGGGCCTGCCAGATCCACGAGATCGGCCTGGCCATCAGCCATAGCCAGTACCACAAGCACGGCGCCTACCTGCTGCGCTATTCCGACCTGCCCGGCTTTTCCCGGGAAAACCAGGAGACCCTGGCACTGCTGGTCCGGGTGCACCGGCGCAAGTTCAATGTCGGCGTGTTCGAGGGACTCCCCGGTGAACATCGCCTCAAACTCGTGCGTCTGGCCCTGATCCTGCGTCTGGCCGTGCTATTCCAGCACGCCCGCGCCCAGCAGCCGCCACCGCCCTTCAGGGCCAAGGCGGAGAAAGGCGGCCTGGAGCTGGAGTTCGACGATGACTGGCTGGATGAGCACCCGCTGACCAAGGCCGATCTCAAGAACGAGCGGGACTACCAGGAGAAGGCGGGGTTGACGCTGACGCTGGCGTAGCGTCGGACGTCCGACAGGA
The DNA here is from genome assembly GCA_042862465.1 of Marinobacteraceae bacterium S3BR75-40.1. Classification (GTDB taxonomy): domain Bacteria; phylum Pseudomonadota; class Gammaproteobacteria; order Pseudomonadales; family Oleiphilaceae; genus JASTVH01. Next base: position 258,165 of record JASTVH010000004.1, on the reverse strand, counting down.
AGCTTAGCCTCAGTCCTGCAACTCGAGCGACTCAATCTCTTCGCCCAGGGCCAGCCATTCCATTTCCGCTTCTTCCTGGGCGGCGCGGGCGACGGCCTGTTCCTGCAGCAGCTCCTTGAGCCGCTCTTTCTGGTCCTCGCCATACAGGGCCGGGTCCGCCAGTTGTTCCTCCAGCACCTGCAGGGCCTGCTGCTGACGATCGATGTCCGCTTCCAGCTGTTTCATTTTCTTGCGCAACGGGCTGAGGCGCTGGCGCTTCTCCGCCTCGGCCCGTTTCTGGGCCTTGCGGTCCTGACTCTTGCCACCCCCATTCTCGGCCTGCTCCGGTTTGGCGGTGGGTGCCTTGTCTTTCTCGGCCAGCCAGCGTTCATAGGCGTCCAGATCACCGTCGAATTCCGTGACGTGGCCTTCACTCACCAGCCAGAAGTCGTCCACGGAATTGCGCAGCAGGTGGCGGTCGTGGGAGATGATCACCAGCGCACCCTCAAAGCCCTGCAGGGCCAGGGTCAGGGCCTCGCGCATTTCCAGGTCCAGGTGGTTGGTGGGCTCGTCCAGCAGCAACAGATTGGGTTTCTGCCAGGCGATCAACGCCAGCGCCAGGCGGGCTTTTTCACCACCGGAAAACTGTCCCACTTTTTCAAACGCCGCATCCCCGCGAAAATCGAAACCGCCGAGAAAGTTGCGGATCGACTGGTCGGCCGTCCTGGGCGAAAGGCGCTGGATATGAAGAAACGGGCTGGCCTCCATGTCCAGTGCTTCCAGCTGGTGCTGGGCGAAGTGGCCGATGCGCAGATGCTCCCCCTCCACCCGCTCGCCAGCCAGCAAGGGCAAGGCACCATTCAGCACGCCCATCAGGGTGGACTTGCCGGAGCCGTTGGCCCCCAGCACACCGACCCGGGTACCGGGCATCAGCACCAAATTGACTCCCTGCAACAGCGGCTTCCCGCCGTAGCCGACCGCCGCCTGGCGGATATTCAGCAAGGGGTTTGACATCTGCTGTGGTGTCGGGAATTCAAACTGGAATGGTGAATCCACGTGGGCCGGGGCGATGGTTTCCATGCGCTCCAGCGCCTTGATCCGGCTTTGCGCCTGCTTGGCCTTGGTGGCCTTGGCCCGGAAGCGATCGATAAACCGCTGCACCTCGGCCACTCGCGCCTGCTGACGCTCATACTGGGCCTGCTGTTGCGCCAGCCGTTCTGAGCGCCGAATCTCGAAATCGCTGTAGCCGCCGGGATACAGGGTCAGGCTCTGGCGATCGAAATGGAGTACGTGGGTGGCCAGGCGGTCGATGAAATCGCGGTCGTGGGAAATGAACAGCAAGGTCCCGGAATACTGCCGCAGCCAGTTCTCCAGCCAGTAACAGGCTTCCAGATCCAGGTGGTTGGTGGGCTCGTCGAGCAACAGCAGGTCGGACGGCTGCATCAACGCCCGGGCCAGATTGAGGCGGATACGCCAGCCCCCGGAGAAGCGCCGCACCGGCTGATCCAGCTCCTGATCCGCAAAGCCCAGCCCGCGCAGGAGAGACGCAGCCTGGCGCGGAGCCTCCCAGGCCCGGATGGCATCCAGCTCACCATGCAGGCGGGCCTGGGCCTGGTCATCGCCGGCCTGCTCCGCCTCGGCCAGGGCCTGCTCCAGTCTGCGCAGCTCGCCATGGCCGTCGAGCACGTAGTCCACCGCACTGCGCTCACTGGCCTCCACTTCCTGGGCCATATGGGCAATGCGGCAGCCTCCGGGCAGGTGGACTTCACCACGCTCTGCAGACAGCTGCCCCAGAATCAACTGGAACAGACTCGATTTGCCAGCGCCATTGGGCCCCACAATGGCGACCCGCTGGCCCGGCTGCACGGTAACCGACGCCTGATCTAGTAACCAGACGCCACCCCGTTGTAGACTCAAATCCTGTATCGTCAGCATGGCGGCCATTCTACAGGGAATAGGCCCGACAGGCACCGACCGATCACACGCCAGGCCATCCGTATCCCACAGGTTTTCCCATGCAGCCACCCAAGCCCGACCTGGATCTGGACAATCCACTCTGGCGATTGGCCCTGACGCTGTGGCAGCAGCCGGCCTTCGCCTCTGCGGCCCTGACGCTGCAAGCGCGCGGCTGGCGGGTATCACACCTGCTGGTGGCCTGTTTTATGGCACGCCAGGGCCGGCGCTGGGACGGCCAGGAACCCGCCACCATCCGGCAATGGCGTGAAACCATGACCGAAGCGCTGCGGACGCGCCGTCAGGCGTTACCCAAAGAGCGCGAGGATCTGGCCTCCCTGCGTCAGGCCCTCGCGGAGGCCGAACTGCAGGCCGAGAAGGTGGAACTGGCCTGGTGGCATCAGAGCCTGTCTCCCGGGGACGGGCGTGACCATCAGAACCTGATCCCCAACCTCGTGACCGCGGCCCCAAGTCCACAAGCCGCGTCAGAAGCCCGTTCACTGTTGCAGACATTGTGTGAAGTCCTATCTTCTTGCAGCGGGGACAACGACGAACCGCTACAATGGCGACAGCATCTGGCCGCACTCAGCGGCACCGAAAACCCACAGGATTGATCCCATGCTCAAATGGACCCTCCGGCTGCTGATTCCGGCCCTGCTGATTTTAGCCCTCGCCCTGCCCTTCTGGCTCAAGAAGCCCAACGGCGAGCCGGTAGCCGAGCTGCCGAGTTTTGAATCCCTGGTGCCCGCGCCGGTCACCGACTCCGGCCCCGACGTCTTCTACAAGTGGCAGGACGCCCAAGGCAGTTGGCACTATTCGGACACCCCACCGGAAAACATCCAGGCCGATGCAATCACCGTGGACCCCAACACCAACCTGGTGCCCGGCCACCCGGTGGCTGCTGAGGAAGGTACCGGCAATGAAGTCCCGGCGCCGCTATCCGCCGGTGAAGAACCTGCCACCGAACTGATGCCGACACCGGATCGGGTCAAGAAACTGATTGAGGACGCCAAACAGGCCCGGGACACACTCGAACAGCGCTACCAGGATCGGGAGCGGCAACTGGAGTCGCTTTGAGCGTCACCTGCCTGCGGCGATTCTGCCTGATTGCTGCCAAGGGTTACGGGCCAACGCCGGTTGAATGACGACTGCCCATTGGCATCCTTTCGGCAAACCCGTTAACTTAATGGGTCTCGAACGGTAACCCATGGCCGTGAATTCACTCGATATCCTGAGCAAAAGGATGGTTCATGAATAAGAAACTCATTCCGGCAACCCTCGCCGGCCTGCTTCTGGCCGGCAGCCTGAGCGCCCCCGCTTTCTCTGCCGATCCTGCCCTGGACTCGCAGGACGCCAAGGTTGGCTACAGCATGGGCCTCATGTTCGGCAAGCGGATGTCCTCCGACCTCCCGGACCTGAACATGGAAACCTTTATCTCCGGCCTGCGTGACGGCCTCAAAGGTGCCGAACCCAAACTCTCCCAGCAGGAAATGCAGCAAGCCATGCAGGCATTCCAGCAGGAGCAGCGCAAAAAACAGATGCAGCAGTTTGAAGAGCAGTCCAAGGCCAACCTGGAGAAATCAAAGGCCTTCCTGGAGGAGAACGCCAAGCAGGAGGGTGTCAAAACCACCGATTCCGGCCTCCAGTACCAAGTGGTTGAAGAGGGCGACGGCAAGTCACCCGGCGCCGACGACCGGGTCAAGGTCCACTACACCGGTAAGCTGATCGACGGCACGGTCTTTGACAGTTCCCGCAAGCGCGGTGAACCTGTCACCTTCCGCCTGAAAGACGTCATCCCTGGCTGGACCGAAGGTCTGCAGCTCATGAAGGAGGGCGGCCGCATGAAGCTTTACCTGCCGCCGGATCTGGCCTATGGCCCGGGTGGCAACCGCAGTATCGGCCCGAACGAGGCCCTGATCTTCGATGTGGAACTGTTGGAGGTCAATCCTGAAGAAGGTAAAGGCGGCGAGGGTGAATAACTGACGCCGACCAGCAAACAAAAGGGGCTCGATAGCGAGCCCCTTTTTTTATCTGCCTCGGTGTCAGGCTACCTGGTCGGCATGGGCGTTATGCAACGCCTCGATCATCAGATCTTCCATTTCGAAGCGCTCTTCCAGACGCTCCCCAACCGTGGACAGCTCGCTGTAGAGCACCTCCTGCTCTTCTTCGCGGGCTTCGCTCTCGTCAAAACGATCATTGAAGCCGAGCAGATATTCAGTAATGGCGGTTAGCCGCGGATAGACCCTGTTGGCCAGATCCAGCCCCCCGTCGTCGAAATCGCGGGCTTCCTCGATCAGCTGGTCGTAGATTTCGAAATGTCCCGCCGAGACATAGTCAACCATGATTTCGCAGAAACGCCCGAGGCGATAACGCGCGGTCTCAGCGTCCCGGAAGTCGGTGGTGCGGATGATGTCGCAGTAGGTCACGATCAGGTCCTGGCGCTCGCGCAACCAGCGGTCAATCATTTCGCTGACCCCGCCCCATCGATCTTTAGCCGTTCGGCAGTTATCAAGCATGAGCCCCTCCGGTCTTACTTCGTTCTTGTTATGGTGGTCAAACAGTGTCCGGCGGCGGCTGTTCAGGCGCAGCAATAAGCCGCCCGGACGATGAATACAAGAAGTGCTACTCCACGGGGCCTTGTGGTCGAAGTGCCGGTGCTTGCCCGGTACAGCCCGCTCCGGATGCAGCCACTTCAAGTTACCCCAAAGGCTGGCCCGCGGCAAGCGCTAGGCCCGGTTGCCGCCTTTCACGGCCATCCAGATACCCACCAGCCCCATGGCAATGAAAGCCAGCAGCGTCCAGCCGGGAATGCTGAGCCCCAGGAAAGTCCACACCACCTTGGCGCAGTCCCCGGTCCCCTGGAGGATCGTCTTGAGGGCGTCAAAAAGTGGCAGGGCATCCATGATGTAATCGTACCCCGCGCCGCAGGCCGGCTTCTGGCCCTCGGGCAGGTGTTGCAGCCACAGCTGGCGACTGGAGATGGCGCCCCCGGCCGCGGCCGTCAACGTTACCAGACCGCCGTAAACCCGCACGCCCCAGCCGCGCGGACCATGCAATGCCGCCACCAGGGCAACCGCCCCGACGGTCACCACCGCCAGGCGCTGCAGCATGCACAGCGGACAGGGCACCAGGCCCATGACGTATTCCATGAACAGTGCTACTGCAATCAGAGCAGCACAAACAAGCGCAACAGCACCGAAAACCATACGGCTCGACGACATTCGGATCTCCATCAGAAAGCAATCATGGGGCACGCCGGCACGGGCGCGTCAGCTGCCCCGAATTGCAGCACGGTTAGCCCACAGGAGCAATAGGCGTGCGACCACGAAAAAAGACGAAGCTGGCTTTTGGGACTGGGGGAGAGATCGGCTAAGCTTTACCCTGCTGACAAGACACAGGCTGAGTTAGATGGGACACACAACAATGCGCTACATCCTGGCCCTGACCATGCTCCTGGCACTGGGGGGCCCGGCATGGGGGTCAAGTGAGGGTGAAAGTGGAGCCAACGAGACCGGCACGCAGTATGTGGAGCTGAAGCCGGCTTTCGTGGTCAACGTCGGTGAGCCCGGGGCACGTCTGCGTTACGCCAAGGTCAGCGTTACGCTGCGGGTGGAAGGCAAGGAAGCGGCCGACAAGGTGGATACGCACCGCCCGTGGATACGCAATGAACTGGTGTTCCTGCTCAGCGGACAATCCATCGATCAGGTAACCAGCAGCCAGGGCCAGCAAGGCCTCCAGCAGGAAGCACTGCAACGCATCAACGCCGTCCTGGAGGCGGAAGCGGGGGAAGCACTGGTGACCGACGTGCTCTTTACCGAGTTCGTCGTCCAGCGCTAGGAAGCTGCAGCCGGATTGAAGGCTGGAGCACCCGATTCCAACGCAGGATCAGGCAATCCGGGTGGCAGCCACATCCGCCCGCATGGACTCGGCGCCATCTTCCCAACCGGCTTCCCAGGCAGCAGCAACCACTTCACTGCGGTAGGGACAGCGATCCTTGGCCATGCCCATCAAACCGGACATGTACCCCTGACGATAGGCCTTATTGAGCGACTCCAAATCCCATCCGAGACCGATTTCTTTGGCCATGATGGTGTCTCCTGTTTCGACTCCCTGCCCGACCTCCCAAAGCCTGACAGAGAAAAAGGGCCTTTGATTCCTGCTCCTGTCCCTGTGAACGATGCCCGTTATTTTTCTGTTTGAGGTTGTCGTTCTGTGCGATTCCAAAATAAAGACGGGGCCTTTCGACCCCGTCTCCGAAGAGGGCGGTCACCCTCTCCACCACTGGAAGCGTCATTACAAAAAGTAACACCCGCTTACACTTTGAACAATTCGTCTTTTGTCGAATTTGTGCGTCAGTCTGAATCCTGAGGGCAAACAGTTCACAGTTTCGGCAAATCTGCGCGCCGCAGGCCCCGAAGGTCATTCAGGTCATCAAGTATCTGGCCAGAAAACTGTCGAAATCTTCCACTTCCGCAGCCTCCATGGCGTGCTGTTCATCTCGCGAGCGGGCCGCCTCCTCCACCATCTCCTGCTCCCGCACCGCATCCAGCCCCTGGGCCCGCAGGTCCTCCTGGTGGCGACGTGAGAGATCCAGGTTCCAGGCCAGATAGCTTCCCCCGTGACGCGAAAGGGCATCCAGTGAACGCGTCGACGGCAGCGGCGTATCCCCGGTAACCTTCTGCTCCTGCGCCTTGACCGCCAGGCGGTAGGTCTGGCCGCCATTCACCCCGTCCAGAATGTCCGCCACCGCCCCGAGGCGGTCCAGCAACCGGCGGGCACCCTCGTTGACCGGATGCGCGCCGGCTTCGAACTGCAGCTGCAGTTTCGGGTCACGGCCCCGGGACACCACATCCTTGAAATCGTTGTCCAGGAATTCGCACTCCCGGTCGTCGATCCAGGGGCTGTCGCTGAGCAGGCAATCGAGCAGGAACACGTCCATGAAATCCAGGCTCTGGGCGCTCAATCCCAACGGCTCGAACGGGTCGAGGTCGAGGCAGCGCACTTCCACGTACTCCACCCCGCGCGAACGCAGCGCCTGGATTGGCTTTTCGCCGCGGTGCGTGGTGCGCTTGGGCCGCATGGCGCTGTAATACTCGTTCTCAATCTGCAGGACATTGGTGTTGATCTGGATCGGCTGACCATCGCGGTATTGGCCGATTCGCTCGTAAGGCGGCCAGGGGGTATGGATGGCCCGGTCGAGGGTGCGCAGATAGCTGTCGAGACGGTTGAAGCAGATGTCCAAAGACGATTGGGCGTTGTTGTGATACCCGAGATCGCCCATCCGCAGCGAGGTGGCGACCGGGCTGTAGAAGCTGCGCTCATCCCAGGATTGCAGGCCGTGATTCTTGCCGGCGACAAAGGAGGCATCCAGGGCCGGCGAGGCTCCGAACAGCAGCATCAGCAGCCAGCTGCGGCGGCGAAAGTTGCGAATCAGCCAGAAATACTGCTCGGTCTTGAAGTCCTGCAGGCTCTGATGGTCGCCCGAGGCGGCCTGCCAGCGTGCCCAGAAATCATCCGGCAGCGAGAAGTTGTAATGGATACCGGCAATGCTCTGCATCACCCGCCCGTACCGCACCGCCAGCCCCTGCCGGTAGACATGCTTGAGGCGGCCGATGTTGGAGGTGCCGTATTCGGCAATGGGAATGCTGGGATCACCGTCCAGCTCGCAGGGCATGCTGTTGGCCCACATCACCTCGTCACCCAGGCGTCGCTGGACAAAGGCATGCACCTCCCGCAGCTCGGTCATCAATTCATCGGTGCTGCGGCAGACCGGCGTGATCAGCTCCAGCAGGGCTTCGGAATAGTCCGTGGTGATGGAGGGGTGGGTCAGGGCGGAGCCAAGGCTCTCGGGATGCGGGGTCTGGGCGATAAAGCCGTTGCGGTCTACCCGCAGGCCTTCTTTTTCGATCCCCTTGAGGAAGCCGTTCCAGTGATCGCCGGCGAGTGCCTGAAAACGGCTTCGACGCTCATCGCCCATACCTCTGCTCCTTCCATCTTGAGGGGTCACGGCCGGACGCGCAGTCGCCGGGCGTGAATCACTTCATGATCCGGTCGGCAGCGCTGCTGTCGCCAAGAAACGACCTGCGATCAGGACGCCACGCCGGACCTGTTTGTCAGGCTACGCCCCTGTGTGTCCAGAGGCGCTCCCATACTGACACAACCGCACCGCCTGTGTGACAGGCGCCCGGCTATTTCTTGCGGGCCGCGGCCAGTGCCTGTGCCATGGCACCGGCCATGGCGCCCTGCCCGGCCGGTTCCGGCTTACGCTTGGGGGCGCCGCCCTTGCGCGGTGCCTTGCCCGCGGCGCGCTCGCCCCCGGCCTTGCGGTTATCGCTCTTTCCGGGCTCGTCTTCCATGCGCATGGTCAAGGCGATGCGACGGCGATCGAGATCCACCTCCAGCACCTTGACCTTGACGATGTCACCAGCCTTGACCACTTCCCGCGGGTCCTTGACGAAGCGGTTGGCCAGGGCGGAGATATGCACCAGACCGTCCTGGTGGACACCGATATCGACGAAGGCACCGAAGTTGGTGACGTTGGTGACATTGCCTTCCAGGATCATGCCCGGCTTGAGGTCGTTGAGCGTTTCCACCCCTTCCTGGAAGCTGGCAAAGCGGAATTCCGGCCGCGGATCGCGTCCGGGCTTTTCCAGCTCCGCAAGAATATCGCGGATGGTGGGCAGGCCGAACTGCTCGGTCACGAACTGCTTGGCGTCGATCCCCTTGAGGGCATCTGACTGCCCCACCAGGGAAGCCAGCGGCCGGCCGGTCTTGGCGGCGATGCTTTCCACCACGCCATAGGCTTCCGGGTGCACGGCGGAGGCGTCCAGGGGGTTATCGCCCTGCATGATGCGCAGGAAGCCCGCGGCCTGCTCGAAGGTCTTATCGCCCAGGCGGCTGACCTTGAGCAGCTCCTTGCGGTTCTTGAAGGCGCCGTTCTGATCCCGGTGCAGGACGATGTTCTGGGCGGTCATGGGGTTGAGCCCGGCCACTCTCGTCAACAGCGGCGCCGAGGCGGTATTCACGTCCACCCCGACGGCGTTTACACAGTCTTCCACCACCGCGTCGAGGCTGCGGGAGAGCTGCACCTGGGAGACGTCATGCTGATACTGGCCAACGCCAATGGACTTGGGTTCGATCTTCACCAGCTCCGCCAATGGGTCCTGCAGGCGCCGGGCGATGGAAACCGCACCGCGGATGGTCACGTCCAGTTCCGGCAGCTCGCGGGAGGCGTATTCCGAGGCCGAATAGACCGAGGCGCCGGCCTCATTGACCAGAATGCGGGTCAGCCCCAGTTCCGGGTGCTGCTTGCTGAGATCGCCCACCAGCTTTTCCGTCTCCCGGGAGGCGGTGCCGTTGCCGATGGCCACCAGCTCGATCTGGTGCTTCTTGCACCATTGGGCCAACTGGGCGATGGACTGCTGCCACTGGTTCTTGGGGGCATGGGGATAGATGGCGCCGTAATCGACCACCTTGCCGGTGCCGTCGATCACCGCCACCTTCACCCCGGTCCGCAGGCCCGGATCCAGGCCCAGAGTGGGACGGGGGCCGGCCGGGGCGTGCAGCAGCAGATCCTTGAGGTTGCTGGCAAAGACCTGGATGGCCTCGTTTTCGGCACTCTCGCGCAACTGGCCCATCAGTTCGGTTTCCAGGTGGGTCAGCAGCTTGACCCGCCAGGTCCAGCGCACCACTTCCTGCAGCCACTTGTCCGCCGCACGGCCGCGGTCCTGGATGTTCCAGTGTTCGGCCACCAGGATTTCGCAGGGGTGGGTCTGGCGGCGGTCCTGATCGGCCTCGCCCATGGCCAGGCTGTATTGCAGGATGCCCTCGTTGCGCCCCCGGAAGATGGCCAGGGCCCGGTGGGAAGGTACTTTCTTGAGGGGCTCGCGGTGATCGAAATAGTCGCGGAACTTGGCCCCTTCCTTTTCCTTGCCCTCGATCACGGTGACATGCAGGTCGGCGTCGTTCCAGAGGGTATTGCGCAGGCGCCCCAGGAGCTCGGCGTCCTCGGCGAAGCGCTCCATCAGGATCTGCTTGGCGCCATCCAGCGCCGCTTTGACGTCGGCCACGCCCTTGTCTTCGTCCACGTAGGCGGCCGCTTCGGCTTCCGGCTCCAGGCCGGGATCGGCCAGCAGGGCATCGGCCAGCGGTTCCAGCCCCGCTTCCCGGGCGATCTGGGCCTTGGTGCGGCGCTTGGGCTTGTAGGGCAGGTAGAGGTCTTCCAGGCGGCTTTTGGTGTCGGCATCGCGGATGGCGGACTCCAGCTCGGGGGTCAGCTTCTCCTGTTCGCGGATGCTGTCCAGGATGGTATCCCTTCGCTCCTCCAGCTCCCGCAGGTAGCGCAGGCGCTCTTCCAGCTGGCGCAGCTGGCTGTCGTCGAGCGATCCGGTCACTTCTTTCCGGTAACGGGCGATAAAGGGAACGGTGGCGCCTTCGTCCAACAGGCCGATGGTGGCTTGCACCTGCTGGGGACGTACCCCCAGCTCCTCCGCGATACGCTGTCCAATACTTTGCATAGAGCCTCGTCGATAGAAACCAGAAAACGCCGCGCCCGGCGGCGAAAGCGAGCATTATAGCGGGTCGGGCGTGCGATGCCTAAGCCGACTTTCGAGGTGGCCGCGTTGCGCTGGCTCGACTTGGAGCCACCAAACCTTAGCCACCACGCCTTGCTCTAGAGACTCTCAGTGGCTCGGTAAGTCGGCGAATTATCCAGACGGGACACTAAAGAGATGGCTGGATGATGGCCTGTTCACTGCGCCGGTCGAGATACGCCAGCAGCTCGTCCCACGGCATCGGCCGGGCGAAATAGAACCCCTGCACCTGATCGCAGTGGTAATGCTTGAGAAACTGCAGCTGCTCCAGGGTTTCCACCCCCTCCGCCACCACCAGCATACCCAGACTGTGGGCCAGGCTGATCACGGCGCGCACGATGTGACGGGCATCCTCGCTGTCCTCCAGCCGCCGCACAAAGCTCTTGTCGATCTTGACCAGGGTAATGGGCAGATGCTGCAGGTTGCTGAGGGAGGAAAACCCGGTGCCGAAATCATCCAGCGCGAAGCTGATTCCGAGCTGGCTGAGTTCGCGCAGACAGCGCTGAGCGTAGTCCGGGTCGTGCATCATGGCGGACTCGGTGAGTTCCAGCTCCAACAGGCGGGTGTCTATATTGGCGTTGAAGATGATGCGGAAGATGGTTTCGGTCATCTTGCGGTCGTGGAACTGACGGAACGACAGGTTGACGGCGAAGATCAGGCTCTGGTGCCCGGTCAGCCCCAGCTGGGGCAGACGTTTGCAGGCCTGTTCGATCACCCAGTAGCCAATCGGCACAATCAATCCACTGCGCTCGGCGGCGGGGATGAACTCGTCCGGCGCCAGCACGCCGTGTTGTGGATGATTCCAGCGCAGCAGACACTCCACCCCTTCCACCATCTCGCTGGCCAGATCGATGCGCGGCTGGTAGTACAGCTCCAGTTCCTCCCGGCGCAGGGCCTGGCGCAGCTCGGCCTCCAGCTGCAAGGTGCGCTCCACGGAAGCGTTGAGTGCCGGGTTGAAGAAGCGGTAACTGTTGCCGCTCTCGCGCTTGGCCTCGAACATGGCGCGATTGGCCTGACGCAACAACTGCTCCGGGGTTTCCCCGGCCTCCGGGTACAACGCCACCCCGATGCTGACCGTCACCGGCACACTGTGCCCGTCCAGCTCGAACGGCGTCAGCAGCACCTCCAGGATCTTACGCACGACGTGAGTCGCTGCCAGACTGTCCTCCACCGACTCCAGCACGATCGCAAATTCATCACCGGCGATCCGCATCAGGCTGTCGCTCTTGCGCAGCACCTGACGCAGCCGCTCCGCCACCCGCAGGATCAGACGGTCAGCCATGAGGTAGCCGAGGGTTTCGTTGATCGCGCGGAAGCCATCGAGGTTCAGGTGCAGCAGCCCCACGGTGAGGTGCTGGCGCTCGGCTCGCAGCAACGAACGGCTGAGGCGGTCAAAGAACAGGTCCCGGTTGATGATGCCGCTGGCGATGGCGTCGGCAGCCCGATCCCCGAAATCCTCCCGCGCCTCGTTGCGATAGAGCGCGCCGCGCAGCGCCCGCAGCAGGCTCCAGGCGTCGAGCGTTCCCTTGCACAGGTAATCATGGGCACCGGCACGCAGGAAGAAGGCACAGCGACTGCCTTCCGGCTCCGGCCCAATGACGATGATCGGGCTGCCGACAGAGGTCAGATCCAGGTACTGCAGGAAAGCCTGTGCCGCCCCATCGGCCTCGTGACACTCCCAGAGCACGGCGTCGAAGCTCACCTGTTGCATCAGGTCTTCGCAGTCGTAGGGATCGGGGCACCAGGTAAAGCTCAGATCAAGCCAACGGGTCTGGCCCAGCAGGTCCTTGAGCCACAGGTAGTCGGTCATTTCCGGGCACAGAACAAGCACCTGGAATGGCGGGCGCTGCTCAGTGGCAGCGACTGGGGCGGCGTCTACAGCCTGGTTTTCCTTGCTCACTCGGGCACCCTCCATCAACTGGGTGACGCTCCAACTTTGCCGGATGCACAATGCCATCGCATGGATAAAACCAACGCCCATCGCACCCGACGCTTCCGTGTTGCCGAGCCAAGCTTACGGATTTCTCTTTTTTACAATCATAATCAAAACTACGCTCTATTGCGCGCCCTCCAGTTTGCTAGAATGTTTCCCCATTTACCTGACGGATATTCCCCACCGTGGCGCAACTCAACCCCCGCCAACGCGAGGCCGTACGCTACACCGACGGTCCACTGCTGGTCCTCGCCGGAGCGGGGAGCGGCAAGACCAGCGTGATCACGCGAAAGATCGCCTATCTGGTGGAACAGGTGGGTATCCCCGGACGGCACATTGCCGCCGTGACCTTTACCAACAAGGCGTCCCGGGAGATGAAGGAACGGGTCGGGCGCCTGATCGACCGCCAGCAGGCCCGCGGCCTCACCGTGGCCACCTTTCACAACCTCGGTCTGACCATCCTCAAGGAAGAAGTGAAAGCCGTGGGCTATCACCCGGGCTTCTCCATCTTCGATGCCGAGGACGCCAAGGCCCTCATCCGCGACCTGCTCATCACCGAAGCGCCGGACAGCGGCGACGAGGTGGGCGAAATCCAGATGGTCATTTCCAACTGGAAGAACGCTATGCGCTCGCCGGACTATGCCTTAAGCCATGCGGCCGATGCCCGCGAGCAGCGCTTTGCGCTGATCTACCAGCGCTACAGCGAGTATCTCAAGGCCTACAACGCCATGGACTTTGACGACCTGATCCTGCTTCCGGTCAGGCTGTTCACCGAGCAGCGCGAGGCCCTGGAGAAATGGCGCCGGCGCATCCGCTACCTGTTGGTGGACGAATACCAGGACACCAACGTCTGCCAGTACGAACTGGTGAAACTGCTGATTGGCGGCCGCGGCTGCCTGACCGTGGTGGGCGACGACGACCAGTCCATCTATGCCTGGCGGGGTGCCCGGCCGGAAAACCTGGCCCAGCTCAAGACCGACTTCCCCGATCTGCGGGTGATCAAGCTGGAGCAGAACTACCGCTCCACCGCCCGCATCCTGCGCTCGGCCAATACCCTGATCGCCAACAACCCGCACGTGTTCGAGAAGGTGCTGTGGAGCGAGCTGGGCTTCGGCGACGAGATCCGCATCGTGCGGACCCGCAACGAGGACAACGAGTGCGAGCGCATCGCCACCGAGATCCTCGACATGAAGCTCAAGCGCGGCATCGACTTCCGGGATTTTGCCGTGCTCTACCGGGGCAATCACCAGTCGCGCCTGCTGGAACTCAAGCTGCAGGCCTATCAGATCCCCTACCGCATCTCCGGCGGCAGCTCCTTCTTCTCCAAGAACGAGATCAAGGATGCCATGGCCTACCTGCGCCTGCTGATCAATCCGGATGACGATGCCGCCTTCCTGCGGGTGGTCAATGTGCCACGCCGGGAGATCGGCCCCAAGACCCTGGAACAGCTGGGACAGTATTCCCGCGGCCGCAACATCAGCATGGTGCGGGCCCTGGGCGATCTGGGCGCCACGGAAGTGGTCAACGAGCGCGGCCTGGAGCGCCTGGTGCGTTTCTCCCAATGGCTGGAGCGCACCTGTCGACGCCTGTATCAGGAAGACCCGGTGCCGGTGCTCAAACAGCTGTTCACGGACATCGAATACGAGGAATGGCTGTACCAGAACAGCAACACCCCCAAGGCCGCCCAGCGCCGGATGGACAATGTCTGGTTCCTGATCGAATCGGTCCGCAGCATGCTGGAGAAGGACAAGGGCACCGCCGACGAGATCGGCATCGAGGATGTGGTCAGCCGGCTGATACTGCGGGATATGCTGGAGCAGCAGGAGGAAGAGGATGACAGCGACAAGGTCCAACTGCTGACCCTGCACGCCTCCAAGGGGCTGGAGTTCCCCCATGTGTTCGTTATGGGTCTGGAGGAAGAGCTACTGCCGCACCGCACCAGCATCGAGGAAGGCAACATCGAGGAAGAGCGCCGGCTGATGTATGTGGGCATCACCCGCGCCCAGCAAAGCCTCACCCTCACCTACGCCGCCCAGCGCAAGCAGTATGGCGAAAAGATCGAGACCATCCCCAGCCGCTTTCTGGATGAGCTGCCGGAAGAGGATGTGATCTGGGAAGGACAAGGGGACCTGGACAAGCAGGCCAATCAGCAGAAGGGGCGAGCGACGCTGTCGGCGCTGCTCGGGGATCTGGAAGGATAGCGCGTCAGACGTCCGACTTCAGACGTCCGACGCAGCGGCGCCGTTACTGGCTGTTTTCCACCATGTACTTCACGGCATTCTTGATCTCTTCATCGCCACAGTTGCCGCAGCCACCTTTGGCCGGCATGGCGTTGAAGCCGTTGAGCGCGTGGGTGAACAGGGTCTCCATGCCCTTGTCGATACGCGGTGCCCAGGCAGCGGCATCACCGAATTTGGGCGCCCCGGCCGCACCCGTACTGTGACAGGCACTGCATACGGAATTGAACACTTCCTTGCCGCCGCGGGGCTCGCTGCTGGCCGCCGCTGCCGCCGGCGCCGCACTGCCACACTCTTCGCCCTGCTGACAGACTTCGCCCACCGGCTGAATACGCTGCTTCACTTCCTCTTTGTAGTTCGCAGCCAGAGCCGAACCGCTGGCGAACAGCAGGACCGACAGCATCAAAACACTCATCAGCTTCTTCACAATGCACCTCATTGATTGGTCTTTCAGGAATATTCGCGACAAGAGCCGCGGGGCCTGGCAAGCGCCGCCCTTCGCGCGAATAGCCTGCTACCGTTTTTATCTGGCCCGCAATTATAACGACTGCCCCTGTCGGCGACCAGCGAAGTGGCTACACGGACCTGATCTGGCACTGTAAACTGGCGGCAAATCCAAATCACGAAGGAATTCCCATGCCCCCCAATCGCTGGCGCCCGGCACTTCTGATCACCGAATTCAGCGCCCTGGTCGTGCTGGTTGGCACTCTGTACTGGCTGGGACAACGCCAACAGGCCGGCGAATCGCTCAACGCCCTGATGCTGCTGGTGCCGGCCGTAGCGAGCCTGCTGGTTTTCCTCAGCTTTCTGGGATTGATGTATCTGCGCTGGCTGGCCAACGCCGGCGGGGATGCCCGTGGCAAGATCTATCGTTTGATCTTTGCCTTCCTCGCCTTTGTACTGCTGGGTATCTGGGCGCTGGCAGTGAGCCGGACCTACCAGAGCTTTCATGCAACCATTTCGTAATCTTCTTACCGCCCGGCAGTGGTAGTGTAGTGCGTCACCCCATGATGCGACTTATTCAGCAGCTCAGGGAGTAGTCCATGCGACGTCAGGCTATTTTACTCACTGTCTTTGTGGCTTTCAGTGCCTGGGCAGGCGCCGAGGGGACCCGCCGCCCACCGACGGGGCCCGCGCCGCAAGCAAACTCGGTAGAGGATTGCAGCCTGATCGAAAAAGGCGTGGAACGACTGGCCTGCTACGATCGCTTTCTGCAGACTGAGGAGGCGGCCGAACAGACCGAACCCGCCCCGGCAGAAAACAGCGCCGCGCCCGAGGATGCCGCCAAAAAAGACAGCCTGATAAGCCGCCTGATGGCCCAGCAAAAGGCCCTCTGGTCCTACTCCGGAAGCTTCCTCGCCTACCGCCCCATGTACATCCTGCCGATCACCTGGATGGATGATCCCAACCAGGCTCCGGTGAGCGAAAACTTCGGGGCGACCCCGCTGAAAGAAAAGCTGGACAACAAGGAAGTCAAATACCAGATCAGCTTCAAGCTGCCCTTGCTCACAGGCGTTCTCGACAACCGCACCACCCTCTGGTTTGGCTACACCCAGGTTTCCCTGTGGCAGGCGTACAACCGCAATGAATCGGCGCCCTTCCGCGAGACCAACTTTGAACCCGAACTCTTTCTGCAGTACGCCACCCGCTGGGACATTGGCCCCGGCCAGCTCGACCTGCTGGCCATCGGTCTGGACCACCAGTCCAACGGCCGCTCTGATCCGTTCTCCCGCAGCTGGAACCGCATCATGGGGCAGATCCTCTACAGCACCGATGAGTGGGTCGCTGCCATCCGTCCCTGGTACCGCATCCCGCCCCACGGGCAGGACGACAACCCCGATATCCAGCAATACCTCGGCTATGCCGAGTACAACCTGATGTGGAAAGCCGGGGACGGTAACCAGCTGGGCATTCAGCTGCACAACAATCTCCAAACCGACCACAACCGCACCAGCGCCCGGCTGATGTGGACCTTCCCGCTGTCGGAATCACTGGATGGTTATGTGGAATACTTCAACGGCTACGGGGAGACCCTGATCGACTATAACCATCGCCAGCAGCGTATCGGGATCGGGGTGATGATCGCGAACTGGTTGTGAGGGACGTTGGACGTTGGACGTTGGACGTTGGACGTTGGACGTTGGACGTTGGACGTTGGACGTTGGACGTTGGACGTTGGACGTTGGACGTCGGCAATCAGCGTGCGGCCCCCTGCAACGTGGTCAAGCCTTTTTAACGTGAAACGTCGAACGTCCAACGTGAAACGCAAAAATCCCAGGACTCCAGCGGCCACGTTGAACCACACCGATGTTGAAAATTGGCCAAGAACGCGCATGTATTAAGAAGAACACCCGCAGACGAACATTTCCGTTCAAAATCGCAAAGGAGGCATTGCCATGGAAACTGAGCAATTGGGTGAATCGGGTCTGGAAGTCTCCCGTATCGGCCTGGGCACCTGGGCCATTGGTGGCTGGATGTGGGGCGGCACGGACGAGAAGGAGTCCATCGCCGCCATCCAGGCTGCGGTCGACAAGGGCATCACTCTGGTGGATACCGCACCGGTATACGGCTTTGGCCGTTCCGAAGAGCTGGTCGGCCGGGCGCTGGCCGAAGGCAACCGGCGCGAGAACGTCACCCTGTGTACCAAGGTGGCCCTGGAATGGGACGCCGAGGCCAACAAGGTGTGGCGCAATGCCTCGGCCGACCGCATCGAAAAGGAAGTGGAAGATTCCCTCAAGCGGCTGCAGACCGACTACATCGACGTCTACCAGATCCATTGGCCGGACCCCCGCGTGCCCATGGACGAAACCGCGCGGGCCATGGAGCGTCTGCTCAATGCCGGCAAGATCCGGGCGATCGGCGTATCCAACTTCAGCGCCGAGCAGATGAACCAGTTCCGCCAGCACGCCACGCTGCACAGCCTGCAACCCCCCTACAACATCCTCGAACGCCAGATTGAATCCGGCATCCTGCCCTACTGCCGCCAGCACGGCATCGGCACCATCACCTACGGCGGCCTCTGCCGGGGGATGCTGAGTGGCCGGATGCATGAAGACCGCACCTTCGAGGGGGACGACCTGCGCAATGTCGATCCCAAATTCCAGGGCGAACGATTCAAGCAGTACCTGAATGCCGTGGAGGCTCTCAAGCGACTGGCGGAGGAAAACTACAGCAAGAGCGTGCTGGCGCTGGCCCTGCGCTGGCTGCTGGACCGCCCCGGCGTCACCACGGCCCTGTGGGGCGCCCGCCGCCCGGAACAGCTGGATCCGGTGGACGAGATCGAGGGCTGGCACATTGACGAAGACGCCATGAAGGAAATCGACCGGATCCTCGACGAACACATCAAGGACCCGGTGGGGCCGGAGTTCATGGCGCCGCCTGCTCGAGAAAAAGCATAGACACCCCCAAGCTGAGCCGTCAGCAGGGGCAAGGGTGATTTATGGAGCAGTGACAGGGATGTCACGGTAGGGCTGCCAGGCCATGGATGGCCTGGCAGCCCGGCGGAATAAATCGCCCTTGCCGCTGCGGGGGTTCCAGCCCTACTCCTCTGGCTCTCGATCCATATCCTCGGTCGCCTCCAGCCACATGGCATTGACGATGCCGAAGCTACACGCCAGCAGTACGCCCAAGATCCAGGTGAAATACCACATAACCGTTTTTCCTCTTCAGTAGCTGGACGTGGAATTCTTCTCGATGTAATCGACCTCCACCCGTCCCCACATCTTCACGTAGGACCAGATGGTGTAGGCCAGCACGATCGGCACGAAGATCAGGCAGACCACAAACATGATCTGCAGGGTCTTGTGGCTGGAAGTCACGTCCCAGACTGTCAGACTGCTGGCGGCAACGGTGCTGGACGGCATGACAAACGGGAACAGCGAGAACCCCGCGGTCATGATGATGCCCGCCAGCATCAGCGAGCTGGCCAGAAAACCCCACCCGCCGGAGCGGCGCATCGCCGCCAACGCCACACCCAGCGCGCCCGCCAGGCCCAGGACAGGTGCTACCAGCATCCAGGGGTAACGGCTGTAGTTGTCGAGCCAGGCGCCTGTCGCCGTTATCACCTCCTTGTTCAGGGGATTGATATCCGCATTGTGATCCGGCATGGCGGTCACGCGGAAACCGTCCAGCCCAAAGGCCACCCACAGGCCCGCCAGGGCAAACAGCACCAGAACCCCAAAACCGGCCAGCACGGCAACGGCCCGGGCCCGCTCGGCCACCACTTTGTCGGCCTTCATCATCAGCCACACAGCCCCATGACTGACAATCATCAGCAGCGACAGCACGCCGGCCAACAGGGCAAACGGGTTGAGCAGCTGCCAGAAACTGCCGGTGTAGTAGGAGCGCATCACCTCATCCAGATGGAAGGGCACCCCCTGCAACAGGTTGCCAAAAGCCACCCCGAAAATGATCGGCGGCACTGCGCCACCGGCAAACAGCCCCCAGTCCCAGGCCCGACGCCAGCGCGGATCGTCGATCTTGCTGCGGTAGTCGAAACCGACCGGCCGGAAGAACAGCGCGAACAGCGTCAACAGCATGGCCCAGTAAAACCCCGAGAAAGCCGTGGCATAGACCACCGGCCAGGCGGCGAAGATGGCACCCCCGGCCGTGATCAGCCAGACCTGGTTACCGTCCCAGTGGGGCCCCACGGTGTTGATGATCACCCGCCGCTCGCTGTCGGTCTTGCCCAGGAAGGGCAACAGCGCGCCCGCCCCCATATCGAAACCGTCGGTGATGGCGAAACCGATCAGCAGAACCCCGATCAGAACCCACCAGATCAACTTGAGTACTTCGTATTCCATGATGGACTCCTTAACCGGCCTGTTCGGCAGTGGCTGACTGTTCGTGGTGATAGCGCCCGGTCTTGAGACTGCTCGGCCCCAGGCGGGCAAAACGGATCATCAGGTACATCTCGGCCACCAGCAGCAGGGTGTAGAAGCCGATCAGCGCCGCCAGGCTCATCCACACATCGGTCGGCGTGATGCTGGAGGCGGACAGATAGGTGGGCAGCACCTCGGCGATCGACCAGGGCTGGCGACCGTATTCCGCGACAAACCAGCCCGCCTCACAGGAAATCCAGGGCAACGGCAGGCTGAACAGCGCCATCCGCAGCAACCAGCGCTTCTGGGCGATCTGATGCTTGGCCGAGGCCCAGAACGACAGCCCGAACACCAGCAGCATGAAGAAGCCGGCCCCTACCATCAGCCGGAACGACCAGAACAGCGGCCAGACCTTGGGGATGGTGTCCTGCACCGCCTGCTGGATCTGCGCTTCGGAGGCATCGGTGACATTCTCGGTATAACGCTTGAGCAGTAGCCCGTAACCCAGGTCATTCTTGACCTCGTTGAAGGCGGCGCGCGTCTGCGGGGAATCCTCGCCATTACGGAGCCGTTGCAGCAACCCGTAGGCATCCATGCCGGAACGGATCCGCGCTTCATGCTCCACCATCAGGTCCTTGATCCCGATGACCGGCTCGTCCACCGAGCGTGTGGCAATCAGCCCCATCACCCAGGGGATGCGGATGGCATAGTCGGTTTCCATATTTTCCTGGTCGGGGATTCCGAACAGGGTGAAAGAGGCCGGCGGCTCATGGGTATCCCATTCCGCCTCGACCGCCGCCAGCTTGGTTTTCTGGACATCCCCCAGGTGGTAACCGCTTTCATCCCCCAGCACGATGACCGACAGAACGGCAGCCAGACCAAAGCTGGAGGCAATCGCAAACGACCGCCGGGCAAAGGCCACATCCCGCTTGCGCAGCAAATACCAGGCGCTGATGGAGAGCACGAACATGGCCCCGGTCACGTAGCCGGCCGCCACCGTATGCACGAATTTCACCTGGGCCACCGGGTTGAAGAACAGGTCGGCCAGGCTGGTCATTTCCATGCGCATGGTGTTGAAGTTGAACTCCGCCCCCACCGGGTTCTGCATCCAGCCATTGGCGATCAGGATCCACAACGCCGACAGGTTGGAGCCGAGCGCCACCAGCCAGGTGACCGCCAGGTGCTGCACCCGGGTCAGGCGATCCCAGCCGAAGAAGAACAGGCCGATGAAGGTGGACTCCAGGAAAAAGGCCATCAACCCCTCGATGGCCAGCGGCACTCCGAAGATGTCCCCCACATAGTGGCTGTAGTAGGACCAGTTGGTACCGAACTGGAATTCCATGGTGATCCCGGTAGTCACCCCCAGGGCAAAGTTGATGCCGAACAGCTTGCCCCAGAATTTGGTCATGTCCTTGTAGATCTGCTTGCCGGTCATCACATAGACCGACTCCATGATCGCCAGGATAAACGCCAGCCCCAGCGTCAGCGGCACAAACAGGAAGTGGTACATGGCGGTCACGGCAAACTGCAGCCGCGACAGGTCGACAGCTTCTTCAACCATGGCGGTACTCCTCGGGAAGGGTTAGGGACAGGGACGAAAGGGATGACAAAGGCGCCGCCTCCACCCGGGTGGACTCAAACAGACGGCGTTCAAGCCCGTCCGGACCGGGTTTGGCCTCATTGGGCGGCGAGAAAAAGAGGTTCTTGATAAGGATGAGTACCGCCAGCTTGAGCAGCAGCACCAGCGCCAACTCGCGGCGCAACGCGCTGACACGGAAAAAGGACAAGCAACGGTGCCAGGTCTGACGGCGAAAACGACTCGGCATGGCTGGGGGCCTCCCTGTGTCGGGGCGGGGGCGGGTCAATTAAGAAAACATAATAATGACTCGATAAAGCGGCGCCAATAGGTCACCGGGCCTATTGGCTATAAAATTGATTTAAATCAGTTTTGTGGCGTTGGACGCTCGAAAGGATTGCTCCTTTCCGAATAGCCAACGTGTAAGGCCTTTGTTCCCCTCTCCCCTTGCGGGAGAGGGGCTAGGGGTGAGGGGATGTGACAATGGAATCCCAGGCTCAGCCCGCGTTGAGCTTGTCCATCAAATCCAGCAACTCTTCGGTGCGCGCTTCCATCAGCTTACGATCACCACGTGATTCCACGTTCAGGCGCACCACCGGCTCGGTGTTGGACATGCGCAGGTTGAAGCGCCAGTCCTCGAAAGCGACGCTGAGGCCGTCCACATGGCTGACGTCCTCCGCGATGGGCGCATAGCGTTCCTCGATGGCCTCGATCACCTTGGCCGGATCGGCGATGGTGCGATTGATCTCGCCGCTGGCCGGGAAGC
Organism: Marinobacteraceae bacterium S3BR75-40.1; assembly: GCA_042862465.1. Classification (GTDB taxonomy): domain Bacteria; phylum Pseudomonadota; class Gammaproteobacteria; order Pseudomonadales; family Oleiphilaceae; genus JASTVH01. The sequence goes on along the minus strand of JASTVH010000004.1, from coordinate 236,310 downwards.
GTTCGATACGCTCGTCGATCAGCTGCGACAGGCTCTTGCCGCTCTGGCTGATGCGCTCGGCAATCAGCAGCCAGGGGATCATGCCGCTGTCGCAGTAGGCGAAGTCACGGAAGTAGTGGTGGGCACTCATTTCGCCGCCGTAGATGGCGTCCTCCGCGCGCATGCGCTCCTTGATGAAAGCGTGGCCGGTCTTGCTCTCGATGGGGGTACCACCGGCGGCTTCGGCCAGCTCGATGGTGTTCCAGATCAGGCGTGGATCGTGGATGATCTTGCCACCGCCATACTTGCGCAGGAACTGGTCCGCCAGCAGGCCGACGATGTAGTAGCCCTCGATGAAACGGCCGTTCTCGTCGAAGAAGAAGCAGCGGTCGTAGTCCCCGTCCCAGGCAATCCCCATATCGGCGTCATTGGCCTGCACGGCATCGGCGGTAACCGCGCGATTCTCTTCCAGCAGCGGATTGGGCACGCCGTGGGGGAAGCTGCCGTCCGGGTCGTTCTGCAGCTTCACGAATTTGAACGGCAATTTGCCTTCGAGGCGATCGATCACCCGGCCGGCGCCACCATTGCCGGCATTCGAGACAATGGTCAGCGGCTTGAGATCGTCGTGATTGATATAGCCCAGCAGGTGCTCGATGTAGGCCGTCTCGGCATCCAGGGTCTGGTAGGCGCCGGGCTCGGCGGCGTCGTGGAAGGGCTGGTCGAGGCGGTCGTGGATGCTGCGCAGGCCAGTGTCGTTGCTGATGGGTTTGGATTCCTCCCGCACCAGCTTCATGCCATTGTAATCCTTGGGGTTATGGCTGGCGGTCACCATGATGCCGCCGTCCATCTTGAAATGGCTGGTGGCAAAGTAGATCTGCTCGGTGCCGCACAGGCCGATGTCGTAGACGTCCGCCCCTGCGGCCTGCAGGCCACGGCTCAGGGCCTGGGTGATGGCTGGAGACGATTCGCGGATGTCGTACCCCACCACCACTTTATCGGCGCCGGTAATGGCCACATAGGCCCGGCCAATCCGTTCGGCCAGCTCTTCATTCAGTTCGTCGGGGACGCGACCCCGGATGTCGTAGGCCTTGAAGCAGCTGTATGCCACGGCGCTCTCCTTGTGAGGTTGTCGGTGAAAGCGCCTATTGTACGGATTTCGGGGGGCAGGAAAACGGAGGATGTCGTAACGGTAAGATGGGAACGGGGCCCGGCTGTGGCGCCGGGCCTCGAAAATTCAGGAAGCGCTGCTGGACTGCAGCTGCACGTAATTCTGCAGCCCCATGCGATCGATCATTTCCAGCTGGGTTTCCAGCCAGTCGATATGCTCCTCTTCACTGGCCAGAATATCCGCCAACAGATCCCGCGAAGCATAGTCCTGCACCGACTCACAATACGCCACACCCTCTTTCAGGGTGGTGTGGGCCGTCTTCTCAAGCTTGAGATCACACTCGATCATTTCCTTCACGTCTTCGCCAATCAGCAGCTTGTTGAGATCCTGCAGATTGGGCAGGCCTTCCAGAAACAGAATCCGCTCGATCAGCTGATCCGCATGTTTCATCTCATCGATGGATTCGTCGTATTCCTTCTTGCCCAGGTGGTCCAGCCCCCAGTTGTCGTACATGCGGGCGTGGAGGAAGTACTGGTTGATCGCGGTGAGTTCGTTCCCCAACACCTGATTCAGATATTGGACGACTTTCTTGTCCCCTTTCACAGCACTCTCCTTAACTCATCGGTCATTCATTCACGCGTTCAGATGTCTGAACGCCCGTGACTTGCTGAGCCTCCCAGCGTAGCCACCCGGTCGTGGACAAGGCAAGGAAAAGCGGGAAAGACAGGATTGAAATCAGGCAGGTTGCGCCAGCAGATTGGCGAGACTCAGGTGCTCTTCACTGCGGCACTCGCGCAGGATATCCCGCGCGGTCGAGGCACAACGCCCACACTGACGCCCCACACCCAGCTCCTTACCGAGCTGGCGCATGCTCTGGCAACCGTCTTCGGCCGCCTGGCGAATTTCCCGGTCAGTGACCCCATGGCAAAGGCAAACGTACATGGCTGCACCTCTCAATGATCTACATGACAATTATTATCATTTGCGATCGCGCTTGCAAGCCTGTTTGGTCAATTTCGGGTTTCCATTTGTTAAAAATCCGATCAACACCGCCCAAAAACAACCCCGCTGAAAATTGGACATTGGACCGTGACGGAATTATCATTGGCGCCCTGATTTGGACGTACCCCCAGGGACGCCCCAAAACCCAGGTTTTCCGCCCGTAGCTCAGCTGGATAGAGCGCTGCCCTCCGGAGGCAGAGGTCATAGGTTCGAATCCTATCGGGCGGGCCATATTCCATAAAAAAGCCCCGCCAAGAGCGGGGCTTTTTTATGGAACTCTGGTCTGCTCGGTGGCCGATGCAGAACCTACGGTTCGACTCGGAGCCTGCGCAGCAGGCGGAGAGAACGTCGGAACGCAGTGACGACGGCCCCGAAGGGGTGAGGCCGCAACGCGGCCGAATAATCCTATCGGGCGGGCGACTCCCACTCCCCAGTCCATTGAGTTCCTAAGGTTCGAGCCCACCAGGCGAAGAGAATGCCGGGACGCAATAAAAAAAGGCCAAAGGTGCTAGGCCGCCGTTAAGCATAAGAGGCACATATCTCAACGTGCCCGTTTGGGCTTTTTCAGACCCGGGATTTTGACTCTGGCTTTTTCAGGCTGTTTAAGGCGCTCAATACCCTTTTCGATTTCCCCACGCATCGTCCTGTCGGAGAAGTCGTCAGCAAAACGAACTTGATCGATCAGGTCGCCATATTTCTCCAGGCCTCTTTCGACGGCACTTATCGCAAGCTCTATGAGTTCATTGGCCTTTTTTTGCGTGAGTCGACAATGCGCCGTACCAAAGCCCACCATCCCGCCTCGGTGGGGATAGTCTTTGGTTTTGTTGAGCTTGAGAGCCAGTGGATCATTCAGCTGGTAGACGGTTGTGTTCACAACGTCGTACCAGGGTGACAACCTGACCGGACTACCGGGCGCCTCGTAGAGCACGGCGAAATTCTTCAGGTGCGCATCGCCATTGCCCAGGAGGATGGACAAGCTCAGGCTCAGAAAAAAGTCTTCCAAATCCTGAGCCGGTTGTGAACTGAACAACCTAATGGCTTTCGCGACTTGTTCGTAAGAACTGTGGTATTTGTCGTCAGCGGACCTGTTTGTGAGAACACAAAAATCCTCCATACCCATGGGTACGCCATCCCCGGTCAGATCAAACCGCCGCATGATAAAAAGCTGCTGATCCACCGAAAGGTAGAATTCAGGTGTTTTCAATCCTGCATCCTGGAGGATAGACATGCAGACAAATTCATTGATAGCGAGCCCGGGGAACTCATCACCCGCCGCCTTCACGATAAGTTGCGGTAAGTTGATCACCGCCTTACCCGGATCGGCGCTCTCGGGAACCACAATCTTGGGCTGCACACCTGCTATGGTGGTGGAGGTGATATACCGCTCAATAAGATTCTCGAAAAGCGCCTGCGACTGCTCTGATTCAACGAGCTCCGAAAGCGTCACACCGCCGTCCGCCCGCTGCGTCACCAAATCGGAACGATAACGAAGGCGCCCAATGCCGCCGTCGCCCTGCAAAGCCAAAAAGAACATCTCGTCGACTTTGTAGTGCTTACGAAATCGCTCGAATATTCTCTGCCGGAGGTAACCCTCGGGGATATTCATCTCAAAAATGGGCGGCAACGTATTGGAGCGATAAGCTTCTTTGCGCACGGGCATCACGAGGGATATGGCCGCATCCTCGGTTGCCTTGCCGTCGTAGCTGAACTCAAATTGAGGACCTTTTAACAGCTGGCCAGCGTGCTTGTCATTCGCGACGACCGTAACCTTATCGATGCGATTAGTCTTCGTCATCAGGGAACAACTCGTTCAGGTCTTCAAAGACCGGACGCTCGGAGACTTTAAGATCGAGCTCCAGCCCCAGGGCATCCAGCACTTTCAAAAGATCCGTTAGCCTGCCATGGAACTTGCCCTGCTCCATAGCGGAGATACGGGTTCTGGTGACGCCAGTTCGCCCAGAAAGTGTTTCCTGTGTTTTGATTCCAGCCTGCTTTCTTCTTTGCGCAATGGTTTGCCCAAGTTTGCGTAAGTCAGTAGCCATCGCCACCCATCTCAAAATGTTTCAATATATAGACATCCTGACTAAAAACCCGACATTTGTCTATATATTGAGACATTCATCGCTTCAGGCAGGGGAAGACTCGCGACTGCAGTCAAATCTTTGCCGGGCTCTGAACAGGAGGCAAGGCCGCAATGCGGCCCCTCATCCCATCTGAAGCAAGCCCCATCACCGCAACATCTCCCGACTGCGATCCTGCATCAGATAAAGCGCCACCGCCGACAACAACGTCGCCGCCGCCAGATACCAGGACGGCGCCAGGTCGTGCCCGGTGTAGGAAATCAGCCAGGTGGCGATCATCGGCGCAGTACCGCCAGCCACACCCAGCCCCAGGTTGTAGGCCAGGGAATAACCGGTGAGACGGTCCTGCACCGGAAACAGCTCAACCAGCATGGCCGGTGCAGCCCCCAGGGGAATGGCCAGGATCGCAACGAAGGCGAACTGGGCCGCCACCAGCCCCCAGACACCGTTGTCGATCAGCGTGAACAGACTCCAGGCCACCACCGTGGCCACGGCAAAGGCCAGAATAAGCAGGGTACGCCGGCGCATCAGGTGGTCGGATAGCCAACCGCCCAGGGGAATCAGGGGCAGCGCCAGGGCAATGCCGGCCGAGTTGATTTGCAGCGTCAGGTCATTGGCCAGGTTCGCCACTTCATTGGCGTAGCTGGGCAGATAGACCAGGGGAATGTAAAAGAAGATGCCGTAGCCGGAGGCAAACAGCACCGCCAGGATCGTTTCCCGGCGATTGCGGGTCAGCACCTCCTTGAGGGGATTGTCGCTTTCGTGCTGCCGCTGGTGGTGCCCCATATGAGGGCTGGTACCGATCTCTTTCACCAGAAAGAACGCCGCGATGCCCATGATCCCACCGAACAGGAATGGCATTCGCCAGCCCCAGTCCAGAACCTGCTGGTGTGCCATCACGCTGGTGACCAGCGCCGCCAGGCTCGAGCCCAGCAGGGTGCCGATCATGCTGCCGAAGTTGGCCCAGCTGCCGGAGAGTCCGCGCCGGTGCAGCGGCGATGTTTCTACCATGTAGGTGACCGAGCCACTGAATTCGCCCCCCACGGACAGCCCCTGGAACATGCGCACTGTGACCAGCAGCACGGTTGCCCAGACCCCTGCCTGGGCGTGAGTCGGCAGCAGGCCCAGTGCCGTGGTTGCCGCGCCCATGGTGCCGATGGATATCTTGAGTACCGCCGCGCGGCCGAAGCGGTCGCCGATGTAGCCGAAGATCAGGCCACCCAGTGGCCGCATCACGAAGCCGGCGGCGAACACGCCGTAGGTGGCGATGAGTGAGGCCAATTCATTATCGGACGGGAAAAACAGCTTGGACAGGATCGGCGCCAGGAAGCCATAAAGGGCGAAGTCGTACCACTCCATGATGTTGCCCGAGGTCCCGGCCAGCAGGGTTTTGGGGGAGTGGCTTTCCCCCGTGTACGACATGGTACAGGGTGCTTCGTTCTGCGTGTTCTCCTCCGTTTGCTGCACCTCCTGAGTCACTGCAACCTCCTTAGCTTGCGAACTACTTTATTAACAACTTCGGGACAGACGCCGTATTTTTCAACTCCGGTGTTCCCCGGATCGGGCCAGGCCACCGTGTTCCACGCCTGTTTTCAGCTTTCGTGCCCAACCCTGTTTCAGATCAAAACGCCTTATTCTTCGGGGGCGTAAAAAGGGAAATTGCATCAGCAGGGAGAGAGGGCATGGCCAGTTTTCTAACCATCGACGGCAACGAGGCTGCGGCACGGGTCGCGCACCAGACCAACGAAGTTATTGCCATTTATCCGATCACCCCGGCCTCGCCCATGGGCGAGCATGCCGATGCCTGGTCCGCCCGCGGCCAGACCAATCTCTGGGGCCATGTCCCCCGCATCGTGGAGATGCAGAGCGAAGGCGGTGCGGCCGGCGCCATCCACGGTGCCCTGCAGACCGGCGCGCTGACCACCACTTTCACCGCCTCCCAGGGGCTGCTTTTGATGCTGCCCAACATGTTCAAGATAGCCGGCGAACTGACGCCCACCGTGTTCCATGTGGCCACGCGTGCGGTGGCATCCCAGGCCCTGTCCATCTTCTGCGACCACTCCGACATCATGGCTGCCCGCAGCACCGGCTTCGGCATGCTGGGGGCCAACAGCGTCCAGGAAGTCATGGACATGGCGCTGATCGCCCAGGCGGCCACCCTTAAGGGTCGGGTACCGCTGGTACACTTTTTCGATGGTTTCCGCACCTCCCATGAGATCGCCCGGGTCGAGGCCCTGCCCGAAGATGTGATCGCCGCCATGCTCGACGACGAGGCCATTGCCGCCCATCGCAGACGGGGGCTGTCGCCGGAGCATCCGGTGGTGCGTGGCACCTCGCAGAACCCGGACGTGTTCTTCCAGGCCCGTGAAACGGTGAACCCCTGGTACCGGGACTTTCCGGCCGTCGTGCAATCGGCCATGGACTGTTTCCATCAGCTCACCGGGCGCCGCTATGACCTGTTCGAGTATGTGGGGCACCCGGAAGCCGAGCGCGTCATTCTGGCCATGGGCTCTGCCTGCGAAACGCTTGAGGAAGTGGCCGAACATCTGGCGGGCCACGGCGAAAAAGTCGGCGTCCTGAAAGTACGCCTTTTCCGGCCCTGGTCAGCTCAGGCGTTTCTGGAGGAGCTGCCCGACACCGTCAACGCGATAGCCGTGCTGGATCGCACCAAAGAGCCCGGCGCAGAAGGTGAACCGCTTTACAAGGACGTCTCGACCACCCTGCTGGAAGCCTTCAGCGAGGGCCATCTGGCGCAACTGCCCCGGGTGATCGGCGGTCGCTTCGGCCTGGGCTCGAAGGAATTCACCCCCGGCATGGTCAAAGCCCTGTTCGACGAGCTGCAAAAGCCGGCCCCACGCAATCACTTCACCCTGGGTATCGAGGACGATGTAACCGGCTCCAGTCTGGCCTGGGACTCGAGCTTCCGCACCGACGCCAACAGCGCCACCTTCCAGGCGGTGTTCTACGGCCTGGGCTCGGACGGCACCGTCAGCGCCAACAAGAACTCCATCAAGATCATCGGCGAGCAGACCGACCAGCACGCTCAGGGCTACTTCGTCTACGACTCCAAGAAATCCGGTGCCATGACGGTTTCCCACCTGCGTTTCGGGCCCCAGCCCATCCGCTCGGCCTACCTGATCGGGGCCGGCGAGGCGGATTTCGTGGGCTGCCACCAGACGGTGTTTCTGGAAAAGTACGACGTGCTGGAAAAGGCCGCGGACGAGGCGGTGTTTCTGCTCAATTCACCGGCGCCAGCGGATCAGGTCTGGGCGACCCTGCCCCGCAGGATCCAGCAGCAGATCATCGACCGGCGCCTGCGCTTCTATGTCATCGATGCCTACGCCATCGCCGAGAACGCCGGCATGGGGCGGCGCGTGAACACCATCCTGCAGACCTGCTTCTTCGCCATCTCCGGCGTGCTGCCCCGGGAAGAAGCCATCGACCAGATCAAGCAGGCGGTGGAAAAAACTTACGGTCGCAAAGGCCGGCATATCGTGCGCACCAACTTCCGTGCCATCGACCAGACCCTGGCGGCGCTGCAGGAAGTGACTGTGCCCGATGCGGTCACCGATACCCCGGTTGAGACCTGGACCCTGGATCCGCAGGCCCCGGATTTCGTGCGCGAGGTGACCGCCAGAATGATTGCCGGTCACGGCGATTTAATCCCGGTCAGTCAGTTGCCCGCGGATGGCACCTACCCCTCGGGCACCGCGGCCTTCGAAAAGCGCAACCTGGCCCTGGAGATCCCGGTCTGGGACACCGACCTGTGCACCCACTGCGGCAAGTGCGCCTTCGTCTGCCCCCACGGCGTCATCCGCAGCAAGGCCTTTGACGCGACCCTGGCCAAGAACGCGCCACCTACGTTCAAACACGTGCAGATCAAGGGCAAGGACTATCCTGAGGGCGTCCATATCAGTTACCAGGTGGCGCCGGAAGACTGCACCGGTTGCGGCCTCTGCGTCGATATCTGCCCGATAAGAGACAAAGCCCAATCCAATCACAAGGCTCTGAATATGGCCGCCCAGCCACCCCTACGGGCGCAGGAGAAGGCCAACTGGGATTTCTTCCTCGGCCTGCCCGACTGGGACCGCCGCGAGGCCAAGGTCACCACCATGAAGGGCAGCATGCTGCTGGAGCCGCTGTTCGAGTTCTCCGGGGCCTGCTCCGGCTGTGGCGAAACACCCTACATCAAGCTGGCCTCCCAGCTCTTTGGCGACCGCATGCTGGTGGCCAACGCCACCGGCTGTTCCTCCATCTACGGCGGCAACCTGCCCACCACCCCCTGGGCACACAACGCCGAAGGGCGCGGACCGGCCTGGAACAACTCCCTGTTCGAGGACAACGCCGAGTTCGGCCTCGGCATGAAGGTGGCCTCGGACCAGCAGAAGCAGCAGGCCCTCGATCTGCTGCAGGCTTTGGAGGGCAAGCTGGATCCGGAACTGGTCGCAGCCCTGCGCACCGCCGACGAGTCCGATGAACCGGGCATCCATGAGCAGCGCGAACGGGTGGCTCGCCTGAAGGAGGCCCTGGGGTCCATCGACTCGCCCCTCGCCCGCCGGCTGGAAACCCTCGCCGACAGCCTCTGCAAACGCAGCGTCTGGATTATCGGCGGCGACGGCTGGGCCTACGACATCGGCTATGGCGGCCTCGATCACGTGCTGGCTTCCGGTATGGACGTCAACATCCTGGTACTGGATACCGAGGTCTATTCCAACACCGGCGGACAGACCTCCAAGGCCACGCCCCGGGGCGCGGTGGCCAAGTTCTCTGCCGCCGGCAAGCCCACCGCCAAGAAGGACCTGGCCCGCATCGCCATGGCCTATGAGAATGTGTTTGTCGCTCATGTGGCCTACGGCGCCAAGGACGTTCAGACCTTACACGCGTTCCTCGAAGCGGAGGCCTATCCGGGGCCGTCATTGATCATTGCTTTCTCCCCCTGCATCGCCCACGGGGTGGACCTGGCCAACAACCATCGCCAGCAGGACCTGGCCGTCAACAGCGGTCACTGGCCCCTGTTCCGCTACGATCCTCGCAAGGCGCGGGAGGGCGCCAATCCGCTGCATCTGGATTCCAAACCGCCGTCTATCCCCTACGGCGATTACATGAAGACCGAAACCCGCTTCAACATGCTCTGGCGCTCGCATCCCGAGCGTGCCCAGCAGCTGCTCGACGCCGCCCAGAAAGAGGTCAATGAGCGCTTCGACCGCTACCGGCAGATGGCGGGACTGGACTGGGAGGAGGACCTGAAATGGGTGGGCGAACCGATCGACCCGGACAGCGCCGAGGAGCAGAGCAATGATTGACCTGAGCACGCGTTATCTGGGACTGGATCTCAAGAATCCGCTGGTGCCCTCGTCGTCCCCCCTGACCGGGGATTTCGACATGGCCCGACGCTTGGAGGATGCCGGCGCCGCGGCCCTGGTGCTGCCCTCGCTGTTCGAGGAGGAAGTGGTCGCCGAACAGGAAATGCTGCACCGGTTTCTCGATCAGCAGGACATCGGCCATGCCGAAGCCGACACCTTCCTGCCCGAAGCCGGTGAGGAGTATGTCAGCCACCTGGACCGCTATCTGGAGCGCATCCAGCGCTACAAGGCGGCCCTGGATATCCCGGTCATCGGCAGCCTCAACGGCGTCACCGATGAGGGCTGGCTGGACCACGCCCGGGATCTGGAGCAGGCCGGCTGCGATGCCCTGGAACTGAATGTCTACTTTGTCGCGGCCGATGCCGACGAATCCGCCGCGGCCGTGGAAGCCCGCTACCTGGATCTGCTCCGGCACGTGCGCGGTACGGTACGCATTCCGGTCACGGTCAAGCTGAGTTCGCAGCTGTCCTCCGTGGCGTACATGGTCAAGCAGCTCGAAGCCTGCGGCGCCCAGGGCGTGTCCCTGTTCAACCGTTTCTACCAGCCGGATCTCGACCTGGAGAGTCTGGCCCTGGTGCCCCGCATCCACCCCTCCTCGGCAGCGGAGAGCCTGTTGCGCATTCGCTGGATAGGCCTGCTGCGGCCCCAGGTCGGGTTGTCACTGGCGGCCACCGGGGGATTTCAGGATCATCGCCAGACGCTCAAGGCGTTGCTGGTGGGCGCCGATGTGGTGCAGTTCTGCCATGTGCTGCTGGAGCGGGGCCCCGCGCATCTGGGGCAGGTGCTGACGGACCTGCACCGTTGGATGGAGGAACATGAATACCAGTCGGTAGAGCAACTGAAGGGCAGTGTTTGCCAAAGTCATGCCCAGAATCCGGCGGAATTCGAGCGGGCCAACTACGTCGACGTGCTTGATAGCCACACCCCTGCGCGAGGGGTTCGCTAGGAATCTCAACAAACTGTCATGGGCCCGGCATCCCGAATTGGCGTAGTCTGGATGGGCTGATCCAATCCGGCGACCAAGGAGACACGCCATGTCATGCCACAAGGGACTGATTGCCGGCCTGATGCTCGCTGCCCTGGGGCTGCCGCTGGGGGCACAGGCTGGCACCTATCAGATCACGTTGAGCGACGAGCAGTACATCGAAGCCTTTACCCCGGATCTCAACCTGACCGTGGACGCCCAGGTGCCTTCCTCTGCCGAGAGTGAGCACAAGAACGCCGGGGAACGGGCGGTCAAGATGCGGGACGCGTTTCTGGAGAAAGCCAAGGACGTCCTGAGTCAGCACCAGGGGCTGGTTAAGTCAGTCCGCACCAGTAACAGCGGCGTCGGTCCCTATCGCGAGCCGAAGGGGGAGACCGGCCGTCGGGCGACGACCACGCTCACCGTCCAACTGGAACAGGTCACCCAGCTGCAGGAACTGATCGATCAATTGATGGCCCTGGAAAGCCCCAAGGGCGTGCACCTGAGTTACCAGATCACGGGTGGGCTCGCACCCAGTAAGGCCGACTGGAGCATGTCCCAGCGCGAGGCGGTGACCAAGGCCTACCGCAGCCTGGAGGCCCAGCTGATCCGCCAGGCGCTCAACCAGTGCAAGGCGGCCGCCGAGGAGCTGGCACTGGATTGCGAGAATCCCGCCCGGGTCACCATCAACCACGGCATCTCCTCACGTCAACCGGTCGCCTACCAGGCCATGCGAACCGCCTCGAGCGCCGCCGATGCGGGCTCCTCGCAAGCGCCCTACGAGAAACCCAAGGTGAGCGTAAACGGTACCTTCGAGTTCCCCCTGGGCGACTGATGCCTTACCCCAGCAGCCTGGCGCTTTGCGGCTAAAGCGCCAGGCTGCCTGCTCTCCCGGAAGGACCGTTAATCCCCCCGATTGCATCGTCCCCCATAAAAATGTACTTTCCCCACCTCTTTTACCTGATCAATATCAAACCAGGACGATTCAATGGCGAGCCGTCACGAGCGTATCCGCTGGCAACTGGTGTCCGGCGTTCTCAAGGCCCTGCATCTTGAGCGGTTATCGCAGCGCTACAGCCATCGGGCAGTGATGACCGGTTTCAGCTTCGTCAACGGGTCACTCAGTATCGCCATGATTTCGTTTGTAGCCCTGGTCACCCAGGAGGCGCTGATTTTTCCTTCCCTGGGTGCGACCGCCTTCATCCTCTTCCATGTTCCGCTGGCACCGCCGGCCTCGCCGCGCAATACGCTGTGCGGACACCTGATCGGCGCGTTATCAGGATTCGGCAGCCTGTACCTGTTTGGCCTGCTGGATGCCCCCTCGGCCATGGCGGCCGGCGTGGATGAGGCACGGGTTGGCGCGGCAGCCTTCTCTCTGGGCCTGACCGGCGCGATGATGGTGTGGCTGCGGGTACCGCACCCGCCGGCGGGCGCCACAGCATTGATTGTTTCCCTGGGGCTCATGTCCCATCTGCATCAACTGCCCATTCTCATGGCCGGGGTCATGATGCTGCTGGCTCAGGCCTACACCCTCAATCGCCTCGCCGGCATGCCCTACCCCCTCTGGCGACGCAAAGCGCCCGAAGAGACACCGCCGGCACTGGCCGAATCCTCCGGGCACCCCTGAAACGACCGTTGCCTTGCGCCGGCCAATTGCGCATTATTGGGCGATAACAATAACTGCATTGAGCGGTGCAAGGTGCCATGACTGAAACCATCCAGATCGTCTGCCCCCATTGCCACAAGACCAACCGCCTACCGGCGGACCGACTTGGCGACAAACCCAAGTGCGGCGACTGCAAACGCCGCCTGGCCGACGGCGCTGTGGCGGAGATTTCTGACGACATCCTGAGCACCGTGATCGAGAAATCCTCGCTGCCGGTGCTGGTGGACTTCTGGGCCGACTGGTGCGGCCCCTGCAAGGTGATGGCGCCGGAATTCAAGCGTGCGGCCGCCCACTGGGCGGGCAAGGTGGCCTTTGCCAAGGTGCATACCCAGGAGTCACCACACGCGGCCCACCGCTTCCACATTCGCAGCATTCCCACCCTGGTCCTGTTCCAGGGCGGGCGCGAAGTGGCACGACTCAGTGGCGCCATGCCCGAATCCCAGTTGAACGACTGGCTGAGGCAACACCTCGTAGGCGTGCCGACCACCTGAGTTCGGGCCAAAAAATAGCCATTCACGCCATCCTCTGGTACCATCCGCGGCCCTTTTGACCGGAAGTCCGCTGTAACCCCGATGTCGATGCTTTACCACGCGCCCACCGGCCTCCCCTACCAGGATCCGGCCATCCCCATAAACAGCGAGACCGCCCGCTAGACATCCATTTCGGCCCGGCCCCATGGCAGCCGGCCAACCCCGTTTTCTCCATCGTTTGCAAGTCAACTGACCGGAACACCCATGCTGAAATCGATCCAACAAAACTGGTTTTCCAATACCCGGGCGGATCTGCTCGCCGGTATCGTGGTGGCCCTGGCCCTGATTCCCGAGGCCATCGCCTTCTCCATCATCGCCGGAGTCGACCCCAAAGTGGGGCTGTATGCCTCCTTCTGTATCGCCGTGATCATCGCCTTTGTGGGCGGTCGCCCGGGCATGATCTCCGCGGCAACCGGGGCCATGGCCCTGCTGATGGTGACGCTGGTCAAAGACCATGGACTGCAGTATCTGCTGGCCGCCACGCTACTGACCGGGGTCTTCCAGATCATCGCCGGCGCCCTGAAGCTGGGGTCGCTGATGCGTTTCGTGTCCCGTTCGGTGGTCACCGGCTTCGTCAACGCCCTGGCCATCCTCATCTTCATGGCCCAGCTGCCGGAGCTGACCGACGTCACCTGGCACGTCTACGCCATGACGGCCGTGGGCCTGGGCATCATCTACCTGTTCCCCTATGTGCCAGTGATAGGCAGGATCATTCCCTCGCCCCTGGTTTGCATCATCAGCATGACCATTGCATCCATCCTCCTGGGCCTGGACATCCGCACCGTGGGTGACATGGGTGAATTGCCCGATACCCTGCCGATATTCCTGTGGCCCGACGTGCCGCTCAACCTGGACACACTGATGATCATCCTGCCCTATTCCCTGGGCATGGCCGTGGTGGGTCTGCTGGAATCCATGATGACCGCCACCATCGTTGACGACCTCACCGACACCACCAGCGACCGTAACCGCGAGTGTCGCGGCCAGGGCATTGCCAACATCGGCGCCGGCCTGCTCGGCGGCATGGCCGGTTGCGCCATGATCGGGCAGTCGGTGATCAACGTGAAATCCGGCGGCCGCACCCGCCTCTCCACCCTCACCGCCGGCTCCTTCCTGCTGGTCATGGTGCTGGTGCTGGATGCCTGGCTGGTGCAGATTCCCATGGCGGCGCTGGTGGCGGTGATGATCATGGTCTCCATCGGCACCTTCAGCTGGGAATCCATCCGCAACCTGAAATCCCACCCCATGTCCACCAATGTGGTCATGGTGGTGACGGTGATCGTGGTGGTGGCCACCCACAACCTGGCGTTTGGTGTGCTGGCCGGGGTGCTGCTCTCCGCGCTGTTCTTCGCCAACAAGGTGGGCCAGTTCATGCTGGTGTCCTCGGAATACGACGAGCGGACCGACACCCGCACCTATCACGTGGTGGGCCAGGTGTTCTTCAGCTCCGCGGAAAAGTTCATTGCGGCCTTTGATTTCAAGGAAGCGGTGGATAACATCGTGATCGACCTGAGCCGTGCCCATTTCTGGGATATCACCGCGGTGGGGGCGCTGGACAAGGCGGTCATCAAGTTTCGCCGGGAAGGCGCCGACGTCGAGGTAATTGGCCTTAACGAAGCCAGCGCCACCATCGTTGACCGCTTTGGCGTGCATGACAAACCTGAAGCCGTCGACCAGCTGATGGGGCACTGATCATGACCGAGCGTACCCAAATGACCCAAGACAATAACAACAGGAGTCCTGCCCAGATGTCCCGAGTCGTTGCCTGTATCGACGGATCCCGCGCCACGCCGGCGGTATGCGATTACGCCGCCTGGGCCTGTCAAAGAATGGAAGCCCCGATGACCCTGCTCCACGTGCTCGACCAGGAGCGCTACCCGGTGGAGCCCAACCTGGCCGGCAACATCGGCCTGGGCAGCCGCGAACACCTGCTGGACGAACTGGCGGAACTGGACCAGAAACGCAAGAAACTGGCCCTGGAACACGGCCACCACATGCTCAATGACGCCGAAGAACGGGTGCGGGCCATGGGCATCGAGGACGTGAATCAACGCCAGCGCCACGGTGACCTGACCGAATCCCTGCTCGACCTCGAACAGCAGACCCGCCTGCTGGTGATGGGCCTGCACGGCGAGAGCAGCTCCGACCGGGACGTTCACATCGGCAGCCAGCTGGAAACCGTCATCCGCAGCGTTCATCGTCCGATCCTGCTGGTGCCCGACGAGTCGAAGGAACCGACCAGCGCCATGCTGGCCTTCGACGGCAGCAAGACCGCGTTCGACGGCGTGGAACTGCTGGCCAACAGCCCGGTCTTCCGCGGTATTCCCCTGCACATGGTCTATGTCGGCCCGGACACCAACGACCGCCACGAACAGCTCACCCGCGCCGCCGACATGCTCAAGGCCCTGGGCGGCGAGGTGCACACGGCGATCCGTGCCGGCGACGTGGAAAAGACCCTGCACGCCTATCAGGACGAGCATGACATCGACCTGCTGGTGATGGGGGCCTATGGGCACTCGCGGATTCGGCAGTTTCTGGTGGGGAGTACGACCACGAACATGCTGAAGACGTCGAATAAGCCGTTGGTGATTTTGCGGTAGGTCGGTCTCGGAGGGGACAGTATTGAAACCTCCCCTCCCCACCGCCATGGTGACATTTACACCCGGCCATCACAGGAGGGAACCATGGCCAAGTCGGACACCCGCTACATCGTCGGCACCTCCGGCTGGAACTATCGCCACTGGCGCGGCAGTTTCTATCCCCAGAAGCTGGCCCAGCGCAAATGGCTGGAGTACTACGCCGAGCATTTTCCCGCCGTGGAAATGAACGCCACTTTCTACCGTCTGTTCCCCGATTCCACCTACGACAAGTGGCACGAGCAGGCACCCGAGGGGTTTGAGTACGTCCTGAAGATGCCGCGGCGGATCAGTCATCGCAAGCATCTGGATGAAGGTTTGGAGGTGCTGGAAACCTTTCTCAATTCAGCGGCGCATCTAAAGGAAAAGCTGGGCCCGCTGCTGCTGCAGATTGGCCCCCACACCGAGGCCGACCCGCACGCGCTGGACCGCTTGCTGACGGTGGCGGCCCGCGAGCATCCCATCGCGGTGGAGTTCCGCGATGCCCAGGCCTGGATTCACAACGAGACCCTGGCGGTGCTGGGCAGCCACGATGCAGCCATCGTCGATGCGGACTCCCCGAAAGACAGCTTCCACGGCCATGTCACCGCCTCCTTTGCCTACCTCCGCATGCACGGGGTCAAGGATTGGTTTGCCCACGACTACACCGAGAAGGAGCTGGATGCCGTCGTCGATCACATCCACCAACACATGACCGGCAAGGTGAAAACCGTCTATGTCTTCTTCAACAACGATTACGAAGGCTCCGCACCGCGAAACGCCCGAGACCTGTCTCTGAAACTAGCGAACGGCGAATAGACCGCCGCTGGCCGGAGACGGACGCTGCGGAACATCCTGAGTGGCGGCGTTCTCCCCGGGCAGACAGGCCACATCGGCATCGACCCGGCGCATCACCAGCAGTATTTCGCCCACCGCCAGCCCCCATTTCGACATCTGCGTCTGGTTGATCACCACCCCGTCGGCCACCTGATACATCCAGTCGTTCATGGCCAGATCGATGGTGTCATCCGGTTCCCCGTAACGCAGGGTGTATTGCATATGGATGCTGTTGCCGGCAAAGCGCATGGTGGTGGGCTCGACCAAATCCCCGGCACTGGCCCGGTAGGTGCCGTCACCCGTTGGTGTCAATGTCCAGGTGCGAGTCTCCCGGCCGTCATCAAACTGGAACACCTCATCCAGGGTGCCCACGCCAGCCTCGTCCCAGCTCGCCAGGATGCGGGCATTGAATTGCCGGATCTGCTCCCCCGACCAGTCCTTGACGATGCCGTCGGCGCAGATCTTGCCGTAAAAAAAACTCTTGGGATCCAGGGAGGGTTTGCGCGTCGCATACTGCTCTACATCGATAGACGAACAAGCTGCCAACGCAACAGCAACGAAGGCACCTCCCAATAGCCAAACTCTGACTCGCACCATATCGGACCTCTTTGAGCATCGGTCTAACTGCCTGAACTTACGCTTTTCGTGCTGTTTTCGATCATTCCCCTATCAGTTACAAAGTAACCGGTTATGAGTGAGTCCAAAAACGACAGTCTTTCGTATCTCATACAAAAAGTAGGGCTTTTACAGCGTAAATGCTCGCTCTATAACATCTATAAGCAAGTTGCTCCGGGAGATTTTCGGTGGTCAGGTCGCAGTCATTGACAAACAGAACAACATTCCATCAACTGATAAATACCATTTCCGCCAATCTGGCCCGAATCCCCTACGAGCATGTGGATTCTGGAATAGAAGACGCCCTCTCGCGACTTGCGACCATCATTGAGGCCGATCGAGCCTATATATTTATGGGGCCAGGCAATGCTCAGAACTGGAGCAACACCCATTCCTGGGGCAAAGAAGGAGCTCCCCCTTTACGGCCTGACAATCATGCTTTTACTCGGGTCCTATATGCCTGGCTCTTTCAGCGACTGTCCCAATCAAACTGTATTGTGATTCACGACACTGCGGAGATGTTACCGGAAGCCCGGGCTCAACAAACGCTGCTTCGCGAACAAGGCATTCAATCGTTGCTGGCGCTGCCCCTGAACCACGGCAACGAGCTACTTGGAACGATCACATTCGATCGCACCCAAACCTGCAAACCTTGGACTCTGAATTTATGCGGAGAGTTCGCACTCGTATCCGACATTATTGCTGGTACGCTGCAGCGCAAAACCACGGCACTGGAGCTGGAAGAAAACATAGCCCGATTCCACAAATTCACCCGCCAGCTACCGGGCATGCTCTATCAATATGAAGTCACCAACGACAACCAGGTGCGGTTTCCCTTCGTCAGCGAACGCGTGGAATCACTTTTCGGACTCTCGGCTCAAACGGTACGTGAAGATGCGCAACCCATACTGGATACGATTCATCCCAATGATGTAGAGCGCGTGATGCACAGCATCGAAGTGTCTCACGAGCAGTTGTCTCCCTGGCGCCAAGAGTTTCGAATTCTAGGAAAGAACGGAAAACTGCATTGGCTGGAGGGTGTCTCGATTCCGGAAAAACGCCCAGAGGGTGTTTTGTGGCATGGCTATCTGAATGAAGTCTCCGACCGCAAGGCTTCTCAGGAGTCCCTGAAAGACCAGGCGGCCTGGACACAAACCATCCTCGACAACATTGTGGACGCCATCCTGACGATCGATGAAGGCGGCATCATCCAGTCAACCAATCACTCTGCCCGTAATACATTCGGCTATGCAGAGGGAGAGCTGGAAGGCCGGAATATCAGTATGATCATGCCAGAACCCCACCGCTCCAATCATGACAGCTACATCTTCCGCTACCTCCAGTCCCACGAAGCCCGCATCATAGGAACCCCCCGTGAACTTTCCGGACAGCGGAAAAACGGCTCTCTCTTCCCGATGGAACTGCAGGTCTCGGAAACCTGGATGCACCAGCGCCGTTTTTTTATTGGCGTCATTCGAGACATCACCGAGCGCAAGCAGCACGAAGAAGAGATTGAACGACTCGCCTATTATGACGTGCTGACAGGATTGCCCAATCGCCGACTGTTGCTGGATCGGGTCCAGCAAAGGATGAAGGCCTCCGCACGTCAGGGGCTTTACGGCGCGCTGATGTTTCTCGATCTGGATAATTTCAAGAATCTCAATGACTGCGCGGGCCACCATGTCGGTGACGAGTATTTGTGTCAGGTGGCGGTACGCCTGAAGGAGCAGGTGCGCAACTGCGATACCGTAGCCCGGATCGGCGGCGATGAATTTGTCATATTGCTTGCCGGACTCGATAAAGAAAGCTCGGCTGCGGCATTACAGGCCGAAAAAGTGGCCGAGAAAATCCGACTGGCTTTGTCGCGTCCCTACCAGTTGGCCCATTACGAATTCAATGGCACTCCCAGTATTGGCATTACTCTTTTCCTGGATCACGGAACCGCATTGGACGAAATACTGAAACAGGCGGACATCGCCATGTATCAGGCCAAGGCCGCCGGCAAGAACACCCTTCGCTTTTTTGACCCCGATATGCAACTCGCGGTGGAAAAAAAGCTGCAAATGGAAAACGAAATCCGATTGGCCCTCCGAGAAAAACAATTTGAGCTGCACTACCAATCCCAAATCAATCAAATAGGGCGAATCACGGGGGCAGAAGCACTGATCCGATGGCGCCACCCCGAAAGGGGATTCGTTTCACCCGGGCAATTCATTCCAGTCTGTGAAGAAAGCGGCCTGATACTGGAAGTGGGTCATTGGGTCGTTGAAACCGCCTGCAGGCAGTTGGCAAAGTGGCAACGGGAGAAGATAACGAGAGATCTTGTTCTCGCGATCAACATCAGTGCCAAACAGTTTCATCAACCCGACTTCGTGGATGTAGTGCTGGCCACACTGGAGAAAACCGGTGCACCCGCCCGGCAACTGGAGCTTGAGTTAACAGAATCCCTGTTGGTTGAGCATGTTGATGAGGTCGTCGACAAGATGAATTCACTCCGAACCCGGGGGGTACGTTTTTCCCTGGACGATTTCGGTACCGGTTATTCTTCGCTGGCCTACCTGAAGCGCCTTCCTCTCGACCAACTCAAGATCGACCAGAGCTTTGTCCGAGACGTGCTGACAAATTGCAATGACCAAGCCATTGCGCGCACAATCATACGGTTAGCCGATTCCATGAGCCTGGAAGTAATCGCCGAGGGCGTCGAAAAAAGCGAACAGCATCAAGCGCTCATGAAGCTTGGTTGCAAGCGATTTCAGGGCTATCTTTTTGCCCGTCCACAACCGGCAGACGAGTTCACTGCGAACCTTAAGGCGCACGAGCCCGCTGACTTTATCTCCCCGAAAACATCGAATAATTCGATACCTTAAGCTCAATTATTCGATCATTCCGTCATCGTTAGCCCCCTACAATACGCGCCGTCCCGTCATGACTTAACCGGGAGACTGCGGTATGACGACCTCAAAAACCGATATCCTGCTGATCGGCGGCGGAATTATGAGCACGACACTGGCGACCCTGGTGGCGCAGCTCGATCCGTCCCGACGCATCATGCTGGTGGAACAGGCCACAAGCCTGGCCAGCGAAAGCTCCGACGCCTGGAACAACGCCGGCACCGGCCATGCCGGCTACTGCGAACTCAATTACACGCCGCAGCAGCCTGGCGGCGAGGTGGAAATCGATCGGGCCCTGGACATCAACGCCCGTTTCGAAGTCTCGCTGCAATTCTGGAGCTCCCTGGTCAAGCAAGGGGACCTGCCATCGCCGGAGACCTTCATCAATCGCGTGCCGCATTTGAGCTGGGTGCGCGGCGATGACGACATCGATTTCCTGAACCGGCGCCACCAGGCCCTGTCCGCGCACCATCTGTTCGAAGCGATGGAGTTCTCCACCGACCCCGCCACCCTGCAGGAATGGCTGCCGCTGATGGCCGGGGAACAGGGCACGGATAAAGTGGCCGCGACCCGGGTGGGTCATGGCAGTGACGTCAACTTCGGTGCCCTGACCCGATCCCTGGGCGAGCACCTGGAAGCCCGTGACAATGTCGATCTGCGCCTGGGCACCACGGTGACCGCGCTGCGCAAAAAAGGCGAGCGCTGGCGGGTGACGCTCAAGGGCGAACAGGGCACCACCACCGTCGACGCCGGCTTTGTGTTCATCGGCGCCGGCGGGGCGGCATTGCCGCTACTGCAGAAGGCCGGTGTGAAGGAAGCCCGCGGTTACGGCGGTTTCCCGGTCTCGGGCATCTGGCTGGCCTGCGAAAACGAAGAGCTGGCCCAGAAACATCAGTCCAAGGTCTATGGCAAGGCTCCCGTGGGCGCCCCGCCCATGTCGGTACCGCACCTCGATACCCGGGTCATCGACGGCAAGCCGGCGCTGCTGTTCGGCCCCTTTGCCGGCTTCACCACCAAGTTCCTCAAGTGTGGCAGCCCCTTCGACCTGGTGGGCTCGGTCAAACCGCACAACCTCAAGCCCATGCTTGACGTGGCCATGCAGCAGTGGGCCCTGACCCAATACCTGATCAAGGAGGCGCTCAGCTCCCGCGAGGCGCGCCTGGATCAGCTGCGCAACTTCCTTCCGGAACTGGATGCCGACCAGTGGCAGCTACGCCAGGCCGGTCAACGGGTCCAGATCATCAAGCCTGACGCGAAAGGTCGCGGCAAGCTGGAATTCGGCACCGAGGTGCTGAACACCGAGGATTGCTCCCTGGCCGCCCTGCTGGGCGCATCACCGGGCGCCTCGACCTGCGTTTCCGCCATGCTCGACGTCATCGAACGCTGCCTGCCGGAACTGACCGAAGGCACGGCCCGTGAGCGTCTGGAAACCCTGATCCCGTCCTATGGCCGCTCTCTGGTGGAGGATGCGGCCCTGTTGCGCAACGTGCGTGAATTCACGCTGGGCACCCTGGGACTGAACGAATCCGAATCCACCACACAAAGGAGTTTTACGCATGCTGATTGGCATCCCCCGCGAAGTGAAGACCGGGGAGAATCGGGTAGCGATCATACCATCCGGCGTACCGGAACTGCTTGAAGCCGGCTACGAGGTCATCGTGGAGAGCGGCGCCGGGAGCGCCGCTCATTTTTCTGACGACGAATACCGCAACTGCGGTGCCATCATCGCAGACGACGCCGCCTCCCTATACCGCCAAGCCAAAGTCATCCTGAAGGTCCGCACCCCCAGCGAGGACGAGGTTGCCATGATGCAGCCCGAATCCACGCTGATCTGCATCCTCGATGCCTGGTTCAACCAGGAGCGGGTCCGTCAGCTGGCCGAGCGCAACATCCGCACCTATTCCCTGGATTTTGTGCCGCGCACCACCCGGGCCCAGACCATGGACGTCTTGAGCGCCATGGGCGGCATCAGTGGTTATCGGGCGGTCCTCAGCGGCGCCATGGCCCTGCCGCGCTATTTCCCGATGCTGATGACCGCAGCGGGCACCATCCATCCGGCGCGGGTGTTCGTGCTGGGTGCCGGTGTGGCCGGTCTGATGGCTATCGCCACCGCGCGCCGTCTCGGCGCCGTAGTGGAAGCCTACGACATGCGTCCGGAAGTGAAGGAACAGGTGGAAAGCCTGGGTGCCGACTTCATCGAAGTCGAAGTGCCGGAAGAGGCCGAACAGGGTGAAGGCGGTTACGCCGGAGCCCAGAGCGAGGCGTTCTATGACGCGCAGCGCCAGCAGCTGGCCGACTGTGTGGCCCGCGCCGATCTGGTCATCACCACCGCGGCGATCCCGGGCAAACCGTCGCCGCGCCTGATCACCCGCGACATGATTCACCGCATGAAGCGCGGTTCCGTGATCGTGGATCTGGCGGCCGAACGTGGCGGCAACGTGGAAGGCACCGTGCTGAACGACAAGGTGGACGTCGACGGCATCACCATCGTCGGCCATGTGGACCATCCCTCCCGGGTGCCGGTGCACGCCTCCCAGTTGCTGACCCGCAACATCACCGGCTTCCTGCTCAACATGACCCGCGACGGACGCCTGGCACCGGTGGTCGATGACGACATCGTCGCCGCGACCCGGGTCACCGATCAGGGTCAGGTGGTGCACGAAGGCCTGCGCGAGGCCATGGGCCTGGCCGCGACCGAAGAACCCGAAGAGGAAACCGCCTGATGGAAATGTTTGTTCTGAGCTTCACCATTTTCATCCTCGCGCTGTTCGTGGGGGTGGAACTGATCAACAAGGTCCCGCCCACCCTGCACACGCCGCTGATGAGCGGCACCAATGCCATCTCCGGCATTGTCGTCGTGGGTGCCATCATCAGTGCCGGCAGTGGCGACCTGTCGCCGACCCTGGCCAGCATCCTGGGATTTGTCGCGGTCACCCTCGCCACCATCAACATCGTGGCGGGCTTTCTGGTTACCGACCGCATGCTCAATATGTTTAAACGGAAAAGCTGAATATGTTTGCATTGATCAATTTTTCCTACCTGACGGCCGCGGTGCTCTTCATCCTCGGCATCAAGGGAATGACCAAGCCGTCCACGGCGGTCCGCGGTAACCAGATCGCCGCCTTCGGCATGCTGATCGCCGTGGTCGCGGCCCTCATGAACCAGGGCATTATCAGCTATGCGGGCATCATTGCCGGCATGCTGCTGGGTACTGCGATCGGTGTCTGGCTGGCACGCACCACCGCCATGACCGCGATGCCGGAGCTGGTGGCCAGCCTCAATGGTGTTGGTGGCGCGGCCTCCATGGCCGTAGCCGTCAGCACCTGGCTGCATGCCACGGCCTCTGGTGCAAATAACAGTATCGGGTGGTCCATCGCCATCCTGGCGTCCATCCTGATCGGCGCGGTCACCCTGACCGGTTCCGGCGTGGCGGTCCTGAAGCTGCGCGGCAAGCTGGGTGAAACCAAACACCACCGCCTCTGGCAGGTGACCACCCTGAGCTGCCTGATCGCCGTCCTGGCGGCCAGTGTCACCTTTATCGTCCAGGGCGCCGGCAATCCGGTTATCCTGGGTGCGATGGTGGCGCTGTGTCTGCTGCTGGGGATCGGTCTGGTGCAGCCCATCGGCGGCGCCGACATGCCGGTCGTGGTGGCCCTGCTCAACGCCTACTCCGGCCTGGCCGGGGCATCCACCGGTTTCGTGCTGCAGAACCAGGGCCTGATCATCACCGGCTCCCTGGTGGGTGCGTCCGGCCTGATTCTGACCGCGGTGATGTGCAAGGCCATGAACCGCTCCCTGCCCAACGTGCTGTTCGGCGGTGCCTTTGGCGGCGCGGCGGATGACAGCAACAAGCAGGACGAAGGAGACTTCTACGCCGGCAAGGTCAAGTACGCCACCCCGGACGATCTGGCCCTGCTGCTGGACGGTGCCCGCAACGTGGTGATGGTGCCCGGTTACGGCCTCGCCGTGGCCCAGGCCCAGCACAGCGTCAAGGAGCTTTCCAGCGAGCTGGAGAAGCGCGGTGCCAAGGTCAACTACGCCATTCACCCGGTGGCGGGCCGTATGCCCGGGCACATGAACGTGTTGCTGGCGGAGGCGGAAATCCCCTACGACCAGCTCAAGGACATGGATGCGATCAACCCCGAGCTGCCCCAGGCGGACGTGGCGATCGTGCTGGGTGCCAACGACGTGGTCAACCCGGCCGCGGCCGAGGACGCCTCCTCGCCGATCTACGGCATGCCGATCCTGGACGTGCACAAGGCACGCACGGTCATCGTGGTCAAGCGTAGCCTGTCTCCGGGCTTCGCCGGCATCCCCAACGGCCTGTTCATCCGCGACAACAGCCTGATGGTCAAGGGCGACGCCAAGGATGTGCTGCAGGCGACGACCAAGGCGATCAAGGAACTGTAGGCCCGTTCGCCGGACCTCGTCGCCCGCCTCTGCAATTGCGGGCGATAGCAAAAACGGAAATCCGGATACCCGGGTTTCCGTTTTTTTATGGGCTCGGCCTGCTCTAACAGGATCTGCCGCGGATTGACCGTAGGTTGGGCTGAGCTCGCGAAGCCCAGCTTTTCAGGCGGGAAGCAGGCTGTTGGGCTTCCTGCGTCAGCCCAACCTACGGTCCTCGACATAACCCGTCACAGACTGGCGTTTCCCCCGGACCGTCATACCCGCGAAGGCGGGTATCCAGGGCGGCCAACACCTAACCTTGATGCCAAACGCCCTGGATCCCCGCCTTCGCGGGGATGACGTGGGGGGCTGGTTGCGGTGTACAAAACCGCTCGGCTCGTTTTCCCCGGACAGCTCCGTAGGTTGGGCTGAGCTCGCGAAGCCCAACGTTTCAGCTAGCAATCAAGACGTTGGGCTTCCTCCGTCAGTCCAACCTACCCTGTCCATCAATAGCCTTTCGTTGCCGGCATAAGCCTCAAAAATACCCCTCCCGCTTCTTCTTCTCCATCGACCCCGCCTGATCCCGATCCAACAACCGCCCCTGTCGCTCACTGGTCCGGCTCAGCAGCATTTCCTGCACGATCGCCTCCACCGTTTCTGCCTGACTCTCCACCGCCCCGGTCTGGGGATAGCAGCCCAGGGTGCGGAAGCGGATCCAGCGGGTATTGAGGCTTTGCTTTTCCCGTTCCGAGAGATAGGGCAGCATGCGATCGTCGTCCAGTGCCAGGATCAGACCGCTGTCCTCGTCCACCCAGCTCAGGCGTGGGGCGGCAAAGTAAAGCGGCACGATGTCGATGCGCTCGTGGAGGATGTAGAGCCAGATATCCAGCTCGGTCCAGTTGGACAGCGGAAACACCCGCACCGACTCGCCCCGTTCCAGCTGGGTGTTGAAGATGTTCCAGGGTTCCGGGCGCTGGTTCTTGGGATCCCACTGGTGCTGGCTGTTGCGCACCGAGAAGATCCGCTCCTTGGCCCGGGACTGCTCTTCGTCACGGCGCGCCCCGCCCAGGGCGGCATCGAAACGGTAATGATTCAGTGCCTGCTTGAGGGCCTGGGTTTTCATCTGGTCGTTGTAGATCACCGAGCCGGATTCAATCGGGTGCACCCCCTGATCGAGGGCATCGCGATTGATCCAGACCGCCAGGTCCAGGCCGTGCCGTTCCACCAGGGCGTCGCGAAAACGCCCCATTTCGCCGAATTCCCAGGTGGTGTCGATATGCAGCAGCTTGAAGGGCACCGGGGCTGGCCAGAAGGCCTTGCGGGCCAGGTGCAGCATCACCGTGGAATCCTTGCCAATGGAGTAGAACATGCACGGATTCTCGAAGCAGGCCGCCACCTCGCGCATGATGAAAATCGCCTCGGCTTCAAGCTGCTGGAGATGACTGCGGATCGTGTTCGGGTTCAAATCATTGTCCTCCGGGTTCATGCCACATCCACCGTTTCCCAGGCTCCCTGACGGTGAACCTGAACCGGTTGCCCCTGTTCAATACAGAAAAGGAACAGCCACTGTCCCTCGACCAGGGCCCGCACGTCAGGTTGGCGCTGCAGGATGGCATCGATCCGCTCCTGTGGGGCGTCGATAAAGACCGACAGGCGCAGAGGTTCGTGCACCCAATCCTTGCCGTCATGCACCGACTGAATGGGCAGCCCGATCCGTAAATCACCGGTATGGCCTTCAAGCACTCCGATATTGCCGCCGACCACCGAATGCAGCAGTTTGCTGCCGGCCCCATAGAAACCCGGTTCGGTAACCGAGGCGTAGTACTGCAGGTTAATCCAGTTGGTAACCACCATGGGGGCGGTCATCAGGCCTTCCAGCACCTGCCCGTCCGGGTCGCTGTCGGCGCGGTATTCATGCAGGAAAACGCGCCCCTCAAGATTCAGCGCCCGGGTCCGTGAACGCGGCCCGATGACCAGAGCGGCGTTGTTGGCCAGGCCCCATTCCGGACGCACTTCCGACCAGTTGCGGGTACGACGTTCGAGGGCATCACGAAGCGCCTGATCGTCGCTGCCTCCAAGCCCCAGCCTTGCCGCCCGTTCCCGACGGCAGCGGGCGCTGGCTCGCTCCAGCCACTCCTCCAACTGCTGCAACCGGTGACGATGGGATTCGGGAGCCGCTTCGGTCATGATCAACGTAATGCTGTCGGTCACCGTGTTGTGTTCGGCGGCCTGAAACCAGACATGGCCCGGCAGCGACACGCCCCGCTCCAGGAGACCGCCACGCACTTCCCGATCATTGAGCAAACGCGCCGCGACTGCGGCATTGATGCCGCCGTTCTGGCCACCACAGGCACCACAGGCCAGACCGGCCTGGTGCGGGTTGTTGTCACCGTAGCTGCCATGGCCCACCAGCAGCACCAGCGGCGCCCAGGGCGTGGGCAGAGACAGGCCGCGCAGGATCGACTCGGCCAGATCCACCTTCTCCGCCGGCTGCAGGGGATCGCCACTATAGGCATGGCACAGGGCACCGTCTCGGGTCTTGGGTGCCGGGTCTGTGGCCGGCTTGAGCCCCAGGCTGTCACGCACCAGGGCCCAACCGGATAGCATTCCCAATCCCTCCACCATCGGGAACGTGGACAAGGCATGCTGTTTCAGGCGCTTGAGGACACCCTTGGCGGTCACCTGCCGCAGCCGCTCGGCCCGTTGCCCAAGGTCCTGGCGCAGATCGCCAGTGGTTTCATGGACCTGGAAGGCCGGCGCCAGCAGGCCCGGCAACTGTGGTACCGTTTCCTGGCTATCCAGTGCCCGATAGCCCATGGGAATGCCGAAAAAACCGGCAAACCCCAGGGTTCGAATGCCGGAGGACTGCGCCTCCAGGGCACGACGAATCACTTCCGAACGCACATCGATGCAAAACGCGGCCTGCACATCAGGCATGTCCGATGACGGCGTGTAGGGCGCCGCCGCAAGATCCTGAATGAGACGGCGCTGGTAGCCCCATTCCAAGGCCCGCTGCCAGACCCACAGATAGCGGATCTGCTTTTCCCGCATGGCCCGCTGCTCGCGCAACCGTTGCCATTCGGGCTCCAGCAGGGCGACCCAGGCCTGCGCGGGCCGGCTTCCCCAGATGAGCACTTCCCAGGCCAGACGAACGGCCAACAACGCTTTCAGCGTATCGTCGTCTCGCTCTTTCAGGGCGGCCTCCCAACCCCGCCAGGCGCAGTAGGAGGCCCAACCGTTGATTTCCAGCAGCAGCGCGTGCCCTACCGCACCTGCCTGTTCCTTATCGATCCCGAGCCAGCGGCAGCCCAGGGCCAATAGCTCCTCGGGCGTTTCCGGCAACTCATCCAGTAACGGCCGCGCGCGATCACTGCCGGTGATCCGCTTAAGATCCCGCCCCAGGCGCATCTGCTGCAGCCACTCCGACAGCAGCCCAGCCTCGCCGGATTGGGGCCAGCCGGACTGCCGGCCATCAAAAAAGCGACCACAGACCTGGCTGACCTGGTTGCGGATACGGTCCGTCAAGCGCTCGCCGGGCAACAGCCCTTCCTGCTCGTCCCAGGCCCGGGACCACAGTGGCAGCAGGCCACCGGTCTCAACTCCGGTCTCGGCCAGCACGCGATGGGCTTCCACTTCCGAAAAAGGCGACCCGGCCTCCTCCAGGGCCCGGGTCAGATCCGCGTCGGTGATCGCCCCGGATTGATAGCGTTCGTGATAATGGGACGCGGACATCAAAGGCAGCGCGCCACAACGCTCGTGGAGTTGCAGACTGACAGTTTCAAACGTCTGTTGACGCTGGGGCCACCAGGGATTGACCGCAATGGAACGGTCCAACGGCCAGTTGGGTGCGATCTGATCGGTGGCCTGCAGCATGGCCTGGGCGGCTGTACGGCCGGACTCGGCCAGGGCCACCAGTTCTGCAGCGGTTTTCATGAGCCTGCTCCCCGCAATGAAGAATGAAGCGGTACTTGCGCGGCCGGTCCCTGGGTGCGGGGCAACGGCCGCGAGGTCAGTGTCCGGTGGACGACACGGCTGAGACGATCCAGCGGCTCCGCCAGATAGAAATCGTTCTGGCAGTGCGCACGCAGGCGCCGGCAGAGCGGATGGGCCGGTGCCCATTGCAAGGCCATGACGCCCGCTGCAAACAGAGTGAACAGAAGCAACAGCGGCAGGGCCACGGCCGGTTGCAGAAACAGGTCACTCACCGCAGCGTTTCCGACCACCCCACCGAGCAGGCCATGCCAGAGACCGTAGGCCAGGGGCAGCACGGCAACAAAAACAGCCGGAATCCACCCCAGCCTGCGGGGCAGTGATGGCAAGACACCCACGGCGGCCTGTACCGCAGCCAGCCCCAGAATCAGAAGGATCACCGGGTGCACGTTCCACAGGCTGCCTGCGGCGTAGGCGGCCACCGGGACGGCCACAACCAGCACACCCAGCAGCCGCGAAGACGACATGCGCGAATCAACCCCGATGCTGGGGGCTGTCACTACCCGACCGGTACTGAGGAAGGCATGGGCCTTGTACAGGGAATGGGCAATCAGGTGCAGAAGCGCCAGCGTGTAGGCCCCCAACCCCAGTTCGAGCAGCATGAAGCCCATCTGCGCACTGGTGGACCAGGCGAGAGTGTGCTTGATGCTGGACTGCTGCATCATCACCAGGCTCGCCAATACCACCGTAATGGCACCGAACAGCAACAGCACCCCGTGACCTGCGACATTGGCCTCAAACACCGGAGCCATACGCAGCCACAGGAAGCCGCCGAGGTTGATGATGCCGGCATGCAACAGGGCGGAGACCGGTGTCGGCGCCTCCATGACCCGAATCAGCCAACCATGGAAGGGAATCTGGGCACACTGGAGCACAGCCGCCATGGCAAAGGCGATGGCCGGCCCCGTCAGGGACGCCGCATCGGCCTGGGTGACAGCCGCCCCGATCTGGAGCAGATCGAAGGAGCCAAAACGCTGATACAGCAACACCACGCCAACCACCAGGGCGGCATCCCCCAGGCGACTGACCAGAAACTTCTGGGAGGCAGCATCACGGGAGGCAAAGCGATCGTAGAGCAGCAACAGGGGATGCAGGGCCAGGCTGATCAGGATCCAGGCTGCGGCCAGCACCAGGAGGTGACTGGTGGAGACCAGCAACTCCACCGCCGCCACCGCGACCAGGAACCAGCGCAGAAAACGCGCCTCGCCAGGATCGCCGGCCATATAGCGGCGGGCGTAACGCAGATTGACCCAGGCGATAAAGGAGACCAGTAACCCCATCCAGATGGCCAGACCATCCAGGTGGACCCAGAGCCCGGGTGCCGACAGAGGTTGCCAAAGGCCAGCCGTGAACAGCACGGCTGCGACCGCACTCACCGAGACCGCCAGCACCAGCACCCGGTGAGCCCAGCGCTGCACCAGCGGCAGGCGCGGCAGCGACACCGCCATCGCCAGCCCCACCAGCACGAACGGCAGCCACTGCCAGAGCGCAGTGATTCCGCGAACGATATCCATCATCGGCATGTGTTTTCTCCCCTTGGCAACTGTTGGCGCCAGTATCGGGAAACCGCCGATTAAATAAAAATAGATAATAGATCACAAAACGTTCTTATAAATAGAACGTTTGGCTCAGATCTGGTCGGAAGGCATGGCGAGATCGAGCTGCCCCCAAAGCTCTTCCAGCAAGGGATTGGGAAAACGCCGGTTGAGCGTGATGGTGTAGAAGGTTTCCTTGAGATCCGGAAGCTGGGCAATCTCACGGAGGGTGCCGTTTTTCAGCTCGTCCTTGACCACGATCGGCGGCAGGATCGAGACATTGTGTCCTTCACGGGCCAGCAGGCGCATCATCGCCATGTCATCCACCTCGGCAGCGATCATCGGGGCGATACCCAGGCGATGGACCATGGCATCGAAGCCCATGCGAATACTGGTGCCCAGGGTGGGTAGAATGAGCGGTTCCGTGGCCAGCAGGGTTTTCAGGTCCACCCGCCGCTCCGCTTTGTCCGGAGGACCCACCACACTGATGGGCTGATCCGCAATTTTCTGCACCACCCAGGGCGTCGCCGCATCGCGATCGGGCGCCGAGTTGGCCAGGACTACGTCGATACTGTGGGCCTCCAGTCCATCGAGCAGATCCTGCATGGCGCCGGAACGCATGACGATTTCCACGTCATCGCGCCCCAGCAGGGGCTTGAGGAACTGTATCTGGAAATTGCGGGAAAGCCTGGCCAGGGCCCCGACCCGCAGAACCTGGCGGGCATTGGCACCCTGATGCGTAAGGACGGCCAGCAACTCATCGCCGGTGGCGAAAATCCGGTCGGCATGGTCCAGGGCAATCCGCCCGGCTTCGGTCAACAGCAGCTGCCGCCCACGCCGTTCGAACAGCGCCTGCCCGACCTGCTCTTCCAGCAGGCGCACCTGCGAAGACAGGGCCGACTGCGAGACATGGAGCTTCTCGGCCGCTCGGGTCAGATTGCCCTCGTGGGCAATGGCCTGGAAATACCGCAAATGCTTGTAGTTCAGTGTTGGCATGCAGGAAAAAGTCGTTGTTGCTGCGTCATTTGGCCTGACAATTCATTCATTTATAACGTGCCCTCCGCTGCAGTACCAGCCGCCAATGCCGGCAAGTACCCCGGCGGGTCGATTGACGCTACACTACAGTTCTCATTCGATCCCAGGAAAGGAACCATGGCCCTCAAGGCGACCGTTTGCAAAGCCCACCTCAATATCGCTGACATGGAACGTCAGTATTATGCCGATCATGACATCACAATGGCCCAGCATCCGTCGGAAACCGACGAGCGCATGATGGTCCGGCTGGTGGCTTTCGCGCTCAACGCCAGCCCCTATCTGCAGTTCACACGGGGGCTGAGCACTGATGACGAGCCGGAACTCTGGGCCAAGAACCTGACCGGAGAGGTGGATCTGTGGATCGAACTGGGGCAGCCCGATGAGAGCCGCATCAAGAAGGCGTGCAACAAGGCCGAACAGGTGATCGTCTACACCTACGGAGGCCGCACCGTGCCGATCTGGTGGGACAAGGTTGCTTCGGCGGTCCGCCAGCACCGCAATCTCGAGATCATCAACCTGCCCGCCGAAGCCACTCAGGCACTACCTGAGATGGCCGGACGCAACATGAATCTGCAGGTGGTCATCCAGGACGGGCAGATCGGTGTCAGCGATGGCACGCACCACCTGATGATTGAACCGGAAACACTCTATCCGGAGCACTGATCACTAATGGCGTGCCCGTGGCTCGGCGAACCGGGCATGCAGGCGCGGCCCGCGTTCCCGCTCCACCCCAAGGTCCTCCAGGAGATGGTCATCCAGTTTTTCCATTTGATGCAATGTATGCCGCTGCTGCTGCCAGACACGCCACTGGGCGCTCCAGCGGCCGAGCCGATGCAATAGACGCTCCCCTGCCACACCCTCCATGGGCCGTCCTGCGGTTGTTTGATCACGCTTACCGTAACGCATGGCTGTCAGTCTCCCTGTTCGTGCAGAGGTGAATGGAACCACTGATTACCAGCATGGTACGGCTGCATAATTCAATCAAACGAAATATAATCATGAAATACTTCAATTAAATTGAACCAATTCCGGAGGCGCCCCATGGACGTCAAATCGTTTCCGCTGCTGGAAAGCGATCTGCTGCGGACCTTTCTCACCATTGCCGAAACCCACAGCTTCAGCCGCGCCGCCGAGCTGGTGCATCGGACGCCCTCGGCAGTGAGCATGCAGATGAAACGACTGGAAACCATGCTGGAACGGCCGCTTTTCCGGCGAGAGGGGCGACGTGTGGAACTGACACCGGAAGGCGACAGACTGATTAGCTACGCTCGGCGCCTGCTGCAGCTGAACGAGGAAGCCGTGGCCAGTTTTCTGGCGCCGGATGTGGAGGGCAGGGTGCGCTTCGGGGCCGCCGATGATTTTGGCACCCGCTTCCTGCCGCAGATCCTCAGCCGCTTCGCCACCACTCACCCGCACGTAGAAGTGGACGTGGCCCTGGCCCCCAGTCGCGAACTTGTGCGACGCCAGGATGCAGGCGACCTGGATTTAACGCTGATCTCCGCCGGCCATGTGTCTGCCGAAACCGAGCTCACGCAGGTGGTCTTTTCCGAGCCGCTGGTGTGGGTGGGACGCTCCGGCGGCGTCGCCCATGAACGTGATCCGATCCCCCTGGCCCTGTCGAGTGTCGGCTGTGCCTGGCGCAGTATCGCCACCCGCGCCATGGACCAGGCGGGACTCAGCTATCGGATCGCCTACAACAGCGAGCACTGTCAGGGTCAGCTGGCCGCTGTGCTGGCGGATCTGGCGGTCGCCCCCATGCCGGTCAGCCGCGCATTGCCGCCCTTGCGGCAGCTTGGCCCGCAGGATGGCTTTCCTGGCCTCACCAACTACAGCATCCTCCTCCGCCGCCAACCGGAAATCAGCGAAGCGGCCCAGGCGCTGGCCGGGCATGTGGAGGACAGTTTCGCCGCCGAAAGCCTGTCACGGCCGGACGCGACAGAATCCGCATAAGCTGTGGGGCCCGCCGGGATCAGGCGAGGAGCTGCTCCAGCTCGAAGACATGATCGTCATGGCCGCCCAGCTCACGCAGGGACTCGGCCAGCCGCAACAGGTACTCCCGATTGGGACCACTGGGCCCCACAGCTCCGGCGATCTGGCGGGCCATGCTGGGGGCGTCCGCCGGCCCCAGGAAAGCGGCGTTATCCGCGGTGGCAATATAGACCAGCCCCTGCTGGCGGCTACCGTCTTCAAAAGCCATGTCGGTGGTGAAGCGCAGATAGCCGTTCTTCTCCCGCACATCCAGATGTTCGAACACCTTTGGCGCCACCCGGTAAGCCATTCCCACACATTCCGCGCCGGGCGCTTCCACCAGCGTCACCACCCGCCCGGGCGACTCGGGCGTTCCCCGATGATCGTGCGATCCCTGCCAGAAACGCCGCGCCCACCCTTCAATCCGCGCGGGCCGACGCTCCAGGTAGGGGAAGTCCACCTTGTAGATCAGCGATCCGTAGCCAAACAGCCAGACCGACTCCACACCTTCGAAGTTCTGGCGCAGTCGATTGTGTTCGATGGTATTGGCGCCCGGATCCTCATGCTCGTTTTGCCCCATGGCCTCTCCACTTTCTGCTGCGAACGCAAAGCCTCAGAATACCATTAGGCACTTTTCTCGAAATGGGGCATGACCACGGCATACTCCCCGGGAAGCGTGATGCGGGTGACGAATGTGCGAAAATCGGCCTGTTCCTCGCCCGGGTCGAGAACAATTTCGATCTCCCCGCCGCGGGCGGTCAGGAAATCCCTGACCGCATCCATGCCCACACCACGTCCGGAAATCGTGGACACCTGTTCGGCGGTGGAGAAACCCGACGAGAAGATCAGGTTGGCGATCTCGCTCGCCGGCGGACGCGCCGCGTCAGCCCCATAGAGGCCCTTCTCGCGCGCCTTTTCAAAAACCCGTCCCAGAGCGATCCCGCGGCCATCGTCACGCAGCTCCATTACCACGGTCTGGCGGTCCCCGGAAACCGTAAGGCTGATGCGCCCTTTCTCCGGCTTGCCTTTGCTGCGCCGTTCTTCGGCAGACTCGATACCGTGATCCATGGCATTGCGGAAGACATGCATGAACACATTATTGAGGGTGCTGTGGATCTCGCGCTTGACGAAGATATCCCCATCGTCGATCTCGATCTGGGGCTCCGGCTTGTCGAGCTCCTGGGCCAGGGAGTTGACCGAGCGGATGACATCCCGGAGCACCTGGCTGACCGGCTGGGCCTCCACCTGCACCAGGGTGCTGTAAGTGTCGCGCATGATCTGTTGCACCCGCGAGGGTACCGCGCCGGCATCCATGTCACGGATATCCGCCAGCAGGGCCTGCACCCGATGCCGGTCGATCTCGACGCCCTCCTCGGCTTCGGCATCCCGGCCCAGCTTCTCGCCGAAAATCTCGCCGTAGTGGTCGATGATCCGGCGCGCCTCCTCCAGTTCAGACAGCAGCTTATCCGGTTCCCAGGGCGCTTCGTCGTTCTTGCGCAGCTCGTCATAGACCTGTTCCACCTGGTGGACCTTGTCGGTGATCTGTCGGAGTCCATAGGTGCGGGCATTGCCCTTGACCGTGTGCATGTTGCGGAAAAGCGTGGCGATAACCTCGGGATCCTTGTCCGGCGTCTGTTCGATCAGGGTCCGACACTTGTCGAGAAATTCTCCTGAGATCGCCAGGAATTCCCGGAACTTGTCCGCTTCCACGCCCAGGATCTCACCGATGATCTCCAACTCGTCCCGCTGACGGGCGGCTTCGGCTTCCAGGGCCTTGAGTTCGGTCACGTCCCGTACAGCCACCATGAGTTTTTCCACGGTGTCGTCGTCGGCGAGAATGGGATCCCAGTCCATTTCCAGGATCTTCTGGCGCCCTCCGTCCAGCACCAGGGTCATCTCGGTGGGCAGACAGTGGGAATTGAACTCAAACATGACCTCATCCTCGCCCACGATGGTATCCACTGCCATCATGCACTGATCGATCTCGTCGCTGCTCAGGCGCGCCTGGCTGAACATGAAATCAGAGAACTGACGGTGGGCGATGCGCTTGGTCTCGAAAATGCTTTCCAGATAGACGGCATACTCCGGATGGATGGTGCCATCGGGAACAATGGTGAACAGTCCCTGATGCATGTTCGCCATCATGCTGGCGATGTCACGGGTTTTCTGCTGTAACGCCGCGGTGCGTTCACGCACCTTCTCTTCCAGGGTGCGGTTGTACTCTTCGATGGTTTCCCGCAGCCGGATGTTCTTGACGGTGGTGACCAGCGACTGGGCCGCAGAGGCCACGAACTCGTAGTCGCTGTCGGCGAAACTGACATTCTTGACGTCGCCGGACAGGTTAATCACCCCCAACAGCATATCCTTGTCCAGCAGCGGCACACACAGCAGGGAGCGCGCCTGTTCACCGTCGTTGGCCCGGTAGTGCCGGTCCTTGAGGGTATTGGGCACAAAGATGGTTTTGCGGGTTTGCGCCGCCCGGCCCAGAATGCCCTCACCCCGCATGAACTTCGCCGGCTTATGGCCTTCGGCCACGGCCTTGGGGGGAAAGAAGGCCTTGAGCTCGAGGTCGTCATCGTCGTTGATCAGGTAGACCGAGCCCTGGGATACCCCGATTTTGCGGTGCATGCTCTGAAGCATCTCTTCCAGCGCGGTGTCCTGGGTCTGGGCCATGGCCAGTGCATTGCCGATGCGGTTGAGCTGGGCCAGGTCCTGCATCTTGCGCCGGATCGCCTTACGCATGGAATGGAAGTTCTGGGAAGCCAGGAGAATCAGGACCACCAGAATGATCAGCGAACTCTTGAAACCGAAATCCAGGGTATCGAAGACATTGGCCTGTAACTCGCTGAACTGGCCGTCCGCCAGACTCACCAGTTGATCGAGATTGGCGATGGCGGCGCTCACGGCCTTGTCGGCGACATCCAGCTTCTCTCTCGCCAGATCACGCTTGGCCAATTCTTTTCGCTTCAGACTGACCAGGTTGTCTTCGTCGGTGATTCGCTCTTTGAGCGCGTCATAGGCGGCATTGGCCTTGGGGATCAGCCCATCTTCATCCACCGGCTCAAAGATGCGGGCGGCCGCATCCAGACGCAGGCGGGAATCGCGCAGGGCAAACAGCAGATCGTCCACGGCGGAGGCGAGCCTGTCCGGATCCGCGGCATCCCGCACCTCCCGTATGGTCTTCACCGAAGCCAGGAGCAGCTGGTTGGCGTAGTTGGCGTTGCCCTCCACCTCTTTCATCTTGTCCCGAAAATCGGCGGGCACATTGACGGTATAGGCGATGTTGTCCAGGGCACCCCCGACCCGATCCACCAGCGCATTGAGGGCTTCCGCTTCTTCCTCCACTGCCTGCTGCAAGGCGAGGTTGGCCAGCTTGGCCGAGAGCATCTCGTCCACAGCCTGCACGTAGACGCGATCCCGCTGTTCCACCTCATCCATCAGCGCACTCATGGCCTGATCGGTTTCGGTAATCCGGTCCAACCCGGCGAACAGCTTGCGATAACGCGCCGTGCCTTGCTCGAACTGCTGCTGGTAACCGGTCAGCTGCGCCTCGGTCGTGCCGTTAAAGGCCAGAGAACTGAGTTTGGCCAGTTTCAGAAGCTGGATCTGGACGTCATTGCTGCCCTTGACCACCGGCACCGCTGTACCGGTCACCCTGAGGCTGGAATTTTCGATCTGTGAGAGAAACCAAAGTGACGAGGCACCGGAAATCACCAACAGCAAAATGATGATCGCGAAACCCAACCCGACTTTGCGCTCGAAGCTGGTCTTGAACATAGATCCCGTAAACTCTTGCTGAATGAAAGGGCCCGGCCCTTCTGAGAAGGCGGTGATCCATGCCCATAAGCTCGCACATCCTTAATGCGTCTTTGTTCCCTACAGTCTAGACCAGCCTTGCAAAAAGGTAGTGGCTGCAAGCTTCGGCACACATTTCTTTACAATCGACGCAAACAGAAAACCTTCGCGCCAACTTGTGTCCTGCCGCAGGCTGTCTATGCTCTTCAACAGGTCGATGCCAACCAGAGGAAGCGACACCATTGAGCATTGAAGAGATCCAGGCACCCCTGAAGGACAAACTTCGCGCCCTGGTACGCCATGCCGCCGAGGAGCGGGCACGGGTATACAGCCGGCGGGATGACCTGCAGCTGGCCGAGATGCCCAAAGCTCACCGCGAAGGCAATGTGCTGGGCAACTGGATGTCCCTGATTTTGCTGGGGGGCGAGACGATCCGGATGACCCTCAAGCTCCATTTCGCCTACAAGGACGTTAAGGCCATCGCCCACCCCATTTATGGCGCCGCCACGCCCGGCGACATGAGCGACACCCAGGCCACCGACTTTGTGAAAGAACTGTGCAACCTGATTGGCGGCTATCTGGTGCAGATTTTCGAGAAGAACGAGCTATCCCTGGGCATCAGCCTGCCACTTTGCACCCGTGGCCTCTATGAAGTCTTCGCGGATTACACGCCCGCCTCCCAGCCGCTGATCCGTTACAGCGATTGCTGGCGCCTGGAGGTCGATGGGGTCCATTTCCCCGGGACCGTCCTGATCGAAATCATGGATGTTGAGGGGGCCTCGAAGCTGCTGAATTACGAGCCGACCGAGGAGAGCGAGGAAGACGATGACGACGAGGGTTTCGATTTCCTATGAGCAACCTTAATCAGGACATCCAGGCGTCCCACAAGATCCTTGACCTGCTGGAAAACGCCAACGCCCAGTCGGAAGCCATCATCGACGGCCTGCCCGGTGTCTTCATGATCCTCAATGAACAGGGTGAAATCCTGCGCGGCAACACCGAAGCGGCCCGGGTTCTGGACGTTGACCCGGAGGACCTGCTGCGCACCGAGTGCTCGCGGCTGTTCAAGCTCGAGGCGTGGCAGATCTTCCAGGAACACCTGCAGCAGCTGCTGGATAGCGGCGAAGCGAGCGTCAATCGCTTTGAACTGGCGGTATCAGGTGGGGAAAGCCTGGATGACGATCGTCCCTTCTACTGGCGTCTCGCCCGCATCGATACGCCCTCCAGCGCCGAGGGCAAACTCTTCTACCTGATCGGTGAAGACATCAGTGAGCTGCGGGAGACGGAAAGCAAGCTGTCGAGCGTCTTTGCCAACATTCCCCTGGGCATTCTCACCATCGACGAGGAAGGCCGCATCGAGGACACCTACTCAAGTTACCTGATCTGGTTGCTAGGCGGCGGTGATTTCTACGGCAAGCCGTTTCGTGAGATCGTCTTCGATCCCATCAGGCAGGACCTGTCCGACGAAGAACTGCAGGGTGTCCGCAATATCGAACTCAGCCTCAACAACGACGAGCGCCATTTCGATGAAATGGTGGGTACCTTCCCCTCGCAGATCTACTTCTACCACAACAAAAACAGCCGACGTGGCGGCAAGTACCTGCAGATCTCCTATAAGCCGGTAATCTACGATGGCGTGGTCAAGCGGCTGCTGGTGATCCTCGAGGATCGCACCAAGGTGGTGGAAGCGGAAAAGGAACGCGAGCGGGCTGATCTGATCGAACGCCAGAGCCGGGCCATCTATGAAAGCGCCATCCGCGACCCGTTGACCGGCCTCTTCACCCGGCTGTACATGGAGGACCGGGTGGAAGCCCTCCTCAACAGCCATAACCGGCGGGACGTGCTGGACGTGGCGCTGGTCATGTTCGATATTGACCACTTCAAGCCCTTCAACGACAACTTCGGCCACGATGTGGGCGACCGGGTGCTCAAGCAGGTCGCGGCGGTCATGCTCAAGCAGGTGCGCAAGCCCGATATTCCCGTGCGCTTTGGCGGCGAGGAATTCATGGTCTTCATCGCGGGCAACACCGAAGCGGCCTCCAAGCTGGCCGAACGGGTTCGCAAGAAAGTGGCCGCCATGCCGCTGAAGGTGGAAGACCAGGAGGTGCAAATCACCATCAGTGGCGGCGTCGCCAGCCATCGCGACAACGAAAGCCTCGACCAGCTCATCAAGCGGGCCGACCAGATGCTCTACAAGGCCAAGCGCGAAGGCCGCAACCGGATCGAGATAGAAGGACAGTAGGAACCCTATGGCTAAAATTCTGGTAGTCGACGACTCAGAGATTATCCGCGTCCAGCTCAAGGCCGACCTGGAAGGGGCCGGTCATGAAGTGGTGGAGGCCGCCGACGGTATCAAGGGGCTGGAGGCTCTGGACGCCAACAAGGATGTGAATCTCATCATCAGCGACGTCAACATGCCGGAGCTGGATGGCCTGACCATGTGCGAAAAGCTGCACGGTAACCCTGAGTTCAGCCATATCCCGATCATCATGCTCACCACGCAGAGCAGTGCGGACATGAAAGCGCGGGGGAAGGAAAACGGCGTCGTGGCCTGGGTGACCAAGCCCTACAAGAGCAAGGCCTTGCTGGCCGGCACGGAAAAAATTCTCGCCCGCTGATGCGGTATAGAAGTTCAGCCAAACCCGGCGGCAAACAGCCGCCTGATACGGTTTAATCAATACCGCCCTTTACCCCCGTCGGATACCTAATTCCCGCAAGCGCTTATAGAGCGTATTGCGACTCACCCCCAGGCTCCGGGCCGTCTTTGAAACGTTCCCGGCGTGCTGGTTATAGGCGTCGAGGATGCTCTGGGCATCGTTGGCGGCGGTATCCAGGGGTGGTCCCGGGTCGGATTCGGGGGCCTGGACGCGGTCGATGTCGGCGAAGAAGTCGTCGGGCAGGTGCCAGGTTTCGATGGGATCACGGTCGGCCATGGCCAGTGCGATCTGGAGGACGCTGGCCAGCTGGCGCAGGTTGCCCGGCCAGGGATGTTGCTCGAACAGGGTGAGCATATCGTCCGACAGGGTCGCCGGCTGGTCCGGGCTGCGGTGCAGGAGGTGCACTTCCTGAAACAGGGCGCGCTTGTCCGTGCGCTCGCGCAGCGGGGGCAGCTCCAGGTTGAGGCCGGTGACGCGGTAGTAAAGATCCTGGCGGAACAGGCCCTGCTCGCTGGCGGCCCGCAGACTGCGGTTGGTGGCGGATATCAGTTTGATGTCCACCGGGTAGGATTCGGTGCTGCCTAACGGCGTGACCTTACGTTCCTGCAGCACCCGTAACAGGCGAGCCTGGGCCTTGAGTGGCATGTCGCCGATTTCGTCCAGAAACAACGTACCCTGGTGCGCCTTGCGGATCAGGCCCATGGCCCCCTTGCTGCTGGCGCCGGTGAAGGCGCCTTTTTCATAGCCGAACAGCTCCGACTCCACCAGTTCCCCGGGAATGGCGGCGCAGTTGACCGCCACCAGCGGCGCGGCCCGCCGCGAACTGTGGGCATGCAGCGCCTTGACGAACACCTCCTTGCCGACCCCGGTCTCGCCGTGGATGAGGATGGGAATGTCCTTCTCCACGATGCATTCGGCCTGGCGCACACAGCGCTCCACCCTGGCATCCCCGAACGCCAGGCGGTCCAGGCCAATACCGGAGGGGGAAGGCGCCTCGGCGCGCTGCTCGCGAAAGTCCACCGCCTCTACCTTCGGCTTGCTGGGTCGCTTCACCAGCCCGTGCATCTGGTACTTGCCCAGGGCCCGCATGGCCAGGGGCAGCCCTTCCGGATGGCTCTTGAGCTCGCGTAGCGGGTAGTCAAAGATCCGCACCACATTGGCCAGGGCCAGGTCGTAGCCCAGAATCAGCTCGGCACGTCGATTGGCAGAGATGATGGTGCCGGCCTCATCGAACACGATCAGCCCGGACCATTGGCTATCCAGATTATCCAGGTTGGTGTTGAAGGTGAGCAGGAAATGCGCCTCATGGAAGCGGCTGACGATCAGGCGGTTCTCCACCGACTGCGACATCAGCTTCACCATGCCGAGGATATGGGCCTGGGGCACATAGGCGTCGCTGGAAATGTCCAGCACCCCCAGAAGATCGCGCTCGGCGTTATAGATGGGCGCGGCCGAGCCCACCATGAAGCGGTTGGCCTTGAGAAAGTGTTCGTCGCGCTGAACCTGCACCGCTTGCCCGGTGGCCAGAGCAGTGCCGATGGCATTGGTGCCGTGAAGCGGCTCGCTCCACCCCACGCCCTGATGAAAGAACGCCTTGCGCTCCGGGGTAATGAAGCGCTGGTCGCCCCAGCTGTTGAGCAGGTGGCCGTGGCGGTCCGTGAGCAGGATCAGGCAGTCGGTGTTGGCGAGGATCTGCTCGTAGTAGGGCAGCACCTCGTTGCCGGTGGTCTGCACCAGGAACTGGTATTCGCCCTGGCGGCTCCTGCGGTCGGCGGCATTGAGGCGGTCCAGCACCGGTTTGCCGGCGGGGGCCAGGCCATAGCCGCGACAGCGCTCCCAGGAAGCACTGATGATGTCGGCATGATCCGGTTGGGGGTCGGCAGATGACATGGCAGCACGTTCCTTGTTGTTTTTGTGCTTGGGATTTCCCTATCGCGCGTCGCTCGTTGCCAAAACGGCACGATTGAACAACTTTTCAACCACTCTCCGAGTGTTCAATTTGTATGTTCAACGCTGTTCAGTGTCAACGCCCGATTGCTCAATTCCGAAAACCTAGCCTTGGTACCAGCCTCCGAACTCACCTCAAAAGCGGTGCCATAACAGCACACTACAGAAACATTCCCTTCACCCCCGGGATCTGGCACGGGAATCGCTTTTCCAGTTGTTCACAAATGAAAGCGACATCCGGGCCGCCGCACCAAACCATCGCGGCTACCGAGCAAAACAACAAGGATCAACCGATGTCCCTGAGCCTGGAAAACGTCAACCGGGTGGTGGATGGCCAGACTCACATCCATCCCACCACGCTGGAGCTGGAGCCCGGTTCCTTCAACGTGTTGCTGGGACGCACCCTGGCTGGCAAGACCTCACTGATGCGGCTGATGGCCGGGCTCGACAAGCCCGACCAGGGCGCCGTGCACATGAACGGCGCCGACGTCACCGAGCTGCCGGTGCAGAAACGCAACATTTCCATGGTCTACCAGCAGTTCATCAATTACCCCAATCTCACGGTGCGTGACAACATCGCCTCGCCCCTGAGACTGGCGCGCGCCAAGCCCGGCGAGATCGACAAGCGGGTCAGGGAAACCGCGGCACTACTGCGCATCGAGCCCTACCTGGACCGCTACCCCATGGAGCTGTCCGGCGGCCAGCAGCAGCGCACCGCCATGGCCCGTGCCCTGGTCAAGGACGCCAGCCTGATCCTGTTCGACGAGCCGCTGGTTAACCTCGACTACAAGCTGCGCGAGGAGCTGCGCCAGGAGCTGCGCGAGCTGTTCAAGGCCCGCCGCGCCATCGCTGTGTACGCTACCACCGAACCCAACGAAGCCCTGGCCCTGGGTGGCACCACCACCCTGTTGCATGAGGGCCGCATGATCCAGACCGGCCCCGCCACCGAGGTCTATCGGGCCCCCAGTACGGTGGAGGCAGCCGAGCTGTTCAGCGAGCCCCCCATCAACCTGATGCCGGCCCGGGTCAGCGACAGCGAGGTGACCTTCGACAACGCCGTCCACTTTCCCCTCAATCAGGACCTGCGCGGTCTGGAACCGGGAGACTACCGCTTCGGCGTGCGTCCCAGCCACATCGGCCTGGTCCCCCACAACGATGACGACCTGGAATTGGCCATGACCGTGGAACTGGCCGAGATCAGCGGCTCAGAAACCTACATCCACGTCAAGAACCCCCACTTCAAGCTCGTGGCCCAGCTCTCCGGGGTGCATGAATACCGCACCGATACCCCGGTGAAGGTGTACCTGCCCACCCACAAGCTGTTCGTGTACAACCTCGACGGCCACCTGATCCAGGCGCCCTACCGTCAGGTGCGGAAGGAGGGACAGCATGGCTGAGATCAAGCTGCAATCCCTGGCCCACACCTACCAGAAGCGCCCGCAGGGGCCGGCCGACTACGCCATCCGCCAGATGGACCATACCTGGCAGCAGGGCGGTGCCTATGCGCTGCTTGGCCCCTCCGGCTGCGGTAAGAGCACCCTGCTCAACATCATCTCCGGGCTGCTGGAGCCGTCCGAGGGTCAGGTGCTGTTCGATGGCCGGGCGGTCAACCACATCCCGCCGGAGGAACGCAACATCGCCCAGGTGTTCCAGTTCCCGGTGATCTACGACTCCATGACGGTGTTCGACAACCTCGCCTTCCCGCTGCGCAACATGCGCACGCCCGCAGCCAAGGTCACCGCCAAGGTGCACGAGGTGGCCGAGGTACTGGAGCTGCACCACCTGCTCAAGCGCAAGGCCCGCAACCTCACTGCCGACGAGAAGCAGAAGGTCTCCATGGGTCGTGGCCTGGTGCGCGATGACGTCTCCGCCATCCTCTTCGACGAGCCGCTCACGGTGATCGACCCGCAGCTGAAATGGAAGCTGCGGCGCAAGCTCAAGCAGATCCACGAGCAGTTCAACATCACCATGGTCTACGTCACCCACGACCAGCTGGAGGCCTCCACCTTCGCCGACAAGATCGCGGTGATGTGCGAAGGCGAGATCGTTCAGTTCGGCACCCCGCGCGAGCTGTTCGAAAAGCCGGCCCATACCTTCGTCGGCTACTTCATCGGCAGCCCCGGCATGAACCTGATCGAGGTGGAACGCAGCAACGGCGGCGTGCAGTTCGACGGCATCGAGTTGCCGTTATCGACGGGACTCAACCGGGAGCTGGACGACCGCTACAACGCCCGCCTCAAGGTCGGCATTCGGCCCGAGTTCATCCATGTCTGGGATCGCCCGGTGGACGATGCCTTCGCCTGCCCCATCGAGCACCTGGAGGATTTGGGCACCTACAAGATCCTCACCCTGCGCCTGGGCGGGCAGATCCTCAAGGCGCGCCTGGACGAGGATGCCCGCGTGGGCGGCCAGACCGCCCATATCAGCTTCCCCGAGCAATGGCTCAAGGTGTACGCCGACGATTACCTGGTGGAGGAGGCCCCATGAGACGCGTCGAGAACAACAAGGCCTGGTTCCTGGTCATCCCGGTGTTCGCCCTGGTGGCGTTCTCCGCCATCGTGCCGCTGATGACGGTGGTGAACTACTCGGTGCAGGACATCTTCGGCCCCAACAACGCCTACTTCGTCGGCACCGAATGG
The DNA here is from genome assembly GCA_042862465.1 of Marinobacteraceae bacterium S3BR75-40.1. Lineage (GTDB taxonomy): Bacteria > Pseudomonadota > Gammaproteobacteria > Pseudomonadales > Oleiphilaceae > JASTVH01. Next base: position 192,704 of record JASTVH010000004.1, on the reverse strand, counting down.
TACCGGGAGATTCTGCACAACGAGCGCTTGCAGGAATCGCTTCTGCGCCAGTTCGTCTATTCCTTTTCCGTGCTGCTGATTGAGATTCCCCTCGGCATCCTGGTGGCGCTGATGATGCCCACCCGCGGGCCGCTGGTGTCGCTCAGCCTGATCCTGCTGGCGATTCCGCTGCTGATCCCCTGGAACGTGGTGGGCACCATCTGGCAGATCTTCGGCCGTGCCGACATCGGCCTGTTCGGGTGGGGGCTGGACAGCCTGGGCATCGACTACAACTACGCCTCCAACCCGGGTGACGCCTGGGCCACGGTGCTGCTGATGGACGTCTGGCACTGGACCTCCCTGGTAGCGCTGCTGTGCTACTCCGGCCTGCGTGCCATACCCGAGGCCTTCTACCAGGCCGCCCGCATCGACCGCGCCTCCAAGTGGGCGATCTTCCGCTACATCCAGCTACCCAAGCTCAAGAACGTGCTGATCATCGCCGTGCTGCTGCGCTTCATGGACAGCTTCATGATCTACACCGAGCCCTTCGTGCTCACCGGCGGCGGGCCGGGCAATGCCACCACCTTCCTCAGCCAGTCCCTGACCAAGATGGCGGTGGGCCAGTTCGATCTCGGCCGGGCGGCGGCGTTCTCGCTGATCTACTTCCTGATCATCCTGCTGGTGTCGTGGGTGTTCTACACCGCGATGATGCAAACGGAAAAGGACAAGTGAGGTCATCCCATGGCAGTGCATAAGCGCAAAACCTTCGGTCTGGGGATCTACATCGCCTTCCTCATGGTGCCGATCTACTGGCTGCTGAACATGTCGTTCAAACGCAACGAGGAGATCCTTGGCGGCCTCACCCTGTGGCCGCGGGAGTTCACCTTCGACAACTACCTCAAGATCTTCAGCGATCCCAGCTGGTACATGGGTTACGTCAACTCCATGACCTACGTGGTGATGAACACGGTGATTTCACTGGCGGTGGCACTGCCGGCCGCCTACGCCTTCAGTCGTTACAAGTTCGTGGGCGACAAGCACCTGTTCTTCTGGCTGCTGTCCAACCGCATGGCGCCGCCGGCGGTGTTCCTGCTGCCGTTCTTCCAGCTGTATTCCTCGGTGGGACTGTTCGACACCCACATCGCGGTGGCCCTGGCCCACTGCCTGTTCAACGTGCCCCTGGCGGTGTGGATCCTGGAAGGCTTCATGTCCGGAGTGCCGCGGGAGATCGACGAGACCGCCTACATCGACGGCTACAGCTTCCCGCATTTCTTCGTGCGCATCTTCATGCCCCTGATCCGCTCCGGCATCGGCGTCACCGCCTTCTTCTGCTTCATGTTCTCGTGGGTGGAGCTGCTGCTGGCGCGCACCCTGACGTCCGTCGACGCCAAACCCATCGCCGCCATCATGACCCGCACCGTGTCGGCGTCGGGGATCGACTGGGGCGTGCTGGCCGCCGCCGGGGTACTGACCATCATCCCCGGTCTGCTGGTGGTCTGGTTCGTACGTCATCACATCGCCAAGGGCTTCGCCCTGGGGCGCGTCTAATCGGCTAGAGGAGAAACCGCATGGCTTGGATGGCCTGGACCATACCGACCGCCGCCTTCTTCGGCACCATCGCCGCGATTCTCGCCGCCATGACGGCCTGGGAGTCACTGTCGCCCGGCACGGAGCGCAAGGGTTTTCTGCCCATTGCCACCACACGGGGCGACCGACTGTTCATCGGATTGCTTTGCGCCGCCTATATCCACCTGGCGTTTCTGGGCCTCACCGACTGGTCGCTATGGGGTGCATTGGCACTCTCTGTAGCCTGGCTGGCGGCCCTGCTGCGCTGGGGATGAGGCGGGCCAAGCCCTCCGCTGAAACTGCAAGTACGTCGGCACCGCCGACAGGGAGCACGCCAGGCTCAGGCCGCTGTCGCGCCTGGCGATCATCACATCCGCAACCTTCGTAAGGGGTTCACCATGAACAACAACAAGAGATGGCCCAGAGGTTTGGTTCTGGGCGCCGCTATCACCCTGGCCAGCGCCAGCCTGACCGCGCAGGCCGACCAGTACAGCGACGCGGCCAAAAAGTGGGTAGAGAACGAGTTCACGCCCTCCACGCTGACCAAGGAGCAGCAGCTGAAAGAGCTGGCCTGGTTCACCGAGGCCGCCAAACCGTTTCGGGGCATGACCATCAACGTCGCCTCGGAAACCATCACCACCCACAGCTACGAGTCCAACACCCTGGCCAAGGCGTTCGAGGAGATCACCGGTATCACCGTGGTCCACGACCTGATCCAGGAGGGTGACGTGGTGGAGAAGCTGCAGACCCAGATGCTCTCCGGCCGCAACATCTACGACGGCTATATCAACGACTCCGACCTCATCGGCACCCACTTCCGCTACGGCAAGGTGGTCCCCATCTCCGACATGATCGAGGGCGATGCCAAGGCCGTCACCTCTCCCACCCTGGACCTGGACGACTTCATTGGTCTGTCCTTTACTACCGGACCGGACGGCAAGGTCTATCAGCTGCCGGACCAGCAGTTCGCCAACCTCTACTGGTACCGGGCGGACTGGTTCGAAAAGCCGGAACTCAAGAAGCAGTTCAAGGAGATCTACGGCTACGAACTGGGCGTGCCCCGCAACTGGTCGGCCTACGAGGACATCGCCGAGTTCTTCACCGAGCACGTGAAGGAGATCGACGGCCAGCGGGTGTACGGCCACATGGATTACGGCAAGAAGGACCCGTCCCTGGGCTGGCGTTTCACCGATGCCTGGTTCTCCATGGCCGGGGCCGGCGACAAGGGCCTGCCCAATGGCATGCCGGTGGATGAATGGGGCATTCGCGTAGACGGCTGCCGCCCGGTGGGCTCCAGCGTCACCCGTGGCGGCGCGGTCAACGGTCCGGCCGCGGTCTATGCCACCGCCAAGTACGTGGACTGGCTGCGCCAGTACGCCCCGCCCGAGGCCCAGGGCATGACCTTCTCCGAAGCCGGTCCGGTGCCGGCCCAGGGCAACATTGCCCAACAGATTTTCTGGTACACCGCCTTCACCGCCGACATGACCAAGGAAGGCCTGCCGGTGGTGAATGAAGACGGCACCCCCAAGTGGCGCATGGCGCCTTCCCCGAAAGGCCCCTATTGGGAAGAGGGCATGAAGCTCGGCTATCAGGACGCCGGCTCCTGGACCTTCCTCAAATCCACCCCGGAGAAGCGCCGCCTGGCAGCCTGGCTCTATGCCCAGTTCACCACCGCCAAGACCGTGTCGCTGAAGAAGACCCTGGTGGGCCTGACCCCGATCCGCGAATCGGACATCAACTCCGCCGCCATGACCGAAGCGGCGCCCAAGCTCGGCGGCCTGGTGGAGTTCTACCGCAGCCCGGCCCGCAAGCAGTGGACCCCCACCGGCACCAACGTCCCGGACTATCCCAAGCTGGCGCAACTGTGGTGGCAGTACATCGCCGAGGTGGCGAGCGGCGAGAAGTCCCCCCAGGACGCCCTGGACGGCCTCGCCAAGGCTCAGGATGACGTCATGAAGCGTCTGGAGCGGGCCGGTGTACAGGGTGAATGCGGGCCCAAGCTCAACGAGGAGCGCGACGCCGAATACTGGCTGGCCCAGCCCGGCGCCCCCAAGGCCAAGCTGGCCAACGAGAAGCCCCAGGGCCGTACCGTGCCCTACGACAAGCTGGTGGAAAGCTGGCGCCAGGCGAGCGCTCAGGCGCACTGATGATGCATGTCAGGCGTCAGCGGTCGAACGTCTGACGCCGCAGCAACCATGGCCGCCCACTCGGGCGGCCTTTTTCCGCAAGGCGCTGCGGTTCAGGCGTCCGGCGCTTGCTGTTTGCTTCGCGGATAGGCGCCCCAGAGCAACCTCAACCGTGCATTCCAGAGCAATACACACCCCCCACCGGTATGGGCAGACGAGTGCCACCACTTCGACTGGCCCGCATACTTTGCGATTCGCCCGCCTCAGCGCGTTACAATGATTGCTAATACCATGCTCGTACGATGTCGGGAGGCCAAGCCATGACTCAACCCAAGTTCGCACCCGGACAGCTGGTTCACCACCGCAAATTCGACTACCGCGGTGTGATAGTGGACGTGGATGCCGAGTTTGAAGCGACCGAGGAGTGGTATGAGCAGATGGCCAGAAGCCGGCCACCCAAGGACAAGCCCTGGTATCACGTACTGGTAGACGGGGCCGAGCACAGCACCTACGTGGCTGAGCGGCATCTGGAACCGGATGATTCGGAGGAGCAGATTGACCATCCCGCGCTGGGCCACTTCTTCGACCGTTTTGTGGGCGGGCGCTATCACCGCAGCGCCCACTAGCCGGTTTTACCAATAGCTACCAGTAGCGGCTCCTGCCGGCCGAAGATTTTCGCAAGGCCCCTCCTCAGGCTGCCTTGCGAAAATCCTCTGACCGCACCGCCTTGTCCCGCTTACGGGAGTACTTGCTCTTGTCCTTCACCACCCGCATGCGATAAAGCGGACTATGCAGATCGCGCTGGACCTGGCTGTGTTGTGTGGGTTTACGTTTCGATCGGCTCATGATTGACCTCTTCCTGGGATGTTCCTCGTATAAGACCGCACGGCCAGATTAAAGTTCTGCCTCTCCTTTGCCAAGACCCGCCGCCGGTTTTGGTGCTATGTACCTTCCACTATCGAGGCGGTAACCTTGCAGGCCCCGACAGTCACCCGCCAGCAGAGGAGACGCCATGACCGTTCGCCTGACTCAATACAGCCACGGCGCCGGATGCGGCTGCAAGATCGCGCCGGATATTCTGGACCGCATCGTTCGCAGCCAGCAACAGATCGCCGATTTTCCCGGTCTGCTGGTTGGCAACAGCAGCAGCGATGACGCGGCCGTGCACGATATCGGTAACGGCCAGGCGGTCATCAGCACCACCGATTTCTTCATGCCCATCGTCGACGATCCATTCGACTTTGGCCGGATCGCCGCCACCAACGCGATTTCCGACGTCTATGCCATGGGCGGCCGACCGTTGATGGCCATCGCCATTCTCGGCTGGCCGGTGGACAAGCTGGCTCCGGAGATTGCCGGCGAGGTGCTCGACGGTGGACGGGCGGTGTGCCAGGAAGCCGGCATCCCCCTGGCCGGTGGCCACAGCATTGACGCTCCGGAGCCGATCTTTGGCCTGGCGGTGACCGGCCTGGTGAACCGGGACCAGATCAAATACAACGACAGAGCCCAAGCCGGCGATTTGCTTTACCTCACCAAGCCCCTGGGCGTGGGCATTCTGACAACGGCGGGCAAGCGCGATCTGATCGACGCGGCCGGTCTGGAACCGGCCCTCAAAGCCATGACCACCTTGAACCGCATCGGCGCCGACCTGGCGGCCCTGGATGGCTTACACGCCCTGACCGACGTCACCGGGTTTGGCTTGCTGGGTCATCTCCTGGAGGTGTGCCGCGGCAGCGACCTGGATGCGAAACTCCGGTTCAGTGATATCCCGCGCTTGCCGGGTGTTGACGCGCTGATCGCCCAAGGCGTGGCGCCGGGTGGCACTCACCGCAACTTCAGCGCCTATGGCCAGGGTCTGGAATCATTGAGTGAAGCCCAGAAGCTGTTGCTGTGCGACCCGCAAACCAGTGGGGGCCTGCTGGCCGCCGTGGCGCCGGACAGCCAGGCGGCCTTCGAGGCGACCTGCCGTGAGACGGGACTGGATTTGCGGCCGATCGGATCGTTGCAGGCGCGCAGTGGCGAGCGCCCGTCGATTGAGGTTGGCTAGTGTCCCGTTTGGTTGATTCGCTGACCTACTGCTTTACATACACCCAGTTGGTAGAGACGTTGTCGCAAACCAGAATCTCGATATTGATCCGCGCACAGTGCTCGATCTGATGGGGCACCCCCCGGTTTAACCGGGAAGCCACGGCTTTGGTGCGCTTGTCCTGCTTGAGCAGCTGGTAGGTCTGTTCCAGTCGCCGGGTAAAGTCCACGCCCTGCTCCGCGTGGCGACGGAAGCGATGATAGAACTCGGAGAAGCTCATGGTCACGCCGGCCAGGCCGATCTCCACCATCTTGGGGATGTAGCGGTCGTAGGCACCGGACAGATAGCGGCGTACCGCGGCTTCATCGTCCAGGCTGCCCTGGTAATCGGGCAGGTCCAGCGTATTGGCCGGACCGAGCGCGCCGGGCGCCAGATCGCTGTTGGGGCGGTTGCCGGCCAGCCGATAGCGCACGCCGGGACAACTGATGATCCTGCCCTCCAGTTGGCACTGATCGAGGGAGGAGGAGACTTCAGAGCGCGGCGATGGCGGGTTCGACGGTTGTCGCGACGGCAACGCTCTGTCCCTGGCCCGGTTCCGGTTCTGTGCCCTTTGGGGAAGCTCGATGCCGGCGCGCACCGCCGGGCGTTTCAGCAGCAGCGCCTGAACACGCGGCGTATTGCGCCGAAAGTCCTCAAAGGATGGCAGACCGCCCCCCTCCCCCTTCTCGACGATCTGGCAGTAAGCCTTTTCATAGGGCGTGCGGGCCTCGTCGAGGCACGCGGCCTGGGCCGTCGACAGGCTCAGCGAGAGCAGGGCAGTGAAAACAACGGGATTCCAGCGCGGCATAGAGCGGATTTCTTGGTTGCGGATGGGTACTCCTGCAGTGTAGCACCGCCTTGCGGTTTGGCTCTTGGAACAGGAACTCACCCACGCACGATTTCATAAGCATGTCTGAGAACGGCCCTTACTGCCTCCCACCAACCAGTATCAACAGGGCGCTCACACTGATTACGCCTCCAGTCACGGCCAGTCCGAATACCCGGAAGCGCAGGTCCTCCCGCACCTGGCTGACGCCATAGGCATGAAACAGTCTGGCGAGCAACAACAGACTGCACAGAGCGTGCGCCACCAGGGCATTTTGCCAGGCCAGCTCAGCGAAATAGATTAACAGCAACGTGAGCGGCACATACTCAGTGAAATTGCCGTGTACCCGAACGGCACGGCGCAGCCGGTAATTACCCCCATCGCCCATGGCCACTGCGAGGTGTTGGCGAATCCGGATAACGCGAAAGCTCAATACGACAAGAACCAGGCCAAAAATCGCGGCATAGTAGGGTGTAACAAGCATAACTCCCACCTTTCAGTGCCGCTTTTTTTTCTTCACGTACAGGGTTTTTTTGACCCTTGCCACCACGTTGTCGGCTTCGTCCCGGATATCGACCACGAATACCGGGAAGTATTTGGCACCATCGTCGGTATGGCTCTGAATCGACCGGATGTCGTTATCGGTGATGGAAATAACCGATTTCACCCGACGCCTGCTGGCGTTCACAAACTCGATTTCGGCCGCTTTATCCCAGATCACGTAATCCCGCCCCAGCAGCTGCATCAACATGAGCATCAAGTGGGGATCGATCATCGAATACAGGCTGCCACCAAAATGTGTGTTAACGGCATTACGGTTATACCAGCGCAATGCCATGCCGACGTGCAGCTCTTTCCAGTCGTCGGCGACATATTCAATTTTGATGCCGGCTCCAAGATAGGGAGGGTAGATATTGAGGAGCCGTTTGAGTGATTGGGGTGTCGATAGCATGGTGCCTCACCTGTGATTGCAGTTCCTGGCGCGCCCGGTGTCCGGGAAGACCCGAGCCGTGACCATGCAAAAGATATTCTATGCGAAATCACCCTACAAACGAGTTATTCTGATCTATAGAAAACATTTTAATTACCATAAGAGCCCAAATGAATTACCGAAAGACTCCACCCATTCAGCTCATTCCAGCCTTTGAAGCGGCGGCCCGCCACCTGAGCTTCAAGAAGGCAGCAGAGGAGTTGTATGTGACAGCCCCGGCCATCGGGCAAAAGATCAAAGCCTTTGAAGAATGGCTACAGGCATCACTGTTCGAGCGCCACACCCGTCAGGTTCGATTGACGGCGGAAGGGCAGTTCTACTTCGAGGTCGCGCAACAAGTGATGCACGCGCACCGCCAGGGCTACACTGCTTACAGGCGCCAGTTTGATCGCTCCACCCTGCATATCAGCGCCCCTCTGTTTGTGGCACAGGAACTGATCATGCCCAATTACCTGCAATTCAGGGAACAGGTTGCGGACAGGGAGCTGCGCGTAGAAGCTCGCATGTCCTTCGCAGACTTTGACGCCGAACACATCGATGCAGCCATTCGATTTGGCGACGGTAACTGGCCCGACCTCGACTGCCGTAAACTCTGTGACACTTGGGTGGCGCCGGTATGCAGCCCCTCTTACGCCGCCTCTCATCGTTTTACCGGCCTTGAGCGGCTCCACGAACACCGCCTCATCTACGCGGAACCGGCCATGTTGGAATGGGAACACCACTTCAGACCGCAACCCTCCGGAGCGTCACCGGAACGGATTGTATGCGACTCCTATCTCGCGGCTATGAAGGCAGCTTCGGACGGGCTGGGAGTTGCCCTGGCTCTGCTTCCGACCGCCAGCAGTTGGGTGAAGGATAAGCGCCTGGTGTTGCCGTTCCCCATTCGGGCCAAAATCGACAAAAGCTACTGGTTAGTCACACCCAAAAGTCATCGCCCTGAACCGGATATCGAAGCGCTTTATTCCTGGCTCAAAGGACTCTTCGACAACCTGCCATCGCTTCAATAAGCTTTAGTCATACAAAGGAGCAAGGGCAATGCCGGGAGGCGGATTTGTGACGTCTTCTGGCAAACAACCCATCCATTAACCACGAACGGCCACCTGCAGAGCGAACACAGGACGTCATCAGTCAGCCCTGGACTATTGCTCACTTGAGGCACAGGGCAATTCCTGTTGCCACCAGGCCCGCATGCCGCCCTGCAACTGTTCGGCGTCAAAGCCCCAGCGGCGCAGTTTCTTGACGGCGGGAATACTGCGATGGGCGGTCAGGCAGATCACCACCACCGGACGCCCGGCGTCGAGGCCGAGGGTTAGCACATTCTGCGGGTCCAGCCGGGTAATGGGGACATTGATGGCGCCGAACACGTGGTTGCGGCGAAATTCGCGTGGGGTGCGAACATCCAGGACCTGGACGTTGGGGAGGTTCTCAGCCAGGGACCGGGCACTGATTTCGGGGATATCTCCCCACGGCAACCAGTCCGAAAAAGCCATTATTCATCAATCCTCATCGGCCTATCGCCGATGCTTGCTGCGAATGCCAGTCACTCCATACTATCGGAGTCAGACCCCGATGCACCCTCTCCTGGTCATTTTCAGCAAATCTCCCACCACGCTCAAGGGCGTGAGGAGCCGGCAGCTGCTCCGAGCCACCGGCTCCAGGTCTATGCCGCTTTGCGGCGGCCCAATGCACCCAGTCCAACCAGACCCAGCCCCATCAACCCCAGGGAGGCCGGCTCGGGCACCTGCGACGCCGGTAACCAGCTCAGCGTCGCCTGAACAGTCCCGGCGTGCTCCTTGCCCTCGTACAGGTTGTCGCCAAAAGCACCGGCGTTGAAGGTGGTATCGGACAGCGCGATCTGCAGCGAACCGTCACCCAGCGCGCCGAAGGTAGTGGTGTCCGGACCGTCCCAGTCAACGTCCCCGAAAGACGCGATGAGCGCAAAGACTCCGACTGTAATACCGGTCACGTCCACCGAAGCCGGCTCCGGCGCCAGAAAATCGAAGCTCACGGTGATGTCGCCCGGATAAACGCCATCATCCGAATTCACCACGCTCTCATCGGTCCAGATGGAAAACAGGTCGAAGGTGACCGAGTCTCCCTCTTCCAGGTCGACCGTAAACGGATTTTCCGCCACAGGCTCTGTGGAGACCACCAGACCGGGATCGCTGTCCAGCGCGTCCACGGAATAGGAGGCGGTGATGGGAACGGCCAGGGCCGGAAGAGGGGCTAACAGGGAGGCCGCAAGGGCCAATGGGGAACCGTACAATCGCATAACAATCTCTCCGTGATGTCGTTGGAACCGGAAAGCCACTTCCCAATGCTTTCACGTAAACCTCCTTTTTGGCGCGGGGATACCCTACAGTCAAATTACCATCTCCCCATGTCCACAGGCGGTCGCGCTGAACACCGCATGGTTTCTCGCCCGCCCTTTTTCTGGCTGAATAGAGAGCTGTTTTCATTCAGTCAGCGTACAAGGCGGATTATGCGACCACTCCATACCCTGGTTTCACGCTACACCCCCTATGCCCTCTCCGTGCTGGGCCTGGTCATCACGGCGCCACTGGCCTGGTTCTATCCGTCGCTTTGGCTGCTACCGTTGCTGTTCGGTGTCCTCACGGCTGTCGGCACCCACGATATCTTCAACCGCCACCACACCATCAGCCGCAACTACCCCATCGCGGCCCACCTGCGCTACATCCTCGAAGGCATCGGACCGGAGTTACGTCAGTACTTCATCCACTCGGACACCGAGGAACAGCCCTTTTCCCGGGAACAGCGAGCCATCGTCTACCGGCGGGCGAAAAACGTGCTCGACAAGAAACCCTTCGGTTCCCTGCATGCCATGTACGAACCCGGCTACGAATGGATGAGCCATTCCCTGGCCCCGGTGGATGATCTCGATCCGGATTTCCGCGTGACCATCGGCGAGAACTGCAAACAGCCCTACAGCGCCAGCGTACTCAACATTTCCGCCATGAGCTTCGGCGCCCTGTCCGCCAATGCCATCCTGGCGCTCAACGCCGGCGCCGCCAAAGGCGGCTTCTATCACGACACCGGGGAAGGCTCGATCTCGCGCTACCACCTACAGTACAACGGCGACCTCGTCTGGGAAATCGGCTCAGGCTATTTTGGCTGCCGTAACCCGGACGGTTCCTTCAGCGAAGAGGCATTCGTCCGCAACGCCACGCGGGATCAGGTCAAGATGATCGAGATCAAGCTGTCCCAGGGCGCCAAACCCGGCCACGGCGGCATCCTCCCCGGGGCCAAGGTGACCGAGGAGATTGCCGAAGCCCGGGGGGTCGCCATCGGTGAGGACTGTGTTTCGCCCCCCAGCCACTCGGCGTTTTCCACCCCCCTGGAGCTGATGGATTTCATTGAACGCCTGCGCGACCTCAGTGGGGGCAAGCCGGTCGGGTTCAAGCTCGCCATCGGCCATCCCTGGGAGTGGTTCGCTCTGGTCAAGGCCATGCTGGAGAGCCACAAACTGCCGGACTTCATCGTCGTGGATGGCGGCGAGGGGGGCACCGGTGCGGCACCGCTGGAATTCATCAACCGCCTCGGCATGCCCCTGAGCGAGGCCCTGCTGTTGGTTCACAACACGCTGGTGGCCACCAACCTGCGCGAGAAAATCAAGATCGGTGCCGCCGGCAAGATCACCACCGCCTTCTATATGGCGCGGGTCATGGCCCTGGGAGCGGACTGGTGCAACGCCGCCCGCGGCTTCATGTTCTCCCTCGGCTGTATCCAGTCCCAGAACTGCCACAACGACAGCTGCCCCAGCGGCGTCGCCACCCAGAACCCGTACCGCAGCCGCAATCTCGACGTCAAGGACAAGAGCGAGCGGGTCTACAACTTCCATCGCCACACGGTGCAGGCCCTGGCCAACCTGATTGGGGCCGCCGGTCTGCGTCACTCCGACGAGCTGGGCCCGGAGCACATCAACCACCGCATCTCGCGAACCAAAGCCAAGTCCTATGCGGACATCTATCACTATCTGGAACCCGGGGAACTGCTGGAGGGCGTACCGGACCATCCGCTTTACCGGGAGTTCTGGGAGACCGCCCGGGCCGACAGCTTCGCGCCGCCGGAATTCATCCGGGAGTTGCGCCGTTCGAAGCTGCGCTGAGGACGTTGACAGCGATCAGGCCGGGCCATTCCAGCGCTGTCAGGAGCTGCCCGCCAGGCGGGCGATCACCTCGGCCGGCGCCAGACCCAGCCAGATCACCATGACGGAAAGGACCAGCAGTACCGTGGTGGCAACGGCCCGGGAAGGCGCTGACCCGGTAGCCGATGCCGCCTGGTCCGACGCCAACAGGGTCAGGATCACCCGCAGGTAGTAGAACAGGCCAATGGCGCTGCCGATGATCACCACCCCCATCAGCGCCCACAGCTGCGCCTGGGCACCGGCCGTGAGGACGTAAAACTTGCCGATGAATCCCCCGGTGAGCGGCACCCCCGCCAGCGACAGCAGCATTAGCGTCAGTACCAGCGCCGGCCAGGGGCGGCGCCAGAAGAGCCCGCGCAGGGCCTGCCGCTGTTCCACCTCATCCTCGGGGCCACTGAGCAACACCAGCACGCCAAAGGCGCCCAGGGTGGTGGCGAAGTAGAAGGCCAGGTAAAACCCCACCGTTTCCCGCGCCAGGTCGCCCCCGGCCAGCAGCCCGGCCAGGGCATAGCCCATGTGGGCAATGGAGGAGTAAGCCAGCAGCCGCTTGAGATTGTCCTGGCGCAGGGCCAGCCAGTTACCGGCGAGAATGGACGCGGCGGTGACCCCGAGCAGCGCGTTCCACACAGCGGAGCCCAGCGGCAGGTTCAGGGACTGGCTCAACCGCAGCAACACCATCAGCGCCGCGCCTTTGGAAACCGTGGAGAGGAAAGCCGTCACGGGGGTTGGCGCACCCTGGTAGACGTCCGGTGTCCAGAAATGCAGCGGCACCAGCGACAGCTTGAAGGCCAGCCCCGTGAACACCAGTGCCAGCCCCCCCAGCCAGTAAACCTGCGCGGCCACCGCAACCGGGATGGCGAGGTCGGCAAACGCCAGGTGACCGGTTGCCCCGAACAGCAGCGCAATCCCAAACAGCAACAGCGTAGTGGCAAAGCCCGCCAGCACCAGGTATTTGAGCGCCGCCTCCACGCTGACTTCACGGCCATGGGTATAGCCCACCAGGATCACCAGGGGAACGCTCAGCAATTCCAGGCCCAGGAACAGGCTCACGAAGTGGGTACTGGCGGCCAGCACCCCGGCGCCGGCCGCAGAGAGCAGCAGCAGGCCATAGGCTTCCTCCGGCTCCTCATCGAGACGCTGGAAATAGGCATAGCACAGGGCAATGGCCGCAAGCGTCGCGGCAGCAATCAGGGCCCAGAAGAACACCGTCAACCGGTCCACCACCAACAGCGGGGCGATCACCACCGGCTCCGAGACGGCCGCCGCCGGCAGGGTCATCAACGCTACGATTGACGCAAAGCCCGCAGTCAGGGCCACCAGATAATGCTGACGCCAGAACGCCGCCATCAGCAGCATCAGACTGCCCGCGCCGGACAGCACCAACAGGGGGATCAGCGCCTGCCACTGCATGGATGTCATAGCGAATCCTCCCCGGCCCGGAGCACGAAGGTCGCCGCCGCCTGACTGGTGGCCGGCCCCAGGGTCGGCTCAAGCAGGTCGAGCACCGGCTGGGGATGGAACCCCAGCCACAGGATGGCGATGACCAGGGCACCCAGCAGTCCCCATTCGCGGCGATCCAGATCCGGCGCCGGGGTCCCGGACTGGTTACCGGCGTGGCCCTGGAAGCTGCGCTGGACAAGGATCAGGCTGTAGATGGCGGCGCCCACCAGGCCGATGGCAGCGGCGATGGTGGCGCCGGGATAGACCGGGAAGCTGCCGAGCAGCACCAGAAATTCGCCGATAAAATTCCCCGTGCCCGGCATGCCCAGGGAGGCCACCGCAAAGAACAGCGCCAGCGCCCCCAATCGTGGCAGCGGTCGCCATAAGCCACCGAACCGGCGCATGTCCCGGGTGTGGAAGCGGGCATCGAGCATGCCGGCGATCACGAACAGCGCCACGGTGGTGATGCCGTGAGCCAGCATCTGGATAACCGCCCCCTGGTAGCCGTAGGTGTTGAAGGCAAACACGCCGATCAGGACGAAGCCCATGTGGCTGACGCTGCTGTAGGCCACCAGCCGCTTGAAGTCATCCTGGGCGAAGGCCATCAGGGCGCCATAGAGAATCCCGATGGCCCCCAGCCAGAAGGCGACGGGCGCAAACTGCACCGCCGCATCCGGAAACAGCGGCAAGGCAAACCGCAACAGACCGTAGCCCCCGGTCTTGAGCAGGATACCGGCCAGGATCACGCTGCCACCGGTGGGCGCATCGGTATGGGCATCCGGGAGCCAGGTGTGCAGGGGCACCACCGGCAGCTTGACCGCGAAGGCAACGAAGAAGCCCACCAGCAGTCCGGAAGCCAGCCCCGGGTCGAGGGTCGTCTGCAGCAGGTCGAAATAGTTGAAGGTAATGGTTCCGGTGACCTGAAAATGCGCCCAGACCAGCCCCAGGATCGCCAGCAGCATCAACAGCCCACTGCTCTGGGTGAAGATGAAAAACTTGATGGCGGAACGCTCCCGGTTCTCGTGCCCCCAGAGGCTGATGATGAAATACATCGGCACCAGCATCAGTTCCCAGAGGAAGAAGAACAGGAACAGATCCACCGCCAGGAAGACCCCCACCACGCCGGCCAGGGTCAGCAGTACCAGGGCATAGTAGGCACCGGCCCGCTCCCGGATCTCTTCCCAGGAGATCGCCACCGCCACTGCGCCCACGCCCAGGGTCAGCAGCACCAGGGCCAGGCTGAGACCGTCCAGGGCCAGGCTCAGCTCAATGCCAAAACGGGGAATCCAGGGCCAGTGCCAGGCCTGGGCCCAGCCATCCGCCAGCTCCAGCGCCGGATCTCCCAGCGGGGAACAGGCCAGGACCGCATCCAGCACCAGTGTCGTCAGCGCCAGCCAGCGCCCCGAACCCGCCAGATGACGCTCGCCCCACCAGACGATGGGGGCGCCCAGCAATAACACTAGGATCAGCCAGGGCAAGATCATAACCAGACTCCCATGCCAACCATGAGCAGGGCGCCCACCAGAATCCCCAGGGCATAGTGCCGCAACAGGCCGGTCTGCAGCTGGCTCAGTCCGGCATGCAGCGCCCCGTTGCACCACACCACCGCATCCACCAGCCGGTCCACCCCATCGCGGCGATTGAGGCGGGCCAGGGTCGTTAACGGCCAGACCAGCAGGCCGTGATACAGGGCATCAAAGCCCCAGCCCTGGGCCCACAGCCGATCCACCACCCCGTGCGGCCGGCCCTGGCGCCAGGGCGATTGCGACCGCCCGTAGAGCCAGCCGGCCAGGGCCACGCCGCCCACAGCCACGGCCACCGCCAAAGCCTTGATCCAGCCGGCATGGGCCTCTTCACTCTCGGGGAAAACGCCGGACAGGGGCAAGGCAATCACCCCCCCCACCAGCGACAGCACCAGTAACACCCCAAAGGGCGCGGCGATGCGCCAGCCCAGGCGCTCGCGCTCCTGCGTGGCCGGCTCGCCCCCGAAGACCAGGAAAACCGCCCGGAAGCTGTAAACCGCGGTCAGGAGGGCGCCCAGCAAAGCGGCCGCCAGCAGCCAACCGCCAGCCTGGGGCGCGTGCCAGGCGGCCATCAGGATCGGGTCCTTGCTGTAGAAGCCGGCGGTCACCCAGGGCAGGGCCGCCAGGGACGAGGCCCCGGCCAGGAAGGCGGCAAAGGTCAGGGGCATGGTCTTACGCAGCCCGCCCATCCGGAACACATCGTGCTCGTCGTGCAGGTGGTGAATGATGACCCCGGCGGACAGGAACAGCAGGGCCTTGAAGAAGGCATGGGTGACCAGATGGAAAATGGCCGCCGACCAGGCCCCCACGCCCAGGGCCAGGAACATGTATCCGATCTGGCTGATGGTGGAATAGGCCAGGATGCGTTTGATATCCCGCTGTGAGAGGGCCGCAAAGCCCGACAACAGCAGGGTCAGCGCCCCCACCACCGCGACCGCCAGCTGCGCCGCCGGCGCCACCTCGAACAGGGGATGCAGGCGGGCGATCAGGTAGACCCCGGCGGTCACCATGGTGGCGGCGTGGATCAGGGCGCTGACCGGACTGGGGCCGGCCATGGCATCCGGCAGCCACACCTGCAGCGGCAGCTGGGCGGACTTGCCCACGGCGCCGCCCAGCACCAGGAAACCCGCCAGCACCGCCAGCTCGCTGCCGTTTGCCCATTCCGCACCGATGCCGGCCAGCAGCTCCGGGATCTGCAGACTGGAGAACTGGTCGAACAGCAGAAACAGTCCCAGCAAGAGCGCCACGTCCCCCACCCGGGTCACCACAAAGGCCTTGCGCGCGGCGGCGCCATTGGCCGGATCCTGATACCAGTAGCCGATCAACAGGTAGCTACAAAGCCCCACGCCTTCCCAGCCCATGAACAACAGCACGAGATTGTCCGCCAGCACCAGCACCAGCATGGCGGCGACGAACAGGTTGAGGTAGGCGAAGTAACGGCGGTAGTCGCGCTCCGCGGCCATGAACTCGGCGGAGTAGAGATGGATCAAAAAGCCCACGCCGGTTACCACCAGCAGCATGACCATGGACAGCTCATCCAGACGCAGGGTGAAATCCACGCTGAGCGCGCTGACGGCCAACCAGGACCCCAGGGTCTGGGTGAGACTGCGCGCGGCCGGCGCCAGGCTGTAGAACTCAACGGCCAGCACCGCCGCGGCCAGTGCCGCCAGAGCCACCGAGCCCACACCGACCCAGGCCACCCCCGCCCGGGACAGGTAACCGCCGAACAGCGCCAGCACCGCAAAGCCGGCCAGCGGCAGCAGGGGGATCCACCACAGCAGTGTCAGCACCGCTCCGTCGGCCATAACCGCTACCCTCGCATCTTCTTCAGCAGGTCCACGTTGAGGCTCCGGAAATGCCGGAACATTTGCAGCATCAGGGCCAGCCCGATAGCCACCTCAGCCGCCGCCAGGGTCAGCACCAGGATGAAGAACAGCTGTCCCTCGGCCATTTCCCAGCGCGCCCCGGCCACCACGAACGCCAGCCCCGCGGCGTTCAGCATGATCTCCAGGGACATCAGCACAAAGACAATGTTGCGCCGCAGCATTAACCCGGTGGCCCCCAGGGCGAAGAGGATCGCCGCCAGGGCCATGGCCTGGTGAAACGGGATCGCGCTCATGCCTTTTCCTCCTTGCCACCCAGCCGGAAGGCTCCCACCAGCGCCACCAGCAGGATCAGCCCGGCCATTTCCACCGCCAGCAGGTAGGGCCCGAACAGGGCCCCGCCCACGGCCGCCGCCGGCACCCTGTTCCCGGCAATGCCAGCGTCACTGCCCTGCCCCAGAATCCACAACCACTGCACCAGGAGCACCAGACACAACAGGGCCGGCCCCAACCAGCCCCCGATATTCTTCCAGCCGCCCTCCACCATCAGCGCATCGCGACCCACGTTGAGCATCATGATAACGAACACGAACAGCACCATGATGGCCCCGGCATAGACGATCACCTCCAGGGCGGCGGCAAAGGGCGCGCCCATGAGGTAGAACAGCACCGCCACGGCGAACAAGGAGACGACCAGATAGAGCAGCGCATGCACCGCGTGACGGCCGGTGATGACCAGCAGGGTGGCCAGGATGGCGATGGCGGCGGTGATGTAGAAAGCTATGGTCATGGCCGTTTTCCCTGATTCGGTATTTTTGATATCGAAGCCTTCCCCCCGATCTGCCAGCGACTGACATCCCCTCTCCCCGCGTGGGAGAGGGGTTTGGGGAGAGGGGGAGCCGGGGTGTTAGCCTCGGCTGGACTGTAAACCAAAACGTTCAGGCGCCTATCGGCGCCTCCCCCTCTCCCCGGCCCTCTCCCACCGGGGGAGAGGGGGTTAAAAAAGAGCATGCTCGCAATCGTCATGGCATCAATCGCCGTGGATCAATCGGCGCCTCCTCATTCTCCGCCTCGCCCTTGTCCTTGCCACCCATGGCCATCCCGGCCACGCGGTAGAAGTTATAGTCCGGATACTTGCCCGGCCCCGCGATCAACAGATCCTCCTTCTCGTACACCATGTCCTGACGGCGGTACTCCGCCATCTCGAAGTCCGGGATCAACTGGATGGCGTAAGTGGGGCAGGCCTCCTCGCACATGCCGCAATAGATGCAGCGGGAAAAGTTGATGCGAAAGGACTCCGGGTACCAGCGACCGGTGGCGTCCTCGCCCTTGGCCAGGGCGATGCAGTCCACCGGGCAGGCCACCGCACAGAGGTTGCAGGCGACGCAGCGCTCCTCGCCGTCCGGGTCGCGGGAGAGGATGATGCGCCCGCGGGTGCGCGGCGGCAGGTAGGGCTGCACGTCCGGGTACTCGATCGTCTGCCGCTTGCGGAACGTGTGCAGCAGGATCAGCCAGATGCTTCGCAATACACTCCACATAGCGTCTCCTTACATCCCCGGTTGCTGCCACAGCAGCACCGCCCCGGTCACCACCACGTTGGCCAGGGTCAGGGGCAGCAGGCATTTCCAGCCGTAGCCCATGAGCTGGTCGTAGCGCGGGCGCGGCAGCGAGGCGCGCAGCAAAACGAAAAAGATCACGAAAGCCGCCGTCTTCAGGGCGAACCAGACCAGCGGTGGCAGCCAGGGGCCCTGCCAGCCGCCGAAGAACAGGGTCACGATCATGGCCGAGGTGACGATGATCCCCACGTATTCGCCGAGGAAAAACATGCCGAACTTCATGCCGGAGTATTCGGTGTGGTAGCCGGCGGTGAGCTCGTGCTCGCTTTCCGGCAGATCCAGCGGCAGGCGATGGGTCTCGGCCAGCCCGGCGATGAAGAACGCCAGGAAGCCAAAGAACTGCGGCACCACAAACCAGCCGCCGGCCTGGGCTTGGACGATCTGGCGCAGGTCGAAGGAGCCGGCGAGCATGATCACCCCGGCCAGGGACAGCCCCATGAACACCTCGTAGCTGATCATCTGGGCCGCCGCCCGCAACCCGCCGAGCAGCGCGTACTTGTTGTTGGAGGCCCAGCCCCCGAGGGCAACGCTGTAGACCGACAGCGAGGCCATGGCGAGGAAGAACAGCAGGCTGATGTTGAGGGACACCACACCGTATTGCGGGGTCAGCGGAATCACCGCGAACACCATGAAGGTCATGACGATGACGATGGTGGGGGCGATCACGAAAACCACCTTGTCGGCGAACGGCGGCACCCAGTCCTCCTTGGTGAGGATCTTCACCATGTCGGCGATGGCCTGGAGGATGCCGAAGGGGCCGGCGCGGTTGGGGCCGTAACGGTCCTGCCACAGGCCCAGCAGCCGCCGCTCGATCCAGGTCAGCGCCGCCGCGCCGAGGATCAGTACCGCAAACAGGATGACGATTTCCGCGCCCTTCATCAGCATGGCCTCACCTCACCGCATCCGTGGTCCAGTGCAGGGTGCCCCACCCCGGCAGACGGAAGGCCGGGACCGCCAGCCCCACGGGCAATACCACAGTGCCGCGAGTCAGTCCCGGCAGGGTGCGGATTTCCAGAGTGAAGTGTTCACCGTCCATCTCCAGCTCAATGCCATCACCCTCCCGAGCGCCGTGATCGTCCAGCTGCTCCGGCCCGATGCCCAGATAGGCCGCGGGCATGCGCTGACGAATCGGCGCCGACCAGCGGCTCAGTTCCTCGCTGCCAAACAGGGTGTAGCCCGGCATCACCCGCACCTTGCCGTGAACGGCCTCGGGAGCGGCGGGCAGCGCCCGAAAATAGTCACGGCCGTCCCCGGGATGCAGCAGGCGCGTTCCCGGTTCCCCGCCACGCAGTGGCCCGGCGATTTCTTCCTGGAATCGGTTAAGGGACTGCACCGAATTCCAGCCAGGGGACCAGGTACTGGCGATCAATGCCGGCGGGGTGCGGCCGGGCCCGCGATAGCCTTCCATGGTGAAAGCCATGGGGGCGTCCACGTCGCGGTGGGGGCGCTGTTCGTGGATATCCCGGTCGGCGTTCATGGCAGTGCGGCCGCTATAGCGGTGGGGTTCGCGGGCAGCCACCCGTCCATGAACACGGTAGTCGGCTCCCGGGGCCGCCTCGGCGATGCCGGCCAGTTGCGGATGGTGACGCTCACAATCGGCAATAATGTCGTCGAGATTTTTCCAGCCCAGTTGATCCTGCATCCTAAGTCCGGCGCCCAGCGCCTCCAGCCAGCGCCAGCTCTCCTGCACCGCCGAATCCGGCTCGAACACCTGGAAAAACCGCTGCGCGCGGCCTTCACTGCTGATCAGGGTGCCGTCCGCCTCCGCGAAAGTGCCGGCGGGCAGCACGGTGTCCGCCAGTTCCACCATAGGCTGCGCCAGCGCATCAAGCAGAATGACCTGATAGCAATGGCCCAGCACCTCGCGCACCCGGGACTCCGGTGCCCGCTGAAACAGGTCGTTTTCGGCCACGATCAGGGTGCACCGCTCTTCATCCAGACGCTCCAGGGCCTCTTCGACACTGCCGCCTCCAAGCAAGGCCACACCCAGGCTATTGGCTTCCGGAAGCGCAAACGCCAGCCCGGTTTCCTGATCTTCGGACTCCCCCGCAGCCAGCGCCCAGGCCAGATTGGCAGCCGCCTCCAGCAGCGCCGCGCTACGGCAACCGGTGCCGGAAACCACCAGGGGCCGGCGCGCCGCTCGCAGCTGCCCGGCTACCCGGGCCACCCACTCGCGTTCGTGGCTATCGAGATCCTCCGGGCCCGGCGCCTGCGGATCCAGCGCGTGAGCCATCGCGTGCCCCACCCGGGCCAGGGTTTCCACGGGACCGTGGCGGCATTCAGTGGCGATGTCGTCAAGACGTGTCGCGTGGGGGGTGAGACTGATGATGGGTGTGGTCACCTGCTGGGCCAGCTCGCGCACGGTATCGTCCTGCCAGAGCGGAACCTGCTGGCGCTCCGCTTCCCGGAAGCTGGCGTTGCGAGCAGCCTGTCGCAGGCTGAGCGCGATCCGGGGCGAGGTCTGGGTCAGATCCTCTCCCAGAATCACGACGGCATCCGCCTCTTCCATCTCGCGGACGCTGGGGGTGCGCACCCGGCCCTCGGTCAGAATACCCTGCACCTGCTCCACCAGTTGCTGTTCCTGGCGGTCCATGCCGGTGAAGAAACGCCCCCGGCCGACCAGCCTCTGCAGGGCAAAGTTGGTTTCCAGACTGGCCCGGGGCGAGCCGATACCGATCAGGGCGGTGCTCTCCGTGCGCTTCGCCAGACGGGGCATCAACTCGTCCAGGGGGATCGGTTCCAGGGGGGCGTCGCGGCGTCCCCGGGTCAGGGGCCGGCGAATGCGGTGCTCGTGGTTGACGTAGTCGTAGCCAAAGCGGCCCCGGTCGCACAGGAAGTAGCCGTTGATCTGGGGGTGGTAGCGGTTCTGCACCCGCTTGAGAAGGCCATAACGCTCGCCTGGGCTGGTGTTACAGCCCACCGCGCAGTGCTGACACACCGAGGGGGCGGTGCGCAGATCCCACTTGCGGCTGTAGCGGTCACCCAGGGTCTTGTCGGTGAACACGCCGGTGGGACAGACCTCGGCCAGGTTGCCACTGAATTCGTTTTCCAGCGGACCGTCCTCGAAGCGGCCAAAATACACCCGATTGCTCTGGGCCTGTTCGTGCAGGTCATCGCCACCGCAGTAGCTGTTATAAAAGCGCACGCAGCGGTAGCAGGTGATGCAGCGGTTCATTTCATGGTTGAGGAACGGCCCCAGATCCTGGTTGCAGAAGGTACGCTTGCCGAAGCGGAAGCGGCGGTAGTTGTGGCCGGTCATCACCGTCATGTCCTGCAGGTGGCATTCCCCGCCTTCCTCGCACACCGGGCAGTCGTGGGGATGATTGGTCATCATCCACTCGATCACCGAGGCGCGGAACTCCCGGGACTGGGCGTCCTGCAGACCGATGCGGGTGCCGTCGGCGGCCGGGGTCATGCAGGCCATCACCAGCTTGCCCTCGGTGTCGTTCTCGTCCTTGTACTGGGTCACCGCGCACTGGCGGCAGGAGCCCACCGACCCCATGGCCGGGTGCCAGCAGAAGTACGGCAGATCGAAACCCCGTTCCAGGCAGGCCTGGAGCACATTGGTGTCGGGATCGACCTCCACCGGCTGGTTGTCCACGTACAGGGTCGCCATCAGTGAATCTCCCCCGGGATTGCCCGCTCGAATTCATCGCGAAAGTATTCCAGCGCCTTGCCCAGCGGCCCCACGGCACCGGGGGCGTGCGCGCAGAAGGTCTTGCCCGGGCCGAGCATGCGCACATGCTGCTCCAGGGTTTGTAGGTCGCCGGGCCGGCCTTCTCCCCGTTCCATGGCGGCGAGGATCTTCTCCACCCACGGCAGGCCGTCGCGGCAGGGGGTACACCAGCCACAGGATTCCTGGGCGAAGAAGTGCTCCAGGTTGCGCATCAGGCCGACGATACTGGTCTGGTCGTCCACCACCACAATGGTGCCTGTCCCCAACCGGCTGCCAGCCTCACCGCAGCTGTCGTAGTCCATGGGCAGATCCAGATGATCGCGATTGAGCAGCGGCGTGGACGCCCCGCCCGGCAGCAGCGCCTTGACCTGATAGCCCTCCTGCATGCCGCCGGCATGATCTTCGAGAATCTCCCGGATCGGAGTGCCCATGGGCAACTCCCAAACCCCCGGATGACGCACCCTCCCGCTCACGCCATAGAGCTTGGTGCCGCCATCGTCACAGCGACTGAGGCCCTTGAACCAGTCGGCGCCGTTGTTGACGATGTGCGGCACGTTGCACAGGGTCTCCACGTTGTTGACCACGCTGGGCCGCCCGAACAGCCCCACCTGCTGTGGGAACGGCGGTTTGGCCCGGGGTACGGCGCGACGGCCCTCCAGTGAGGTCAGCAGTGCCGTTTCCTCGCCGCAGATGTAACGGCCGGCGCTGGTATGCAGGTAAAGGTGAAAGGTGAAGTCCGAGCCCAGCACCTGACCGCCGATCAAGCCGGCTTCCTCGGCCTCAGCCATGGCCTGACGCAGCCGCCGCTCCGCCAGGCGGTACTCGCAGCGCAGGAAGATGTAACCCACCGAGGCCTGGATGGCGTGGGCGCTGACGATCATGGCCTCGATCATCTGATGGGGATTGCCCTCCAGCAGCAGGCGGTCCTTGAAGGTGCCCGGCTCCATCTCATCGGCGTTGGCAATGAGGTATTTCTGCTTGGGTGCCCCCTCACCCATGGGCACGAAGCCCCACTTCATGCCAGTGGGAAAACCGGCGCCGCCCCGCCCTCGCAGGTTGGCCTCTTTAACCACCTCGGTGATGGCCTGCGGCTGCATGTCCAGCGCCTTGCGCACCGACTGATAGCCCCCAACGGCCTCGTACTCCGCCAGGGTCATGGGGGTACGGTCGTCGCGGATGTGTTGTGTGAGCGGTTTGTTCATCAGTTTCGCTCTTACTGTGCGTTGGCTGTTGGCTCAATTGCCAGAATCCTGCATTGGGGTTAACGCCTGCATTGGGATCAACGAAAGTGTTGAACGTTTGACGTTGGACGTTTCACGTCAAAACCTTGCCATCACTTTCGTGCGCAATTCGCGAAAACATGGTCAGCCCCCTCACCCAAATCGCGGCTTGCGCTCTCACGTGAAACGTCCAACGTCATACATGTGACGCTACAAGCCCACCCCCCTGCTGTCGTCAAACTCATGTATACCGCGCCAACACCCCTTCCAACCCGGCCTCGTCCAGCTGCCCGTAATGATCGTCATCAATCATCAACGCCGGCGCCTTGTCGCAATAGCCGATACAGACTGTCGGCAGTAGCGTGAAACGCCCGTCTTCCGTGGTTTCGCCAAAGCCGATGCCCAGCTTGTCCTGGACCTGCTGTTTCAAACCGTCGTAGCCACACAGCCAGCAACTGACGCTGTCACACACCAGCACCACGTGGCGCCCCACCGGCTGACGGAACACCAGGTTGTAGAAGGTGGCCACGCCCTCCAGATTCGCTTCAGGGATGCCGGTATACTCGGCCACCGCCCGTAGGGCTTCGTCGCTGACCCAGCCGCGTTCGGCCTGAACGATGCGCAAGGCTTCCACACTGACTGCACCCGGTTTTTCGTAGTGACGCATTTCCGCATCGATGGCGCGTTTTTCGGTATCCGTCAGCGTCGGGCGATGTACTTTCTCACTCATCGTTAGCGGTCCACGTCGGCCATGACGAAATCGATCGATCCCAGCACCGCCACCAGATCCGGTATCAGGCTGCCACGGGCCAGCAGGGGGATCATCTGCAAGTGGGGAAACGACGGGGTGCGGATGCGTGTGCGGTACGACATGGTGCCGCCGTCGCTCACCAGGTAATAACTGTTGATACCCTTGGTGGCCTCCACCGCCACAGCGCATTCCCCGGGCGGAATCACCGGCCCCCAACTGACGCTCAGAAAATGGTGAATCAGGGTCTCGATGTCGTGCATCGTGTGATCCTTGAGCGGGGGCGTGGTGAGCGGATGGCGGGCCTTGTACTCGCCCGCGGGCATTTGATGGAGGCACTGTTCGATGATGCGCAGACTCTGGCGCATTTCTTCCAGCCGCACCCAGGCCCGGTCGAGGGCATCGCCACGAGAGCCAACCGGGATGTCGAACTCAAACTGTTCGTAACCGGAATAGGGCCGCTGCTTGCGGTAGTCCCAGCCCAGGCCGGCGGCGCGCAATCCGGGACCGGTCACGCCCCACTCCACGGCTTCCTCGTAGTTGTAGGCGCCCACACCGCGGGTGCGGCGCTTGATCATGCGGTTCTTCAGGCACAGCTTTTCATATTCCTTTAGCCGCGCGGGCATCCAGTCCAGGAACCGTCGCACCAGCGTATCCCAGCCCTGGGGAAGATCCTGGGCAAGGCCGCCGATGCGGAACCAGGCCGGGTGCATGCGGAAGCCACAGACCGCCTCGATGATGTCGTAGATCTTCTGGCGATCGGTGAACATGAAGAACACCGGCGACATCTGGCCGACGTCCTGCACGAACGTGCCCAGAAACAGCAGGTGACTGCTGATGCGAAACAGCTCCGAGAGCATGATGCGGATCACCTTGACCCGGTCCGGCACCTCGATTCCCGCCAATTGCTCCACGGCCATGACGTAGGGAAAGTTGTTCATGACGCCGCCGAGGTAGTCCACCCGGTCGGTGTAGGGAATGTAGCTGTGCCAGCTCTGACGCTCGCCCATCTTTTCCGCGCCGCGGTGGTGATAGCCGATGTCCGGCACCGCATCGACGATCTCCTCCCCGTCCAGTTGCAGGACGATGCGGAAGACGCCGTGCACGCTGGGATGGTTGGGCCCCAGGTTGAGGAACATCAGCTGGCTGCCGTCACGTTCCTTGCGCATCCCCCAGTCCTCGGGACGGAACCGGAGCGCATCCTGCTCGGCCTGGGCCTTTTCGTCCCAGAGCTGGTACTGGCCCATTTCCGTGGCCCGGGCCGGATGATCCTTGCGCAGCGGATGGCCCTGCCAGGTGGGCGGCATGATGAGGCGATAGAGGTGGGGATGGCCCTCGAAATCCACCCCGAACATGTCCCAGACTTCGCGCTCGTACCAATCCGCATTGGGCCAGATATCGTGAATGCTGGGCAGACGCCAGGTGCCGTTAAGGGCCACCTTGAGGCGGATATCATCGTTGCGTTCGAACGAGGTCAGGTGATAGACCACCGTGCATTCGCTGGCCGGCTGATCGTCCCTGTGGTCGCGGAAACGTTCATCGATGGCGGTGAGGTCGAACAGCATGCGGTAGGGCCGCTCGACCGTTTCCTTCAGCTCCCGCAGCACCGGGCGCAGTTGCTCGGCGTCGACCCAGAAGGTCGGGATGCCGTCCACGGTCGCCTGCCGGTGGAAGCGATCATCGCCTGGCCTGTCCTGTAACGCCTCAGCGGCCTGCATCATGGTGTCGCGGACCTCCTGTCGTTGCGTGGCTCCGGCCCATTTACGGGCCGGCCGAATGGCACTAGGTCTGGTCGGGGGAACGGAGCGTATCGATCGCCCGGTTCTTCTCGCGCTTGCTGTCACGGTTCACCGGCAGTTCGCCGGTCTGCACGCCCTGCTCGTCGATGGTCCAACTCAGCGGCCGGCGCTCCCGACCAACCTGATCCTGTAGCATCACCAGCCCCTGCAGCAGCGCCTCCGGCCGGGGCGGGCAACCGGAAACATAGACATCGACGGGCAGGAAGCTATCCACCCCCTGCACCACGCTGTAGATATCGTACATACCGCCGGAGTTGGCGCAGGATCCCATGGAGATGACCCACTTGGGCTCGAGCATCTGGTCGTAAAGGCGCTGGATCACCGGCGCCATTTTCAGGAAGACGGTTCCGGAGATGACAATCACATCTGCCTGCCGGGGCGAGGCACGCAATACCTCGGAACCAAACCGGGAGATATCGTGGGGCGTGGTGAAGGCGGTGGTCATCTCCACGTAACAGCAGGACAGGCCGAAGTTGAACGGCCACAGGGAATACTTGCGGCACCAGGCCACCAGCTCTTCCAGGTTGGCCATCAGCACGTTGCGGCGCACTTCGTCCTCGAACTGCGGATCCGGTTCGTTACGGGCCGGGATCTGGCCGGGAGCGGAGAGACTCCATCGCATCGTTAGCGGCCTCCTACCTGAACTTCACCAATAGCGGCGGTGGCCGGTATATCAGGTAACGTGATCGGCCGTTGGACCGGTGGCACCGGGCGGCCACCGGGGTGCCAGTCGAGCGCACCCATGCGCCACTCGTAAGCCAGCCCCACCAGAAGAATGCCGACAAAGGCCAGCAATCCCCAGTAGCCAGACCAGCCCACGGTATCCCAGGCCGCCGCCCAGGCAATGATGTAGACCACCTCCAGGTCAAAGAGCACAAAAAGCATGGCGACCAGATAGAAGTGGGCGGAGATTCGGAAGCGGCCGAAGCCGAGAGAAACGATACCGGATTCGAAGGGCTGGTTGCGGGCGCGGGTCTCGGGCGCACGGGGCTTCTGGCTGAGCAGCCAGGAAACGCCCAGCATCAGGAGTACCAAAGCCAGGACGCAGAGAAAATACACGCCCAGCGGCCAAAGTTCGGCATACGCCGGTGTTGTGGCGGTCTCGTTCATCGTCAGCACCACCTCCAGGTCCATGGGGTGTCGGGGGCTGCCGGGTCCGGCGAGCCCTCACCGCACAGTCAGTGCGATGTACTGCTTACGACTGGTGAAAGGCAACAACCTTTTTACAGCTTCGCCACTTCGACGCCTTGGGTCAAGCGCCGGAACCTTAAGGGTGCGGGGTGGGACGGATAGACGCGGTGGCTACAGATCCGCGTCCAGAGCCCGAACACGCATCTGCTCGCGGTGATCGAAACGGCTTTCGATGAGGTGGTCAATAGCGGCTTGCTGATCGGCCGGGCTGAGACCGGAGGCTCGGATACGGTCACGTTCGTGGGCATAGTCCTGCAGCCGCTGGTGCCATTCGGACTGTTTTTGGTCGAGCTGGGCGAGTCGTTCGGCCGCTTCGCTACCGAGAGTCTCGGCCCTGACCTGATAGATGGCCTCGTCGCTGGCTCCGGAGGCCTGCATGGCCTTCGTTCTGGCGTAGAGCTCACCGTGACGGGTCACCCGCTCGCGCATTTCGCGTACCTCGGGGGGCAGCTGCGCCTTCAGGCGTTCCATAGCCTGCTGACGTTGAGCATCGTTAAGCGTGGTGTCCTGTTGGACCGCCAGGCGCTCAAGCATGTACTGATCCTGGACCGCATCGAGCTTGAAAAAGGCCTGATCCTCGGTTTCGGAAAACAGTGACTGCCGCAACCCCTGCTGGGCCTGAAAGCGCTGGCGAAGCACGGCCAGGGACAGCTGCCCATCGACCATGCTGGGGCCGGTCTGATCCTCGAGGTCCATCAGTTGCGCCCGGTAGTCCACATATCGGCGCAGCAGGTCGCGGGCCTGGGCCAGGGCCGGACCTTCCAGCTGGGCAGCCAGGGCATACTGGATACGGGCCAGGACGGTTTCCAGGGGTTCCTCGTCGATGCCCGCCAGGTAGAACTCGAACAGGTCCTTGACCCCCGGCGTCACCACCAGGTTGCCCTCGGCGTCCGTGTGCAGGCGAATGTCCGGCTCGGCACCGGCCAGGCTGGGCGGCAACGGACCGGGCCGCGGCAGATCCTTCACCTCCCTGGGGAAAGTCCCGGCACTGACTACCGGATTCATTTCTCCCGTCTGCGCCTGGGTCTGTGCGGCCTGGGAGGGGATCACACTGCTGACAGGTTCCGGCGAGGCGAGCATGACGACAGCGAGCACGGCCGCAGCCAGCAGCAGGCTGCCCACTAGCCAAAATACGGGTTTGGATATCAAAGCTTTCATAACAGAGCTACCGAACGCCGCTCCGCCAGCCGGCGGAGCGGGTTACTGGGGTGAACGCCCTTACAGCCCGGCGTTCTTCAGCCGGTGGGCGTGGTTCTTGAACAGGGTCTTGGGGTTGGTTTCAAACAGCGACACCAGGCCCAGGATGTGGTTGTTCACGTCGATGTGGTTCATGTTGTAGTTGTCTTTCAGCACATCCCCGAAGTGGCTGGAACAACGTCCGGTCACGCCATCGTTGGCCCCATCGAAGGCAAAGCCAGTGATGCCGAACAGAGCGTCGGATACGTCCACGCCACTGGTGACATGCCCGGTACCGCTCCAGGAATACAGGCGGATGCTGTTGCCATCCAGATTGATCTGGGAGGGCCCTTCGCCACAGCTGGAAGACGGCAGGCCAGCGGGGAAGGACTGGTTGAAGGCGGCCGCCCCGGGGCCATTGAACTCACCCAGCATGGCGCGGATATCGGAGTTGTCGTAGCTGTTGCCGGACAACAGGTTGACCAGATCACCCACGGCATTGGCAAAAACATCGAAAGCCACGCCCTGCAGGCTGCTTTCCGGCGCCACGCCGGTCACCAGATCCGCCAGGGGCGAGCCACGGTGAGGGGTATGCACGGTGGTCACGGACGCCACCAGATCCGGCCGGGCATTCATCACATAGCGGGAGGTCATGCCGCCCTGGCTGTGGCCAATCAGGTTGAACTTGGTGATGCGGCCGTTGGACGCCGCCCGGATCTGATCCAGCTGTTCAATCAGGCGCTCACCGCGACGGGCAGAGCTGTCGAAGGCATTGATCTCAGGCACGAAGACTTCGGCCCCTTCGCTCTCCAAAGCGCCGGGGATCTTGTACCAGTAGTCGACTCCGGCAATGGAGTCGAAAGCGAAGATACCCGGTACCAGAACGATCGGATAGCGGGTCGCGGACTGGTTGTTGCTGCCGAACAGCCAGTCAAACCATCCGGCCTGGGCCGGGGCAGTCATGGATAGGGACAGGGCGGCGAGTACCGCCATGCAGGTTTTTTTCATCGTCGTTTTCCTCGGTTTTGTTTTTGTATGGAACGAACGCGTGGACCGACTTCGAACCCATCCTGCAATCCGTTATAGCAACGAGGGGGCAGTCGCGATCTGCCATGCGTGCAGGTGGTTTTGGCTTTTCTGGTCGCGGCTCATTTCTTGTCAGCCTTGGCCGAAAGCCAGTTTTAGCAAAATTGTACAAATTTACCGTCCCCCATTTGGGTGAGTCGTCACAAAATCACTGGTAATTGCGTCATAAGGCAGGGTACAAATTGTTAAATCCTATGATTTGACAGGATTTTCAATGCGGTTCCTATAGAATGGGCCGCGCCGGGTTCAAACCCGTTGCTTTGATTGAGTCGTCATCAGGTTGTAGTCGATGTTGCAAGCCGTCTTTCAGTGGCTCGCCAGTTGTTACCGCTCCGAGTTGATTCAGGAGCTTTACCGGGAAAGCCGTGGCATGCTGTTGCTGGCCGCCGCGGCCACCCTGGCAGTAGCCTTTCTTTTTTACCCGGTCGTGCAGACGGCTGGCATGCTGTGGTGGATCATCATCATGACCACCTTCTATGGCGTGGGTGAGCTGATCCTGTGGCGCCATGGCCGTCAACTGGACGCTGCCAGTGCCATCGCCTGGTGCCGCGAGTTCACGGTGCTCTACGTACTCAGCGGTGTGGGCTATGCCGTGGGCAGCTGGCTGATCCTGCCGCACCTGAGCCACTGGCAGGAAGTGACCTATCTGCTGATCGTATTCGCGATGGTCATCACGCCCCTGCCGTTGTTCACCTTCTACTTGCCGGTCAGCCTGCTGAATCCCGTGATCATTCTGATCCCCTCGGTGATCGCCTTCCTGACCTTCAACCAGCATGGCACCGCCGGCTGGTTCTATGCCGTGATCGTGGCCCTGACCGGCCTGGGTTATATCTCCAAGAACCTCAAGATCGCCCGCTCCCGCCTGCGACTGATCGACAGCGAGAACGCCCTGGCCTCCTCCCGGGCCACCCTGTCCGCCCTGCAGGCCAAACAGATGCACGATCACAGCACCGGCCTGCTCAATTTTGCCGGACTGCAGGAGCGTGTGCAGCAGCGACTGGCCGCAAGGAGCGAGCCTTTCACTGTGTTCGGCATTTGCGTCGATGGCGCTGACGAACTTTCCCCCACCTACGGCCAGCGGGTGGCGCGCAAGCTGCTGCGGGCCGTCGCCCTGCGCCTGGAAAAACTCGAGAGCCGCAACGCCAGCCTGGCCTATATCGGCCATGGCGAGTTCGTGGCGGCCGTGGCCTCCAGTGATAATCTCTACCTGGAGACCGAGGTCCTGGAACAGCTGCGGGAGCTGATGGAGGCCCCCATCCGCATCGGCTCCCACTCCCTGCGCCTGACCCTGTCCATCGGTACCGCGGAGTGGCCCAACGACGCGCCACGGGTGAACGACGTCTTCGATCTGGCCTTGCTGGCGATGGCCGAAGCCACCAAGGCTCCGGGCATCACCCATACGCGGCATGACGATTCCCTGCGCCGCAACATCCAGATGCGCGCCTCCATCCGCGGTCAGATGACCCGTGCCATCGAACAGGGGGAATTCCAACTGCACCTGCAGCCCCAGCTGGACCTGTCCACGGGGCGGGTGCGCAGCGCCGAGGCCCTATTGCGCTGGAACAGTCCCAGCTTTGGCTCCGTCAGCCCCGGCGAGTTCATTCCGGTGGCGGAATCCTCCGGTGAAATCATTCCACTGGGCCAATGGGTCATTGAAGAGGCGACTCGCATCCTGCTCGAGGGCTCGCTGCCGCGGGACTTCGTACTGGCGGTGAATGTCTCGGTCCAGCAGTTCCTGTCCCCGGAATTGATGGAAACCCTGGACCGGGTGCGCCAACAGCTGGCCGGTTCCGACCGCCACCTGGAGCTGGAAATCACCGAGAGCGTGCTGATGACCGAAGACCGGTCCCTGCACCAGACGCTCTCGCAGTTGCCGGAAATGGGCCTCAAGCTCGCCCTGGACGATTTCGGCACCGGTTACTCCTCCCTCAGCTATCTCTCGCGGCTGAATATCAACACGCTGAAGCTCGACCGCACCTTCATCGCCAGTCTCCCTGACAACGAACGCCAGGCCTCGCTGGTGGAATCGGTCATACAGCTGGCCCAGGGACAGAAGATGGAAATGGTCGCCGAGGGTATCGAGACCCTGGAACAGTACCGCTGGCTCAAGGCCCACGGCTGCCAGACCGGCCAGGGTTTCCTGTTCTGCAAGCCCCTGCCGCTGCGGGACTTCGCCGAATGGCTTGAGACCGGCGCGCCACGCTGGCAGATTATCAGCCACTCCGGGGAGCTCAGCCTGGAACGCTGAGTGCCCCGATCGTCACGTCACATCCTGCCCCAGATCAAATAAGGCTTTCAGTCCCTTCGCTAATGTGGTTCATTCAGGGCTCGCTTTACGACCCAACAACAATATACAATATTATATATTGATAACCTGTCGGAGGCGTCATGCACTCGTTATCCCTGCGTTTTTTAACCTGGTTGATCCTGTTGAGCGCCCTTGCTCCGGCGTTCGCGGCCATGCCCGAGAGCACCCCGGTCCAACGCGACACGTTGGAAGAAAGCGTGCGACTGGATGGTGTGATCGAAGCCGAACAGCAGAGCACCGTGTCCGCCCAGACCAGCGGAACGGTCGTGAAGCTGCCCTACGACGTGGACGACTCTGTCCCCGCCGGCGCCCTGATCGTGCAACTGGAAGACAACGAGCAGCAGGCCCGCCTCAACCAGGCCGAAGCCGGGCTGCAGGAAGCCCGCAGTAATCTCGAGGATGCCCGTCTGCGCTTCCAGCGGGTGAAGGACGTCTATGAACGCAACCTGGCCTCCCAGGCCGAATTCGATCAGGCCCGAACCGCCCTCGATTCCGCCCGGGCGCGACTGGACCGGGCCCAGGCGGCCGTCGATGAAGCCCGCAAACAGTTGGAATACACCCAGGTCACGGCCCCCTATGCCGGGATCGTCACCGAGCGCCACGTGGAGCTGGGTGAATCCGTGCAACCCGGCCAGCCGCTGCTGAGTGGCCTGTCGCTGCAGAACCTGCGCGTCGTGGTGTCCCTGCCCCAGCAGTATGCCGAGCTGGCGCGGCGTGAGCGCCGGGCGACCGTGGAGCTCAAGGACGGGCGCCGACTGCCGACCGGCACCATGACGTTCTTCCCCTACGCCGACGAACAGACCCATACCTTCCGCCTGCGCATGGAACTGGATGCGCCCGACGCGGGACTGTTTCCGGGCATGCTGGTCAAGGTCAACGTGCCCGTCGGCGAACGGCCGGCCCTGTGGATTCCGCAATCCAGTGTCGTTCATCGCGGCGAGATGCGGGCTGTCTACGTTCTGGGCCCCAAGAACCAGCCACGCCTGCGCATGGTCCGCCTCGGCGCCAGCCAGGACGAACGGGTGGAGGTCCTGGCCGGACTGAGTGAGGGCGAGCAGGTGATCACCCACCCCGAAAGCCTGACCCTCGATAGCACGGCCGCTGCCGGGGAGGCGGCGCAATGAGTCGGGAACTGCCGCCGATCGGCCCCTCGGGCCGTATTGCCCGGGTTTTCCAGAATTCCGAACTGACCCCGCTGCTGGCACTGATCGCAGTGCTGGCCGGCATTCTTGCGGTGATCATCACCCCGAAGGAAGAGGAACCCCAGATCGATGTCACCATGGCCGACATCATGGTGGCCTTTCCCGGCGCCAGTGCCGATGAGGTGGAAAGCCTGATTTCGACGCCGGGCGAACAGGTGCTCAGCGAGATCAAGGGCATCAAGCACGTCTATTCCGTGTCCCGCCAGGGCCAGGCGCTGCTCACCGTGCAGTTCGAGGTAGGCCTGCCACGCCAGGAAGCCCTGGTGCGGCTGTACAACAAAGTCTACTCCAATGCCGACTGGTTCCCCGCCAATCTCGGCGCCTCCCAGCCGATCGTCAAACCGCGGGGCATCGACGACGTCCCGATCATGACCCTGACCCTTTACGATCCCCAGGGCCAGCAGAGTGCCGAGCAGCTGACGCGCCTGGCCCACACCCTGGAAGTGGAGCTCAAGCGGGTGCCGGGGACCCGCGATGTCTACACCGTCGGCGATGTGCCCGACCGCGTCGATATCCGCTTCGATCCGGCCCTGCTCAAGGGCTATGGCCTCGCCGTCACGGATATCCAGCAGGCCCTGCAGGCGGCCAATGCCAGCACCCAGGAAAGCCGGGTGACCCGCGATGGCCTCTCGGTCCCGGTGCAGGCCGGAGCGCTGCTGGAGAGCGTGGATCAGGTCCGCCATCTAGTGGTGGGCATGAATCAGGGCGCCCCGGTCTTCCTCGACGATGTCGCCACCATCCAGCGTGGCAACACCATGGCCGACCAGAGCGTGCTGATGGGCTTCGGCCCGGAAGGGGAAGGCACGCCGGGCAAACTCTACCCAGCCGTAACCGTCGCCATCGCCAAGAAGGCCGGCGAGAACGCCGTGAACATCGCCAGCGCCATCGACCGGCGGCTATCGCTGCTGCGGGGGCGCGTCATTCCCGAAAACGTCTCGGTGGCAGTCACCCGTGATTACGGCAAGACCGCCTCGGACAAGGCACAGAAGCTGATCAGCGACCTCGTCTCCGCCACCCTCGCCGTCATGCTGCTGGTACTGGCGGCCATGGGCTGGCGCCAGGCCCTGATCGTGGGCGTGGCGGTGCTGGTCACCCTGCTGCTGACCCTGGTCTTTTCCTGGGCCTGGGGCTTCACCCTCAACCGGGTCTCCCTGTTCGCCCTGATCTTCTCCATCGGCATTCTGGTGGACGACGCCATCGTGGTGACGGAGAACGTCAACCGGCGCCTCCAGGCCTCGCGCCGGGATGCCACCGAGGTGGTGCCGGCGGCGGTGGAAGAAGTGGGCAGCCCGACCATCATGGCCAGCCTCACCATCATGGCGGCGCTGATTCCCATGGCCTTCGTGACCGGGCTGATGGGCCCCTACATGAGCCCGATTCCCATCAACGCCTCGGCCGGGATGCTGATTTCCCTGATCATCGCCTTCGTGCTCTCGCCCTGGCTGGCCTTGCGCCTGATCAAGCGCCGGCAACACCAGGGCGAAAACGCCCACGAGGAGGATTCCGCTGCCGGTGTCAGCCCGCTGGCCGAGAGGATTTTCCGGGTGGTGCTGACGCCCTTCCTCGGCCGCCACCGGGGACGGCGCTGGCTGCTGACCGGCGGCGTAGTCGGCATGACCCTGGCCGCAGCGGCGATGCCCGCCTTCCTCGCGGTGATCCTCAAGATGCTGCCGTTCGATAACAAGTCCGAACTGCAGGTGGTGGTGGACCTGCCCGAGGACGCGCCCATGGAACAGACCCAGCGGGTCCTCACGGACATGGGCCAGTACCTGGAAACCGTGCCGGAGGTACGCAACTGGCAGGCCTATGCCGGCACCGCCTCGCCCATCAACTTCAACGGCCTCGTGCGCCAGTATTACCTGCGCAGCGAGCCCTATCAGGGCGACCTGGCCATCAATCTGGTGGATGCCGAGCATCGCGAGCGCCAGTCCCACGCCATTGCCCAGGCCCTGCGCGAGCCCATGCAGCGGATTGGCGAGCGTTACGGGGCGGCGGTCAAGATCGTGGAGGTCCCGCCGGGCCCGCCGGTGCTGGCGCCGCTGGTGGCGGAAGTCTATGGCCCGGATGAAGGGGCGCGCCAGGCTCTGGCCCGGAAACTGGAAGACCGCATGGGCGAGGTCGATGGTCTGGTGGATATCGACAGCACCCTGGAAGCCCCCATCACCCAGTGGCAGATCGACGTCGATCGCGATCGGGCCGCCCGCCTGGGCGTGGCCCAGTCCCAGGTGGTGATGGCGCTGCAGACGGTACTGGGGGAACAGGCCGTCAGCTTCCTGCATGACGACAACGCCAAGTACCCGATACCGATCCGGGTGATTCTGGCGGAAGGGGACAAGGCCCAGAAGCCCGCCCTGCTCTCACTGTCCGTGCGCAGTCGCAGCGGCGCCCTGGTACCGCTGGCCAGCTTCGCCGAGGTCCGCAAGGTGCCGTGGCAGGGGGCGATCTATCATAAGGATCTGCTGCCGGTTACCTACGTCACCGCCGACATGGCCGGCGAGATCGACTCGCCGCTGTACGGCATGTTCGATCTCGCCGGGCAGCTGCGCGACGACCCGGAAGGGCCGAAACAGTTCTACATCCAGCAGCCGGACTGGCCCGCCGGGGCGGCGCTGAAATGGGACGGGGAATGGCAGATCACCTACGAAACCTTCCGCGACATGGGCATCGCCTACGCGGTCGGGGTGTTCATGATCTACCTGCTGCTGGTGGCCCAGTTCCGTTCGTACTGGTTGCCGCTGATCATCATGGCGCCGATTCCGCTGACCATGATCGGCATCATGCCGGGCCACGCCCTGCTGGGACGGGAATTCACCGCCACCAGCATGATCGGCATGATTGCCCTGGCCGGCATCATCGTGCGCAACTCGATCCTGTTGGTGGTGTTTATCCGCCAGCTGCTGGAGGAAGGCTACTCGCCGGAAGATTCGGTGATCCTGGCCGGGGCGGTGCGCCTCAAGCCGATTGCGCTGACGGCGATCTCGGCCATGGTGGGGGCCTACTTCATCCTCAACGATCCGATCTTCAATGGCCTGGCGATCTCGCTCATTTTCGGTCTGGCCCTGTCCACGCTGCTGACCGTGGTGGTCGTGCCTCTGCTCTACTACGCCTGGCAGCCGGACCGGCGACGCCTGGCCAAGGGTTAGCGCCAGCGGGAGTGTTTCTGTAGCTTCCGTTGCAGGGTACGGCGGTGCATGTTGAGGGCCCGGGCGGTGGCGGAGATGTTGCCGTCGTGGGCCTGCAGCACCTGCTGGATATGCTCGAACTCCAGCTCCTCCACGCTGGGGGGCGAGGGGCGCAGGTCCGGCACCTCATTCGGGGGCTGGAACGCCGCGATCAGCGGGTCGGCCTGGACCGGCTTGCACAGGTAGTTGATGGCCCCGCGCCGCATGGCTTCCACGGCGGTGGCGATGCTGCCGTAGCCTGTCAGCACCACGACCGCGACGGAGGGACGCAGCTCCAGCAGGCGCGGCAACAGCGCCAGCCCGCTGTCCCCGTCCAGGTTCAGATCCAGCACAATGCGACTGTAGGGCTGGTCGCGCACCGCGGCCAGGGCCTCATTTGCATCTGCGGCCGCGTCCACCCGCTGTCCCCGCCGCTCCAGGGCGCGGGCGAGCAGGCGCCGGAACGCCGCATCGTCGTCGATAATCAGCCAGTGGTGGTCAGTCAGGGTCATGATTCAAGGGTAGCCATACAGTCATGCGTGTCCCGTCGCTGTCGCTTTCGGCGGTCAGGCGGCCTCCGGCCCGGTTGAGAGTGGCATTGGACAGGAACAGGCCGATGCCCAGGCCCTCGCTATCTGGCAGCACCTGCCGGCCAATCGGGTCCCGCGGTTCAGCCAGCCCTCCGCCCTGGTCGCGAATGCGCACGGCCAACGTGTCACCTGTCTTTGTCACGTCCACGGCCACCTGCCCCGGGCTGGCCCGTTCGGCGTTTTCCAACAGATTAAGCAGCGCCTGATCCAGGGTAGCATCGACGGTCAGCGAAACCTCCGGCACCGATTGCGGCCACTGCACGGCGGCCTCGGGCCATAACAGGGTAAAGGACTCCCGCAGCCGTGCCAGCCATTGCTCTACCGAAAGTGTCTGCCGCTGCCCGGTACGGGCCTGGTTGGCGGCCTCGGTGAGCTGCCGCAGCTGTCCGGTGCACCGTTCCAGCTGTTCTTCGAACAGGGCCAGATCGTCCTCCGTCAGGGGCTCTCCCCGGGACTCCCGCCACTCCGCACCCAGCAAGGCCAGCGTATTCAGCGGTGTTCCCATGCGGTGCGCGGCGGAGGCCGCCGACAGCCCCAGGGCAATCAGCTGCTCGTCACGCAGACGCTCCTCCCGGGCTTCCGCCAGGGCCTGCTGATAGCGCCGCATGCGCCGCAGCAACGTGCCCACCACCGTCAGGAGGATGGCCGCGGTCAGCACAAACGCCAGCCACATGCCCTGCAGATGCCATTCGGCCATGGTCCGGGGCCCCAGGGTGGCGCTGGTCAGTGGCACATAAAACGCAGTTAACGCGGTATACACGGCAACCGCGGCCAGCATCAGCATCAACCCGTGCCGCAAGGGCAGGAGCGCCACCGCCACGGCGAGCGGCAACAGCAACAGGGAGGTCAAGGGATTGGTATAGCCACCCAGCAACCCCAGCCAGCAGCCGATCAGCGCAAGATCAATCAACAGGGCCAACGCCGTGCGGGCCGGCCGGGCGACCCGGCGACGCAATGCCGGTCGGCTGGCCAGCAGCGTGTAGACGGCATACAGCGACCACACCGCAAGCGCACTGCCCGCACTGCCCGAGTGCAGCCCCAACAACAGCAGCAGGACCATCAGGGCAGCTTCGCCACACAGGATCGCCAAGCGCATCACCAGGAGGTAGCGGGCCAGGGAATGTGGAGGCGGGGCGGGTGGCGTCATCGCTGTCATGTGCCGCATTTTACCCTGATCGGGGCGGCTTGTGGGGTGCGACATCATGTCTCAGGCGCCCGCCGGACACCCTGGGTAGCATAGGCGCGGTTTTTGGATGTCCCGGAGAGCTGTTGTCATGTCCCGTGCCTTTCGTCGTTGTTGGCCGTTGTTAGTGACCCTGCCGCATGTCGCTCTGGCAGAGCCCACCCTGGTCCACGTTACCGAAGGCCAGCAGGCGACATCTCCGCCGGCTACCATGGAACGGGACGCCGTGGAGCGGCTGCGCCAGTCTCCAGCCGTGTCCCTCTCGCGCATGGGGGGATCCGGCTCGGACCCGGTCATCCGCGGGCAGGGCCAGGAGCGGGTGGACGTCTGGCTCGACGGCATCCAGGTGGAAGGCGCCTGCCCCAACCGCATGGATCCACCCACCAGTCGCCTCAGCACCGCCACGCCGCAATCGCTGGACATCCACACCACCCCGCAGACGTTGCGTTGGGGCGCACTGGTAGGCGGCCAGGTGATGGCGCAGACGCAGCCCCCGGCCTTTGACGGCGATGCCTGGGCGGCCCGAGTCTTCGCCGGCGGCCATGACAACGGCAACGGCCGTGAGGCCCGGGCCAGCGTCGCCGGCGGCAGCGAACAGCACTACCTGCGCGGATCCGCCGCCTGGCAGAAGGCCGACGACTACGAAGATGGCGACGGCAATGAGGTGCGCAGCGGTTTCGAGAAACGAGAGGGGCGCATTGACGGCTATTACGGCTTCGACAATGGCACCTTCGTCAGCGCCGATCTGGCCCGGTTCCAGGAGCGGGATGTGCGTTACGCCGGCGCGGGAATGGACACGCCGGAGGCCGACACCGACCTGGGCTCAATCCGGTTCGGCCGGTCCCTGGCGGACGGTCAGTGGCAGGCGACGGTCTGGCGCGCGGAAGCGACCCATATCATGGATAACTTCAGCCTGCGCCCACTGACCGCGCCGATGAAGATGCTTACCGACTCCGAGGCCGATACCACGGGTGCCCGCTGGGTCTATGACCATGTCAGCGCCGGACCCTGGCAGTGGTCGACGGGTGTCGATTACAGCCGCAACGACTGGCTTGCCGAACGCTACACGGGCGCCAACCTGGACAACCTGCAGTCCCTGATGTGGCCCGACGTCTCCCGCGAGCGCTGGGGCTGGTTCGCCGAAGCGTTTCGACGTCTGGCGCAGGGGCCTCGTCTGGGGGGCGGGGTGCGTTACG
Source organism: Marinobacteraceae bacterium S3BR75-40.1 (assembly GCA_042862465.1). Taxonomy (GTDB): domain Bacteria; phylum Pseudomonadota; class Gammaproteobacteria; order Pseudomonadales; family Oleiphilaceae; genus JASTVH01. Next base: position 154,048 of record JASTVH010000004.1, on the reverse strand, counting down.
ACCGCGTGGACATGGACGCCGACCGCGCCGGAGAAAATCTGGGCATGGCCACGCCGGCCATGCTTTATCGCAACACCTACGGTGTGGACAACACCCACAGCGTGGATGACAACGTCAGCGGCTTTCTCAGCAGCGAGTGGCAACTGACCGCCAGCCAGTCCCTGACCCTGACGGTCAGCCGCAGCGTCCGCAGCCCCGGGGCCACCGAGCGCTATCTGGCCGGCTGGAGCATGATGCCGGCGATGCGCTGGATCGGGAATCCGCAACTGGAGGCCGAGAAGCATCACAAGGCAGAACTGGCCTGGGAAACCCGCCAGAACCAATGGCAGTGGCAAGCGTCAGCCTGGCTCGACCGGGTGGATGACTACGCCCTGCGCACCCGCGCCACGGACGGCAGCAGCATTTACCGCTCCATCAGCGCCAAGCTGTATGGTGCCGAGCTGAGCCTGACCTGGCGTCACGGCCCCTGGCTGTGGCAAAGCCAGCTCGCCTCGGTGCGCGGCGAAGACCGTGACCACAACGACCCCCTGCCTCAGATTCCGCCGGTTACTTTCCAGCAGCAGCTGGCCTGGAGCCACCAGGGCCACCGGCTCGGCCTCGAATGGCAGGTGGCCAGACGCCAGACCCGGGTGAATACCGCCAGCGGCCAGGATCCCGGCCCCACGCCCGGGTACGGCGTCCTCAACCTGTCCGGCGAACACCCGCTCACCGGGCAACTGACCCTGCTGTGGAGCCTGGACAATCTGCTGGACAAGACCTGGGCGCCCCACGTCAGCCGCGCCAATACCGATCCGTTCAATCCCGAAGCGGTGCGGGTGAACGAGCCGGGGCGCACCATTTCCGCCGGCTTGCAGGCCACCTTCTAAGCCATACCTCCGCCGTGACTGCCCGGCATACGGGATGCCACCAATGGCGGATCCCGATCGGCCCCTCAGTACGTTATACTGGGGGCCGATCATCCATCGACCCAGATGCCCGACTATGACCCGCAAGCAGTCCCAATCCGTTCCCAGCGGCCGCAAATTCCAGAGCGAGCACGGTTTCTCCGCCATCAAGGACGGCGTCAAACAGGCCAGCCAGTACCAGCCCGGTGTTGAGCAGGGGCGCAAGCCCAAATGGCTGCGGGCCCGGCTGCCCGGTGGCGAGCGCTTTGATGCGGTGCGCCAGAACGTGCGCGAGAACAAGCTCAGTACCGTCTGCGAGGAATCCCACTGCCCCAACATCGGTGAGTGCTGGAACAACGGCACCGCCACCATCATGGTGATGGGCTCGGTCTGTACCCGGGCCTGCCGTTTCTGCGCCGTGGACACCGGCAACCCCAAGGGCTGGCTGGATCAGGACGAGCCCGCTCACGTGGCCGGCTCGGTGGAGCTGATGGGACTGCGTTACATTGTGCTGACGTCGGTGGATCGTGACGATCTGGAAGACGGCGGCGCTGCCCACTACGCCGCCTGTGTCCGCGCCATCAAGGAGCGCACGCCGCAGGTGGCCGTGGAGGCTCTGACGCCGGACTTCAGCGGCAGTGAAGAGGCGGTTGCCCGGGTTGTGGATTCCGGTCTCGATGTCTTTGCCCAGAACGTGGAAACCGTCGAACGCCTGACCCACCCGGTGCGCGACCCCCGTGCCAGTTACCGGCAGACCCTGGACGTCTTGGCCTTCGCCAAGCGCCACAAACCGGAGGTGCTGACCAAAACCAGCCTGATGCTCGGCCTGGGCGAGACCGAAGAGGAAATCATCCAGACCATGGACGACCTGCGCGCCATCGGCGTGGATATCCTGACCCTGGGCCAGTACCTGCGCCCCACCAAGAATCACTTGCCGGTGGAACGCTACGTGACGCCGGAAGAATTCAACCGCTATCGGGAACTGGGCCTGGAAAAAGGCTTCATGGAAGTCGCCTCCGGCCCCCTGGTCCGCTCCAGCTACCGCGCCGACCGGGTCTTCGAAAAGAACAACCTGGGCCTGCCGATGCCGGAAGTCCCGGAGAACACCAACCTGATTGCGGCCAAAAACGTCAGTTAAAGCCCGGTCGTTCGCTGGCCGAGCTCCCCCTTTCAGTATCCTTTGTCTGGTTCTCCAAGACTGTAGCTTGGGTGCCGGAAGGGGGTTGGCGGTTGCTCTTCCACCGCGCCAGAGCGGCATCCCTGCCGCGCTGGCGCTAACCGGGCGTCCTTGCCCTGGTTCCAGAGCAACCGCCAACCCCCTTATCAATCGCCGAGGTAGTCGCTCCTCACCTCCTCACCTCCTCACCTCCTCACCTCCTCACCTCCTCACCCAAAACTCTCCACGCCACAACATCAGACGTCCAACGTCCAAAACAATCACCACAATTGACCCTAATCAATTCATGGTTATTCACCCAGGCGTAGATTAAAACCATAGCGTTTCCAATCTGGCACGTTTCAAGAGGAGGATGCCGGGATGTATGTCGACAGTGTGGTTATCGCCGGTGTTGTAACGGTTCTATTGATGGTCGCGTTCTTTGGCGGGGTGGGTCTCTTCATTTACAAGGATTCCCACAAGCGCAAGAAGAAGCAGGGCCACTGAAGTCCCGACATCGGGAGACAGGAACGGTTAGAATAACACCCCTCAGGAGGGGTTCATGGGTTCTGACCGTTGCTCCCGTTGTGGGGTTCACCAAAAAATCTGTGTCTGCGACCAATGCTCGCCCATCACTGGCACGCCGCCTGTCTGGGTAGTGCAGGATAAACAGGAGGCAGGGCACAGCAAAGGCACTGCCCGCCTGGTAGAGGCCTGCCTGGTTAACGCCAGACGCGTGCGGGCCTGCCATCCGTCAGATCTTGCCGCGCTGGAACAATGCGCCGCGGATGTTTCCATGGGGCTGATGTTCCCGACGCCGGAAAGCCAGCCGCTGGAAAGCGCTGATGTGACCGCCATTTCTGAATGGATCCTGCTTGATGGCACCTGGCGCAAGGCCAAGCGCCTTTTCCTCAGTCATCCCTGGCTTCAGGCGCTGCCCCAATTCCATTTCGCCCACCCGCCACCCAGCCAGTATCGCATTCGCAAGGCTCCGGGCCAGGGCCAGCTGGCCACCTCCGAAGCGGTAGCCCACCTGCTGCGCCATGTCGCCCCCGAGTGCAACGTGACGCCCCTGGATCGGGCGCTCGACGCCCTGGTCAGCCGCCAGCTGGCACAGATCCCCCCGGAACTCCGGCACCGCTATGAGTGAGTACCGCGCCCGCCTGCTGACACGCATGGAACTGCCGCTGGCCAATAAGTTCTATCGCCAGCATCAGCCGCAGATGCGTGCCCATGGGGATGAACAGGTCTGGCTGCTGAAGGAACGGGAGACGGTGGGCGCGGTGCGCTTGAAGCCGGTGGAAAACGGGCATTGGCTGACGGGGCTGTTCATCCATCCCGAGCACCGGGGAAAGGGATTGGCCCGGGAGCTGTTGCAGACGGTGCTGCTCCATCATGGCGGCCCGGTGTGGTTGTTCTGCGAACCGGGCTTGAACGCCCTTTATGAACGGGTGGGTTTTGCTCCGGCGGCATCACTGCCAGCGGCGCTTGCCCAACGTCTGGAAGGTTATCGGCGCCACCAGACCCTGGTGGCGCTGGCTTATGAAGCCTCTTAGCGGTACCAGGTACCGGCGGCAATGAAGTGGGGGTTGAGCACGTCTTCCTTGCCGTATTCCAGCGGCTTGCCTTCCACAGTCTGGACCCGGCCACCGGCAGCTTCCAGTACGGCCTGGGCGGCACCGGTGTCCCACTCACAGGTCGGCCCCAGGCGCGGGTAGATATCGGCCCGGCCCTCGGCAATCTGGCAGAACTTCAGGGAACTGCCGGCCTGCACCAGCTCATGCTCACCCAGCTTGTCGATAAAGGCGCGGGTTTCTTCGTTCATGTGGCTCTTGCTGGCCACCACGCGCTTGGCCTCCGGCGGCACCACCACGCTGATACGGCGAATGCGACCGTTGCGATAGCGCTTCCAGGCCCCCTCGCCCTTGGCGCCCCAGTAGGCTTCTTTCAGTGCCGGCGCTGTCACCACACCCAGGATCGGCTTGCGATCGTGGACCAGGGCGATATTCACGGTAAATTCACCGGTGCGGTGCAAAAATTCCTTGGTGCCGTCGATCGGATCCACCAACCAGAAAGTGCGCCAGTGTTTGCGCTCAGACCAGGGGATGGCCGACTGCTCTTCCGAGAGGATGGGAATATCGGGTGTCAGGCGACGCAGGCCTTGCACGATAATGTCATGGGAAGCCAGATCCGCGGCAGTCAGCGGTGAATCGTCTTCCTTGTAGGTGACATGAAAATCCGTGGTGTAGATTCGCAGAATCTTTTCGCTGGCCTCGTCGGCGATGCGCAGCACGTCCGGCAACATATTCGCAAACATCAAATCGTCCTTCTCGGTTCACCAGGCGCTCATGATGCCACAAGGTGGCGGGTAATGTGAGCCGCCTGGCGGTAACCGGCCTGACGGAAGGCGGCGATACCGTCAATCTCCAGTTGAAAGCGTCCGGGCTGAGGATCGGCCATCAGCATGGCCTGGCGATGCAGATAGGCCGGATTGAGGTTCACCGGGGCCGTCCCGCGCCCTTGGTCCGCCAATTTAAAATCGAGGAACGGCAGCTGCAGCGGCTGCCAGAAGCCGGAAACCGGCCGAAAATCGATACGAAAACTGTGTCGCCCCCCGGGGGCCAGGGTCTGCACACACAGGGCGTAACGTCGACCGTCACCCTTTACCAGCAACTCGATGCCATTGGCGGCGGTGTAGTCGATTTCGCCAAGATCCAGCTGCACTACGGGCTGGCCGCAGCCGCGCCGGTAGAGGATATTCCCCAGGAAACACTCGATGCCATCGTGTTCCCGGATTTCACTTTGGGACAAGCGCTGGTTTTCCCTGTCGCCTGGAAGGGAGGATCCGTTGTCCTGGTGCTGAACCAGTGAGGGATGGGACAGAAGCTTCATGACGGCCAATCCGGTCAGATTCCACGCTTGAGAGGGAACCGCGCAACATCTGCCCTCAAAAAACATCCGTTTTCAGATTATCACGCATCCCGGGCCGGTTCACGACAGGCATCAATCAGCAGATTGCGCGGGGTCAGGTGGCGCTCACAAAATTGCAGGACGCGCACCCGATAACCGGCCTGTTCAAGAAACAGGGCGCGATCGAGCACCAGCCACACCTCCAGGGGACGGCGAAAGGCATGCGCCACCAGTTCCATGCGCCGGACTTTTCGCAGCCGTCGCACCCCGTGTTGCTCCCAGGCGGCCCAATCCAGTTGCCCGGGCAAGGCCACACCGCGCTGTGTGGCAGCCCAGTCACAGAATTGCCGAAAACTGCCCCCCAGCAGACGCTTGGGCAGGGAGGGCACATTCAGATACTGATTCGTGCCTCGCACCTCACGCTGCAGGGCATCGAAGCCCAGGCGCCAGGCCGCCTCACGATCCCGCAGGCGTCGTACCCGGCGGCCTCCGGTCACGGTTTCCTGAACCGCCAGATGGAGATCCCCGCGGGATAAGTGCAGCCGCCCCTGGCGGGCCTGACGGGAAAACGGGCGGTAGTGAGCATCCCGTGTTCGCTGGTAGCAGCAGGGGGAGAGGCGAATGCTGCGTGGCCGATGATCCGCGGCCAAATGCAACAGGCGCCCGTGCAGGTCGCCACAGGCATGCAGGGCCAGCACCTGGCCATCCCGGCGCAGGAGACGGGCGGCTTCCGGTGCCAGCACATCCTGCTGGTGCAACGTGACGTCAACGCCCCGATCCGCCGCTTCCCGCTCGCCCCGCCGACACAGCTCCCCATGCCACTCCAGTCCCGCTACCGGCATGCCATCCCGGGCCGCCAGTGTCCTGGCGAGATATCCTTTGCCGGCGCACCATTCCAGCGTGGGCTGCTCCGAAGGCTCCACCGCGGCCAGGAACGCTTCGATCTGCGCCCATTTACGTCCGGGAATACCATGGTGGAAATGCCGCTCCAGCGCCAATTCGCGCTCGGGGACTGTCGGGAAAGCCAGCAACGGCTCCCGCTCCGCCAGTATGGGGCAGAATTCCGCCAGAGCTGCCCGCAAGCCCCGGGGTTCTTCCTCGAAATGCTCGATCTCGGCATCATCGAGCCCCGCCAGCCAGGCCGCCAGTTTTGGGTAGTCAGCTTCCCAGGGCAAGACCCGGTGATGAAAGGCCGCCGGGCGCCACAAACCCTGGGCTTCATACAGCAGCTGATCGAGCTGCTCAAAGCGTTCCTGCAGCCTCGTCGGGGACATCAATCAGTTGCCCGGCGTGCGCCCATCCAGGTCATGAACAGCGCAACGCCCAGCCCCCAGGCACCGTTGAGCATCAGCCCCCCGATCCAGGTCTTGGCCGTGACATCCAGGCCCTTGAGCGGAAACACGATAAGCATCGCCACCACCGTCGGAGCAATGGCGCCAAAAACCACACTCAGCCCCCAAAACGCCGCCGCAGTCTGGCGACGGATGAGGGCCCAGGCCGGCAGCCCCCACAGCCCCCCGAAAAAGGCCAGGGACAGGACCGCAGGCACACCCCAGGGGGGAACGCCGGCAAGGTTATAGGGCGCGTGCGGTATCAGCCCGGTGAGATAGAACACACCCAACAGTCCCTGGTGGAAAACCAGGGTTGCCAAAAATCCTGCCACGAAGGCTTTCATCCATTGCATTGTGATACCCTAAACAATTAGAAATGAAAACGAATACATCATACCCTTTGGGATGCGGGACACGAGACCAGAGTGGACATAATCAAGGCCAACCCGCAACCGGCATACAGGTTTTCTGACGATCACTGAGCTTCAGGTCCCGCCCATGCATCGTACTGGGATTGTTACGCTGGCCCTTCTGATCTGGCTTCCCATGAGCACGCTGTGGGCCCAACCGCCTTCAGCGGTTCCCGTCTACCTCGAAGACGAGCCCATCTATACCTCCAGCAATCCGGATACGCCGGGTTTTCTGATGGAGATCTTTCAGGCCATGTCGAGCCACCTCAAGATTCATACCGAGGTGCACTTCATGCCCTGGAACCGGGCCCAGGCGGAAGCTTCTCGAACGCCCAATGCGCTGATCTTCCCGTTGGCCCGCACCGAACCACGCGAGTCGCTCTATCTGTGGCTGTGCCAGGTCTTCGATGTACCGGTCATGTTCGTGACCAAAAAGGGTCAGCCCGTGATCGACTCCTTCGAGCAGGCCCGCAGTGTACGGGGCATCGGCGTGATCATCGGCACTCCCCAGGAACGCATGCTCGAACAGCAGGGGGTGCCCCACGTCAGTTTCACCGGCAAGGAACTCTATCAGGCCCTGGCCGACGACCATATCAATGCGCTGTATACCGCCAGGCCAGAAGCCGTATTTGGCTGGCGCCGGGGGGGCTTTGAGGGTGACCTGCAATACGGAAACACCCTGCAGACACTGCCGCTATGGATTGCGGCCGGCAAGGACTCAACCTGGCTCAACCCCAGGGACTGGCAGGCAGCGTTGAACAGGGTGAAGGAGTCGGGATTCTACCAGCGCAAAGAACAGGAATACTTCGGTCACTGAGGCGGTCAGCGCACGTCGACGATACGACTCGCTTTCCGGTACTTGACCTTCCAGCCCGACCAGGCCGGCAGCTCCCAACGTTGGGGCGCGGTTTTTCGCGAACCGCTGACGTATTCGGCCACCACCTGGCGCAAGGGCACCTTGTAATGGATGGCCAGCTTGAGATCCCCCAGGGAGACAAAGCGCGGGTACTTGGTGTCGAAGCGCTCCCGTTCCCAGGAGGGGATACCCTCGAAAGCGAGGTCTTCAGGCTCCAGCAATTCACTGTCCGCCAGGGTTTCCACCCCCAGCGTCGCTAGCCGCTCTTGCAGCCAGTCCGCCGCTTCCGGCACGTCACCGTCGGCGTTACCCAGGGCCACATAAAGCCCCCATGCGGCCAGATCGTCCCGGAGTCGTTCCCCACTGGGGGCCAGCAGACGGCCATCCAGAATCATGCTCACCAAAACCTGGCGCGCCACAGCACCTTGCGGCTCTATGGTTTCGGTATGGACGACGCGGCCGGCGTAGTACCAGTCCCGCTGGACATGGATGCCGTCGTCATCCTCAACAACGTCGCCCAGCTGCGGCTGCGCCAGTCCCGACTCGACCAGCGCCCGGAGTTCCAAGGGGGCCGCGCAGGTGGCCAGGGTAAGGGTTTGGCGGGTGCCCTTGCCGGGCATACTGTGACTGTCGAAGACCACGGCGGCCTCGACGTCATCATCCAGGCGTGAATCCTCGGCAATCCAGACTTCACTCTGTCCATTGCCCATGGCGTCGCGGCGCTTGTGGTGCTTCCGGCGCACGAAAGCCAGCTCCGGCAGGGCCTGGATGCACGCCTGCAGTACCCGGTCCGGGATCACCTCCGGCGTGTCCGGAATGGCTGGCAGGTCCAGCAGGTCACGGATCTGCCCGGCCAGTTTGCGTGCTTCCTGGCGCGCCTGGCGGTTCCCCCCCGCCGCTTCAGGGGGCTGACTGCGCACCGCGGCCACCAGCGTGGTGGCATCACAGCCCCGGGGCTGCCATTGCTTTAATGTTTCGCGCCCCTCGGCACTGCGAGGCAGGCGAATGGGCCGGGGTCCGCTGCTCAGGGCCGCGCTCAGATCCACCATAAAGCCGCGGCTAGCCTCATCCGGCATGGCGGAAATCAGGTGGGCGAAAAGGGTATCAATGGGCAGGGCGAACAGCTTGCGGCCGTGTTCCGTGACGTGACCCGCCCCGTCAATGGCGCCCATGGCCCCCAGCTGGGCCTGTGCCTGCTCCACGGCATGGGGCGGCAACGGCTCCGGAAAGACAAGCTGATCCACGGTGACCCCGGCACAGGCCGCCGCCAGGACCAGTTCGCTCAGCTCTTCGCGCTGGGTTTCCGGTGGCGTGCGGGACTCAAGCGGGGCATGAGCGCCCCACAGACGCACGGCCATACCCGGACGGGTGCGCCCCGCCCGCCCACGGCGCTGGTCGGCGCTGGCCTGGGAGATGGGTTGCAGGCCCAGCACGGTGCGGCGGTTGCGACGATGGGTACGGCGTTCCAGCCCGGAATCCACCACCGCGGTCACCCCGGGAATGGTCAGTGAGGTTTCGGCGACATTGGTGGCCAGGATGACGCGACGCTGTGCTCCTGGATTGAGGGCCCGGCGCTGCTCCGCCATGGAGGCCCCGGCATGCAGTGCCACCGTTTCCACCGGCAACGACTGCAGGGCCTGCTCGCAGGTCTGGATCTCGCGTTTGCCGGGCAGAAACACCAGCACATCCCCGCCCGACTCGGCCAGACAGATTGCCACCGCCCGGCGGACGCGGGTTTCCAGGCCGTCCAGGGTGGGCATGTGATGGGAAGCCGGGGCCTGGTACTGAACGCTCACCGGATGGCTGCGCCCCTGCGCTTCCAGCAAGCTGCCGCCGAGGTAGTCGGCAAGCCGTTTGCCCTCCACCGTAGCGGAGGTGATCACCAAACGATGCCGGTCCGCGTGTTTTAACAGGGCCAGCAGCAGATCGGTGTCCCAGCGCCGTTCATGAAATTCATCCAGCATCACGGTTCGGAAACGGTCGATCTGACCCTGATTCAGCCAGCGCAAGGCGACGCCCGGGGTGACGAAGGCAATGCGGGTGTCGGGGGTACAGGTGTTTTCAAAGCGAATGGCGTGCCCGATCCTGTGACCGGTATTGTCCGGTTGCTCGGCCAGAAAACCGGCCAGGGCGGTGCAGGCCACCCGCCGCGGCTCCACCACCAGTACCGACCCCTGCTCGGCGGCCCACAGGGGAAGCCGGGTGGACTTACCCGACCCGGTGGTGGCCGTCACCACCAGATGCTGTTCCGCCAGTTCGCGGCGGAATCGGTCTTGCAGGGCGTCTATGGGCAGTTCGGCAGACATGGCTCTTTCGGGCACGCAAGGCTATCGGGGATTGCTGCCATCAGTGACGCACCGGCACGGTTGCGGTCCTCCGTCGATGGCGCCGACAAAGATGCGCGCCATGGTAGCGCGAGACAGCCGACTGGCCAAACGCCGCCTATTCGCTTGAGGCCACGACCACACAGTCACGGCCTGCATCTTTCGCCGCGTAGAGCGCCTCGTCCGCCCGGGACAGCCAGCTGCGCCAGTCCTCGCCCTCTTCCAGCAGCGCGATACCGAAAGACGCGGTCACCGAACCACCGGGGCTATAGAGTTGCTCGCGCAAGGTTTGCCGGAGGTTCTCAATCACGCTGCGGATACCGTCGGCCCGGACACCGGACATAAGCAGAACGAACTCCTCGCCACCGAAGCGGAACAGGTGGTCGATCTGGCGGGTATTGTCGCGAATGAGATCGGCGCAGCGCACCAGAACCCCATCGCCCACGGTGTGACCGTAGGAGTCATTGACCGCCTTGAAGTTGTCCAGGTCGATCATCACGATGGCATGCTGCACACCGGTATGCATCGCGGTGGCCTCGGCAATTTCCAGTTCACGCTCCATGGCGCGCCGGTTCTTGGCCCCCGTGAGAGGGTCCTGCGTGGCCAACTCCTCCAGCTGCTGGCGCTGGCTTTCGTTGCGCAAAGCGAAGATATAGGCGCAGGCGCTGACTACCAGCCCCGTGGCCAGAAACGAGAACATTTGCTGGGTGGAATCAAAAGCGACGTTGTCCACCACCAGAAACAGCATGGCGGCGGCGTTGACGATTACCGCCCACAGGGGCGTGGTGAGGAAGAAACTGGTGACAAAGGCGGGGAACAGCCAGAACACGGCCACGTCCCCCATGATGGTCGCCACCGCCACCCCGCCAGTACAGGTGCTGATCGCCAGGCCCAGGCCGGAGCGCCGGGTATCGCCGCTCCACCAGGCATAGGCGACCAACAGGAAGATGGAGCCCAGAATCATCAGATCCACCACCCCGGCCATCACGTTCCCCTGAAGAAAACGGAACACCGCAAAGGGCGTAATGCCAAGGACTGCGCACGTGCACAGCATGGTCATGATGGACAGCCGGAAGTCTGTCCGCAGGCGGTAGAACAACGTGTCACGCAGCATTTCGATGGGTAGCATCTCCAGGCAAGGATCAATCAATTGAAGTGTAGTTCAATTCAACGCTTTGTGGCCCGAATGCACCAAAATCGCCCATCAGAGCGCCCAAAACCGTTTGAATTGCGAAAGGTCCTCCCGGGAGACTGCATAAATCGTGACAATTACAAAAAACCTGATGAACTGGAGGGCAATAATCACGCAAACTGTGGATCTGGATGCTATTTTTATTGCATTGGCGACGTACGGTGCGACACCTCTGTGTTAGGCGCCACCCTGGCATCCAACCTCAACTCAACAGGCATGACTACATGCTGGATTTACTGAAGAACGTGAAATTGAAGTACAAGTTCTGGTTTCTAAATCTTGCCGTTCTGGCCGTGATGCTGCTGCTCGTGCTTTATGCCATGGATGTGGTGGCCAATCTGACCGAGCAGCCGTTCATGACGGTCTTTGCCGAAACCGCTCCCGGATTCGCAGGCGTGGTGGCGGTGCTGATGGTGTTGGAAATGGCCTGCTCCCAGCTGTTGATCACCTTCATCACCCGTCATGTCAATTCGTTGCGCAAAACCATGGTGCGTGTGCACAAGAACGGTGATCTCAGCCGTCGCGCCCACATCGACTCCAAGGACGAAATCGGCGAGATGGCCCGGGCCTTCAACGCCATGCAGGAACGCACCTCTGAGGTGGTGGGGCGGATGAAGGAAGTCATGGGGCGCCTGCAGAACGAGGTGGTGGAACTCGCTGCCGCCACTCAGCAGAGCCGCGATGAACTGCAACGCCAGCAGGGCGACACTGACCGTTCCTCCCATGTCGTGGAGGAAATGCTGGAAAGCTTTCGCGGCATCGCCGATCAGGCGGACAACGCCAAGGAACTCTCCCACGAGGCTCGCGATGCCGCCAACGATGGCAGCCAGCGCGTGGCGCGTTCATCACAATCGATTCAGGCCCTGGCCGAGGCCATCCAGCAATCGGCGGCCAGCGTCGAAGCCCTGGCCGAAAACGGACGAGAGATCAGCAGCGCCGTGACCGAGATTCAGGGCATCGCCGAACAGACCAACCTGCTGGCTCTCAATGCCGCGATTGAGGCGGCGCGAGCTGGGGAACAGGGACGCGGGTTTGCCGTGGTGGCCGACGAGGTCCGCAACCTCGCCCAGCGGGTACAGGATTCCACCAGCCAGATACAGGATACGATCGACCGCCTCCTGGCCACCATGCAGGATGCCGTGAAGCAGATGACCAGCAGCTCCGAAGACGCCAACCGCTGTGTCGAGGAGGCCGATGCCGGCCGGGTATCGCTGGAGTCCATCAACTCGTTGGTTCAGCGTATTGACCAGGCCAACCAGGACATTGCCGATGTCTCCGGCCGCCAGACTGCGGCCACCGACGAAGTCCAGGACAATATCCGCGGCATCCGCGAAACCACCCAGAGTATGCTGGCGCAGATGGTAGCCAGTGCCGAAATGGGTGAGCGCCTCAATGCGCTGATCCAGGAGCTGGATTCCGCCTCGTCACAGGTCTCTGTCGAAGGCGGCCAGCAGAACTGAACGGTCGCCTGCAGCGGTGGTTAGGGCTTCAGCCCCCAGACACGCTGGTAGTCATGGAGGATGCTGCGCAGGGAAAAATCGTAATTGCTGCGATCGGGATTGGCGGCACGGGAGTAGGGAGCAAAGTCCACGCGATCGAGGCTGTCCGGCGCCTCCTCGAGCCGCCGCAGCACCTGCCGTATGCTCTCCACGTTATCACGGGTGACGATCAGCAACGGCGTATGAAAGACCAGCCCCTGGTCGCGAAAATCCCGTCCCGCGAGATAGTCGTGAGCCAGGATCACCGCCCAGGCGCCTTCCACGTAGTGGCCTCCGGCCGTCACCGCCACCTGCCCTTCACTGACCTGCTGCAGCGCCTGGGGATTGATGTCGTAGGAATTCACCAGTATGCCCTCGCCAGGCTCGCGGCCCACTGATTGCAAGGCTCGGAGAATGCCATTCGTGGTGCGGTAGTTGGCCGACCAGATAATATCGATGTCACGGTAGCGCCGGAGCAGCCCTTCGGCGCGGATATACGCCTGTTCCGCCCCCCAGTCTGTGTAGAAAACCTGGCGCAGCTTGACGCCCTCTGCAGCCTCAACAGCACGCCGTAATCCTTCCTCCCGCCGGATGGCCGGCGCGTCCGAATGGTAGCCATTGACCGCGGCCACCTCGATGGGCGACGGGCTGTCATGCTGGCGCGCCTGCCTGATCAGCTCCCGCGTCACTGCGGCGCTGGAGCCAGTATCGTCGGGAATCAGCTGGGCGATCCAGTAGGGGTTGGGATGACGGGGGGTGCCGAGGCGGTCCTCGCGCTTGAGCTTTGCCTGCACATCACTGTTGAAAAGGATACAGGGCATTTTCAGCGCCTGGCACTGCTCCAGGAAGCGCCCCGCTGTCTGCAGGAAATTGGGAAACAGCAGCGCGTCAAAGCGCTCCGGTTGCGCGGCGACCCGGTTGAGTTGCTGATGCAGTTTGAGTCGGTTGGCATCGGCATCAAATACCGTGAGCCGCACCTCCATATCGCCGGCAGCCGCCCGGGCAAACAGGGCCACACGATTCCAGAAAGGCGTGTCGTCAGGCAGAAACAGCGCCATGCGGGAGTCGCCCCACGCTGGCATCAGCCCAAGCCACACTATCAAGAAGACAGGGACGATTCGGAACGCACTGATGTTCATCGGCTATCGGGTCCGTCTGTCGCGGATCATGCTTGGCGGGGAGTTCCCGGTCGGGTCGCGCCTGTGTCGTCAGGGCAGCCCTTTCCCCTATTTTCCCTGCCTATAAGCGTATCGCGAATGGCAACGGCTTACAGCCCTCTGCGATCCTCGAAGTGCGTTGCTAAAGGTTTGCCAGACCGAGGTTGATCCACAACCTCTCACACCGGGCACAGGAGGCGCCCAACATGGGCGCCCCGAGTGAATGGTCAGTCCCAACTCCAGCGTTGCGACTTGCCGCCGTGGAAGGTCCACAGGTGGGCGCGCATGCCGTTGCCCCACCAGGGGTCTTTGATATCCAGTGCCTTGTCCGGGGCATGAACCGGGCGGAAGGAGTTGCTGGCACCCCGTACCCAGAGCTGGTTATCGCCGCCATGGCATTCCCACAGGATCACGCGGGTGCCTTCGGAGGTGCCGCCTCCGGCCGCATCCACGCATTTGTTGGGCGCCATCTTGTTATGGATCATGCCGTACGAGTCCTGCCACCACAGCTGACTGTCCGCGCCGTGACAGCTCCACTGGTGGATTTCGGTGCCGTTGGCGGTCTCGCGGCCCTCCAGGTCCAGACACTTGCCCTTGTCGTTGCGCAGCTTGCGCCAGACCACCGGATTGTCGCCGCCAGGCCCACTGACTTCCGGATGATCCCCTGGCAGCCAGCGACCTTCCTGCTGACGGTCGCTGTAATTGAGCCAGACACTGCCAAACCCGCGGGCTTCCTTGGCTTCTTTCAGCAACTGGTTGTCGTAGCCGTTCTTGGGGACTGCAAAGCGGTAGACCGATCCAAACTCCTGGGCGCACACGGCCTCGCCGTTCCACCAGGCCGCACTGGTAGAGGTTACCTGCCAGTCGCGCTGGGCGGCGGCAAAACAGGCAAACGGCCGGGCCGCTCCGCAGCTGGCGTCGTTAAAGCGACCGTTGCCCCACTGCTCGGCACAGTCCTCGCCGTTGTAGTCGTTGGGCTCACCCGGATTCCAGCTCCACACCGCCGCTTCCAGCCGGCTGTCGAACGGCACCAGCTGGTCGAGACCGACAATACCGAGGCTGCACTGCATGGCCTGGGCCATCAGTTCGGGGGTAATCGGCTGGGCGGGATCGCCGAAGGTGTTGGACAGGGTGGTGCTGTCCTCGTAGATGCGGGTCAGGTTGTTGAGGACGAAATCACGGCTCTGGTTCGCGGTCCGGCAGGCCGGGTAGGGTTCAAAGCTGTCGTTGCCGGTGGGGAAGCCGTAGTTGTAGACGGTTTGCGCCCAGCGAGCGGAACCGCAGTTGCCACCGATGAACAGCACCTGCTTACCGGCGTTGAGGATGTCGGCGCGGCTGATGTTCATGGGCAGGGTCCGGCAACTGCCGGGACGGTAGATGAGATCGCCCAGCTGGGCCTCAAGCACGTTCACCACGGCATCGTAGTTGCCGTCCACGTGCTCCTCCAGATAGATCAGTACCACCTGATCCCGGTTGCGGTTCTGGCGCAACCAGGTGGCCACTTCCTTGATCCCGTCCTCGAACAGGCGATCGAAGTAGGAGCAGCCGGTGTGATCGCCGGTGCCGTGGCACAGGCGCAATTCACCGTAGGTGTCGTGGACATCCAGCTCCAGGGCGCGGATGCCCATGTCGAGCTGATCCACCAGGCTGTACTGCTGGTTGGGATCCCAGTAGCTGCCGAGGTTCTGGTAGGCCTTGGAGTTGTAGCTGTTGTGGGTGTACTGCCAGTTGCTGCGGCCGAGGGGCTCGCCGAGATCGAGGGTACGCTGGTAGTCGAGGGCCTGGTGGGCCCAGCTGTTCATGAAGTTTTCCAGGCTGTTGGCTGAAGCCAAACCGGCCCAGCCCAGCGCCAGAAGCGCCAGGCCGATCTTGAGGTATCGCATGGTCTTTTTCCCTTCATTGTTGTTGTATGGGTTGAGCGTTGCTTGCGGGCAAATCATTGCCCAACCTGTACAACTGTACAATTATCGACCTGTGCGACAATCTCCCCGATCAAAAACTGTTAGCGAATTCACATAAACAGACCGGCCGTCGGAGCCCTACTTCCCGCGCCAATTGACGTTGTAGAGATCGTGCCGGCGGTCCTGCAGGTTCTTCACGGTGCCGCTGTTGCGGGCCAGGGTCAGATCCTGCAGCCGCAGATCGGCAAAGGACACCGCCTCGGCATTGGGCGTGGTGTCCGCCGCAATGCCGTCGCGGGCGAACGGGAAATCGCAGGGGGTGAGAATACAGCTCTGGCCGTATTGCAGTTCCATATTGGCGACGTTGGGTAGGTTGCCGACGTTGCCGGACATGACCACGTAAATCTGGTTCTCCACCGCCCGGGCCTGGCAGCAATAGCGCACCCGCAGGTAGCTCTGGCGCTCGTCGGTGCAGAAGGGCACGAACAGGATCTGGATGCCCTGGTCCACCAGATGGCGGGTCAACTCCGGGAATTCCACGTCGTAGCAGATCAGCACGCCAATCGGGCCGCAGTCGGTGTCGATGGCATCCACCCGGTCGCCCCCCTCGATGTTCCACCAGTAGGCCTCACTGGGGGTGGGATGGATCTTGCCCTGCTGGAAGACCTGGCCGTCACGCAGGAACACGAACGCCACGTTGTCCACCCGGCCGTTCTCCACCACCGGATGGGACCCGCCGATGATATTGATGTTGTGGCGCAGGGCCAGCTCACGCATGAGCGTCTTGTAGGGTTCCAGATACTGGGCGATCTGGCGCATGGCTTCGGCCGGGGACTGTTTCCTGTTGTCGATGGACAGCAGCTGCAACACGAACAGCTCCGGGAAGACCACGAAATCCCCCTTGTAGGTGGCCACCACGTCGACGAAGTAACGTACGATGTCGGCGAATTCCTCGAACGAGGCCACACGACGCTGCTGGTACTGGACCGTCCCTACCCGCACGCTGTCCGGCAGGCGCTGACCATAGCGTTTGCCCCGCTCACCGGCAGCCTCCTGGGACACCCTGGGATTGCGCCAGATCAGATGGATGGCGTAGCCCATGGAATCGAGGTCGGCATCCAGGTAGTGCGGGATGATCCCGTGGATCTCGAAGTTGTTGTAGAGCTGAAAGGACAGGACCGGATCGCGCTGTTTTTTCTGGCGCACCGCCTCCACATAATCGTCGATCGTCTCGAACCGTTTGTGGCGTTTGCGCCAGGTGGGCAGGCGGCCGCCAAAGACAATGCCCTTGAGCCCCAGTTCCTCACACAGACGTTTACGCTGGTTGTAGAGGCGCTGGCCGATGCGGTAGCCGCGGTATTCCGGGTCGACACAGACTTCCATACCATACAGCCAGTCCCCCTCCGGGTCATGGCGGGAGGCATAGCCGTTGCCGGTGATCGTGGTCCAGCTGTGGGACCTCAACGCCAGTTGCTCCGCGATGCGGAAGGTGGCGCAGTAGCCCACCACCCGGTCGCCGACCATGGCAACGAACTGCCCTTCGGGAAAGGTGTTGATCTGACCGGTGAGCGGGCCGGCAGTGTAGCCGTACATCCCGGTACCGTCATAGACCCGCTCGCTCAGCTCGACAATCTGGGGAATGTCGGACAACTCGGCATTACGGACGAAAAGACGCTGACTGGGATCGGTAAAGGGAGGCATAGAGGTCTCTTGGCCAACATGTTCCCCCACGTTAGCGTGCAGTGACAGGCGACACCAGCGTCATCGATAGCGTCGCTCGTCCGCAGTTGTACCTATCGCTCCGGGCCCAGCAAAAAATCGTCTGACAGGGTCGCGGCGGGCAGGTCCTCTAGCGCGTGCAGGGGTTGCAGATCCCGGTCGGTCCGTGCCCTGAGCGCGACCATCGTTTTAAACGGGACATCGAGACCGAACATGTTGACCACCCAGGCCGGACCCTGCCCCCCCGGATCCAGCACCGACTCGTAGACCACCCGGGTCCGCCCGTCGTCCAGCGGCGTGAAGGTCCAGGCGCCGCGCAAGGTGGGCATGCGCACATGGTCGGGTTCCGGCGGAATCATGTCGGCGGCGGCTTCGAACTGGAGTCGGACCCGTCCGCTCTGTGGATCGCGCATGGCCCAGCTGTGAGTCACCGAATCCCGATCTTCGTAGGGAAAGGGAAAGGCATAGCGGATATGGAGGAAGTAGTCGTACCAGGCGGCTTGCTGTATCACGTCCACATTCTTGAAAGACGCCATCCAGTCCGCGAGCTCCTCCGCCCGGGTGTTGAGCGTCAGGAGCCAGGCAGGACTGCGATCCACAATCGTTTCCAGGCGAATGGCATCGTAATCCGATTCCGGCAGATCGCAGGTCCAGGCGGAAATGCCCTCTTCCTGCCGGGCAGGTTCCCAGCAGGTGTCCTCCGCCCAGAGCAACGCCGGCAACGCCACCAACAGCCATCCAATCATGCACTTCACGACAGTCTTCTCCCTGATCCTAGTGTAGTGCGTCACCCTAATGGGCTCTATAAGTGCCCGTTAGGGTGACGCACTACACTATTGGTAAATCAATTTCACCTGAGGCGAAAAGGCAGGCAGGATAAAGGGATGCCAATGGTTCGGCCACCTACGCCTTCACACTTCATCACAGGTGCCAGAGAAAATGTTGATCGCTATTTTGGCGTAGAATGCTTTAGCTTGAATTGCTCCCTTACGTTTTATATATTCATATAATGTAACCAGAGTGGCGAATTCCCATGGAAGCCGTAATCGATCTCGAAAAAATGCACCAGTCTGCGGGTGATGCCGCGCAGTTTCTGCGTTCACTGGCCAACAAGGATCGTCTGCTACTGCTCTGCCATCTCAGTCAGGATGAGTATTGCGTGAGCGACCTGGAAGGACTGACTGGCATTACCCAACCCACCCTGTCCCAACAGCTGGGGGTGCTGCGGCGCGAGTCGCTGGTGGCGACCCGGCGGGACGGCAAACAGATCTATTACCGTATTGCCGATGCCAAGGTCATGCTGATGCTGCAACAACTCTATGGCCTTTTTTGCGCTGACAACGCGGTGGACTAGTCCTGCCGGGGCCGACTGTCGCAACCCACGTTGAGGAAATGCTCAAATGCCTCGGCACTGACCGGCGCACTGGCATAGAAGCCCTGGTAGGTGTCGCACTGCAGGTTCCGTAACAGGGCCAACTGGCCGTCTGTCTCCACGCCTTCCGCCTGCACTTTCAATCCCAGCGCCTTGGCCACGGCGATGATCGCATGTGCGATCTCCCGGTCACTCTCGTTGCTTTCCAGATCCCGCACGAAACTGCGGTCGATCTTGAGCTTGTCCACCGGGAAGCGCTTGAGGTAGGACAGGGACGAATAACCGGTACCGAAATCGTCGATTGCCAGTTTCA
The DNA here is from genome assembly GCA_042862465.1 of Marinobacteraceae bacterium S3BR75-40.1. Lineage (GTDB taxonomy): Bacteria > Pseudomonadota > Gammaproteobacteria > Pseudomonadales > Oleiphilaceae > JASTVH01. Next base: position 135,045 of record JASTVH010000004.1, on the reverse strand, counting down.
CACCCTGTTCCTTGAGGCTCTGCATCTGCTGGATCACGGTTCCGCCCTCGTCCAGCAGCCCGGACTCGGTCAGCTCCAGCTCCACGGCGTCCGGCGTTATTGCCACGTTTTCCAGGCAGCGGGCAAACACCGCCGGGAAATCACCGCGCCGCAACTGCTGAGCGGACACATTGACGGCAATCACACCCGGATCCGCCCCTTCCGCCTGCCAGGTTTCGATCTGCCGCATGACGGCCCGCAACACCCATTCCCCAAGCGGCACGATTAGCCCCGTTTGCTCGGCCACCGGAATAAAGGTCCCGGGCGACACCAGGCCGCGCTCGGGATGCTCCCAGCGGACAAGGGCTTCAGCACCCGTCAGGCGCCCACTGCCTACATCGAACACCGGCTGGTAATAGACGCGGAATTCATCGTCCGCCAGGGCCCGTTTGAGTTCGTTTTCCAGCTCCAGGCGCTGCATCGCGGCGTGGGTCAGGTCCTCGGTGTAGTAAACGAAGCCATTGCGGCCCCGCCGCTTGGCCTGATAGGCCGCCGTATCGGCACAGCGTAGCAGTCCGCCGGCATCCCCGGCGTCATCCGGGTATACGGCGATACCCAGGGAGGCGCCGACTACCACCGCCCGCTGGCCGTGAAGCAGGAAGGGTTCCTGCAGGGCGTCGATAAGATGCTGGGCGACACGGGCAGCATCTTCCCGTGTGCGACAATCTTCCAACAGGACACCGAATTCATCGCCCCCGAAACGCGCCAGGATATCGGTCTGGCGCAGGCGCTCGCGGAAGCGTTTTCCCACCAGCTTGAGCAGTTCATCGCCGACGGCATGACCCAGGGAATCGTTGACCGCCTTGAAGTCATCCAGATCGATAAACATCATCACCACGTGTTCGTCGCGGCGCTGGGCAACCTCGATGGCATGTCCCACCTGCTCCAGCAGCTTGGCACGGTTGGGCAGATCGGTCAGGGGATCGTAATAGGCCAGGTGCCGCAGCTTCTGCTCGCTTTCCTTGATCTGGCTGATATCGCTGAAAACACTGACATAGTGCGTAGGCTGGCCCTGGCTGTCCCGCACCCGACTGATACTGATCCACTCGGTGAACAGTTGGCCCTGCTTGCCGCGATTGGTGATCTCACCCTGCCAGTTACCCGTGGCGAGCAGCTGATCCCACATCTGCTGATAGAAATGACGGTCATGCAGCCCCGAGGACAGCAGCCGCGGCGTTCGTCCCAGGACTTCCTGGGTGGTGTAGCCGGTAATCTGGCAGAACGCCGGATTGACGTAGAGGATTCGCCCGGCCAGATCCGTCACCATAATGCCGTTATGGGTATTCTCGATCACGGCACCCTGCAGGCGCAGGCGTTCTTCCCACTGGTGACGCTGGGTGATGTCCGACCAGGCCCCGGAGATAACGTCTCGGCCGACCTTGTCGGTCAGGAAACGGATCTGGTCGCGAATCCACAAATAGCGGCCATCAGCGTGCCGGAACCGGTATTCATGGGAGTACTGACCAAAACGGCGCGCCCGCTCCAGGCCCTGGGAGGCCTCGGCCCAATCCTCCGGATGGACCCGCTTGCGCCACCAGCCGGGGGCCTTGGCCTGGGCGACGGTGTAGCCGGTCAGGCGCCGGATGTTCTCGCTGACCCATAGGGTTTTCGGCGTGGCATCCTGATAATGCAGGAGGTAACTGACCACCGGACTGAACCCCACCATTTGGCGCAGCTCCATCTCTCTGGTCTGCAGACGCCGCTCGGCCCGGCTGCGACGTCGCAGCGCCAGTCGCGCCAGGTAATAGAGCAACAGGCCGCTGAGCAATACGAACAGGATGCCCTTGGCGGTTTGCAACCAGGAATACAGCAAGGGACGGTCCGGACCAACGACCCACAGCAGTAGTTGATCGGAAAATCCGACCCAAAGACTGCTGAACGCACTGTATAACAGCGCGATGCGCAATGCGGCCAGCCGCTGTGCCCTGCGGGTTCGGGTGTTCTGGTCCAAGCACTCTCCTCCTGCAACCCCGATTACTGGAGCAACCTGATAATGAGCGCGCTACTATAGCAGCATGCTTTAAGCATTATTGTAACAGGCTGTTTTAGTTGCTCTTTGCAGTCTTTTTCATCATCGACGGTTGGTAATCGATGCGCCAGTCCCTACCATTGTAGAAAGTCCCTGCGGAGATATGCCCACACGATGTCTGATCCCTCGTCACAACCGCCCGGCCGCCGGGTCGGTATCGGTTTTCTTGTTGTCGCATGGGTACTGTTGATTGGCCTGCTGACCCTGTGGTTTGGTGACTGGGAGGAGCAACAGAACAACCCCAACGCCACACCCCACAGCCAGCGGGTGGACGGTGCCGTGGAAGTGGTCCTCTCCCCCAACCGAGCCGGCCACTACGTTGCCAACGGCCGTATCAACGACACCCAGGTCACGTTTCTGCTCGACACCGGCGCTACTCAGGTGGCCGTCCCGGAAGCGGTGGCCCGTGACGCGGGCCTTCAAAAGGGCTATCAGGGGTGGGTGCAAACAGCCAATGGCCGTGCCAAGGCCTGGTCGACCCGCATCGACCGTCTGCAACTGGGCGATATCGTTCTGCACGACGTACAGGCAACCATTACGCCGGGCATGGGGCTGGACGAGGTGTTACTGGGGATGAGTGCCCTGGGGCAGGTGGACTTCAGCCAGACTGGAGGCAAACTCAAACTGCGTCAGCACCTGTGAGCGCGTGTCCCGTCTGGTTCATTCGCTGATTTGCTGCGCCACTGATAGCCTCGAGAGCAAGGCGCGGTGACGCAGGTTTGGTGGCTCCCGGAGGGCGGGACTCTAGGCCACGCCGCGCTGGCTGTCCTGAAAATCCGCGGGGCGCAGGTGGCGGTCAAAGGCTTCATCGCAGTCGTTCAGCGCCTGGCATTCATCGTTCAGGCAAAAACCGACGATGTCGCAGGTGATTCGGGCGAAGCGACGGTCTTCGTTACGCAGGATCCGGGTGAACGGCACACGTTGTCCGCAACAGCCACACAGAATGCGTCCACCGTTGGGATCTGGTTGCCACTTGGCTCTGTAGATTTGTCGGCGCATGCTGACCCCGTCTGAACTGAGAATTTCGTCACATTTGAGTTTAGCCGCGCCTGCTCAAAAAACGAACACCCTATTGTAAAAGGTTGAAAAAAGGAGCCAAAACCATGCAATACCTGCACACCATGGTTCGCGTCAGTGATCTGGAGGCGTCCCTGCGCTTCTACTGCGATCTGCTGGGCATGGAGGAAATAAGTCGCAAGGACGTGGAGAAGGGCCGCTTCACCCTGGTTTTCCTGGCGGCGCCGGGGGATGTCGAACGGGCGCGGCAGGACCGGGCCCCCATGATCGAACTGACCTACAACTGGGACCCGGAAGAATACACCGGCGGCCGCAACTTCGGGCATCTGGCCTACCGGGTCGAGGATATCTACGCCCTGTGCCAGAAGCTCCAGGACAACGGCGTCACCATCAACCGCCCACCCCGGGACGGCCACATGGCGTTTGTGCGCTCACCGGACGGAATCTCCATCGAATTGCTGCAGGCTGGTGACGCGCTGCCGCCCCAGGAGCCCTGGGCGAGCATGGAGAACACGGGGAGCTGGTGAGGGGTAAAGAAGTAAGGCGTGAGGCGCAGCAGGCGACCTCACGCCTTACCCGTCAGTCAGCCTCTTCCATCGCCGGTTGGTACTCGCCCTGGCAGGCCGCTGCGTTCAAGCGCGCCCGCTTGGCAAACGCCGCCTGGCCCGCCTTGGCCCGGTCCGCTTTGCCCTGCCAGGCTTCCATGGCCGGTTGCTGCAGGGCCCGGCCGTAGGAGAAGGACAACTGCCAGGGTGCATTGCCCTTCATGGCGTTGATCGCCTGCAGATTCACCGTGGCCTCTTCCGGCGTCTGTCCTCCGGACAGGAAGTTGATGCTAGGGACCGCCGCCGGCACGGTGCGCCGCAGGGTCATCAGTGTGGCCTCCGCCACTACTTCCGGTTGCGCCTTGCCGCTCTCCTTGCCCGGAGTCACCATGCTTGGTTTGAGGATCATGCCCTCCAGCAAGACGCCATGCTGATGCAGGGCATGGAAAACCGCATGTAACACCCGCTCATTGACGGCCTGGGCCCGCTCCAGGCTGTGATTGCCATCAATCAGCACCTCCGGCTCAACGATCGGCACGATTCCCACGCTCTGACAGACACGTGCGTAGCGGGCAAGCATTTCGGCGTTGGCACTCAGCCCCAGAGGGGTGGGATTACGATCACTGATGGGATAAACCTCCCGCCACTTGGCGAAACGCGCCCCCAGATCCTTGTAGCGCTCGAGGCGCTCGGCAAGGCCGTCGAGACCGTAGGTAATCATATCCCCATCAGCGCCGGGCAGGGGGCCCTTGCCCTTGTCCACCTTGATCCCCGGCACGATACCGCGTTGAGCCAGCAGCTGGGGCAGCGCCGTACCCTGGTCGTCCGCCTGTTCCAGGGTTTCCTCGAACAGAATCACGGCGCTGATGGCCTCCTCGGCTGCCGGTGTATGGAACAGGAGGCTGCGATAGGCACGCCGGTTTTCCTCGCTATTCTCCACGCCCACCGCGGCAAATCGCTTGGCGATGGTGGGATGACTCTCGTCGGCGGCCAGCAGGCCCTTGCCCGCCTGGACCATGGCCTGGATCGTGGCTTCGAGTTCGGCTTGTTTTTCCATTTCCTCGCTCCCTTGAGTTTCCATTCGACGGTGAAAAACGATTGGATAGGCTCCATTCTGCGCCGAGCCCGCGGCCGCTGGCAACGCCAGGACGAAACGGCTTGAGGAACCACTTTTGGGCGAGCATCGTAGTTATGGTTGAACGTGGGACGTCGAAATGGCGGGGATTGTGTCGCAGGGTAGACAATGAACCTGACAGGCTGGAACAGAAATGCACTGAAGCTGTCGCTGCTCACGGCTGTGGCGTTACAACTGGCAGCCTGCAGCACCACGCGGCTGGCCTATAACAACCTGGACTGGCTGATTCCCTGGTATGTGGACGACTATTTCGACCTTCGGGACAGCCAGAGCCGCTATCTCGACCGGGAGGTCGCCGATCTGCTGCGCTGGCATTGCAGCAGTGAGCTGCCACGCTATGTCGCCTGGATCGGACGGGTGGAGGCGATGATGGCGGCCTCCGAAGTCTCGGACGCCGCCATCCAGGCCCGATTCGACGAACTCCGCGGGGCTATCGACCGCGCTCGCCTTCGCATTGCCCCCACCGCCGTCGCCCTGCTCGGAACACTGGATTCGTCACAGTACCGTCAGCTGCAAACGGCCCTGCAGGAAGGGAACCGTGAGCGTGCCGAAGAGTATCTGGCGGATGGACCGCGAACACAGATCCGGGCCCGGGCAGAGCGCTTGCAGGAGCGACTGGAAGAATGGCTGGGCGCGCTCACGGAGGCCCAGGAGAAACGCCTGCTGCAATGGGCCGACGCGATTCAGGGCCTGACCGAAGCCTGGCTCGACAACCGTAAACGGTGGCAACAACAACTGCTCCAGACCCTGCGAAACCGGAACAGCGAGCGTTTCGGGCCGCGCATGGGGGAGCTGTTCCGGAACCCCGAAATCAGCTGGACTCCCGAGTATCGGCGTATACGTCAGCACGCCGAACATGAAGCACTGACCCTCACACGGGACCTGTTTGCCACCGCGACCCCGGAGCAGCGGGACACCTTGCGCCAACGCCTGAACGTATTACAGAACGACTTCCAGGCACTGACCTGCCAGGACTAACCCGGCACTCAATGCCCTGTAGGTATAATTACGGAGGCCGAAACCGCCCTTAATAACAAACACAAGCCTCTGTTTTCATTTAAAAAACAAGAACCGACCCCCACCTACTACATAAGCAGGCAGCATTGCTAAAAAAGTTAACAAAAAGCCTGATATTCACCCTTTACCCAAATTGTTTATTTACTGTACATTGCGCCCATTCCAGGGCCGGACAAAATCTTTTAACCCACTGAGCAGACAAATAAATCTGCGCAGGTTTCGCAGTGACATGCCGTCCTGCGACCCCAATGAGGAGGTGACGTATGCGTTTAAGCTCTCTGTACAACCGTCTTCGTCGTCGTGAGCGTGCGTTCACCGCGCAGGAACGAGGCGCAGATACCCCCGCTCCGCGTCAGACCATGACGCTGGAAGCCATGACCAGGGGTGCACAGACCCGCAGCATCAAACCGGGCATGCGCCCACGCTGATCATTCCGTCCGGTGCCAGTCACGGCGCCGGACACTTCCCCCGCTCCGGGACTTTCATCCCCGGACCGCTTACCCCATGCTATTGCTGTGCCCGATTCGTTTTGTTCACCGACAGGGAGAAAGTGCACATGAGTCAAGTGACACTGGAAGGCAATCCCATTGATGTGGAAGGGTCATTCCCGCAGCCGGGAGACACCGCCCACAGCTTCACGCTGACCGACAAAGACCTGCAGGACACCGGACTCGAAGCCTGGGCCGGCTACCGCAAGGTGCTGAACATCGTCCCCAGCATCGATACCGGCGTGTGCGCCGCCTCGGCCCGCAAGTTCAATGAACAGGCCAGCAACCTGGAAAACACCGTGGTACTGGTCATCTCCGGCGACCTGCCGTTTGCCCAGGCCCGGTTCTGTGGTGCCGAGGGGCTGGACGATGTGGTGATGCTGTCCTGCTTCCGGCACCCGGATTTTGCCAGCCATTACGGCGTGGACATCACCAGCGGCCCGCTTCGCGGCCTGTGTGCCCGGGCGGTGGTGGTGCTGGACGAAACCAACCGCGTCATCCACTCGCAGAGGGTGCCGGAAATCACTCAGGAACCGGACTATGAAGCCGCGCTGTCTGCGTTAAAATAGGCGCTCGTTTCGGGGCCGGCCGACACAGCCGGCCCCATTGATGTCCCTGCGCGAGACCTGACCCTTCCATGCAGAACCTGCCGGAGACCGAGCGCGGCCTGCCCCGCCACCTGTTTCGAATGACCTGGCCGATGCTGTTCGGCGTCCTGTCCCTGATGAGCTACCAGTTGGCCGACAGCGCCTTCATCGGCCAGCTCGGCGTCGATCCCCTGGCCACCCTGGGCTTTACCGTTCCCATGCAGCAGCTGATCATCGGCGTTCAGGTGGGGCTGGGCATCGCCACCACCGCGGTGATTGCCCGGGTCCTGGGGCGCCAGCAGGAACAGCATGCCCGGGAGCTGGGTGGCGTCGTGGTGCTCGGCGGCGCCCTGGTGATCATGCTGCTCTGCGGCCTGATCTGGTTCAGCCGTCACTGGCTGCTCGCCCGACTGGGCGCCGATCCCTCACTGATGCCACTGGCGGAAGCCTACTGGCCGGTCTGGCTGCTCTCCGCCTGGCTTGGGGCGATGCTGTATTTCGGCTACAGCCTGTGCCGGGCCCACGGCGACACCCGCTGGCCAGGCCTGATCATGGTCGCCACCAGCGCCCTGAATATCGTGCTCGACCCGCTCTATATCTTCCATTTCGACGGGGGCCTGCCCGGAGCGGCCTGGGCCACGGTGACCGCCTTCAGCAGCGGCCTTCTGGTGGTCTACGGCCGCCTGTTCAAATTGCGCTGGTTCAGCTTCCGGCGCCATGAGGTCAGACTGTCCGCGGCCATACGCGAAATCGGCACCACCTTCGGCCCGGCCACCATCAGCCAACTGATGCCGCCGCTGTCGGCGATGCTGGCTACCGCCCTGGTGGCGGACTTTGGCGCGGCCGCGGTGGGCGCCTGGGGGATCGGCACCCGGATGGAATTTTTCTCCATCGTTGTGGTGCTGGCGCTGACCATGTCCATGCCGCCGATCATCGGGCGATACCTCGGCGCCGGCCAGATCGGCCAGATCCGGGCCCTGGTGGGTCTTGCGGTGCGTTTCGTGATTGCCTGGCAGTTGCTGATCGCAGGCCTCTGGTGGTTACTGTCCACGTCGCTGTCTCAGCTTCTGGCTACGGACACGGACGTGGTTGCCATCCTCGCGGACTATCTGCAGCGGGTGCCGCTGAGTTATGGGGGCCTCGGCGTCTGCATGCTGATGGTGTCATCCTGCAACGCCCTCGGCATGCCCCTGCGCGCCATGGTGACCTCCTTTGCTCGCCTCTTCGTCTGCTACCTGCCCGCACTCTGGCTGGGGGGCTACCTGGCTGACATTCCCGGCCTGCTGACCGGGGCCGCCCTGGGCAATCTGGCCGCAGGCGCCAGTGCCTGGCACCTTTACCGGCTGGGTTTGCGGCAGATGGAGGCTGATCATCGCGGTAGAACGGCAGCCGCGGGCACTAACGGGGCATAGGAAAGACGACGACCAGCCCGCATATTCCAGCCTTGCCCTTTGGTAATCTGTTCGTTAAGCATACTGTGGTGCAATAGAGCGCCACCCACAGCGACAGGAACGGATGCATGACCGAGACGATGTCCAACCCCGCCCTGCAGGACAAGATCACTGCCTTGCGCCGGCAGTACCTGGCGCGGGCGGAAGCCGAACTGGAAGATCTTGAGCAGGCGATTCAGGCGCTGTTGGCAGATGTCGGGAACCTTGAACAGTTGCCAGTCGGGGACTGGCGCCAACGCCTGGGAGAGATTGCCGGGGCAGCCGGGGCGTTTGGCCTGCCGGAACTGGGCAACCATGCCCGGCAACTGGAACGGCTGACGGCGCAGTGGCAGGAAACGCCCTCCGGCCCGGAAACGTCACAACTGATGGAACTGGCCTCAAGACTTGCCGCGCTGCGCGAGGAAGTCAGGCTGCCGGTGCCGGCGAACACGCCGCTGTCCGAACACCCAACCCGGGGCGGCCCGGTTGAGCGCCAGGCGCTTCGAATCAGCATTCTGGAGGATGACGAAGCAGTGGGCCAGACCCTTGCCGCCGCGCTCCACAACTTTGGCTATCAGGTCGCCCTCCATACCCAACTGGAAGGGTATCGCCAGGCAGTTACGGCAACACCGCCAGACATCATGATCGTCGATGCCCTGACTGGCGGCCAGGCGGGCGACAGTCTGCGGGACGTCGCAGAGCTCAAGCAGACGCTCAACCTCAATACCCCGGTACTGGTAATCTCCTCCCGAACCGATTTCGACACCTTCCGTCAGGCCGTGCATGCCGGCGCCGTGGGCTATTTCATCAAGCCGGTGGACGTTGCCGCCCTGGAGAATGCCATCGAGGCCCAGTTCTTCCCGGCCGATGCCACCCCCTACCGGATCCTCCTGGTGGTGGATGATCTTGAGCGTGGCGCCCATGCCAAGATGATCCTGGAAGCCGCCGGCATGCAGATCCGTCTGGTGGAGAAGCCGGAGCACCTGCTCGACAACCTCCGCCGCTTTGACCCTGACGTGCTGCTGCTGGATTTCGAAGATCCCACCTGCTCGGCACCGGAACTGGGGCAAATCGTACGCCTGCACAGCGACTGGCTGCGAACCCCCATCGTGTACCTTTGTGCAGACGAAGACATCACCCGCCATGCCCTGGCCCAGGCCGGCGAGGATTTCCTGGTCAGGCCCTTGAGTGATGCCACCCTGGTCGCGGCCATGCTGGCGCGCGCCCGACATGCCCGGGAACTGCGGGCAGCCCTCCATCGGGACAGCCTTACCGGCTTGCTGGGGCATGTGGGCTTCAAGGAACAGCTGCACCGGGAACTCGAGCGAAGCCAGCGCAGCGGAAAGCCCTTCAGCGTGGCCCTGCTGAACCTGGACGAGTTCCGGATCGTGAACGAGAGTTTTGGCTACGCCGCCGGCGACAATGTACTGCGCACGCTGGCCAACCTGATGCGCCAGCGGTTACGCCGCAGCGACACGGCGGGCCGGTTCAGCGGCGAGGAGTTTGTGGTCATTCTGCCGGACTGCAATGCCGGGCAGGCCCGGGAAGTGATCGAGGACATTCGTGAGCGGATGGGGGCCATCCGCTTTCTCCATGAAGGGCAACACTACCATGTCACCCTGACTGCCGGCATTGCTTCTACACAGGCGTTCGATACCGCGGAAAGCCTGCTGGAGGCGACGAGTAGCACGGTACGCCAGGCCAAGGAAGCCGGGCGCAACCGGGTGATGCTGGCCTCCCCGCCGGCGTAACAGTCGGCTTGCCTGGGGAGGGCGTGCCGCTCAGGCATCCCCCCGCGGCACGGTTTGCGGCTCGACAAATTCGAACAGCCCCTCGATACCGCCCTCACGGCCGATACCGGAAGCCTTCATGCCGCCGAACGGCGCCTCGGGCGTGGGCCCCGTCCCCGTGTTCCAGCCCACATGCCCGAAACGCAGACCGGCCGCCACCCGCTGGGCGCGCTGGTCATCCGCGGTGAACACATAGGAGGCCAGGCCGAATTCGGTGTCGTTGCCGCGTTCGATCACCTCGTCCTCGCTCTCGAACGCTGCCATGGGCACGAAGGGGCCGAAAGTTTCCTCCTGCGTGCAGTCCATATCGGCGGTGATACCGCTCACCACGGTGGGCGGATAGATCAGCGACTGCATGGGATCAAGCTCGGAGGGGTCCGGTCCGGCCACGAGCTTGCCCCCTTTCTCCAGGGCATCGCTGACGTGGCGGCGCACTTTCTCGAACCCTGCCCGGTTGATCAGCGGTCCGATGTCGACACCGTCCTCCATACCATTGCCCACTTTCATGGCATTGACCCGCTCGGCGACCTTTTCGGCAAAGGCATCCATCACCGATGACTGAACATAGATGCGGTTGGCGCAGACGCAGGTCTGGCCGGCACCCCGAAACTTGTTGCCGATCAGGTTATCCGCCGCAGCGTCCAGGTTGGCATCCTCAAAGACGATGAACGGCGCGTTGCCCCCCAGCTCCAGGGCCAGCTTTTTCACCTGCTGCTCGGTGTTGTGGATCAGCATGCGACCCACTTCGGTGGAGCCGGTGAAACTGAGCATGGGCACTTCAGGATGCTCACAGAGTACATTGCCGATCTTGCTGGCCGACCCCATCACCAGGTTCACCATGCCATTGGGCATGTCCAGACGCTGATCGATCAGGTGGAACAGGGCCAGCATGGTCAGCGGCGTTTCGCTGGCCGGCTTGATGATGCAGGGGCAGCCGCCAGCGAGCGCTGCAGAGAGCTTCTTGGCAATCATGCCGATGGGAAAATTCCAGGGCGTGATCAGGCCAACCACCCCGATCGGGCGGTAATGCACGGTCCAGGTGCAGTTCTTAGGTTGCTCGTCCAGGGTGTGGCTGTCGAGGGTTTCAATATGCTTGGCGCAATAGTCGAAGAATCCGCAGGCGTAGTCCACCTCGCCTACCGCCTCCTTGAGGGGCTTGCCATGTTCCATGCAGAGGATGCGCCCGACTTCCTCCTTCTCATCCTGGAGGGCGTCGCGGATACCCTCCAGCCACTGCCGACGCTGTTCCAGACTGTAGGGCGCCGTTAAACGCAAGGCCCGCTGGCCCGCCTCAACCGCTCTTTTGGTTTCCGCCTCGCCGTAGGAGGCGACATCCGCCAGAACTTCGCTCGTCGCCGGGTTAACGACGCTCAGGGTGTCACCGCTCTCGGACGCCACCCATTCACCTCCGATGTAACCTTCGCGATGCTTCAGCAGTGGTGATTCGATCATGTCGTTCCCTCTGTTGCAGTGGATGCTCGGGTTCCAGAATCGCCTTCCCCAATAATCCGCGTTGACGTCGTCACGACAGCCCCAGGCCGGAATAGCCGGGATTCAGCACTTCGACGGGAAGGCGCACCTTCCGTTCATGGTGGACCTCGCTGCCAAAACTGTCCAGTGCCCCGCAGAAAGGGCCGCGCAAAGGCTGAAAGGGTTGAAGGTGGTCCCGGTGCAAGCCGGGGAATCGGGCAGGAAGAACAAAAAAAGGGCCGGCGTGGCCGGCCCTTATGCGGTTGACGTTACTGGGCGTGCAGCAGCAAGTGTTCGTGTCGCAGCCCCTTGTAGAGGCTGAAGCACATGATCAACAGTACGACGGTAAACGGCAAGCCGGTGGTAATGGCCCCCGCCTGCAGTGCGTTGAGGGCTTCGGCACCGCCCACGAACAGCAGCACACCAGCGATCACGCCTTCCATGGTCGCCCAGAAGATACGCTGGGGGACCGGCGCGTCCACCTTGCCGCCGGCGGTAATGCTATCGATCACCAGCGAGCCGGAGTCGGAGGAGGTCACGAAGAACACCAGTACCAGCACGATACCCAGCAGCGAAGTGATCGAGGTCAGCGGCAGGTTCTCAAGCATCTGGAACATCGCCAGCTCGACCTTGTCGATTCCTTCGGCCAGGGCGCCGACACCGGAGGTGGCCTGCTCCAGACCGGAACCGCCAAACGCGCCCATCCACACCACGGTGACCAGGGTCGGCACCAGCAGGACGGCCGTCAGGAATTCGCGGACGGTGCGGCCGCGGGAGACCCGCGCAATGAACATGCCCACAAACGGTGACCAGGAGATCCACCAGGCCCAGTAGAAGACGGTCCAGCCGTGGAACCAGGCACCGTCTTCGCGGCCGACCCAGTTACTCAGCGGCAGGATATGACTCACGTAGCTGGTCACTGTCTCGCCCATCCAGCCGAGGATACCCAGGGTTTGACCGGCAAAGATCACGAACAGCAGCAATACCAGGGCGATGAACATGTTGATGTTACTGAGCAGTTTCACGCCGCCATCAATGCCACGGATGACCGAAAAGATCGCCACCGACGTCACGCCAATGATGATGGCGATCTGGGTGTTGATTCCACCGGACATGTCGAACAGAAATGACAGCCCCCCGGCCGCCTGCTGCGCCCCCAGACCCAGCGAAGTCGCCAGACCAAAGAGGGTGGCCAGCACCGCCACGATATCGATCGCATGGCCGATCCAGCCCCAACAGCGATCCCCCAGCAATGGGAAGAAAGCGGAACGGATCGTCAGCGGCATGCCCTTGTTATAGGCAAAGAAGGCCAGCGACAACGCCACCACACCGTAGATCGCCCAAGGATGCAGCCCCCAGTGGAACATGGTGGCGCCAATCGCCAGGTCCGCACCGGCCGGGGTTCCCGGCTCCACGCCCAGTGGCGTCTTGTACCAGTCGGTGTAATAGGCCACGGGTTCGGCCACCGACCAGAACATCAGACCGATACCCATACCGGCGGCGAACAGCATGGCAAACCAGGACATGGTGGAAAATTCCGGCTTGGCATCCTGACCACCCAGACGGATCTTGCCCACGGGCAGGAAGATGAGGATCAGACAGAAGATAACGAATAGGTTGCCCCCCACCATGAACAGCCAGTCAAAGTGGTTGATGGCCCACCATTTGGCACCATCAAGGGCACTGTTGGCGCCCTCCGGAAACATCAGGGTGCCAATAACGAACAACAGGATCAGCGTGGCGCTGATTGGAAAGACGGGATGATGCATATCCATCCCGAACTTTTCGATATTATCCTGTCCAATGACATAATCGGTTTGATAGTCCTCAGCTGAGACTTTCGCCATATATCTCTTCTCCTTCGGGCCTCCGCTCACATTACAGCGGTAGCTGGGGAGGCGAGGTTTAGGTACATCAAGGCTTAATGTCGCTTTATTAATATACTGATTCGAAGGAAAGGGTGAAACCGTTCACTAAATAAGAGAGTTTTTTATTCCTCTTTTACCAGCCTCCACATGCTTTCAATCGGCCGCTCCACCCCTCATAAATGAAACAAGGTTCATCCGAAAGAACGCACAACTTCGTAAAAGCGGATAGGCGTGAGCCGATTTTTGAGCCACACTAAAAAAAGGACGTCCCGAAAAGCAGCGTTTCAGTCAGCCACTATCGAGACGCCCTGAACAAACCTCAGCCAGTGACCAGTCCGGGAGGTACGCATGAATAAATGGGTTGAAGACGCACTGACCATGGCTCATGCCGGGATCCTGGGCGAATATGACGTCCCCCCTACGGCCGTCATTCTGGGACAGGGCCGCACGGTCCAGCTTCTGCTCGCCGGTCTCAGGGACGAGGACGTGGAAGATCCCGACAGCTGGCAGGATGCCGTCAGGGCCATCCGTGAAGAACTCGAAGCCAAGGCGGTGCTGCTGTATTTCTCCGCGTGGACGACAGTCAACCGCGGGGGCGACGATGAATCCCTCGACACCCTTGTGGTCCAGGTGGCCACCCCGAATCGTACCCACTACCGGGCCTACGAGCAGCGCCGCGACGCCACGAGCGGCGTGGTGACCCACTTGAGTGAACTGGAAGGTTTGCGCTGGGATACCGAGCCGGAAAACGAGCCGGCCATGTCACCGGCCCTGGGGAACGTGTTTGCCCCCACCACCGATGCGTTCCGGCAGTCGGAAATGTATCAGGAGCTGCTGGATACGGTATCGAGCCAACTCGAACACGTCCCGGAATACCGCAGGCAGCAGCGCAGTACGCTGCATTGACGCCTCACGGGCTCAGGCGGGAGCGGTCTTCACCGTTGCGAGAGACCGCTTAGCGAATCCGCCAGGACTGCACCATGATGCGACCGTGGCGGCGGCGCCATTCGTTGAGCGTGGCGTGATTGTAGCCGTAGGTGCGGACGGTTTCCTTGGTGTAGGGGTTGCGGAACACCTTGAGCTTGGCTTCCCGTGCGCGCTCCGTCCGCTGCTTGGACCGGAGGATGTCGGCCACATCCCGGGCAGACAGCCCATAGTCCTCCATCAATTGTTCCAGGGCTTTCCTGAAGTCGGCATCCTCATCGGATCCTTTTCTGGCGTCCAATGCCTGCAGCTCCTTCGATAACAATTGTTCCAGCGCCTTTTCGTTAACTGCAGTATGGGGCATAACGAGGGCGTTTCCTTATATTGTTTGATTTCAACGTTTTTCAGGGCATGGATGCAACAGGGTTCACTGCGCCTGCATCCAACATAGTCGCGAAACATAAAGGGGGGATGACACCTCCATGGCAGCATACGAACAGCAACCACAGAAGGTTCAAAACTGAAATATAGGGTTAGTTAAGCGTTTTACAAGAGTGAATGCAATGCTCCGTATCGTTACTGTACGCAAACAGCGCAAATGCCTGGAATAGCGCCCGCGTCTTCGGGTATGGTTAGCGCAAAGCAACCCTAAGGAGAAGTACCTATGACCACAGGCAAACGCCCCCTTCCAGGCGAGCACGGCGACAGTATCGACTATAAGAACCTCAATCTCCTGTTGATTACCATGGGGATCGGGATTGCATTGGGCATTGTCTTCTTCACTTCGGTGCTCTGAACACCCCAAGGCAGACAATCCCCCACGATTGGCGCCCTGGTCTATAGTTAGTCTGAAAATTGACCCATCGCAGACTCGCCAGGAGCGCCATGACCGACCAAGCACCCGCCAGCAAAGAGGACTGGACCGCCTATCTCAGCAGTGTCGAGCTGCCGGTGCTGGCCCAGACCCTGCAACAGATCAGCGAACTGACCGACAGCAATAGCAGCACGGTCAACCAGCTGGCCGACGTCATCCTCAAGGACGCCGACCTCACCTCTCAGGTCCTCAAGCTCTCCAACACGGTCTTCTACAACCAGTCCCGCATGCCCGTGAGCACCGTCAGCCGGGCCATCACCCTGATTGGTTTCGACTCCGTGCGCGCCATGGCCATCTCCTCCCTGGTCATTGATTCACTCCTGACCAAGAATCCCCGCAGCAGGCTGCTGCAATGCCTGGCACGAGCGCTTCACGCCGGCGTTCAGGCCCGCTGCCTGCTGCCCCAGAACAATCAGCACAAACGCGAGGAAGTCTTTATCGGCGCCCTGCTCAGCGAGATCGGGGAAATGGCTTTCTGGGCCTGCCGTGCCCCCGAAGCGGATCGCCTGGATGAGGCGTTCCATCGCCTGGAGCCCCAGGAAGCGCAACGCGAAGTGCTCGGCACGACATTCAAGTCCATCAACCGTGGACTGGCCGATGCCTGGAGTCTGGGCCCCTTCCTGAAGGATGTGGTTTCCGCCGGCAAGCCCCGCTCGGAATCCGTGGCCATGGTACGCCACGCCCATACCCTGGTGGCGGCGGCGGAGAAGGGCTGGAACAATCCCGATGTAGAAGCGGCGCTGAAAGACCTGGCGGTGGATACCAAAAAGAAGGTGGAGGACCTGCGTAAGGAAGTGCGCGAAAACGCCCGGGAGGCGGCCAAGGTGGCGGTGGATTACGGCCTCAACCAGATCACCTCCCTACTGCCGGACGAAGACTCCGTCCCCATCGAAGGCGAACCCCGACCCAATGCCGGGGACCCGATGCTGCAGCTACAGATCCTGCGTGAACTGTCGGCCCTGATCACCGAAAAACCCGACCTCAATCTGGTATTCCAGACCGTGGTCGAAGGCATCCAGCGCGCGGTGGGCATGCAGCGCTGCGCCCTGCTGATGCGCGACCGCAATACCGCCCGACTGATTCCCCGCAAACTGCTGGGGCCGGGCACGGAGCACTGGCGAGAGACGTTCCAGGTGGATCTGTCCAGCGACAGCTTTATCGCCCAGATCGCCAGTCAGGGGCGCTGTGTACAGTTCAACGGCGCTTCGGATAAGGACGCCCCCACCGGCAGCCTTCCGAGCTTCGACCGCCATATCGGCCGCAAGCCCGGGCTGTTCGGGCCGCTCTATGTGGGCAAGCGTGTGGTGGGGCTGGTCTACGCCGACAACGGCGATCTCTTCGTATCGCCTTCGGACGAACAGTACCTGGGGTTCTCCCACTTCGTGCAGCAGGCCCAGCTCTGTCTCAACAACCTGGCGGAGCGCAAAGGCTAGACTGCGCTATGCATCTGCACCGAATCTATATTCCGAACGGATGACGCCGCATGATTTCGCGTTCGTCCCGTTCGGACAGCCCCTTACCACGCAGTGCCCGAACCGCTTCCCGCAAGTCACCATTCTGACGCAGCATACGCCGGTTAAGCAGAAGGACCATCAGCCGCTGCAGGGTGAAACCCAGCTGCATCCCGGCCCAGATGCCACCGACGAAGATCAGGAATTTCAGGATCATGCTGGCACTGCCCAGAAAGGTAAAGGGTTCCTGCAACAGCAGCGAGATTAGCAGCACGAAGATGACGGTCACCGTGAGTGGGGGCGTGCTCCGCACCATCATGCTCATCAGCTCCAGCCGCCGCGGCCGGCGCTCCCACCCTTTCTGCAGAAGGCTTTCCATACTGTGCTGAGGACCAAATAACATCGTCGCCTGCTTCCCAATCATTGCGTGGTGGCGCCGCACCCTGTCAGTCGGGCAAGGTTGCCAGCCATCCATGATAGTTGTTTGCAGCCAAGGCGGGAACAAGTGATCAGGTGGGGCTGAGTAAAATACGGAGTAGAGAAGCGTCAGACGTCCGACTTCAGACGTCCGACGCTCACCAATCAGTGATTCAGGGTCTGATAGACAATCCCGGAAACACTGTACTGCTCACCATCGCGCACACGCTGGTAGGTGTCACCACTGCCCCAGAACTGCCACCAGGGCTTCTTCTCGAAGGTGTAGGTATCAAAGTCCACGTTGATGCCATTGAAGCTCAGGTTGTTGTTGGCATACGTCAGGGCGTTGCCCGTGTTGGTGTTAATGGCGTCTCCGTGGTTGACGTCAGCCCCCATCAGAATCGGATAGTGGTTGTAATACAGCGACCCCGGCGCACTGACGGAAGTACGCTTGCCATCCAGCGCCACACTGGAACTGCAGCTGTCGAAAGCGCCGGCCGTCGCCGCACCACAGGCCGAATGCAGGGGCACCACGGCGTCGTCCGAGCCCTTGATGAACGGCTTGGTAATGCCACCGTTCTGGCTACCGCCGCCCACAAACCGCAGACGCGGTACGGCGTTCGGTGACGTGGCCAGATTGCGGGCCGCGGTGGTTTGCAGGTCATTGACCACGCCCAGCTTGCCGGGCTGCGGATCGATGCCGGTAAACAGCTTGACCGCCTGCTTCAGGGTCCAGTTGTACCAGGTGTCGGAGTAGGCAATGTTGACCGCCAGATCCGCCAGCTCGGTCCCCCCACCGGCCCCGGCAAAGTCCAGGGACGTCAGGATATTGAGCGGCTGGTAGCCGGCATTGGACAGCCAGCGGGCCTGATTGTCGACCACATAGCGGCCCACCAGGTCGCCGGTGGAATGCGTCACCAGCACACAGCCGCTGCTGCACAGCCCACTCTGAGAGATGGTCTTGAGCTGATTGAATGCCCGCTGGGCAATACCGCCTTCGACCCGCTCATTACTCGCCCAGTCAATGCGCGCTTCCGCCCGGGAAGCCCAGAAGGCTTGCCAATAGGCATCCCCACGCTGTTCCACCTCCTGCTGGCTGGCCGGCGGATCCGACAGGTCCCCGGACTGGAAACCGTGGATCAGGATCACGTTCTTGCCGGCCAGCTGGGCCGAGGCCGATCCCGCCAGACCCATGGCGAGTGTCAGGCCAAGCAACTTCAGTTTCTTGTTTTTCATCGTCTTTCCCCTTCAAGTGAGTGACGCCGTCCATAGCGGAGACCATTCATCCTTGAGGAGACGCGTTGTCATGACCCGGTTTCGGGTCTTTGTTGTTGTTCAGAGTTCGCTGGCATTACGCAGGAACTCCAGTCGCGCCTGTCGCAACGGGTCTTCATAAGGCGTGTCGGCGTAGCGATCGAACGCAAAGCCGTCCACGTCAAAGGCTTTGTCCACCACCGGCCCGAACCGGGTCACATCCCCGGGCTTGGCCGGCAGCTGGCGCACCATCAGGTCCTTGAGCTGGTAGGGACCGGGATCCCCGGCCGCTTCCAGGGCGGCCCGGTGAACCTTGAGCTTGGTCTTATTATCGAATTTGGACAGGCGGGCATCGTGCTCGATATGCACCAGGGGCTGCCCGCTTTCGCTATAGAGGTTACCGGAGATCCGATAGTCCCCTTCGCCGGCCAGTTCCAGCGAGACCGGGATCACCAGATGGGCGCCGTCCACAGCCGCCGCCCCCACGGAGTCGACCTCCCCTACCGGGGCCTCGTAAAACACCGGCGCCACCGCACTGATCCGGTTGCCGCCTACCTGGCCGGTCACCTTCACCAGCAGATCCCGCGGCCAGTCCCGGGCCCGGGCTTCGGAAGGCTCCAGCAGGATGCTGTACTGGCGGTCGCCGGCCGGCTGCAGCGCCTGGGACATCAGGGCTTCGTTGTTGCGGTTGATCAGCTGTGCATCGTCCAGCTCCGCCCGCCCGGCCGCTTCACCGCTGACGGCGACCATGCCGACGATCGGCTGGCCTTTCTGGAAATGCAGCTCTTCCAGCACCACCCGCAGCTGGACGCTGCCGGCGGGCGTATCCATGGGAACATTGACGGGAACATAGTGGTTGTATTGATAGGCCGGCAGATCACCGTCGCCGATGGGAAAGGAATACGGGGGAAACTGACTTTTTTGCTCGTAGATATCGGCCACGCGCTGAAACTCCCCGGACAGACGCGCCCGCCAACGGGCCTCGGCCTGGGCCTTCTGCTTGGCAGGGGAAACGTCACCGGTGGTGGCGGCGGGGGACGTGGCGGGCGCATTGGCAGGTACCGGGGGTTCGGCCTGAGTGACCTCCCGGGTTTCCACCTCGACGGAATTGGAAGACGCCAGCAGCCAGGCGACGCCCACACCAAAGAGGAAGACCAGCCCCACACCGGCCCATAGCCATCGTTTCATGATTCAAGTGCCTCGCACGTGTCGATTCTTGTGAATGTTGTTGTCGTGACACGCGGGTCATTTTTTTGACCCTCAGGCACAATAGGCTAAAAATTGCCCTATTGTAAAGTATTGTAAAACAGTCGGACTCGCGGCCTTACGGCGCCACGCCCAGGCGCTGCACCCATTGCGGAACACCGACACTCGCCTTCTCGCGGATGATTTCCGCCTGGTTGTAGAGCGTTGGCGCCTGGGGATCGATCACCGTGATCGGCACATCGAAGTCCACTACTTCGACCAGGGAGGCGGCCGGATAGACCTGCAAGGAGGTGCCGACCACCAGCAGTCGGTCCGCGCCAGCCACAATCCCGGCCGCCCGCTCGATCATGGGTACCGGCTCGCCGAACCACACCACGTGCGGCCGCAGTTGGCTGCCTTTGTCACAACAGTCGCCGAGGGCGATATCCCGCCCTTCCAGGGCATAGATGAGGGTTTCATCCGTGCTACTGCGGGCCTTGTCGAGCTCGCCATGGAGATGGACCACGTCACTGGAGCCGGCACGCTCGTGGAGATCATCGACGTTCTGGGTGATCACCGTGACCCGGTAGCGGGCTTCCAGCGCCGCCAGGGCCCGGTGGGCAGCGTTGGGTTGCGCCTCGCGTACCTGGCGGCGGCGCTCGTTGTAGAAACGCAACACCTGTTCCGGATCACGCTCGAAAGCCTCCGGTGTGGCCACGTCATACACGCTGACGTTCTCCCACAGCCCGCCCTGGTCCCGAAAGGTGGAGAGTCCGCTTTCGGCGCTCACGCCGGCGCCGCTGAGCACCACAATGTGTTCCGCCATACCGGTATCCTGTCTCGCTCATGTATCCTGCTGATACTAACAACTCAGGATCGCGACGTTGAACCGCTGTACGTCGACGATCTGCGCGCCGGGAGTACCTACTTGAATCCGGAAATGCTGTTACCCGATGCCCTGACACCCCTGATGGCCGGCCTACTGCTGGTCTGTTCCACGGCCACCTCGTTCATCACTGCCAGCCTTGGCGCCGGGGGCGGCGTGATGTTGTTGGCCATCATGGCCAGTCTGCTGCCGCCGGCGGTCATCATTCCCGTTCATGGCATGGTTCAGCTCGGCTCCAACTTCGGCCGCGCCGCCATGACCTGGCGCGCGGTGGACTGGCGGGTGATCGCCCTCTTCCTTCCCGGGGTACTCGCCGGCGCCTGGTTAGGCAGCGTGTTTCTGGTGGCCCTGCCGCCGCCCCTGTGGTACCTGACCATCGCCGCCTTCATCCTCTATCTCTGCTGGGGCCCGCCACTGCCCAAGCGCGCCCTGGGTCGCACCGGCATTGTCATCGCCGCCGTTCTGACCACCTTCGTCAGCCTCTTCGTGGGCTCCACCGGCCCGCTGGTCGCCGCGTTCATCAAGCAGATTCATCAGCAGCGCTTTCGCACCGTCTCCACTTTCGCCGTGGCCATGACCCTGCAACACGCGCCCAAGGCGCTGGTCTTCGGCAGCCTCGGCTTTGTGCTCTGGGACTGGCTGCCCTTTATTGGCGCCATGATCCTGTTTGGCGTGCTGGGTACCTGGCTGGGTCTGCACATGCTGAGGCGACTGGGAGACCGGCGTTTTCGGCAGGCGTTTAACCTGTTGCTGACGGTGCTGGCGTTGCGGCTGGCCTGGTTGGCGGTGATGGAGTGGCCCGGGAGTTGAGGTCTCACGGCGGCGCCGACATCCAATAACGCCGCTGCCGCTCCAGATGCGCCTCCCACAGCCCATTGGCGACCAAGGTCACCAGGATGACGCCACCACCCCAGATACTCAGCGTTGGCGGCACTTCCCCCAGGAACAGCCACACCAGAAAACTGCCAATCACCGTCTCCAGCAACAGCATCAGACTCACCTCTGCCGCTGGCAAAAAACGCGGCCCGATCTGGATCAGGGTCGAGGCGACCGGCATGAAGACCAGGCAGAGCAGCAGGATATAGCGCATGTCCTGCCAGCCCGGAAAGCGGGCACCGCCCATCAGGGCCGCGCCGATAGCCACCAGCGCGGCGCCGATGAAGAGCATCAGGCTCATATCCGCTTCCGGCCGAGAGCGGGCGGCATTGAGGTTGGTGGCCAGGGACAGGGCGGCGACGGCAGCCATCACCAGCCCCAAGGGGTTGCCGCGGCCCATTTCACTCCAGGCCATTAGCCCGGCACCGCCCACGCAGACCAGAATCACGCCCCAGGTGCGCCGCGGCAAACGTTCGTTCCAAATTGCCCAGGCCATAACCGCAGCAATCACCGGCGCCGTATTGAGAATGACCAGCACGTTGCCGGCGGCGGTGTGCTTCATACCCATGACAAAGCCGAGCGTACTGCCGGCGAAACCGATGGCACAGATCCAGCCGCGCCGGCCACAACGGCGCAACTCAGCCGGCCACCGGCGACGATAGCGCCCCAGACCAATCGCCAGCAGGGCCAGGGCCAGCAGGACCCCGCGCCAGAACAGGAAGACCAGCCCATCGGTCGCGGTAATCTTCACCAACAGGCCATCGGGGCTGAGAAACAGCACTCCCAGGCCCGTCAGCAAAAAGCCCTGGCGGCGCGTTCTTACGGGCTGATCGCTCAATTTGGCGCCCTCCGGTGATTGACTTCAAAACAGTGGCAGGTCAGCGTAAGAAAACCCGAAAACAAGATCCACTCTTTCGAGGTCACCCTATATATAGCCTCGACCCCATGTTCAGAACGAAGGAGGATTCCATGTCGAGTGAAAACCTGCACGCCCCCCGGGAGCGCCTGAGCAAAGACACCCTGCACCTGCATCACGCCATCGTGTCACTGATGGAGGAAATGGAGGCGGTGGACTGGTATCGCCAGCGCGCTGACGACTGTGATGATAAGGCGTTGAAGGAGATCTTGCTGCATAACATGCGCGAGGAGATGGAGCACGCGGCGATGGTGCTGGAATGGATCCGGCGCAACAACAAGGACTTTGACGGCTTCCTGCGGGAATTCCTGTTTACCGAGGGTGACATCGGCCACCACGACTGAGGCCTCCGGCCCGCTGGGAAAGTGGGCCACTATTCGGTGGAAGTGACCGCGGTTTCCTCGAACGCCACTTCCACCCGATTGCGCCCGGCTGACTTCGCCCGGTAGGCTGCCTCATCGGCCCGTGCCAGGGCCTCGCGAGGCCCCGAATCCTGCTGGGACAACAGCGTGACGCCGATACTGGCAGTCACGCCAAAATCCGTCTGGTCATGCCGGATCGACAGCTGCTCGATGGCATCACGAATCGCCTCGGACAGCTCTTCCGCCCGCTCCAGGGTGCACCCCGGCAACAGCAACGCAAATTCATCCCCGCCCAGGCGCGCCACAATATCGGACTGGCGAACCTGACGACGCACAGTATTGCCCAGCTCCTTGAGCAGAATGTCACCCGCCAGGTGACCGCCCCGATCATTGACCGGCTTGAAGTGGTCGAGATCGATCATGACCAGGGCGCAGGGCTCACCATTGTTGCGCACCACGCCCAACCAATGCAGGAGATTGGCGGTGAACCCCCGGCGGTTGGCCAGGTGCGTCAAGGCATCGTGGGTCGCCTCCCAGCTCAGGCGCTCCTCGTAGCGACGGCGTTCGCTGTCGTCCCGCAGCACGAAAACGCGCTCTTCCTGCTGGGCGCCCTCTTCCGGGCGCAGCATCGTCAGTTCCAGCTCCCAGCGTTCCCCGCGACCATTGACCAGAATGATATCGAGGTTTCTGACCTCGTCCCGGCCCAGCATCGTTTCCGCTTCTTCCACCTGACCTTCGATCTGGAACTGGCCCAGCTCGAACAGACATCGCCCCTGGTGGTTTCCGTCGCAGGCCAGGAAAACCTCCGCCGGGTCATTGAGGTAGCGAATGTAACCGTTGGGATCCGTGAGGATGATCCCCTCGCTCAGGGTATCCAGAATCCGGGTCGCCCGGCGGCGTTCGGCATCCAGCATCTCCTGGGCCATGTACTCGGCGGTGATATCACGAATGGAAGCCACAAAGCCGATGGTTGTGTTGTCAGTATCGATGCGGCTGGCAATCCCTTCCACCCACATCAGCCGCCGGTCATCGCGCCACAGCCGGAAGCGCTTGTGGAGTGGGCGATTCTCCGCCAGCGCCTGATGCCATTCTGCTTCCACCTCCTGGCGATCCTTGGGGTGCAGGCCGTCCAGCCAGTAACGACCACGCGCCTTGTCTACCGAACGCCCAATGATGCGGGTGAACGCCGGATTGAGGTATTCCACCCGACCCAGGGCATCCATCTGGATCAGGCCGATCGGGGCGCTTTCCCACAAGGAGCGGAAAAAGGCCTCGCGATCACGGCTTTCCGTCAGTGCTGCGCGACGTTCACGGGATACGGCGTTGAAGGCCTGTGCGAGCACGCGGATTTCCAGCCCACCGGCTTCCGAAACCGGCTGTTGGCGGTTGCCACCGCGCACTTCCAGTATCTCCCGGGCCAGGCGATCCAGGGGCCGGAACAGACGCCGGAACACGAACCAGCACAGTGGCAGAAGCACCGCCAATACCACCACGGAGACCAGCACCGCGCTTTCCAGCCAGCGGGAGAAGGCGCGGAAGGCCTCCGCCTCGGGCATGACCACACCGACAAACCATGGGGCGGCGTCGAGCTGGCGAATGACCATCAACGAGGGTTTCCCCCGCACATTCATCGCGTGATACACCCCTTCCCGCCCCCGCAGGGCTTCCTTCAGGGGCTGGCTGGAGGGCAAAGGCTGCATGATCAGCGACTCGTCCGGGTGGCTGACCGTGAGACCGCTGAGTGTCCCGACACCAATGTAGCCATTCTCACCAAGCTGATAGGTTTGCAGCTGATCACTGAGGAGCGTACCGCGTAGTTTGATGCCTCCGGAGAGCACGCCGAGGAAACGTCTCTGGGGATCAAAGACCGGTGCACTGATATAGATGACCGCCTGCTGATCACCCTGCTGGCGCATCGGTTCGGAAATTCGGGTCGTCAACTGGCGACTGACCGACTGAAAAAAACGGGCATCGCCAAAGGATTCGCCCACCCGGCTCTTGCCCGGGTATTCGGCAACCAGCTCGCCCGCGGCATCAAACAGCAACACCTCATCGAACAGGGCCTGCAGGGAGGTATGGCGAGCAATGATCCGGGGGCCGAGATGGCTCAGGGAGGCCTGGGAAACCCTGATGTTGCTGGCAGCGCGGGTGATGACATCAAACCGGGTATCGATTTTCTGATCGAGCTCCCGGGCGATCAGGTCGGCCATGACGCGGAGATTGTTCTGGGCCTGCCCCTCCAGGATTTGCCGCCCCTGCCAGACACCGACGGAGGCCACCAGTCCCACGGTCACGAGAATGGCGCTCGCAACCAGCAGCACGCCCTTTCCTTTGAGGCTGCGAAGGGGAGAAGTCAACGTCCGTTTGAGCCTGTTATCCGGAGTTTTCTCTGGCGTTGTCACATGCTCTCCGGGCACTTTGATAACAGTGCGTCGGCCAATCTACACCGCGTGGCGCAGGGACCACGCCCTGGGGGAATCATGACCATTTGCAACTAAGTCTAACAGAGATTACCCGGTTCAATCGGTTCTCCTGCCAGACTGTAATCTGCAAACCCGGTTCTCAGATATCAGGACCAAGTAGCTGCCAGGGCACGTTGTGCCCACAAAGAAATCACATCAGAAGGCAAGCCGAATGACTGGGGGCACCGGCGAATGGTGCAAAGGGAAGGTACAGACAGCGCCGCGATAGACCGAGGCGGCCATGCTCAAGGCAGGAAAGCGCACAAGCCTGCCAGGCCGCCAAGAGGCCTCAAAGTCCGGATACGGCGTTTGTGGTCAGTCAGATGCGCTCAGCCACCGTTTCCATGGACAGTCCCGGCAATGGAAACAGCATTCGGTTGAGTTCGTTGACGGCGCCATCCAGTGTGGCGTATTCGCCAATGTAACCGCCCGACTCGTGCATCAGGGCAAAGGTTTCAATTACGAGATCGCCCGCGCCATTCATCTCACGGATCTGCACAATGGAATAGCCCTGGTGAGAACGAATTGTCGACTGCTTGACTGACATAGGGTCGGGTCTCCGGCAAATAAGGCTTTCAATTATTGTGGCCGGAGAGCGCGAAAAGATGTAGGCGCGGTTCGTAACGATTCTTTTTTTCCTGTCAATGAGTGCAATCCCGGGCAGGCGGAAACGGCGACAGCGCGGGACCGCTTACGGTTTGTAACAGCTGCGCTGGCAACCTGTCGCCAGAATCGCCTTGAGTGCCCCGGAAACAGCCTCGGCTGACACCGGACATTAAAAAACGGTAACGCCGATATCATGAGATCCTTCCCGGGCTGACGCAAAATCGTAAGGGACAACGAGAACCGGTCACGTTGACCGATAAGAAGGAGGTTTTCCTATGCAGTACGGGATCAAACTCAAGCGCTGGGTCGCTGCGATTCTGGCCAGCGTCTTTTTCGTCGCCAGCCTGCAATCCATGGTGGCCAATGCGGCGATGGTATCAACACCCCAGGCCGTACAAACCGAACAGCTGCACTACGACAAGGCCCAGATTCTGGAAAAATTGCAGGACGAGAGGGCGCAACAGATCCTGCAGAGTTACGGCGTCAGTTCCGCCGACGTAGAGAAACGCGTCCAGGCCATGACCCCCGCTGAAGTGGCGGACTTCAACGCCAAGGCCTCCTCCATGCCGGCCGGTGGTACCAGCATTTTCGGCGTGGTGATCTTCGTCCTGGTGCTGCTGATCGTTCTGGATCTTTTGGGCGCCACCGACATCTTCCCGGTGATCAAACCCCTGGGACGATAAGCCCACTTTGGCCGGAACTATCCATAGCATGAAGCCCGGAAGCGGCGCGGCGGCTACCCGCGCCGCTTCCGCTCCCCCCTCAACCACGGCGGCACGCCGTCATGGCCTGCCGTTACTGCTGCTTATCCTGTTGCTGGCCGGCTGCGCCACACCACCCATGTCCCGCAAGGTGCTCGAAGCACCCCCCTCGTCACTGCCACGGCAATACGAACTGACGACCGTCCCTTTCTTCCCGCAGGAACGCTACCAGTGTGGTCCGGCTGCGCTGGCCACTGTGCTCAATGCCTGGGATCGGCAAGTCACCCCCGAGACGCTGGTACCGGAAGTGTATCTGCCCGAACGTGAGGGCAGCCTGCCGGTGGAAATGAAAGCGGCCGCGCGCCAGCGGGGCATGGTGACGTATCCACTGGCGCCATCGGTAGAGGATCTACTGAAAGAAATTGCCGCCGGTCACCCGGTGCTGGTGATGCAGAACCTGAGTATCGACTGGTGGCCCCAGTGGCATTATGCCGTAGCGGTGGGCTATGACCTGAACAAACGGGAGATCGTGCTGCGCTCTGGCCGAATGAAACGGCGGACCACCGAGTTGGGCACCTTTGAGCGGACCTGGGAGCGGGCCGATTACTGGGCCCTGGTCGTGCTCCCCCCCAACCGGCTGCCCGCCACCGCCGAGGCGCTGCCTTATATGGAAGCGGCCGGGGAACTGGAGACAGCCGGCCAGGACGAGGCTGCAGGCCGCGCCTACCGAACCGCGTTCCAGCAATGGCCCGAACACCCGCTGAGCCTGATGGATCAGGGCAACCGTGCCTATGCGCAGGGTGCCTACGACGACGCCACACGGTTGTTTCTAAAACTGGTGCACACCGCCCCGGACAAGGCCTATGCCTGGAACAACCTGGGCTACAGTCTCGCGGCCCAGGGCTGTCCCTCAAAGGCGCAGCAGGCGGTTCACTGTGCGGCCCGGCTGGAGCCCCAAGACAACAACATTCAGGCATCAGTTGAGGAGATCGGGGCACTTGAAGCATCGGGCCGCTGCCCCTCAACCCCGTTGCCGGACTGCCCCGAGGATCCGTAACCCCGTCGGAACCAGCGCGCTACGATTTGCGCCAAACCAGGGTGCGATTGTTGGCGGGCATGAGGTGATCCGCCTCCAGCGTCAGGCCGTGGCGCGCCCCCAGAGCCCGCAGATCCGCCAGATCACGAATCCCCATGACCGGATCCTGCGCCTTGAGAAACTGGTGGAAGCGCTGATTGCTCTCGCTGGTATGACGACCGCCGTAGCTGAACGGGCCATAGAGGCAAAAGGCGCTGCCGGAGGCCAGCAACTGGCCGACGCCCTGAAACAGCGCCTCCACCGCCGACCAGTCCATGATATGGGCGGTGTTGGCGGAAAAGACCCCGTCACACTGGTCCACTGGCCAGGGATCATCGTGCACGTCCAGTTCCAGGGGTGAACGCAGGTTATCGAGGCCGGCTTCGTCGATCCAGAGGCGCGCGCCGGGCAGGTTCTCGGCACGATCACTGGGCTGCCAGGTCAGGTGCGGCAGGCCTGAGGCAAAATGGACCGCGTGCTGACCGGTGCCGCAGCCTACTTCAAGAATGGTACCCGGCGCGTCAAAGACCTCACGCAGTACCGCCAATATGGGGTCTTTGTTGTTCTCACAGGCTTGGGAAAACGGTTTCTGCATTACCAGCTCAGTTCCTCGTCGATGGGTTTACCAGCACCCGCTTCGTAGTCCTTGTGTAATTCGTCAGGGGATTCGTCCATCAGTTCCAGCAGGCGGATGCGTTCTTCATGAAGGGATTGCGAAAGATCGATGATGATCTCCACCCGCCGATTGAGCGCCCGGTTCTCCGCATTGCTGTTGGGGACCCGGGGCCGGGTATCGGCGAAGCCCTGAACGCGCACTCGGGTGGGCTCGATATTGCTGGCTTCCAGAAGCACATTCGCGACAGCAGCGGCACGGTCGGCGGAAAGGTTCCAGTTGGAATCATAGCGGTCACTGCGAATCGGCAGGTCGTCGGTATGCCCCTCAATGGTCAGCTTGCCCGGCATATCTTCCAACACTTTCGCCACCCGGATGAGCAACCCCTCGAAGGCCCAGGTCAGCTTGGCCGACCCTGAAGGGAAGGAGCCTTTCTCTTCGATGCGGATAATGATGCGGTCATTGGCTTTTTTCAGGTGGACGCGATCCTGCGCCATTTCCTCCTGCAGCACCTGTTTGAGGTCCCGGTAGCGTTTTTCCACGGTCTGCGCCAGCTGGGCCTCAACCCGGGCTTCCACATCCGATTGGGTGGTGTTGGTCTGGAGATTGGGCTTCTGTTCCGAGGTTTGCTGGCGCACCTCGTCCAGCACCGTGGGTTCGGGCTTGCCGGCAGAGAACTTGTCGAATACCGGGGTCGTGCCCATGGGAACCTCCAGGGCCGGAACCTCCCGCTGCACACCAAAGGCCTTGGACAACTCGTCGGCAATCTGTTTGAACTTGTTGGCGTCGATCTCCGAGAAAGACAGCAACAACACGAAGAAGCACATCAGCAACGACATGAGGTCGGCAAAGGTCACCACCCACGCCGGAACCCCGGGCTTGTCGTCTTCCGGTAACTCGTCCATGGACTATCCCGCCGATTCGGCTTCGCCGTTCTGCTCGCGCTTGGCCGGCGGCAGATAGCTGGAGAGCAGCTGTTCGATGACGCGCGGGTTGCGCCCTTCCTGAATGGCAATCACCGCGTCGGTGATCAGCGACTGCATGCGAGCCTCTTCGGTCTGACGCAATTCGAGTTTATCTGCGATCGGGTTGGCGATCATGTTGGCGAGCATCGCCCCATAGAGTGTGGTGAGCAGGGCCACCGCCATGGCCGGGCCGATGGATTTGGGGTCTTCCATGTTGGAGAGCATCTGCACCAGTCCGACGATGGTACCGATCATCCCCATGGCGGGACCAACGTCGGCCATGGCGTGGAAGACCTTCTGGCCCCAGCGGTTACGATCCAGAGTCAGGAGCCGCTCCTTTTTCATCAGGGTCTCGATGGTTTCCGCCGGCTGGCCTTCCACCAGATACTGAATGCCCTGTTTGAGGAACGGGGAACTCACTTCCCGGTCTTCCAGCTCCAGAATGCCCTGCTTGCGCGCCACATTGGCGATCTCCACCACCTCGTTGATCAGTTCCTCGGTTTCCGGCAGCTTGAAGGAGAACGCCCGGGTTGCCACCTTGAAGGCCGCCATGAACTGGGTAAAGCTGAATTTAGCCAGCACCACGAACAGGGTGCCCCCCAGCACGATCAGCAGGGAGGGGATGTTCAGGAAAACCTGGCTGGAAGCCCCCAGTACGATGGAGGACATGATGACCAGCATGGCCCCCAGCAGTCCGATCAGCGTCGCAAAATCCACAATGATTCCTCTTGAAGCGGTCAATCGCCTTCAACGGAGCCTGAGGGCTCCCGCAAAAAGGCTAATACTGTAGTTCGTCGCCCCGGGGATTGCCTCCCCATCCTCACTTTTTGTACTCAGGTACCATATTTTGATCCAGGCCACAGTAAAGCGGTTGCTTTACCGATAAACTGCCACCCGTTCTCTCGTCTTTTGCCATACGAGGTGGCTGTGATCAAAAAGCTTCTGATCGCCCTGGTTCTGCTCCTGGTGGCTGGCTGCGTCGGCCTGCAACTCTCACAACCGGAACTCTCCTCGGTGACTGTGCCCTACACGCCGGCGCACTCGCAACCGGCCCCGGAGCACTTTGTTGCCGGCGCGGCGACCGTGGATATTACCCCGCCCCCCGGCGTCCTGCCACGTGCTGGCTATGCCACCTGGTCCACCATAGGCCAGGGGTTTCGTACCCGGCTGAAAGCCCGCGCCTACTATCTCAGGGACACGGACGGCGACGCCCAGTTGATCATGCAAACCGACCTCACCAGCGGCTCCCGTATCCTGCACACCCGCCTCGGTGAACTCCTGGCCGGGGATACCGACATCGACGCCAGCAACCTCACTATCACCACCACCCATACGCATTCGGCGCCGGGTCAGATTGTCGGCAGCCAGTTCTACAACAAACACATCTCCAACGTGGCCGGTTTCGCCCAGGGCTATTTCGATTTCCTGCTGGAACGACTCCGCTCCGCGGCGCTGGAAGCCTACCGCAACCGCCAACCGGCCCGAATCGCCATCGGCCATCGCGATATCTGGGGGCTGACACGCAACCGCTCGGTGCCGGCCTATGTGGAAAACAACGACGTCGAGAACAAGAGCACCAGCGACGAGCGCGCCTACCACGACATCAATCCACGCATGTTCATGGTGCGCCTGGACCGCATCACCGACGATGGCGGCAGCGATCCCCTGGGCGCCTTCGCCAGCTTCAGCATTCACGGCACCGCCCTGCCGGCGGACGAAACCCTGTTCAACGCCGATGTCTGGGCCTACGTCCACGGCGACTGGGCCCGGGCCATCCAGGCCGATCACCCGGTCACCGTCTCGGCATTCGAGGGCATGCACGGGGATGTGGCACCCGCCTCCCGCTTCGGCATGCTGGGCTACATCGAGGCCCGGCGCGTCGGCAAGGCCATCGCCAAGGAAGCCATCGCCCTCTATCAACGGCTGGGAAATGAGCTTCAGGACGAGGTCGACCTCGCCACCGCCACCCGACATATCAACATCCGCGAACACAACCGCGTCGGGGACGTCGCCATCTGCAAGGACGCGGCGGTGGGCAACACGCTGGCCGCCGCGCCCCAGGAGCACACCTCGCCGGTTATCGGTTATCTGCCCTTTATCAAGCAGGGCTCGCGGCGCTGGGGTGAGGAAGAGGACAACTGCCAGGGCCGCAAGCGTATCCTCGGCTTTTCCTGGGGTCAGCCGTTGCTGGAACCCAAGGACAGCTTCCCGGATTACGTGCTGTTCCAGCTGATCCGGATCAATGACCTGGTGATCGCCCCACTGCCGTTTGAGCTCACTACCGAAACCGGCCGACGCTTGGCCGAGGCAGTTCAAGACGGTTATCGCGATGCCGGCCACGCCGCCCCCCAGGTGATGATGACCAGCCTCGCCGGCGGCTACACCGGTTACGTCACCACGCCCAAAGAATACGGCCGTCAGTATTACGAGGGCGGGCATACCCTGTATGGCAAGAACACCCAGCCCTACCTGGCCGGACAGCTCCAGCGCCTGGCGCGGGACTTTGCGACCAAGGACGACAGCCTGGCCGAGATGCCTACTCAGTGGACCTACCGCTTCGAGGTCCGTCGCTTCCTGCCCGTCCTTATGGCGGCCACGGGCAACCGTGAGGTGATCAGCGAACCGCGCTTCAGTCACCCCCAGGTGAACGAGGAAGGGCACTGGCAATTCCGCTGGCAGGACGTTAATCCCTCACTGATTGCCCTGGACCATCCCCTGCTGTCCATTGAGGTGCGCGAAAAGGGCCAGGACTGGCAGCCGTTGGTGGTCGACGGCGTGCCCGTCAACGACCAGGGCTACGACCTGGCGGTAAGACTCAGTGGCGATACCAACGACCGGGGCATGGCCACCTATACCGGCTACTGGTACAACCCGGTATTCGCTGGGGAAGACCGGGACTACCGTTTCGTGGTGGCCAGCCGGGACGGCCGGGATACGCTGTATTCACCCCTGTTCCACTGAGTCGCCTGGCCTTTCGATCCATTGAGATCAAGGCCTAACGGGCTCATGATGACACCACCCATTGCAAGGAGCAGGACCGCCGTGACCGACATCGCCTTTCAGTGCCCCCAATGCCATCAACCCACTGCCTATATCGAAGCCGGTGGCGGTGGCCTGCACTGCCGGCTGTGCGACGACCGCCGACCGGCCCGGGAGGGGTTCGTCGATTTCCTGCCGGAGCAGGACGACCCCCATTCCCTGGCCCAGCGCCTGATGCAGTTCCAGCCACTGACCCGCATCTATCAGGGCCCCCTGTGGCGTGGCAGCGTGTTTTTCCAGGGCATTATCGGCCTGGACTTCGACCGCGAGGTGGATCTGGTGCTGCGCGGAGCCCATCTCACCGGTAACGAACGGGTGCTGGATCTGGCCTGTGCCTCGGGCAACTACTCCCGGCGTCTGGCCCAGGCGGTGCCGGAAGGCGCCGTGTTGGGCCTCGATCTGTCCCGCCCCATGCTGCGTGAAGCCACCCGCCAGCCGTCGCCGGCCAATCTCCACTATGTCCGCGCCAGTGCCCTGGAGCTACCGCTGGCCGATAACAGCGTCGATGCGGTGGTCTGTTGTGCGGCGCTGCACCTGTTCCCGGACATCCCCCGGGCCCTGCAGGAAATCCAGCGCGTGCTGGCGCCGGGCGGGCGCTTCGTGGCGGGCGTCTTCGCCACCGATCCCCGCTGGCTGGCCCGCCTCATCCAGGCTTCGGCCCGTCGGTTTGGCGGTGTCGAGCACTTCGAGCCGGGGCAGTGGGAGGCCCTGTTTGGCGAGGCCGGACTGGGGCGGGTCGAGTGCCTGCATCTGTCCGGGCCCTGGATGATCCTGAAGGCACACAAGGAGTGAGAATCGGACGTTGGACGTTGGACGTTGGACGTTGGCACTCAGCTCGGAGCACCGAGGTCAAGCTTTTTATACGTGAAACGTCAAACGTCCTACGTGAAACGCTAAACGAAATGCTTAGCAGCCGGGAACCTTGTTCGCTAAAATCGGTGGATCCTCCAGCTTCCTTTTTTGATGCTTCATGCCGAGTCGAGAACACCGCATTGGCCTCCTGATGTGCGAGGCCACGCAGAACCAGCTGTTGCCAACCCTCGCGGACTGGCAGCGCCAGCCTGTGGATGCGCAGCTGGAATTCCGGGTGGGCCGGGGCCGGGCCACCCACCACCGGTTCGATCGGGAAACCCGCCGTCACCGCATCACCTATGGCGTCAAGATGGTGGCCGAAAAGGCAGCGCCGGCGCACTGTGGCGGCTGGCTGTCGAGCCGGGAGATTCGCCAGCGGGGTTATTTCGCCGGCGAACTGTCGGAACTCAATCTGCTCACCCACACCTGCTGTCACGAGTTCGCCCATTTCGTGCAGTCGCTCATGGGCTGGCGACTGGTGGGGGAAGTCCACAACGCCGATTTCTACCGGGTGCTCGATCACCTGCATGATCAGGGACATGCCGGCCGTGTGAAGACCGCGTTACGCGAACAGGCTCGCCTCGCCGGCCTGACGCTGGATAGCACGCCGGTTCAGGTGGAAACCGCCCGCGACCTGCTGGCCCGCTTCCTCCCGGGTCAGGAAGTGACTTTCGGTGACGGTCACCAGGGCCGCATCGTCCGCATCAACCGCAAGACCTGCACGGTGGAGGGCACCGCGCACTGCCGGGGACTGCGTTATCGGGTGTCGCCGCAACTGTTGCGGGTGGTGGAGAACGTCTGAGATCAGACGTCGGAGGGCGCACGCTCAAGCAGGGCCCGCAGCTCGGGGAGGCAGGAGCCACAGTTGGTGCCGCACTGTAGTTGCTCACCCAGGGCCTCGACGCTGTCGTGGCCTTCGCCGACCGCCTGCTGGATGGTCCGTTCACCCACCTGGAAGCAGGCACAGACAATCGCCCCAACCTCCTCGGCATCCGAGGGCCGGCCCGCCAGCAACGCCCGCCGTTCCGCGTCCCCCAGCGCCGACTGATCGAACAGGCCATCCAGCCAGGCCGTCTCGGGGAAATCCGGGGTGGGGCCGATCAGCAGGACCGCCTCCAGACGCCCGCCATTCAGAAACGCCGCCCGGTAATATCCGCCGGCCGGATCCTGCAGCACGATTTGCGGCTCGTCACCCAGCCAGTTCGTGCAGGCCTCCAGGTTCCAGGCCTGCAGATCCCCGAGCCGCCAGGCCGTGGCGTATTCCAGAGGATAGCGCGCCCAGTATTCCGGCAACGCCACCGGTGAATCGGGAGAACGGCGAAGCAACAGGCCGTGCCATCGCGCCGGCCACCGCTGCAGCTCGGCCTGGGCGTGCTTGAAGGCCGGCTGGCCGGACAGGGGATCCAACCTGGGCGGAACCAGCACGTCGGTCCGGGCACGGGCGGTGAACTGGGCGGTCCAGTGGATCGGCAGGAACACCTCACCCCGGCGCTGGCCATCATCCAGCCGCGCCCGACCCAGCCATTCCCCCTGTCCATTCACAAGACGGACAAGATCGTTGGTGGCGACGCCGAATTCCGCCGCATCCACGGGATGCAGGGTCACCGAGGGTTCCGCCTGATGCTGCAACAGGCGGGGCGCGCGGCCGGTCCGGGTCATGGTGTGCCATTGATCCCTCAGCCGGCCGGTGTTGACCCTGACCTGCTGCCGGCCCGTTACCGCGTCTGGCGCCCGGGGGGCAACCGGTACGAAACGGGCTCGCCCATCGGGGGTGCAGAAGCGGCTGTCCCCGAACAGCCGGGCCCGGCCGCCGGGCTCTTCTGGCGTACAGGGCCACTGCACCGGCTGCAAACGGTCGTAGTCCGCCGCGCTCAATCCGGCCAGGGCGCTGATATCAAAGGCGCGGGCACCCTGGTTTTCCAGACCGGACAGCCGCGCGTGTTCGTCAAAGATGGCATGGGGTCCGTGATAATCAAAGGCGGCCCCGTACCCCATGCGCCGGGCCACCTCGGTCATGATCCACCAGTCCGCCCGGGCCTCGCCCACCGGCGGCAGCAAGCCGCTCTGGCGGGAGATGCGCCGCTCGGAATTGGTCACGGTGCCGTCCTTCTCGCTCCAACCCATGGCCGGCAGGCGGATATCGGCCAGGGCCAGGGTGTCGCTGTCGGCGAAACAGTCGGAGACGATCACCAACGGGCAGCGCTCCAGGGCCGCCCTGACGCGATCCGCGTTGGGCAGGCTGACCACCGGATTGGTGGCCATGATCCAGATCGCCTGGATGCGGCCGTCATGCACCGCCTCAAAAAGGTCCACCGCTTTCAGCCCCGGCGCCTGCGGCAGGGCGGGCGCCTGCCAGAAATCGGCCACCCGCTGCCGGGCTCCCGGGCTGTCGTAATCCATGTGAGCCGCCAGCTGGTTGGCAAGCCCCCCAACCTCACGCCCCCCCATGGCATTGGGCTGGCCGGTGATCGAGAACGGACTGGCGCCGGGGCGGCCGACCCGTCCGGTGGCCAGATGGACGTTGATGATGGCGTTGCCCTGATCGGTCCCGGCCTCCGCCTGATTGATGCCCTGGGAATAGAAGGTCAGGGTTCGGGGCGTGTCGGCGAACCAGTGGAAAAAGCGCAGCACCGCCTCCAGGGGCACATCACACTGCTGCGCCACACTGGCGGGGTCCGGTGCCGACTGTCTGGCGGCCTCAACCGCGCTATCGAAATGGTGGGTGTGAGCGGCGATATAGTCCTGGTCGACAAGCTCCCGCTCTGCCAGCCAGGCCAGCAGGCCGTTGAACAGCACGCCGTCGCTCCCCGGCCGTATGGGCAGATGCAGATCGGCGATTTCGCAGGTAGCGGTCCGACGGGGGTCGATCACCACCACCCGGCGCCCGGGCCGTTCCTCCCCGGCCTGTTTCATGCGCTGGAACAGGACCGGGTGATTCCAGGCGGCGTTGGAGCCCACCAGGACCAGCAGGTCCGCCAGCTCCAGATCCTCGTAGCAGCCGGGTACCGCATCGGCGCCGAACGCGCGCTTGTAACTGGCCACCGCCGAGGACATGCACAGCCGTGAATTGGTATCCACATGGGGCGTTCCCAGAAAGCCCTTGGCGAACTTGTTGGCGACATAGTAATCCTCGGTGAGCAACTGACCGGAGAGATAGAACCCAAGCGCATCACCCCCATAGCGTCGGCGCACCCTCCCCAGCCCGTCGGCCACCGCGTTCAGGGCCGAATCCCAGTCCACGGTACGGCCGTTCACCTCGGGATACAGCAGCCTGCCCTGTGAACCCAGCGTGTCTTCGAGGGACGAGCCCTTGATACAGAGACGGCCGTGATTGGCCGGATGCGCCCGGTCCCCCTCCAGCGCCTCGATCCGGCCACGCCGCACGGACGCGCGCAGACCGCAGCCGACGCCGCAATAGGGACAGGTGGTGTGGCAATGACGAACATCCGACATAAACAAAGCCTTTCCGGAATAAGGGCCCCCCGGATTGCGCGCATAAAAAAAGCCCGACCTCGCGGCGGGTGGGGGAACCGCGAGGTCGGGCATCAGTGCCCAAAGGGCGAAACACTCTCAACTATGGACTGTGCAAACCCGGTGCCAAATGGACTTTTCGCGACATTGCGGGTTGCCAGGGCGATCTTGGGGGGTCTGGATGCCTCTTTGCAGTGCAGACTGCACCACAAACGCCCACTCAAGTCTTTGCCCACTGCCCTCACGGTGCAGTGGGCAAAGGGCGCTCGATGACATGGCCCGACTTTTGCTCAGCACGACGGCAAACGCCCAAACACCCGAGCGTTCACGAATTAAAACCCATGGCCCAGTGCCGCTGAGGAACGTATTAACGCCATGACTGATACCCATCCCAAAGTCCTGTTGGTGGACGACGAGCCCGAGCGCGCCCGGATGGTGTGCGAGGCCCTGGCCGCCGACGGCTACAAGGTCATTGCCCAGCGCACGTCAGCGCAGGGGCTGATGGCCGCCGTCGCCCAGTACGAACCGGATGTCGTCATCATCGACATGGACTCGCCCGATCGCGACACCCTCGACAACATGGCGGTGCTGAGCGAGCACGCGCCGCGGCCGATCGTCTTTTTCGCCGGCCAGGACAGCGACCGCCCG
The DNA here is from genome assembly GCA_042862465.1 of Marinobacteraceae bacterium S3BR75-40.1. Lineage (GTDB taxonomy): Bacteria > Pseudomonadota > Gammaproteobacteria > Pseudomonadales > Oleiphilaceae > JASTVH01. The sequence continues at coordinate 98,053 of JASTVH010000004.1, read as the reverse complement.
ACCATCCAGGCGGCCGTCAAGGCCGGCGTCAGCGCCTATATCGTGGATGGGTTCAGCGCCAGCCGGGTCCGGCCGGTGGTCGATGTGGCGATCGCCCGTTTCGAGGAGTTCCAGGGCCTGCGCTCGCAACTGGACGAGACCCGCACCGCCCTGGAAGAGCGCAAGATCATCGAACGCGCCAAGGGCCTGCTGATGAAGCAGCATGGCTGCGACGAAGAGCAGGCCTACAGCACCCTGCGCCGCCTGGCCATGGACCGCAGCCAACGCATGGCCGCGGTCGCCCGCGATGTCATGACCATCCTCAGCCCAGAGGGGGAGTCCGCCTCACAAGGAGACCACGCATGAACGACGTTTTAGACACAGCAACTCCCGTGCGCCTGGGATTTGTCCGCCTGCTCGACGCGGCCCCGCTGATGGTGGCCCGGGAGTGCGGCTTTTTCGCCGAGGAGGGGCTAAACGTCACCCTGATGCCCGAAGTCTCCTGGGCCACGCTGCGCGACAAGGTCACCGTCGGTCTCCTGGACGGAGCCCACATGCTGGCCCCCATGGCGTTCGCCATCGCCCTGGGGCTGGGTGCGCCCCGCGAACCCCTGAAAGTGCCCCTGGTACTGAGCCGCAACGGCAACGGCATCACCCTCAGCAGCGAACTGGCGAAGGCCGTGGATCGCCAATGCAGCAGCCGCCACCCCGGTGCCACCGCCCAGGCGCTGGCCCGCGAGGCCGCACGGACCGGCCGGCCGTTGCGTTTCGCCGTGGTCTACGCCTGGTCCAGCCACTACCTGCAGCTGCGAGACTGGCTCGCCGCCGGTGGCCTGCACCCCGGCCAGCAGGTGGAGCTGGTCACGGTGCCGCCCACCAAGATGGTGGAGAGCCTGCGCCGCGGCGACATCGACGGTTGCTGCGTCGGCGAGCCCTGGAACAGCCTGGCGGAAACCGCCGGTATCGGGCGCCTGGTGGTTAGTGGCCACGACCTCTGGCCCAACAGCGCCGAAAAGGTCCTGGGGCTGCGACAGGCCTGGGTTGACGACAATCCTCAGCAAACCGCCGGACTGATCCGGGCGATTCTCAAGGCCTGCCGGTGGATCGAGAGTCAGAAGGTGGAGAAGCTGGTCGACACCCTGTCACTGCCGCCCTACCTGGAAAACGAGCTGCACGCCCTGGGCCGCTCCCAGGGACTGTTTCATGCCCGCATTGGCCAGCATTTCTTCAAGAACGAGGCTAACCGGCCACGCCTGGAGGAAGCCCAGGCCCTGTTCGAGCGCATGCAGCGCTGGCAGCAGGTGACGCCGGAGCAGTGGGATCTGGTGGCGGATCTGTTTCAGCCGGGGCTGTATCGGCAGGCGGTGGATAATCTGGATTCGGTGGCGGAGGTTTAATGTTGGACGTTGGCACTCAGCATGCGGCCCGTACTATCAAGTTCAAGCGGCTTTAACGTGAAACGTCAAACGTCAAACGTGAAACGATACAAACCAGACCCGATTTGGTGCGCTCCCCACCAGACTGCACTGTTTTAACTCTGCCGGCCACGTCGGCCTCAGAGCCCGAGACCGCCAAGGTACTGTTTTAAAAAGATTCCTTACGTTGGCACATATATTGATTGTGCCTAATCAGGGCCAGGGATGGCTCACCCACTCAAGGGCTCGTTCGGCGGGTCTTTCTATCAAAGGCATTGGCGCCTGTTCACTTCGCTGGGAGTGATCAGGCGCTTTTTTTTGCATGGCAAAAACCACAGAGGAGTAACCCATGTGTGATTCAGCCAACCCATCGACAAGCGGGCGCCGTTCCTTACTGGCCGGACTTGGCCTGGCCATCGGTCTGCTGCTTTCCGGTCCGGTTTCCGCGGCAGGAGAGCCGGAGAAGGCCGACCTGAAATTCGGCTTCATCAAACTGACCGATATGGCACCCCTGGCCGTGGCCCGGGAAAAGGGTTTCTTCCTCGATGAAGGCCTGTTCGTGGAACTGGAGGCACAGGCCAACTGGAAGGTGTTGCTCGACCGCGTCATTACCGGCGAACTGGACGGGGCCCACATGCTGGCGGGCCAACCGCTGGGTGCCACCATCGGCATCGGCACCAAGGCCGACATCATCACCGCTTTCAGCATGGACCTCAACGGCAACGGCATCACCGTGTCCAACAAGGTCTGGGACCAGATGAAGCCGCATATTCCCAAGCGGGACGACGGCAAGCCGGTCCACCCCATCAGCGCCAGCACGCTCAAGCCGGTGGTGGAGTCCTACAGGAACGCCGGCGAGCGCTTTGACATGGGCATGGTCTTCCCGGTGTCCACCCACAATTACGAGTTGCGTTACTGGCTGGCCGCCGGTGGCCTCAACCCGGGCTATTACGATCCGGCACACGGCGACAACAGCGGCCAGAAGCAGGCAGACGTGCTGCTCTCGGTCACGCCACCGCCGCAGATGCCCGCCACCATGGAAGCCGGCACCATTCAGGGCTACTGCGTGGGCGAGCCGTGGAACCAGCAGGCGGTGTTCAAGGGCATTGGCGTGCCGGTGGTGACCGACTACGAGATCTGGCCCAACAATCCGGAAAAGGTGTTCGGTGTCAGCCAGACCTGGTCCAACAAATACCCCAACACGCACGTCCATGTGGTGAAAGCGCTGATCCGCGCCGCCCACTGGCTGGATGCCAACAACAACGCCAACCGCCCGGATGCGGTGAAGATGCTGGCACGCCCCAACTATGTGGGCGCCGACGAGAAGGTCATTGCCAACTCCATGACCGGCACTTTCGAGTACGAGAAGGGCGACGTGCGCAAGGTGCCCGACTTCAACACCTTCTTCCGTCATAACGCCACCTACCCGTATTACTCCGACGCCATCTGGTACCTCACCCAGATGCGCCGCTGGGGCCAGATCCCCGAGCACAAGTCGGACAACTGGTACCTGGATATCGCCAAGAAGGTGTACAAGCCGGAGATCTATGCCGAGGCCGCGAAGGAGCTGATCGCCGAGGGCAAGATGAAGGCATCCGATTTCCCGGATTTTGACACCGAGGACGGCTATCGCCCGCTGCAGGATGAGTTTATCGACGACGTGACCTACGACGCCCGTAAGCCCAACGCCTATATCGATTCGTTCGACATCGGCTTGAAGGGCGACAAGACGCTGTAGCGTCGGACGTCGGACGTCGGACGTCGGACGTCGGACGTCGGACGTCGGACGAAACAGCGTGCTCCAACGCACCGGGATCGACAACACGTCATCCCCGCGCAGGCGGGGATGACGGGAAGTACATCAGTCCCCGGGCGCAATGCAAAGAGAGGCAAGATCATGACTACGAGCGCAACCGTGACACCACTGGGCCGCCTGATTCGGCACCAGAAAGACTACTGGACCCTGGACAAGGTGCTGCGCAATCTGGGGCTGCCGGTCCTGGGGATCGCGCTATTCCTGCTGATCTGGCAGGCGGCGTCGCAATCCATCGAGACCTCCCTGGGCCAGTTCCCGGGGCCCGCCGAGGTCACGGAACAGGCCGGCAACCTCTGGTCCGAGCACCAGGCGGAGCAGGAGCGGGCGGAGAAGTTCATCGCCATGCAGGAGGCGCGCAACGAACGCATTCTGGAAAAGAATCCCGATGCCGAGGTGCGCATTCGCCCCTACACCGGCTACCCCACGTTCATCGACCAGATTGGCACCAGCCTGGTCACGGTCATGTGCGGGTTCCTGCTGGCCAGTCTGATTGCGATCCCCCTCGGCATCGTCACCGGCATGAGCCCGGCGGTGCAGGCGGCGCTCAACCCGCTGATCCAGCTGTTCAAACCGGTCTCGCCCCTGGCGTGGCTGCCTCTGGTGACCATCGTGGTGTCGGCGGTATACGTCACCGACGACCCGATGTTCGAAAAGTCGTTCATCACTTCGATGATCACCGTCACCCTGTGCAGCCTCTGGCCCACCCTGATCAACACCACCTCCGGTGTGGCCTCGGTCAGCCCGGACCTGCAGAACGTCTCTCGGGTTCTGCGCCTGCCGCCGCTGACCCATGTCCGCAAGATCGTCCTGCCGTCGGCGATTCCGCAGATGTTCACCGGCCTGCGGGTCTCCCTGGGCATCGCCTGGATGGTGCTGATCGCCGCCGAGATGCTGGCCCAGAATCCGGGGCTCGGCAAGTTCGTGTGGGACGAATTCCAGAACGGCTCCAGCGACTCCCTGGCCCGCATCATGGTGGCCGTCATCACCATCGGCTTCATCGGCCTGCTGCTGGACCGGGTGATGGTGCTGCTGGAACGCAAAGTGGCTTGGGATCAATAGAACGTCAGACGTCTGACGTGCGGCGTCGGACGCCCAGAGGAGAAAATCATGAGCAAATCACATCTTGAACTCAGCGGCGTCAATATGGACTTCGATACGCCCAAAGGCACCTTTCGGGCGTTGGAGAGCGTCAACCTGAAGATTCGTGAAGGCGAGTTCGTGTCGCTGATCGGGCATTCCGGATGCGGCAAGTCCACGGTGCTCAACATCATCGCCGGCTTGCTCGAAGCGTCGACCGGCGGCTGCCTGCTGGAAGGGCGCGAGGTCAACGAACCGGGTCCGGAGCGGGCGGTGGTGTTCCAGAATCACTCCCTGCTGCCCTGGTTAACGGCCTACGAAAATGTGGAACTGGCGGTGCGCCAGGTGTTTCGCAAGTCCATGAGCAAGGCCGAACGGCGGGAATGGATCCTGCACAACCTGGAACTGGTGCACATGGGCCACGCGGCCGACAAGCGGCCGGGCGAGATTTCCGGGGGCATGAAGCAGCGGGTCGGCATTGCCCGGGCCCTGGCCATGCGACCCAAGGTGCTACTGATGGACGAGCCGTTCGGGGCGCTGGACGCCCTGACCCGCGCCCACCTGCAGGATTCGCTGATGGAGATCCAGGCGGAGCTGGGCAATACCGTGGTCATGATCACCCACGATGTGGACGAGGCGGTGCTGCTTTCGGACCGCATCGTGATGATGACCAACGGCCCGGCCGCCACCATCGGCGAAGTGCTCGATATCGCCCTGCCGCGCCCGCGCGACCGGGTCGCCCTGGCCGATAACGCGGACTACAACCATTACCGCCAGGCGGTGCTGAGCTTCCTGTACGAGAAACAGCGCAAGATCACGGAGCTGACGCCCCGCAAGCCGGCCGGTTCGGCAGAGCCCGAACGCAACCGGGCGTGACCCACGACGGTGCGTCGCCGCACCCGACTGCACCGTCAACGCCCACGCCTTTCGGGCACCTGACCGGGGAGAGAGGGGCAACTGTTTGAATCCCCGGGATTTCGAGGATTGGCACAGGGATTGAATAGGAAAAAGGGAGCGAAGGAGTGCTCCCATAAGTCGGTGGCCGGACGCCACTGAGAACCACAAATGCCCATTGGAACAGCATGTCCCGGGGCAAGAGGCATCGGCGCCTGTGGATCTCCCTGCTGGGGAGGGCTGCAGGCGCTTTTTTTTGGTTAGAAAAAATTGGCGTGCAACGAAAACACGGTGCTCGCCTGCTCTGGATTCCCGCCTTCGCGGGAATGACGGCGTAAAGGCGCGGAATAACGCGGTAAAGATGCGGAATGACGCGGTAAAGATGCGGATTGGCGGGTGAAGCACAACGACCAGCAGGTAGCGAAGAGATCCTATGGGTCAACCTGCCCCCGCACCGTCATCCCCGCGAAGGCGGGGATCCAGAGCGCCTTGCACCAGAAGCGGATGCTCACCGGCTGAGGCGCCAGGAGCACATTGATTCCACCCGCCCAAACGGAGGTCAAAATGAGTCGACAATTGCTGATAGTCGGACACGGCATGGCCGCCCAGCGTCTGGTGGAAAAGCTGGTGGCCGCCGGCGCCGACTGGCAGATCACGGTCATCGGGGAAGAACCGCAGCCGGCCTACAACCGCATCCTGCTATCGCCCTACCTGGCCGATGAGGTGGCAGCCGAGGCCCTGCCGTTGGCCTCCCGCGACTGGTATTCCGAGCACAACATCCGGCTGCACTGCGGCGACCCCGTGACCGCTATCGACCGTGATAACCAGACCGTGGTGACAGCCCAGGGCCGCCACCTGCCCTACGATCACCTGGTCCTGGCCACCGGCGCAGAAGCCCGCATTCCTGAACTGCCCGGCACCCACCTGTCCGGCGTGCATGTGTTTCGCACCCGGGCTGACGCCGATCAGCTCCGCAATTTGCGCCACTCCGCCCGCAACGTGCTGGTGGTCGGCGGCGGCTTCCTGGGGCTGGAGGCGGCCGACGGACTGCAGCAGCAGGGCCTGAATGTCCGCGTTTTGCACCGCAGCGGCCACCTGCTCAACCGTCAACTGGATCAACGCGCCGGCCAGCTGCTGCAACAGGCACTGGAATCCCGTGGTATCGCCGTCCACTGCAACGCCGAACTGCGCGCGCTGGAGGGGGAAACCCGGATTTCCAGCATCACCCTCAGAGACGGCACCGCCTTCCCGGCCGAGGCGGTGGTGTTCGCCGCCGGCATCCAGCCTCGCATGGCACTGGCGCAGGCCACCGGCCTTGAGGTGAACCAGGGCATCTGTGTCGATCCGCAGCTGCGCACCAGCGATCCGGCCATCTTCGCCATTGGCGAGTGCGCCGAAGCCGACGGGGAAACCGTCGGCCTGGTGGAGCCGGCCTATCGCCAGGCCGAACTGCTGGCCCGCCTGCTCAGCGGGGAACAGGTTCAGTATCGGCCCGAGGCCACCGCCGCCCGCCTGAAAATCAGCGGCCTGCCCCTGTTTTCCTGCGGCCAGATCGAACCCGACCGCCAGACCGAGAGCCTGGTCTACGAAGATTTCGACACCGGCGACTACCGCCATCTTCTCATTCGCGACAACCGCCTGGTGGGCGCCGTCCTTTATGGCGACACCCGCATGGGCCCCTGGTTGTTCGATCGTCTGCAGAACCGCACCGACATCAGCCCCTACCGGGCGCTTCTCGCGTTCGGCGAACCCTATTGCAACCTGGCTGCGGCCTAGGAGGACCTGACCATGAAACAGAAACTCATCGTGATCGGCAACGGCATGGTTGGCCACCACTTCCTCGAACAACTCGTTGAAACCGGTGCCGCTGACCAGTACCAGATTCAGGTGTTCGGCGAAGAACCCTTGCTGGCCTATGACCGCGTCCACCTGTCGGACTACTTCAAGGGGTCGACTCACGGCGATCTGGCCATGGGCACCCGCGACTGGTACGACAGTAACGGCCTTGAGCTGCTGCTGGGGGAACCCGTCACCGGCATCGACCGCGGGCACAAAACCGTCACCACCCCCAAAGGGGACTATCCCTACGATCAGCTGGTGCTGGCCACCGGGTCCTACCCCTTCGTGCCCCCCATCGAGGGCAACGATCGGCCGGGCTGTCTGGTTTACCGGACCCTCGAAGATCTGGACCGCATCAAGGCCAGCGCCGAGAAAGGGCGTGTGGGTGTCGTGGTCGGCGGCGGCCTGCTGGGTCTGGAAGCCGCCAATGCCCTGAAATCCCTGGGTCTGGAAGCCCATGTGGTGGAGTTCGCGCCGCGCCTGATGCCGGTGCAGCTGGACGACGACGGCGGCACTATCCTCAAGGACAAGATCGAAGAGCTGGACGTGAAGGTCCACACCCGCAAGGCCACCACTGCCATTGTGGCGGGCGAAGAATGCCGCCTGCGGATGAACTTCGACGATGACAGCCATCTGGAAACCGACCTGATCGTGTTCTCCGCCGGGATTCGCCCCCAGGACACCCTGGCCCGGCAAAGCGGCCTGGAAATCGGCGAACGGGGCGGCATCGTCGTCGATAACCAGTGCAAAACATCCGATCCCGCCATTTTTGCCATCGGCGAGTGCGCCCTCTGGAACGGCCAGATTTTCGGTCTGGTCGCGCCGGGCTACACCATGGCCCGCACCCTGGCCGGGCATCTGACCGGCAACCAGGACGCCGCCTTCACCGGCGCCGACATGAGCACCAAGCTCAAGCTGCTGGGCGTGGATGTGGGCTCCCTGGGCGATGCCCATGCCCGCACCGCCGGCGCCCGCACCGTGCGCATCACCAATGATGTGGACGGCATCTACAAGAAGCTGGTCATCAGCGAAGACCGCACAAAACTGTTGGGCGCCATTCTGGTCGGGGACAACAGCGACTACGACACCCTGCTGCAATACATGCTCAACGGCATCGACCTGCCGGAGAATCCGCAATCCCTGATCATGCCGAGTGGCGACGGCGCCCCGGCCCTGGGCCCGGATGCGCTTCCGGACACCGCGACCATCTGCTCCTGCCACAACGTCTCCAAGGGCGCCATCTGTGAAACCATCGACGCCGGCGCCTGTGACCTTGGCACCGTCAAGGGCGAGACCAAGGCCAGTTCCGGCTGTGGCGGCTGCGCCGCCCTGCTCAAGAACGTGGTGGAAATGGAGCTGGAAAAACGCGGCGTGGAAGTCAGCAAGGACCTGTGCGAACACTTCCCCTACAGCCGCGAGGCGCTTTACCACATCGTCCGGGTGGAGGAGATCCACACCTTCCGCGAGTTGCTGGACAGGCACGGCAGCGGTCGGGGCTGCGACATCTGCAAGCCCACCGTGGGCTCGATTCTGGCCTCCTGCTGGAACGACCACATCCTCGCCAGCGACCACGTGCCGCTGCAGGACACCAACGACACCTTCATGGCCAACATGCAGAAGAACGGCACCTATTCGGTGGTGCCGCGGGTCCCGGGCGGGGAAATCACCCCGGACAAGCTGGTGGTGCTGGGTCAGGTGGCCAAGAAATACGGCCTCTACACCAAGATCACCGGCGGTCAGCGGGTGGACCTGTTCGGCGCCACCCTCAATGACCTGCCGAAAATCTGGGAGGAACTGATCGCCGCCGGTTTCGAGACCGGCCACGCCTACGGCAAGGCGGTGCGCACCGTGAAATCCTGCGTCGGCAGCACCTGGTGCCGTTACGGCGTGCAGGACAGTGTGGGCATGTCCATTGATATCGAGAACCGGTACAAGGGCCTGCGCGCTCCCCATAAAGTCAAGTTCGCCGTCTCCGGATGCACCCGTGAATGTGCCGAAGCGCAAAGCAAGGACGTGGGCGTGATCGCCACCGACAAGGGCTGGAACCTCTACGTCTGCGGCAACGGCGGCATGCGCCCGCGCCACGCCGATCTCTTCGCCACCGACCTGGATGACGAAACCCTGATCAAATACATCGACCGCTTCCTGATGTTCTACATCCGCACCGCCGACCGTCTGCAGCGCACCAGCGTGTGGATGGAAAACCTCGAGGGCGGCCTGGACTACCTCAGGGAGGTGGTGATCGACGACAAGCTGGGCCTCGCCGCCGAGCTGGAAGCGCAGATGCAGCATGTGATCGGCACCTACCAGTGCGAGTGGAAAACCACCCTGGAGAACCCGGAGAAGCTCAAGCGGTTCCGGGAGTTTGTGAATGACGAGCGGGACGATCCGAAGCAGGCGTGGATTGAGGAGCGGGGGCAGCTGCGGCCCGCCAGCTAGCAAACACCACCGTAGGTTGGGCTGACGCAGGAAGCCCAACCTCCCGGAAAGCCACCGGATTGTTGGGCTTCGCAAGCTCAGCCCAACCTACAAAACCTTGGATGGGAGTGTGGAATATGACTGTGAAACAAACGGAAAACTGGCAGGCGGTTTGCTCTACGACCGACCTCGTGGCGGATGCCGGTATCGCGGTGTGGACCGAGGCCGGGCCGGTGGCGGTGTTTTATGTGCCGGGTGTGGCGCCGGAAATTTTCGCCATTGGCCACTACGACCCTATTGGCCAGGCCAACGTGCTGGCGCGGGGGATTGTGGGCGATAAACAGGGAGAACTGGTTGTGGCTTCGCCGCTGTACAAGCAGCATTTCAGCCTGACCACGGGCCAGTGCCTGGAAGAGGCGGACGTCAGCGTCCCGGCTTTTCCGGTCAAACTGGACGGCGAGCAGGTCCTGTTGAACCTGGAAGCGGCTCAGGCCCGCCGCAAGGCGGCCTGAGGCTTGGCGCCCGACGTCGGACGTCTGACGTCGGACGTTTTCGGTCTTCCGCCTACAAGCGGCCGTTGTACTCGAAGCGGTCGTCGCTCGGGCTCTTGGAGTACTCGCCACTATTGTGGGTCAACCGCTGGTTACCGTTCATCAGCTGTTGGACACGGGCATCAGAAGTGGACGCCGAGAGTCCGTCAGCACTGGTGCCGTCGATGGGCGGCGGGTTGAACGCCATAGACCAGAAATAGTGCCAGCGGGCGGCGATGTGCTTTTCAGCGAGCTGCCACCAGCTGAAGTACCAGGGCTTGAGTTCGACAAAGGCGGTCATGTTCATCAGCCCCTTGTTGTCGTCCCCCACAAACGGATTGCTGCTGGTGGGTGAGGAGCGATAGGCCTCGAAAATCACCCCATCCGCCTTCAGTCCGGAGACGTAGTCTCGGGCCACTTCGCCGGTCCACTGCCCGTTGAGGTAATCCTTGCCGTTGTTGGAGTAGAACGGATCCAGCAGGGCCACACGGTCGGGGATCAGGTTACCGGCAATCTGGCCAGCAGCGTTGGCGTCAACGATCTTCTTGGTGATGGTCACCGCCAGCTGGTTACCCAGAGAGTGCCCGGCAATCCGCACATAGTTACCCTGGTAACCCTGCATATTGTCGCGATAGGCCTCGTACAGCAGCTGCGTGACGTTCTTGGACGGCCCGCTGTGGTAGTTGCCGTCGCTGGAGCGCCAGCGCATGTTGCGGGGACCGTTGGCGGTCCAGATCTTGGCTTCCGCATCCTTCACCTCGCTTTCGTCGGCGAACTGGTTCCAGTACAGAATCCCCACGTTGTAGCCGCGGTTGCGCCAGTAGTCCGCCAGGTCCCGGTCCGGACCGCCCGAACCGGAGGCATTGAAGGTTTCACGGTTCTGGTTCGGCGTGCTGCCGTTCTGCCAGCCGTGAATGTAGATCACGGTCTTGTCGTACTTGTTGTAATACGGGTTGGCCTGCCCGGGGATGGCCTTCTCGCAGTTATCCCCATAGCCGTACCAGTAGAGACCATAATCCAGGCTGGAAAACACGCTGGAGGAGAAATTGCAGGCGCTTGCGGCCGCCGACAGGAACAGCGCCGACAACAGCAACAGGCTGCGGCCAACGCCTCGGTTCGAAAGCATCATACCAGTGCTCCATTGTTGGATTTGTTTTGGAACGGTTGATGTGCGTCCGAGCGGTACGTCCTTATGACTGCCAAGTTCCGGAATTCAGGGGCGAATAATACGGGGTGAGTGAAGCGGCCCTTTCCGGACTTGCACAACTTCAGCCTCCGCAGCTGGCCGCAAGAAGACAATGTAAAAAAAGGTCAAAACCGCTTCTGCCGCTCTGTGCCGGCGCTCGCACCGGCAATCGGGGGCCGGAAAAATCAACACGAATTGACACCCTGTGTCGCCAAACGAGGCCCGATTGCACGCCTGCAATAGCAGCAGCCAAGTGGATCACTGCTCCCGGTATTCCACCCCGGGGAAGCGGTCCGACACATAGGTGGCATGGCACTGGATGCAATTGCCGGTCATCTGATCGTAAAGCTGGCGCTGTTTCCGGGTGTCTTCCTGCTTGCCCGCCTCGGCCAGCTGGCCCGACAGCGCGTGGAATCGCTTATCCAGCTCGATAAATCCCTGGGGAACGGCCGATTTGAGGTCCTTCCGGTCCTGCTCGGTGAGCGACTGCTGCAATATGAAGCTGTCGTGAACCTGCTGTGCGTTTTCAGCCACTTTCTCATGCTGGCCCGTGACCATCGCGGTATGGATGGTGCCCATGGCCGATTGCACCGATCGCATCTCCTGGCGCAGCAGCCTGTCCAGCTTGTCGGTCAACTTCGGCGTGACCGGCTCCGCCGCCCAGGCATGGCTTGATACCAAGGCGCCCAGAACGAGCGCGGCCAGTAAACGAGGGGTCATGTTTGTCATCACGGAACTCCTTCTTCTGTCGAGGTTATTGGCATTCATCCCAAATTCACGAGGATGGGTGCAGCGCTGGCCGGAACAGAATCGCCGACAGAGCGCTGCTAAAATTTTTTCCAACGCTGCGCCGGGAGATTGTTCAGACGCCTTTTTTAGCCAGCCAGGCCTTGATGCGGCCAATCGCCCCCATCGGATTCAACCCCTTGGGACAGTATTCAGTGCAGTTGCCGATTGTCCGGCAGCGAAAGACGCTGAAAGGGTCCTGCAGATCGGCCAGACGACGCTCCGTGGCGGTATCCCGGCTGTCCACCAGAAAGCGATAGGCCTGGAGCAGACCGGAAGGCCCCACATACTTCTCGGGGTTCCACCACCAGGAAGGGCAGGCCGAGGTGCAGCAGGCGCAGAGAATGCATTCGTACAAGCCATCCAGCCGAGCCCGCTCTTCCGGGCTTTGCAACCGCTCGATAGCCGGTGGGGTGGCATCATTGATCAGCCAGGGTTGAATCCGCTTGTACTGTTCAAAGAACAGTGTCTGGTCGACTACCAGATCACGGATAACCGGCATGCCGGGCAGAGGGCGGATCTCGAGGACATTTTTTCTGCCCAGCGCGTCGGCGACGCGGGTGATGCACCCCAGACCATTGCGTCCGTTGATGCTCATCCCGTCCGAGCCGCACACGCCCTCGCGACAGGAGCGCCGGAAGGCCAATGTCGTATCCCGCGTTTTCAGGTGCTCCAGAACATCCAGCACCATCCGGTTGCGGTAAGCACCGTCAACCTTCACCTCCTGGCTGTAAGGGGCGTCATCCTGCTCGGGATGATAGCGAAACAGCCGTACTGTGAATTCCTGCATTACCCGGCCTCCTTTGACGGATGGAATGGCAACCCTTGCGCATTAGCTGCATACAAAGTACATCTTAAACAAAATGGGCCTGCGTCTGACACCCTGACGTCTTCGCCGGCTTGCAAGGTACCCGTTTGCAGCCTGCAGCCGAATCGATGCTGCCATTGATGGGCAATGTCGCATTCCCTACCCTGTATAAACCGCTGAAATAAACTGGGGTCACGAGGATGGATAGCGCCGAAGCCCGGGAACGGACCCGCCTAAAATTTATCGCTGATCGGGACGGCATCACCGAGGCGCTGGCGTTTGCGCACCAAGGCATCGGGCAGTACCAGGCAGCACTGGAAGAAGCGGATTCCGGCGGCAACCAGTATGGCGCCGCTTACCGGGCAGAGCTGCTGGCTTCCATCAGGGTCTACCAGCAATACCTCGATCAGGGCTGAGGGAGTCCACTCCCCCCGAGCGCCAGAAGGTGTGGGGGACCGGTACTCAGGTCCCCGGCTTCGGTCAGTAGATCTCCAATCGCGCAATGTCGCGGGATTGCAATCGCGCTTCCGCCAGCTCACTGACCGCCAGCTCCTGAAACAGCTCCGATTCCCGCCTGCTCCGCGCCAGCAGGGATCTGGCCTGATACATTGCCGCGAGGGTGTCGTGCGACTGCAGGACGTTCCTGAGAATGTCCTGAATATCCTCGCAACCCCGACATTCCGGCACACTGGCGGCAACGTTATGGGCATCAAAAGACTGGGCATCACGCAGCCAGGCATCCATCAGACTGTCGTCGGCATCCTGCAGAAAATCCTCCATCATCGATGCCTGTCGACGCTCGCGGCTGGCCAGAAACTGCAGCGCCATCACCATGCGCTCATCCGTATGACAGCCGGCGAGCCGGCTGTACTGCCTTTCCAGCGCTTCGTGGTATTCGACAATCCATTCAATCAGATCTTTTACCTGCTTAAAGGCCATGGTGGCGCCCTCCGTCAGAATTGGAAGCGCGGGAAGAGAATCTCCCGCTCCAGGAAGATTTGCTCGGAGAGGCCAAAGTCCAGCACCCTGAGCTCCTCGTAGAACCGGCGCCAGGATCGACAGGCGCTGGCGGGCGCCCGGTAATTGCCCGTCAATGCGCGGAGCTTTTTGAGCTGTCCCTTGATGTCGGCATGCTCTTCGTTCATTTGTGCAATGGGCGTGTCCTGCCGTGGCGGCTGATCGTTCTCCATATGCTTGAGCACGAACTGGTCCTCGCGCTCGATGTGGTGCCACAGGGCACCTTCAAGGGTCTTCACGGCCTGTGTGATGCCTTTGGGGGCTTCCGGATTGTTGCGGTGGAGCGCTTCAATCTTGCGGGCCAACCGGTGAACCCGGGGCAATTGCTGCAGGTGACTGGCGTCGTACTCCTTCTTGAGGATGTCCAACAGCACGTCCGTATCCAGCTCTTCCAGCGGGTGATGCTGCAGATAGACGTCGAACAGATCGCGATACAGATACCCCGCTTCACCCTCACTCCGTTGCGCGAACTGCTTCAAAGTCAAATCGCCCAATCGCTCCGGTTTGGGTAGGCGGGCCTTAAAAACATCCCGGGTTGCAGGGCATCGGCTGATCAGTCCAGCGACTGTAGTCTGGTTGTAGTCGCCGAGAATGCACTGATAGTCCATGGGAACCTCCTTTAACATGCATTTGGTATACCTCTTTTATAGCACGACAATCCTTCCCCATCAAAATAACTGATAGAAATTCTCATTCTCACAGCTAATGCTGTTAGGCGCTTGTCGTCTAAAGGCGTAAAATCAGGAGATAAGAACCATTGCTGAGCTCTATATTTTAAATTAAGATGTATTTTATCTACTTCTTTATAGAGAAAAGGCTGTCCCATGAACATCAATGCGGAAGTCACCCCGGCAGCCCGGGACTACCTGGCCGGACTGCTGGCCAAGCAGCAGGAACCCGGCATGGCGGCCCGGGTCTTTGTTGAAAATGGCGGTACGCGTCGGGCGGAAACCTGTCTGGCCTATTGCCCTCCGGGGCAGGAAGAGCCGAGTGACCTGCAAGTCCACTTCGGTGAGCTGAGGGTCTTCTTTGATGCCGAGAGCGTGCCCTATCTGCAGGACATGACCATCGACCTCAGCGGCCCGCCGGACCGTCAGCAGCTGACCATCAAGGCGCCCAACAGCAAGAAGCCGGCCAAGCCTCCCAGGACCTTTGTCCTGCCGGAGGCCTGTGTGGCCCTGCGCGTCCCCCAGGGTAATCCCGAAACCTTGCCAGAGGGGGCCACGGTCAGCATCACCCAGGCCCTGGGCGGCAGTTTCACCGTCAACTGCCAGGGCAACTTGTACCGCCTCTCTGCCGACGTGGCGTCCCGCCTGGGCTTGCGCAGCGATGTGCTGTATTTCGAGCCACCGGAGGACGGACGCATCAGTGAGGACCATTGCTGGGCGGCACTACGGCAGGTGTATGACCCGGAAATCCCGGTCAATGTGGTCAGCCTGGGGCTGGTTTACACCCTGGCGATCGACCAGGAACGCCAGCGCGTCCGGGTCGAGATGACCCTGACCTCACCCGGCTGCGGGATGGGCGACGTGATTGCGGAGGATGTCCGGCAAAACCTGCTGCAGGTGCCGTTTGTCGAAGACAGCCAGGTGGAGATCGTGTTCGATCCGCCGTGGAGCTACGACAGCCTGGATGAGGCGGCGCGGCTGGAGTTGGGGCTGATCTGAGCGTTCTGCCGCCGCTTCGGGGCAGCGCCATCAACCCCGATTGCGCTCCGCCACCTGCTCGTTCAGCGTCCAGAAATCGTAAAGAATCCCCAGCCCGAAGAGCCCGGCGGTCAGCAGATAGAGAATGCCGGTGATGATTTTGCCCATGTAGAAGCGGTGGATGCCGAACAGGCCCAGGAAGGTGAGCAGGATCCAGGCGACGTTGTAGCTGAAGATGCCTGCCGGGTAACGGAAGTCGGCTTCGTCATCCATGCCCGGAATCAGGAACAGGTCGATGATCCAGCCGATAAAGAACAGCCCCAGGGTGAAAAACCAGATGGTGCCGGAGATGGGCTTGCCGTAGTAGAAACGGTGGGCGCCCATGAAGCCGAAGATCCAGAGCAGGTAACCGATGACTTTGCTGTGGGTGTCATTCAGGGGCATAGGGTCATTGACTCCGTGGCAGGGGGAAGCTCCTCACTTTAGCAGGCATCGACACCGGTGCGCAGCTCGTCGCGGGCTTCACGTACGATGCCCCAGGCCGAGTGCAGGATCACCAGGGCAATCACCACACCGATCACCCGGTCCGGCCAGGCCGCGCCCAGCCAGGAGACCAGCCCGGCTGCCGCCAGTACGCCGACGTTCGCCAGCATGTCATTACGCGAGCAGATCCAGCTGGCCCGCAGGTTGATATCCCCGCGCCGGAACTGGAAGAGAATCAGGAAGCAGGCGGCATTGACCACCAGCGCCAACAGGGCAATGCCGGTCATGATGTTCGCTTCGGGCACGGTGCCGCTCCATACCCGGTAGGCGACATCCAGCAGCACCAGTGTGCCCAGGGCCAGCTGCAGACTGCCGTTGAACAGGGCGGCGCGGGCCCGGTGGTAGAGAGCCCGACCCACCGCAAACAGACTGAGTGAATACACGGCGGTGTCCGCCAGCATATCCAGGGAGTCCGCCAGCAAGCCGCTGGAATCGGCGATCCAGCCAGCTGCAAATTCCACCAGGAACATGACGGCATTGAGACTCAACACGACCCACAACAGCCGGCGTTCCTGGCGGTTGCTCGCTTCGACACTGCAACAATCAGACATGCTCTGCTGAACTCCCTGCTTGATGATAATAAAAGTCTAAACCCCTGGTGTCCCGTTTGGTCAAACGCCACCCCGGGGCGTCAGCAGTATAATACCTGCGCCCAGAAGGCACACGGCCACACCACTCAGATCCCACAGGTCCGGAGTCTGCCCCTCGACCAGCCATAGCCAGGCCAGGGAGGCGGTAATGTAGACGCCGCCATAGGCGGCATAGGTGCGGCCGGCAAAATCCGGGTCGATCAGGGTCAGCAGCCAGGCAAATGCAAACAGACTGATGGCGCCGGGTACCAGCCAGACAATACTCTTCCCCAGCCGCAGCCAGGCCCAGAAGGCGAAACAGCCTGCAATTTCTGCGACCGCCGCCCCGGTGAACGCCAAAAGATTGGGCAATAATGGATTCATAGTGGCTATCCTCTTTGCGGGGATGGCGTGCTTGACCTGTGATCGGCACCAGGATGTAGAGTCCTAGGCAACGATGGCCTAAACTTTCGACCATGACGTTCGATGTGAGCCGCCTTACCCACCCGATGAGACAAAGACCTCCAGCGTACCGGGAGCCCACCCTGTGTTAGAAGCACCCTGGTTGATTTTAACCGGGCAGTTCCTGCTCGCCATTCTGGCGGGCCTGCTGCTCAACCTGACCCCCTGCGTACTGCCGGCGATCCCGATCAAGATCCGCACCATTCTGCGCGAATCCGGCGGACAGAAGTCCCATCGGGCGTTGGCCGCCCTGGCTTTCCTGGCAGGCACCCTGGGCTTTTTCCTCACCCTGGGCACCCTCACCGCGCTGCTGCAGTGGAACTGGGGCATGTTGTTCCAGTCCAGCATTTTTGTCGGCGTCCTGGTGGCCATCCTGCTGGGCTTCGCGCTGATCACCTGGCTCGATGTGCCGATCCCGGTCCCTCAATTCGCCGTGACCGCCCACGGTCACCGCTATGTGGAAGCCCTGATCGCCGGCCTGCTCAGCGCGATTCTGGCGGCGCCCTGTGCCGGGCCCTTCCTGGGTGGGGTGCTGGCATTCGCGGTGACCCAGCCTACCCACGTAATTCTGCTGTTGTTTGGCGGCATCGGCCTGGGACTGGCCCTGCCCTATATCGCCCTGCTGCTGCATCCGCAGTGGCTGTCTCGCCTGCCCAAGGCGGGGGAATGGACCCTTGCGGTACGGGAAATGCTCGCCCTGGTGCTGGTGGCCGCGGCGGTGTTTTTCAGCGCCAGCCTGGTGCCGGCGACGGTCTATCTGGGCCTTTGGTGGGCCTGGCTGGCACTGACCCTGTGCTGGGCCGTGGCCCGGGGCTGGCGAGGGGGCAAGCTCACGCGCTGGATCAGTGCCGCCGCGGGCGTGGTGGCGCTGTCCACCACCCTGGCGTTTGCCTGGCCCCACTCCCACGGCAATGCCGATGACGGTATTGTCTGGCAGCCCTACAGCGCCGAACAGCTGACGCAGGTACGCACGAACAAGCAGGCGCACCTGATCGAATTCACCGCCGACTGGTGCCTCAACTGCAAGGTGTTGGAGCGCACGGTGTACGCCTCTCCGGCGGTTGCCCGGGCGGTTGCGAAAGAACGCATTGTCCCGATCCAGGTGGACATGACCCAGAGCCACCCGGACCGGGACAGCCTGCTGGGCACCATGGGGGGGCAGGCCCTGCCCTTCGCGGTGATCGTTGATCGCGAAGGTGAGGTGGTGGCCCGGTTTACCGGCCTGTTCGAGGAAGAGGCGCTGATCGAGGCCCTGCATCGGACCCGTTAAACGGGTACGCTGAAGAATGGAACGGCGCTGCCAGGCTGAAATGCCTGGCCATTCAAGACCATTGAAGGGAGACCCACAATGCCAACCAAGACCAAAATCATCCTGACGACTGTCGCCGTGGCTGTCGTCGTTGTGGCGTTCATCCTGTCGACGCAGCTCAGCGGACCCACCTCCGCGACCAGCAATGCCCCGCAAAGCGCCAGCTCCGGCGGACTGGCCAGCTCCGCCAGCAAGGTCGATCTGGCCGTTGAACAGGCAGCGCCCGAACAGCCCGACGGTTACCTCATCACCCTCAGGGTCGACGATGGCTGGCACGTCAACGCCAACCCGGCGTCCATGAATTTCCTGATCCCGACCACGGTGACCACGGCGCTCGATGGCCAGCCTGTGGAGATACCGACGATCTACCCTCAGGGCGAGGACATCGGCATCGAACTGGAAGGGGACACCATTGAGGTCTACAGCGACGGCGCCACCATCCGCCTGCAGCCCAATGATCCCGCGCGGCAGCAAATGAAGGGGGCGAGCCAGCTGGATATCCAGGTTCGGGTCCAGTCCTGCGACGACACCGGCACCTGTCTGGCGCCGGCGAATCTGGTGCGCACCGTCTCCCTGTCACAATGAGCCGTCTCTTGTCTCAGGTCATAATTCCACCGCGGGTGCATTGCTAGGGTGAGATAAACTGCAGCTCTCTGCTGCCGGGTTCACCCACAATGGCCGCCCGCCA
The DNA here is from genome assembly GCA_042862465.1 of Marinobacteraceae bacterium S3BR75-40.1. Taxonomy (GTDB): domain Bacteria; phylum Pseudomonadota; class Gammaproteobacteria; order Pseudomonadales; family Oleiphilaceae; genus JASTVH01. Next base: position 79,071 of record JASTVH010000004.1, on the reverse strand, counting down.
TGTCCTTTGAAGAGATTTTCGATAACAGCTACGAGCGCGTGATCCAGATCGAGCGCCACCGGACGGATTTTTTCGAGGCTTTTTACCGCCGCTTCCTGCTCGCCTCGCCCACCGTGCGGGAAAAATTCCGCCACACCGACATGGACCGCCAGCGCCGGATGCTGAAAAAATCCTTCTACAGCCTGGTGGCCTTCTACGCCAGCGGCAGCGCCGATGGCGTTCTGGAGCGGATCGCCTACAGCCACAGTGTCCGCGGGCTGGACATTCACCCGGCGCTGTATGATCTCTGGCTGGAGTGCCTGATCGACACCGTCCGCGACTTTGATCCGCAGTTTGACGATGACGTTGAGCTGGCCTGGCGTCTGGTCCTGAGTGCCGGCATCACCTACATGAAGTTCAAGTACGACCATTGCTAGGCCCCGTTTGGCCTGGAAAGACATCAACCCCTTCTGGCAATATCGGGTAGTAGCCCTGGACAATGCCGATGACCAAAGCAGGGCGCTCTATCCACTCTCAACACGGGCGCTGCCCATGTCGGCCCCGGCCGATCTCGCAGTGGGAGTGACACCAGCAGCGAATACGGACGCCTGAACACTCGGGGATTGTTGGAAGCACAGTGGTATTTCTGACTTCGGCGCAACACAAGCTGGCAATAGTTGTTCTCGCCCTAATGGTGTGGGGGCTGAACTTTTTCCTGCATTTTTTCTGGGAGATGATGCAGGCGCCGTTCTTTGTCGAGCTGACCCAGGCTACCCATGCAGAGGTGGTGTGGCTCGGTACCCGGGCGGCTATCGGGGACGCCTTTATCGCCCTGATCGCCTATACCGGCGCAACGCTGGCAGCCCGCAACGCCCTCTGGCCCGCCAAGGAATGGCCGGTACGGGCATTCGTCACCTGGCTTCTGATCGGCATCCTGATCACGCTGGTGGTCGAGGTCTGGGCCACCGATGCCGGCCAGCGCTTGCCCAACACCGAGGCCATGTCCCGGCTGCCCCAGCTCAATATCGGGCTGTTGCCGGTACTGCAATGGCTGGTGATCCCCATCCTTTCCCTGTTCCCACTGCGCTGGCTGTTCCTGGGCTGGTGCCAGCGCCTGCGATAGCCCGCCCGGAGGGGCAAAGAGCGGTCAGCTTCCGATCTGGCGCTTGCGCCAGAGGTAGTACAAGGTGGGCAACACCAGCAGGGTCAGGATCACCGCACTGAGCATCCCGCCCACCATGGGCGCGGCGATCCGGCCCATGACGGCGGAGCCGGTGCCACTGCCCAGCATGATCGGCAGCAGGCCGACGATGATCGCCGCGGCGGTCATCATTACCGGCCGGACCCGCAGCACGGCGCCCTTCAGCACCGCCTCGCGCAGATCCACCGTCGAGATCGCCGCCAACTGGTGCTTGTGGTCCTCCTTCAGCTGCGAGAAGGCCTGGTTCAGGTACACCAGCATGATCACGCCGATCTCCACCGCCACCCCGGCCAGGGCGATGAACCCCACCCCAACGGCCACGGAGAAGTTGTAGCCCAGCAGGTACATCAGCCAGATACTGCCCACCATGGCCAGCGGCAGCGTGCCCATGATCAGCCCCACCTCCACCAGACTGCGGAAGTTGAAGTACAGCAGCAGCATGATGATCAGCAGCGTCAGCGGCACCAGGTAGGTGAGCTTGGCCTTGGCCCGCAGCATGTACTCGTACTGCCCGGACCAGTTGATGGAATAGCCCGCCGGCAGATCCAGCTCCTCGTCCACCACGGCCATGGCCCGGTCCACGTAGGTGCCGACGTCGACGCCGTCGATATCCACGAAGGTCCAGCCATTGAGCCGCGCATTCTCGCTCTTGATGGCCGGCGGCCCGTCGGCCACCGCGATGTCGGCCACATCGCCCAGGGAGATGCGCTCGCCACCGGGGGTCACGATCGGCAGGCGGGCCAGTTTCTCCGGGGAGTTGCGGTAGTCCTGGGGGTAGCGCAGGTTGACCGGGTAGCGCTCCAGGCCCTCGATGGTCTGGGTGACGTTCATGCCGCCCACCGCCGTGGAGACCACCTGCTGCACATCGGCGATATTGAGTCCGTAACGGGCCGCCTTCTCGCGCTGGATATCCACGTCGATATAGCGCCCGCCGGCCACCCGCTCGGAATACACCGAGGCGGTGCCGGGCACCGGTTCCAGAATCCGCTCCAGCTGCCGGCCGATGTCCTGGATGACGTCCAGGTCCGGCCCCGCCACCTTGATGCCAACCGGCGTCTTGATCCCGGTCGCCAGCATATCGATGCGGGTCTTGATCGGCATCACCCAGGCGTTGGTGACGCCGGGGAACTGGACCAGGTCATCCAGGGTCTGCTTGAGCTTCTCGGTGGTCATGCCGGGCCGCCACTCCTCCTGCGGCTTGAGCTGGATGAACGTCTCGATCATGGTGAGCGGCGCCGGGTCCGTGGCGGTATCGGCCCGCCCGATCTTGCCGAAGACGTTGGCCACTTCCGGCACGGTGCGGATCAGCTTGTCGGTCTGCTGCAGCAGCTCGCGGGCCTTGCCGATGGAGATGCCCGGGTAGGTGGTGGGCATGTACATCAGGTCGCCCTCGTCGAGCGGCGGGATGAACTCGCTGCCGATCCGGTCCACCGGCCAGAAACCGATCGCCGCCACCAGCACCGACAGCAACACCGTGGTCTTGGGAAAGCGCAACACCGCGCTCAGCACCGGCCGATAGCCGGCAGTCAGCAAGCGGTTGATGGGGTTGCGATGCTCCGGCAGCACCCTGCCACGGATGAAGTAGCCCATCAGCACCGGCACCAGGGTGATGGCCAGCGCCGCGCTGACCGCCATGGCGTAGGTCTTGGTAAAGGCCAGGGGCGAGAACATGCGCCCCTCCTGGGCCTCCAGGGTGAACACCGGCACGAAGCTGACGGTGATGATCAGCAAACTGAAGAACAGCGCCGGCCCCACCTCCGAGGCGGCGCGGGCCACCAGTGCCCAGCGGTTCTCGGGCGTCAGCGGCGTGCGCTCCATGTGCTTGTGCATGTTCTCGATCATGACGATGGCGCCGTCGATCATGGCGCCGATGGCGATGGCAATACCCCCCAGGGACATGATGTTGGCGTTGAGCCCCTGCAGGTGCATGATGATGAACGCCGCCAGAATGCCTACCGGCAGACTGACGATGGCCACCAGCGACGAGCGCACGTGGAACAGAAACACCAGGCACACCAGCGCCACCACGATGAACTCTTCCAGCAGCTTGGACCAGAGGTTGTCCACCGCCCGCTCGATCAGTCCGGAGCGGTCATACACGGTCACCACCTCGACCCCATCCGGCAGGCCCGCCTTGAGCTCCTCGAGCTTGGCTTTCACCCCTTCGATGGTCTTCTGGGCGTTCTCGCCAAAGCGCATCACCACGATGCCGCCCACGGTCTCGCCCTCGCCGTTGAGTTCGGCAACACCCCGGCGCATCTGCGGGCCGGTGCCGATGTCGGCGACATCCTTGAGCAGTACCGGTGTGCCTTCGCTGTTCAAGCCCAAAGGCACGTTGGCGATGTCGTCGACGCTCTGGAGGTACCCGGTGGCCCGCACCATGTACTCGGCCTCGGCCATCTCCACCACCGAGGCCCCCACTTCCTGGTTGCCACGCTTGATGGCCTGCTCGATATGGGCCAGGGGAATGTCGTAGGCGCGCAGCTTCTCCGGGTCCACCTGTACCTGGTACTGCTTGACCATGCCGCCCACCGCAGCCACTTCCGAGACGCCGGGCACGGTCTGCAGCTCGTACTTGAGGAACCAGTCCTGCAAGCTGCGCAGCTCGCTCAGGTCATGCTCGCCGGTGCGGTCCACCAGGGCATAGAGGTAGACCCAGCCCACCCCGGTGGCATCCGGCCCCAGCTGCGGCCGGGCGTTGTCCGGCAGGGTGGGCGCCACCTGGCTGAGGTACTCCAGCACCCGGGAGCGGGCCCAGTAGGGATCGGTGTCCTCGTCGAAGATCACGTAGACGTAGGAATCGCCGAAGAAGGAATAGCCGCGCACCGTGGTGGCCCCGGGGACCGACAGCATCGCCGTGGTCAGCGGGTAGGTAACCTGATCCTCCACCACCTGCGGCGCCTGGCCGGGGTAGTTGGTCTTGATGATCACCTGGACGTCGGACAGGTCCGGCAGCGCATCCACCGGGGTGCGTTGCAGGGAGTAGAGCCCGCCCGCCACGATCAGCACCGTGGCCAGCAACACCAGGAAGCGGTTGTGGACCGACCAGCGAATGACGGACTCAATCATGGCCGCCCCCTTCCATCGGATGCTCGTTCATCTGCATATCGCCGTGATCCGGCGCCATGGAATGCTCGGGCTCGTCTTGCGCGGCACCCATCTCCATGCCCGGCACCGCCCCATGGTTCATGGAGGGGTCCCCTTCCATGGCGCCGGAGTGTGGCATGCTGTTCTCGCCGCCATCATGGTTCATCGGGGCCATGGCATCGCCCTGCATCCCATCCATCGACATGTCGTGCCCGGCAGGGCCTTCCATATCGCCATCACCGCCCATGGCCGACATATCGTGGCCTTCCATATCACCGTGGGTCATGGGCGCCTGGTCCTGGCTGTCGTGATCCATGCGGCCGAAGTCGGCCGTCTTGCTGGATTCGGAGTCGATCAGGAACTGGGCCGAGGTGACTACCTTGTCTCCGGCTTTCAGGCCATCCAGAACCTCCACCTGACGGTCGCCCACCCGGCCCACGTCCACGGAAACCGAGCGAAATTTGCCATCCCCCAGGGCCAATACCACCCGGTTCTGTTCGCCGGTGCGGATCAGGGCCTCCCGGGGGATCAGCAGGCTTTCCTCCCCGGCGGGTGGGTGAATCTCAAGGCGGGCGAACATGCCGGGTTTCAGGGCGCCATCGGCGTTGTCGAGGCGCACCCGCAACTGGGCCGTGCGCGTGGTGGTGTCGAGGGTGGGATAGACGTAGTCCACCTGACCTTCCCAATGCCGCCCGGGCAGGTAGTCCAGGGACATGGTGACCGGATCGCCCACTTCCACCAGCGATGCCTGGCGTTCGAATACTTCGCCCACCACCCAGACCTCCTCCAGCTGGCCGATGGACAGCATCGTCGTGCCCGGTTTGACGAAGTAGCCTTCACGGACGTTGAGGTTGTCCACCACACCGGTCTGCGGCGCAAACACGGTAATGGACTGACGCACCTCACCGGACGCCTCAATGGCGGCAACCGTTTTGGCCGGCACTTCCAGCGCCCTGAGGCGATCCCGGGCACTGTCGATCAGTCGTCGGTTCTTGCGCTGCAGGGCCAGCAGCAATTCCTGCTGGGCGTTGACCAGGGTGGGTGCATAGATGGCGTACAGGGGCTGCCCCTGCTTGACCGGGTCGCCCGCCGCCTTCACGTATAACGCCTCGATCCAGCCCTCGACCCGGGGATGGATGTGGGTCAGGGCGTCCTCGTCATAACGCACATAGCCCACGGTGCGGATGCGCGTTTCGAAGCCTCCCCGCTTCGCCGCGGCAATACGGACCCCGAGATTGTTCACCACGTCCGGGTTGATGCGCACGGTGCCTGCCGGGTCGCTGTCGCCTTTACGGTCATCCGCGTAGACCGGGATCAGGTCCATCCCCATAGGCGATTTCCCGGGCTTGTCGCGCCGGTAGTTGGGATCCATCGGCGCCACCCAGTAGAGGGGTTCGGCCTGATCGGACGCACTCTCATTCGTTGCCGGCGCACCAGCCAGCCACCAGTAGCTGCCTCCCATACCCAGGCCCAGGCCGAGGACGAGGGCGCATCCAAACAAAACGGTCTTATTCATGAGCGGTCTCCCTGAGCCGGGGTTTCGGTGAGGTGCGAGGGATCAAGCAGGTAGGCCAGTTCCGCCAGGGCTTTCTGCCGGTTCACGCTGATGCGCAGGGCTTCGAGCTTGGCATTGAGCTGGTCGATGCGGGCGCGAACGGCCTCGGCAAAATCGCCGTTGTCGCTGTTGTAGGCGGCCAGCGACGCTTCCGCCTGCTCCGCCATGGCCGGTAGCAGGCGCTCCCGGTAAAGGGCCTGGCGCTCGTCAAGTCGCTGCAGTTGCGCCTGGCGGGTGTGCAGCCGGGCCTGCAGCTGACGCAGCAGCAACGCCCGTTCGGTCTTGAGCGCACTCTTTTCTCGTGTGGCCGCGCGGACTTTCTGGTCCTGGCGGTTGCCGGTAAAGAGGGGCAGATCGAGGGTGACGCCGACGGTAAAGAGATCGGAACGCGTCTGACCGCCCGGCCCGTCCAGCCGGTGGCCGTATTGGGCGTTTACGCCCCACTCCGGGTAATAGGACTGCTCCGCCAGCTCAATGCCGGTAGCGGCGGCCGCCACGCGCTGGTCGATGGCCCGAACCGCCGGATGGGTCACCAGCCGCTGCTGGGCATCCCCTTTCAGCTGATCCATCACCAACGGGTCCAGCATGGGCAGCTTCGGCGCCAGCGGCCGCCGTGCCAGCGTCTCACCCACCCATTCGGCGAGCTGCCGTTGGTGGGTATCGAGCTGTTCCTGCAGCCCGGTCAAACGGTCGTCCAGGCGCGTCAGTTCCAGCTGGGCCCGAATCACATCCTGCTGACGGGAACGGCCGATGGCGCTGGCGTAGCCTGCCTCGGCGGCATCCACCAGGTGTTCGAAGAGAAAATAGTCCTTGCGGATCAGATGAATGCTCTGCTGGGCGAAAAACGCTTCCAGCCATAACTGGCGCACGGTGAGGGCCACCTGAGCGCGGCGTTCGGCCCGCAGGTAGGGCTGCGTTTCGCTCAGCGTGCGCAGTTGCCGCCGCTCCAGGGTGCGGCTGTCACCACGGGGGAAACGCTGGGAGAGGCCCACGGCCAGCTGGGTCATGGGTTCCTGGTCGAGGTCGAAGGTGTTGGTGGGCACATTGCTGGTCGCCAGGGACAGCTGCGGATCAGGCAGCGAGCCGGCGGCCTTGGCCTGCGCAACGACGGCCTCCTGCCGGTAACGGCTGCCCTCCAGTTGCGGATCGCGGGCCTGGGCCACGGTGACGCTTTCCGCCATGGTCAGGGCCTCTGCAGCCCCCGCCCAGGACCCTGGCGCCAACAGCAGGCACAAGAGGCCCGCCACACGGATTCTACCGTTGAATAACATGGGGTTGTGATCTCCACTCTGAGACACGAAAGACTGGATCGGCCTGGCCAGACCATTAGCCGACGTTGGAACAGATTGCGCTTTTACGGGGGTCAGGCCGAAATTGGAGGCCGGAAGGGCGGGCGGGTGTAGCTGGCCAGGGGAGCGCGCGCCGGGGCGACAAGCGTCAGCCCGGTGCGGGCATGGAACGGCTGCACGCGGGTATCTGCCGCCACCCCGGTCGCCGGACAGTCCCCCATCTGGCAGGACGCTACGGAGGAAGGTTCACAGCAATCCGGCCCACGAAAGCCGGGGGAATGGTTGGTGCCGTGGTCCGGCTGCATTGTTGCCATACCCGGCGCCGGAACCGACTCACCGCTGTCAGCCAGCGCCCAGGTGGAGAACACCAGCATTGCAAGCAGGGCCAGCAGGCCAAAACAGTGAAAAGTGAAGTAACGTCGGGACATTGCAGGCGACTTTTTATTGAAACCAGCGGATCTAACCAGATCAACCTGAATCATTGCTGAAAAACGGGCGGATTTTCTCGGCACTTCCTTAAGATTTCTTTCAGTTTCATGGGTTTCAATGGGTCTCAAGCGGCCGGCACCGAAAGGGTTCTGGCCAGTCGGTGAAGTGCAATTGTTGTCCCTGGCGTGTTCCTGTCTTGAGCCACCACCCGGTGGCTCTTTTTTATCCGTCCGGTGAGCACTAGACCCGGATAATCGACTGGTAGTCGGCCACCTCCACGTCCAGCCCTTGGGTCTGGCGCAGATAGTCACGCTGGGCCTCCAGCGCCTCCGGCTCGCCGTGCACCAGCTTGATGGCGGTCTTTTTGGAAATCGCCGACTGCTTGAGCCACTCGCCCATCTCCACGTAGTCCGCATGGCCGGACATACCGTGAATCACCTCCACCCGCGCCTTGACCGGCAGCCACTCGCCGTGGATCTTCACCGTTTCCGCCCCGGCCATCATCTTCGCGCCCCGGGTGCCGCCGGCCTGGAATCCGGTGAACAGGAGGGTGGTGCGATAGTCGGTAATCAAACGTTTCATGTGATGCAGGATGCGCCCGCCTGTGGCCATGCCGCTGCCGGCGATGATGATGTGGGGGTAGTTCAGGTCCGCCAGGGCCTTGGAATCGTCGACACTGCGGGTGTAGGTCACCGCTTGGGACATCTGGTGGCACTGCTTGTTATTGAGTCGATGGAACTCGCTGTAGTTGGCGTAGATATCCGTGACACTGATGGCCATGGGGCTGTCGAGGAAGATCGGCAGATCCGGAATGCGGTCGTCCGCCTTGAGGGTGGCCAGCATATGCTGCAGGGCCTGGGCCCGGCCCACGGCGAAGCTGGGGATCAACAGTACGCCACCGGTCTCGGCGGTTTCGTTGACGATGGTGGCCAGCTCATCCATCGGGTCCGCCTCTTCGTGGCGGCGATCGCCGTAGGTGGACTCCAGCATGAGCATGTCCAGCTCCGGCAGCGGCTTCGGCGGGCGCATCAGGATATCGTCCGGACGCCCGACGTCGCCGGAGAACCCGACCCGTTTGCCATCGGCCTCGACGATCAGGCTGCCCGCTCCCAGAATGTGGCCTACCGGCTGCAGATGCAGGGTGATATCCCCCACCTGGATCTGCTGTTCGAACTCCAGCGGCTCGAACAGTTCCATACAGGCCTCCGCCGTCGCCTGATCGTATAAGGGCTCCGGTGGGTGATGTTTGCTGATGTGGTGCCGTTCCAGGAAGCGGGCGTCTTCTTCCTGAATGTGCCCGCTGTCCGGCAACAGGATGCTGCACAGTGCCGCCGTGGCCGGATGGGTGTACACGGGTTTGCGGTAGCCCTTCTTGTAGAGGACGGGAATGTAGCCGGAGTGGTCGAGATGGGCATGGGTCAGGAAAACCGCATCCAGCTTGTCGATATCCAGTGGCAACGGCTGCCAGTTACGCCGTCGCAGCCATTTGTAGCCCTGAAACAGGCCGCAGTCCACCAGAATGCGGGTGTCACCGCTCTCCACCAGGTACTTGGAACCGGTCACCGTGCCGGTGCCGCCCAGGAAGGTAATCCGCATGCCATCCGCTCCATTCGACTGACAGTATCAGTCTCCCACCATACACCGATTCGAGGCGTGCAAGGTGACGCACATCAAGCACTTGCAGGATCGTTTACTCCTCCGGTTTTTGACGTGCGGGCCACTCGGCGAAGGCCAGAAAATACAACAGGCCAATGTTCAGCAGCGGCACCAGAATCAACAGGCTCAGCCAGCCGGAAAAGCCCGCCCGCTGGCAGATGCGCCAGAAGGGCACCACCACCAGGGCGAGTAGGGCCAGCATCCAGAGACCATGGCCGAAGCCGAAGTAGCCGCCCATGTGTCCGAATCCGTCGTCGTACATCACGTTGCCTCCTTAAGGCTCGAATGGCCTTTTCCTACCTGAAGGTACCCTAACAGCACCCTATCAGGAGCGTGCGCCGACCTCAGCTACCGCGTCTCGATCTCGCCAACCATTCCTGATTGGTAATGCCCCGGAATGTTGCAGGCAAACTGCAGGTCGCTATCGGCAGTGAAGCGCCAGATGATCTCGCCGCTTTCGTCCGGCTCGAGAAGTATGCTGTTGGGATCGTTATGCTGCATACCGTGACTCTTCATCATCTCGTGATGCAGCTCTCCGCCCCGGATGATGCCCTGGGAGACCATGCGCTGCATTTCCTGCTGATGGTTCTGATGCATGGCGTGAGTGCCGATGTTGAACTCATGCACCAGGTTGCCCTGGTTTTTTACCTTGAATCGGATCGTCTCGCCCCGTTGCACGGTGATGTTTTCAGGCTGGTAGTAGTTGTCTTTCATGACCACGATAATGGTCCGGTCCACCTCAGCCGCTTTTCCGGGCTCACCGACGGCGGCTCCGTGGTGGCCACCACCATGGTGCCCGCCCGCATGATTTCCGGAAGCCAGGGTGGTACCGGATACGGTGATCAGGAATGCCGCAGCGGTCAGCAATGTTTTGGCTGTCACGTGATAGTCTCCTTGAAGATGGCCACCCACGCGGGTGGTCGATACTGGAAAAACCTGGCCCATGATGGAAGTGGAAACTGAATCCTTGCTGAACCATGATTCAGGACCAGTTCAGTTGGCCGTGCAAGGCTTTGCCATGGCCAATGCCTCATTCAGCCCCGAGACCGGAACAAAAACGGCATTCCCATGCGCTTATTGCTGATCGAAGACGACAACCTGCTGGTCGATACCCTCAAGCCCCGGCTGGCCCAGGCCGGTTTTGCGGTGGACTGCTTTGGTTCGGCACGTGAAGCCCTGGCGGTGGGCGGACAGGAAGATTACAAGGCCGCGATTCTTGATATTGGCCTGCCGGACGGCAACGGCCTCGACATTCTCCGCACCTGGCGGGCCCGCAGGATCCATCTTCCGATCCTGCTGCTCACCGCCCGTGGTGACTGGCAGGACAAGGTCAACGGGCTGAAGGCCGGCGCCGACGATTACCTGGCCAAGCCCTTCCACATCGAAGAACTGATCGCCCGGCTCAATGCGCTGATCCGGCGCAGTGAGGGTCGCAGCCACGCCCAGATCGAGGTGGCCGGCTATCGGCTGGACGAGGACCGCCAGCAAGTGCAGGCCCCGGACGGCGGCTGGCACAACCTCACCGGCATGGAGTACCGCATGCTGCACTACTTCATGACCCACCCGGGACGCATCCTCTCCAAGGACGACCTGATGGAGCAGCTTTACAACCTCGAGGACGAGCCCAGCCACAACCTGATCGAGGCCTATGTCCGCCGCCTGCGCCTGCTGCTGGGACGCGACGCCATCCAGACCCGGCGTGGCCAGGGCTACGTGTTCCCGGCATGAGTCCGCGTTCGATCCGCGCCACCTTGCTGATCTGGCTGCTTCCCCTCGCCATCGCCTTCGTCGGGGTGGCCTGGTTCGTCCATGGCAGCCTGCTGGAGCGCATGTCACGGGAATTTTTCGAGGACCGGCTGCAACAGGAGTCCATCCTGATCCAGCGCCAGGTCCAGGCCAACTACCCCGATATCGATATGCAACTGATGCAGCAGGCCTACTCCCTCGACCGTTTTCACCACACCTTTGCGGTGCAGGTGGGAGAGCGGATCTGGGCGGCCGACGACAGTTTCGCCAGAGACCTGCTGGACGGCACGACCCGGGCGAGCAACCGGCTGGTCACCGTCGACAGCCTCACCGGCTCCTATCTCGCCTACCGGGATCACTTTTCAGTCTCCGGTCGGCCGGCGGCGGTGGTCGTCGCCGAGGACTTCGGCGCCCTGGAGGCCGCGCAGGGGCAGCTGCACCTCTGGGTGGGGGTGGTCTCCGCCTTCCTGCTGGTGTTGCTGGTGGCGCTGATCATCCTGGTGGTCAACCTGGCGGTGCGGCCCTTGCAGCAGTTGGGCCGGGAGCTACAGGAGTTGCGCAGCGGCGAGCGCACCCGCCTGGATGAAAGCGTGCCACGGGAGTTCCAGGGTCTCGTCCGTCAGCTCAACGCGTTGCTCGATACCCTCGATCGGCGCCTGGAAGGCTCCCGGCGTTCCATCGCCAATCTCTCCCACAGCGTCAAGACGCCCGTCTCTGCCCTCATGCAGTGGCTGGACGACCCTGACAAGCCGTTCGACGCCCCGGCCCGCCAACAGATGCGGGCCCGCTTCGAAGAGCTGCGCAACCAGCTGGAAGGGGAAATCCGCCGCAGTCGGCTGGCCGGTCCGCAAGCGGGCAAATCGGCCGCGCCCCAGGCCCAGACCCGCGACATGCTGTGGATGCTTGGCCGGCTTTATCCCGACAAACAATTCGAATTCGAAGCGGATTTTGAAGATCAGGCCCACTGGCCGGTGGAAGAGCAGGATTTCAACGAGCTGATCGGGAACCTTGCGGATAACGCCGGAAAGTGGGCTCGCCGTGCCATCGCCGTGCGTTTGCTGAGCGACGGTCAGGGGCTGCATATCGAAGTGGAGGATGATGGGCCCGGCGTGCCCGAGGAGGCGCTGGACAGTCTGGGTACCCGCGGCCATCGGCTGGATGAGCAGGTGCACGGCCACGGTCTGGGCCTGTCCATTGTCCGTGACATTGTCCAGCGCTACGGCGGCACCATCGATTTTGGGCCAGGGGCACTGCTCGGCGGCTTGCGCGTGCATATTGCCCTGCCGCTGCAGCAGTAGCCCCCGATGGTCTGGAAGTTCGCTACTGGGCCTTCACCTGAAGGTCGCCCTTCATCCCGGCCTGATAGTGCCCGGGAATGTCACAGGCGAATTCAAAATCCGTTTTGCGGGGGAAATGCCAGACGATCTCGCCGCTCTCGCCCGGCTCCAGCAGCAGACTGTTTTCATGGGTGTGGCTCATGCCTTCACCCTTGGCGCTGCTCTTGAGGATGCCCCGGTTCAACCGGCTCCCCTCGATGGCACCATTCTGCACCAGTTGTTTCATTTCCTGCTGATGCTTCTGGTGCATGCTGGCCGTGCCCAGGTTGAACTCGTGCACCACCTGGCCTTCGTTTTTGACCTTGAACCGCACCGTCTGGCCTTTCTCCACCGTGATCTTCTCCGGTTCGAAGGCCATGCTCTTCATGGTCACGTCGATGGTGCGATCCACCTGGTCCGAATGACCGGGCTCGCCAATCCGCGGGTTATCCGAATGCATGGCGCCCTGATGGCCACCCTCGTCATTGTGACCCTGACCGGCAAATGCGACGGATGCCATACCCGGCACCAGCGCGAGGATCAGTGTGAAAACGATCAGAGACTGTTTCATGTTCACCTCCCTATTGAACCGTCGCTTCGCAATCATTGAGCAGACGAAACGGCGTGAACAATGCTCTCGTTGGTCATTCAATCGCGTGAGGATTCACCGTAACATCTCTGAAACGCAATGATGAGCAACCGACATAGGGAATTTCCCCGACCCGGGGAGGTCGGGGCGGTGGTGATTCCGGGGGGTCAGGAGGCGGTCATGGCCTCGGAGGGGGGCTGCTGGGCCTGCAAACGGTAGTTGCTGGGGTTGCATCCGGTCCAGCGTCGGAACGCCCGGGTGAAGTTGGCGGCGTCGGCGTAGCCCAGGGCCTCGCTGATCTGGCCCAGGCTCATTTCGGTATTGGCCAGCAGGTCCTTGGCCCGGCGCAGGCGAACCTCATCCACTACGCCCTGGTAGGTGGCCCCTTCTTCGTTGAGACGGCGCTTCAGGGTGCGGTCCGAGACGAACAGCATGCCGGCGACCCGGCCCAGTTTCGGCGGGAACGGATGACTGGTCTCCACCACCCGGGAGACCCGCTCGTGAAAGCTGGCCGAGCGACTCAGGCGCTCCAGGGTACGCTCGCACTGCTCCTTGGAAAGCCGCGCCACCAGGCTGTCGCTGTATTGAAGCGGCGCGTCCAGATAATGCCGGGGGAAGGTCAGCGCATCTTCCTCGTCCCCATAGACCAGCGTCGTGGGCACCTGATCCTTGAGGCGTTCCACGTAGGCCGGCGCCTTGCCCCGGCGGCGAATCACCGCCTCCGGCACCGGCCGCCCCAGCAGGTAGCCCCCTACGGTGGCCACGCCCACGGTCACGGCATCCAGCAGGGGACCGTGCATGGGGCCGAGACCCACCAGGGGTGTGAACACCAGGTGCACCCGGTCGCCCTCTTCCCGTACGGTCAGGTCCAGCAGGGGGGTGCGCAGGCGTAGGTAGCGCTGGGCCAGGTTGATGGCCTCGCGCAGGGTCTGACTGCTCATGACCGCCATCCCCAGGGAACCGTGCATCGGCAACCGCATCCGCAGTGCCAGCTTGAGCCCCAGCCCCGGCTCGCCGGACGCCGCCACCGCGCTCTCCAGCAGGCGGCGTACCGAGACCATCGGCAGGCGCACGTCTTCCATGGACAGGCAGGCCGGATCGATGCCCGCCTCGGTCAGCAGGGCACGCCAATCCACGCCCTGATCCTCCAGGACCTCCATCAGCAACTGCAAGTAGACAGCTGGCAATCCGCTATCGGCGGGTAGCTTGGAAGGCTCTGACATAACCCAACTCACTCTTGCTCTGTTCATGGCTATGTCTGCCATTTTGCAGTGCACAACTGTTCACGCCCATGACGGAAATGACGCAGGCAACCTTGTTTGTCGGTCAATCAGTGAACACATGTAAGCCAATGAAAGGCTCTGAAAACCGCTATTGACGCCAGCCCCGTTCTCCCCAACCATACTTTCGAGTCCAAATGGCTTTTTTCACAAATGTGATGAAGCAAACATTCGAGGAGGTTTTCACATGTCGATTGGCGTTGTGGGTTACGGACGATTGGGAGCCTCTCTGGCGGCCCGTTTGCGGGCACAGGGGCATGTCATGGACGTCTATTGCGACAGTGAAACCACCCCGACGCCGGATGCCTACGAAACCGTGCCTTCGCCCAGGGCATTGCTGGACCGCTCCACCAGCATCATTCTGTTGTGCCCGGACAATGCCCAGCGCGTGGAGACCCTGCTGAACGGCAGGGAAGGGCTTCTGGGCGATGACCTGGAAGGACGGCTGATCGTTGACTGCTGTCTCCACGACCGGGAAACCGCCATTGCCCTGCATGATCAGGTGAAGGCGGCCGGCGGACGTTATCTGGAAGCACCCGTGGTGGAGGAATTCAAGGCCACGCCCGGGGCCGAGCTGTCGCTGTGGGTCAGTGGCGACAAGCCGGACTACGAGGACGCCGCCGAGATGCTGAGTGCCCTGGCCAGCCACCATGAGTTCGTCGGTGGGCCGGGCGAGGCCACCCGGCGGCTGAGTGCTCCGTAGCTTCATAACACTAGCGCAGGTCCACGAACACCGGATCATGATCGGAGGACCGCCAGGGCCCGGAAGCCCCCTCCAGGCCTCGCCATTCATCGGCATTGACGTGCCACACGCCCCGGTCACGAAGACGGTCCGCCGCCTCCGCTGTCACCAGGATATGGTCCAGTGCACCGGCGCGGCCCCGGTACACGTAGGTGTAGTCGTCCTCGGCCTCACGGCCAGGCAGGATGCGTCGGAAGCCCGCTTCCTGCAGTGCCTGTAGCGGGGGTTCCCCCGCGTAGGCATTGAAATCCCCCGCCAGCACCACCGGCTCCCCGGGATAGTGGTTTGCCAGCCATTGCGCCAGCAGTCGCGCGGCGCGAACACGGCTGTCATTACTGCACCCCTGTACGATGGCCTTTTGTTTGCCATGGCAGCGTTTGGATTGCAGGTGCACCGGCACCAGGATGAAGGGGACGCCGTCCGCACGGGCCCGGAAACGCTGGGCGACCGGTCGCCGGTTACCCCGGGCCCAGGACTCGGGAACCCGGGCTTTGCCCACCGGTTCGACCCGGTCCCGGTTGTAGAGAATGCCGACGGCAATCGCATCGGTCCCCAGGTGGCCTTCCGGTGGCTGCAGCCAGCGCCATTGCCCGTCCAGGGCATCGGCCAGCTGGGCCCCGGCCGGGTGCGGCTCGCTTCCGTCGTTTTCCAATTCCGCTACCGCCAGGACATCGGCCTTCAGCCCCTGGATGGCGGCGACCAGTTTCTCGGTCTGCCGCACATACTCTGCCCGGCTTTTGACACCACGGGACGTCGGGAAATCCGGCCCGTTGAAGTAGTTGTGCAGGTTGAAGGCGGCTACGCGGAGAGTTCCCGGCGACGGGGCGTCAGGCGCCTCCGGTCGCGGATTAGCCGCCACCCACTGCAACGGAGCCACCGGCTGCAGGCGCCAGTCGCCGTAGCGGTAGTCGAGGATCACCGGACCGCCGGACACCCTGTCGCCCCGACGCGGCGGCCGTTGCTCCGGTTGGGGCTGCAACGGCAAGCTGGAAAACGCCACATGCTGGGTACGCCGGCCATCATCCAGCAGCACCGACATCCCCGGCGACCCCGGATCCGAAACGAAGGGGCGTCGCGCCGCGAGGCTCAGCACGCCAAAGCGGCCCAGATGATACAGGTCGATGATGGTCGCCGCTTCAAGGCGCACCGGCATGCTTTCGCGGGCTTCAAGTGAGTCCGGGGTCAGTTCCGCCAGGTTCAAAGCCGGCGGGGTTTGCGGTGTGTACGTCCCGCAAGGCTGCAGGGCTTTCCCGGCGACCACCTCGGTCAATCCATGGTATTCCTTGACCCGCCCGGACAGACGGACACGCTGACCACGCCTGACTTCAGCCTCCGGCGCGAACACGAACAGCCCCTCGGACGTACGTGGATTGCCATCCTGATCGCCGGGATCTTCCAGCAGATAGAAGCCACGCCATTGCCCCGGACCGGTAAAGACGCCCGTCACACGGGCTTCCAGGGTCACTGTTTTGTGTTGTAACGGAGAAGTGGCACCTGCGCCCTGCACCTGGCCAACAGGCGTCGCAGGATCACCACAGGCGGCCAGCGCCCAGGCCGGGAAGAGCAGGAGCAGTATCAGTGCAGTTTGAGCAGGCAAAATAAAGGACGGCGGTTGTCAGGTTGAGGATCACGCAACAAAGGATACGTGATTGGTTCAATCTGACAACCGCTGTGAGGGCGGGTCGGAACTCAGCGCGAGGATCAGGCGGCGTTCTGGTTGCGCCAGGCTGCCAGCTCGGCCACATTGGCCACTTCAAGCAATCCGGCGTCCGCCAGGGTTCCACTCAGTGCCAGTTCTTCCAGAACATAGGGCACCAGCGGGCCGCGGGTCTCGATGCGTTTGAAGCCCTCGGCCATGCCGTAGTCTTCCGCCACGATGGCCTGCTGCTGCGGCGACAGGTGGCTGGCCGGGCAAAGGTCAATCCCCACCTCGGTATGCCAGGCCTCGTCCTCGCCCACCCGATGACGGCTTTTCTGTGGCAACACCCGCGGACAGCCCCGCAGCCGGCTGATACGATAATCGCGGTAACGCTGCTCGTTCTCGCTCCAGGCCCGCGCCAGCCACTGCGACCCCAGGCAGACCAGGGTATGGGGCTCGATCAGGTCCTGTTGCGGTTCCGGGTTCTCCAGGGAGACCGTCCCCACCTCGACTCGGCGGTTCTGGCGCGCCCCCAGCATGACGGGACGCAGGAATTCCGGCCGTCCACCACTGCCGTTCAGCGACACCACCTCGGTGTTGGGCAGGCCCACAGCCAGGTTTTCAAAGGTCTTTTTCAGGGCCGCGTTCCGATCCAGCAGCGAAAGGTATTCCTGCGGCGTACCCAGGGTGACTTTCGGAGTGAATTTCTCGGTTGGCACGTAACCCTTGATGTGTCGATCGTAGGCCAGGTTGCCCGGGCCGATTTCACGCAGGTAATTGTTGATATCTTTTGACGCCTGCTGTCGCCCAATCCCGAAGGAATGGCAGATATGATTGGTGGTCAGTCGACCTTCCCAAAGCGCTATGATTTCGATCAGGCGGTAGCGCAGGAGAAGATCCCACCGGATTGGCCAATCTGTTTTTTTCATACCACTGAGCTCAGCTAATTGTTGACCTGGGTCCACGCGGATGGTTCGTCCAGCTGATTACTCAGGCCCAGACACCGCTTCCGCATCACTGCCAGCGCCAATCTCTCCCCTCAAAGAAACAAGCGCTGTGCGAACTATACCTTCTGTTTTCCGCCGCTTAATCGTCAAAATCGGCGACATACTTGGGAAGGACGACAGAAATTGGTTAGTTTCTGTACATAATACGACCAGATGCGGCAAAAAAGTTCATTTTTTGTGATTTATTTCACAGCGCCACAACCCGGTTGCGCTATGAGACACCACAAAAAACCGTCACTTACGCCAAAAGTCGGGGGTGAGGAGGACCACAACGCTGAGCATTTCCAGACGGCCGAGGATCATGCCGACACACAACACCCACTTGGCGGCGTCCGGGAGCGTCTGGAAATTACCGGCCGGGCCGATGAGCTTGCCCAGTCCGGGCCCCACATTGGCGATGGCCGTGGCCGCGCCGGTGAGGCTGGTCATGAAATCAAGCCCGAGGAAAGCGAGGATGAGGGTGATGATAGCCAGCGTAAGCAGAAAGATGAAACTGAACGCCACACTGGAGGCAATGATATCGTCGCTGATGATACGGCGGTTGTAGCGTCGGCTGAGAATGGCATTGGGATGCAACAGCCGGGTCACCTGCTCCCTCAGGAGCATGATGGAGAGCTGGAAGCGGAAGATCTTCATGCCCCCGCTGGTGGAGCCGGAGCAGCCGCCGACAAAGGTCAGGAAAAAGAACAGCGGAACCGCCAGCGGCCCCCAGACGGAATAGTCTTCCGAGGCGAAGCCGGTGGTGGTGACAATGGAGGTAACGTTGAACAGCGCGCCGTTGAAGGCGGACAGGAAATCCTCCTCCTGGTGCCAGATGCGATAAAGCGCCAGGAACAGCGACACGCCCAGCAGCACCTTGAAGAAAAAACGCACCTGATCGTCCCGCCATAGCGCGGTGGTATGGCCGTTAAGCATGCGTACATAGAGAAAGAAGGGCAGTGCGCCCAGCGCCATGAAGATGCTGGCCTCAAACAGGATGAGGTTGGAGTCGAACTTGCCCATGGACGAGTCGGAGGTGGAATAGCCGCCGGTGGAGAGTGTGGTCAGGGCGTGATTGAGGGCATCGAACAGGGTCATGCCCGAGGCCCAGAAAGCCAGCATGCAAGTCAGGGTCAGACCGATATAGACCGAAATCAGCCCCTTGCCGAGTGACCGGGTGCGTGGCAGGGCCTTGTCGGTCCATTCCGAGGATTCGGTGGCAAACAGCTTCATACCACCCACCCGCAGGAAGGGCAGCACCGCCACCGCCATGCCGATGATCCCGATCCCGCCCAGCCATTGCAGCAGCGAGCGCCACAACAGAATGTCATCGGGCATCACGTCGAGGCCGGTGAGGATGGTCGAGCCGGTGGTGGTGATCCCCGAGACACTTTCGAACACCGCATCGGTTACCGACAGCCCCTGCCCGCTGAGTACCAGGGGCATGGAGGCGAACAGGGACAACACCGCCCAGCTGGAGACGGTCAGCAGGAACATCTGCTTCTGTTTGAGGTAGCCCGAGTTGTCCCGGGTATACCCCAACCCCACGATGCCGGAGGCCAGTGCGATGCAGGCGGAGATCACGAAGGCCCGCCAGTCGGAATGGTCGCCCAGGGCCAGGATATGCACCGGCAGCGTCATGAAGATGCTCAGCAGGATCAACAGAACGCTCAGTATATGTATGACGGGTTTCCAGTGGGCCATGCAATCACGCTGCGCCAGATCGAAAGTCGCTCAACATGCCGTAATACACCGGGCAACTCAAGCCTAAAAGGCAAGATGGCCGGGTTTTTGTGTACTCCCGCGCTTGCCCTCCCGGAACAGGCCTTGCGGGAAATGCGTATGGGAGGGGGCTAGATAGCTCCCTACACTGTTCGCAATGGAACATGATTGGCGCCAAGACCAGGGCTGAAACCGATGTGGCGTCGCAAATCAGAGCCAAGCCCTGTTCACTCACCAGCGTTCATGGCCCGGAGGTCCGATGACGCGGATAGTCCAATCGCTCTCGTCACTGATTTTCAGCATTATTCTTCTGGTCAGTGGAAACGCCTTTCTGATGACGTTGCTGGGCGTGCGTATGAGTGTAGAGGCCCTTGGCACCACTGTCATTGGTTGGGTACTGGTCTGTTACTCGGTCGGCTTTGTCTTTGGCACGCTGTTTGGCCCGCGAATCGTGGAAAGAGCCGGCCATATCCGCGCCTTTGCCGTCTTCTGCTCCATGCTGGCCGCCACCGCACTGATCTACCCGTTCGCCGTGGAAGCGCCGTTATGGGCGGTTTTGCGCGGTGTCGGCGGGTTCGCCATGGCCGGCCTAATGCTGGTGATGGAAAGCTGGTTCAGCGCAACCGCCACCAACCGCAACCGGGCGACCCTGTTCGCGGTGTATCAGGTGATCTTTTTCCTGTCGACCGCCGGCGGGCAACTGCTGATCAACGTCGGTGACATCAAAAGCTTTGAGCCGTTCTCGGTTGCGGCGCTGCTATTGGTGCTGGCCCTGGTGCCCCTGTCCATGACACGGCGGGCGGCGCCACACATCGAAAGCGCTCGGCGCATGGCGTTCTCGACGCTGTTCAGGACGGCGCCCTCGGGGCTGATAGGCGCCCTGGTGGGGGGATTGATGATCAGTTCGTTTTACGCCATGGGGCCGGTTTATGCCAACCAGATCGGACTGGAGGCGGGCAAGTTGTCCACCTTCATGGCGATTGCCATCGTGACGGCAATGATCTTTGCCTGGCCGGTGGGCCTGGTCTGTGATCGCTTCAACCGTCGCCGGGTGCTGATGGTGGTGGCGGCGGTCGCCGGGGGGAGCAGTTTGCTGGCCGCCTTCTTCGGGCCGCTGGGCTTTAGTGTCCTGCTGCCCAGTGTGGGCATTTTCATGGGGCTGGCCGCGGCCATCTACCCCATTGCCGTGGCCATCACCAATGACCGCATGGAGCACCATGAAATCGTGCCGGCCAGCACCACCCTGTTGCTCAGCTATGGCGTGGGCAGCTGCATTGGCCCCGTTGTCAGTTCGGCGGCCATGAGCCTGCTGGGCCCCATGGGGCTATTCATCGGAAATGCCGCCATCCTCGTACTGTTATGTGGGGTATTGGCTTACCGGATTGAAAGCAGTGCCGACGTTCCCCTGGAGGAACAGGAACACTATATTCCGACGCCGGCCGATTCCGCGGGCATCATTGCGGAAATCGACCCGCGCAACGAGGAGTTCCACGAATTCGACCAGACGTGGGAGGCGTATGACGAAAGCGCCCACCGCGAGGCCGCTCACTCGGCAGGCTGATCCGGCGGCTCGCCCCGTTCGCATTTGCGACAGGGCAGGCACTGGCCCAGACGGCCACGGCGTCCCTGCTCGCTTTGCGTCCAGGGACGATTGATAAATGGCGGCTTGTGGCGCACATGCTGATTGTGGCCGCAAGCCAGTTCGGCAACCCAGTCGCCGTCCTCATCCCGGTGAAACCCGGTCATGGGGCGCATTGGTGGTTCGGACATGGAGCAATTGTAAAAGAAAAGTTAATAGTCGCAATAGGCTACTGATTTTTCGTTCAAAACACGATAAATTGAACGTTGAGTCATTTTTTGCCTGGCCGGCTCTGACACACCGACAGTTCAGCGAGGTTGGCCCCATGAACATGAGAGAAAAGATTTTCACAGGAGAAGACCAGACTATGAGAGAGCAGTTTCCCTTTGCCCTGGCCCGCATTTCACGACGATGGCGCAAGTTGCTGGACGAGCGTCTGAAAGACCTGGGCGTCACACAGGCCCGGTGGACCACCATGGTGTACCTGCATCGCGGCGGTGAAGGTGTCACACAGCGTGAGCTGGCGAACCTGATGGCGATCGAGAATCCGACCCTGGTTCGCCTTCTGGACAACCTGGAATCCCAGCAGCTGATTGAGCGTCGTCCCTGCGATAAGGACCGTCGTGCCCGCAGACTGCACCTGACCTCTCAGGGCGAGCAGTTCATGGCCGACCTTGACGAACGCGCCCAGGGCCTGCGTAATCAACTGATGGACGGTGTCAGCGAGAGTGAACTCAAGACCTGTCTGAGCGTTTTCGACCGCATTCTCGACAACGCCGAAAAAGCCTCGTCTTAATCCTCGCCGCCACCACCGGGCCGGTCCACACCAGACCGGCCGCTTCTTAACGCTCGCCAGAAACACAGGATCCACCGTGACCGACCAGGCTCGCCTCGAAGACCGTTTTGGTCCTTACTGGCGCTGGTTGGCCGTTGGCACCGTGATGCTCGGAACCATGGCCACGGTGCTGACCGCCACCATCGTCAATGTGGCCCTGCCCGATATCATGCTGCATTTCAGCGTGGCCCAGGGCCAGGCGCACTGGGTCGTCACCGGATTTCTGGCGGCCATGACCGCCACCATGCTCACCACCGGCTGGCTGATCGACCACTGGGGCGTACGCCGCACCCTGCCGCTGGCCATGACGCTGTTTACCGTGGCCTCGATCGGGGGCGGCTTCAGTGGCAGCCTCGGCTGGCTGATCCTGAGCCGCATCCTGCAGGGCGCCGCAGCCGGCGTCATGCAACCGCTGGCGATGTATGTGGTGTTCCGGGTGTTCCCCCGCGAGGAGCGCGGCCGGGCCATGGGCATCTATGGCGTCGGGGTGATCCTGGCGCCCGCCCTGGGACCGGTTCTGGGCGGTTTCATTGTCGATAACTGGAGCTGGCGCTACGTGTTCTTCGCGCCCGCCCCGGTCACCCTGGCGGGGATTTTCATGGCCCTCCGCTATCTCCCGGGACGCCCCGAGGGGCGGCCAGCGTATCATTTCGATGCCTGGGGCTTCCTGGCCCTGGCCGGCTTTCTGGCCCTGAGTCTGGACGCCCTGAATCTCCTGCAGCACGGCACCGCCGAACTGGCACGGACCCTGACCGAAGGGCTGGGCGCCACAGCTCTGCTGTGGGCCTTCGTGCGGCGCCAGCGGCGGGTCTCGCACCCCCTGATCAAGCTGCACCTGTTCCGCAACAGCGCCTTTCGCCGCACCTGCTGGGGCGGGCTGGTACTGGGGCTGAGCCTGTTCGGCTCCACTTACCTGATTCCGCTGTTTGCCCAGACGGCCCTGGCTTTCAGCGCCACGGATGCGGGACTCCTCATGCTCCCGGCCGGGGTGGCGCTGGGCATTCTGTTCCCGATCTCCGGACGCTGGGCCGACCGCTCCAGCAATCGTGCCCTGGTCGTCGCCGGTCTGGTGACATTTTCCCTCTCCGCCGCCTGCTTTGCCCTGGCGCCGGCGCAAACCGGCTTCCTCGCCCTGGCCGGCTTCGCGGTGCTGGGGCGGATCGGCCTGGCCCTGCTGATGCCGGCGCTGAGCACTGCCGCGCTCAATCCCCTGAATGAAGTCGACCTGGGCCACGGCTCCAGCACCCTCAACTTCGCCCGTCAGATCGGCGGTGCCTTCGGGGTCAACCTGCTGGCGATCCTGATCGAGTACGGTCCCACCAACCCGGTCGGTCAGCCGGCGTTGCAGGCCTATCATGCCGCCTGGTGGCTGATTGCCGTGTGCGGGCTGGTGGCCGTGGTGCCGATCTGGCGGATGAGGCATGGCGAATCGGAAGTCGGCGCACGGGCCTCGGACGCAGGCTGAAGTGCCAACGCTTGCCCTCCCACCAGGCATCCCTTACAATTCAGCCACTTCTGGGGGAGTAGTCTTCCTGCAACCGAAAAGCAGGATCGGCGGTCAACAGACTTGAAGCCCGGCTTCATGGTCGCCGAGTCCCACCGGGTGTCCCCTCTGCCGGACACCGGGATTGACGAGACCCGGATACCCCAATCGCACCCGGGGCGGGACGATTGGCGTGTATCCGTGCGTCTTTGAACCTTCCCGCCCCCGGAGTATCCCGATGGAAGCTTTCCTGGCCTCAACCCTGGGCGTTGCCATTGCCGAGATGGGCGACAAAACCCAGTTGCTGACCCTGTTCCTCGCCGCCCGCTACCGCAATCACTGGGCCATCCTGGCCGGCATCCTGATCGCCACCCTCATCAATCACGGCATTTCCGCCTGGCTGGGTGACTGGCTGACGCACTGGATCCCCGAGGGCTGGCTGGGCCCCATTGTCGGCGTGAGCTTTATCCTGATTGGACTGTGGGTCCTGATTCCCGACGACGATGAGAAACCGGACAGTCCACTGCTCCGCTACGGCCCTTTCCTCGCCACCACCATCCTGTTATTCCTCGCTGAAATCGGCGACAAGACCCAGGTGGCGACCATCGTTCTGGCGGCCAACTACAACAGTCTTTTCGCCGTGATCTCGGGGACCACCCTGGGCATGCTGCTCGCCAATGTCCCGGTGCTGATCGCGGCGCAGACGATTCTGGCCAAGCTACCCCTGAAAACGTTGCGCATCAGCGCCTGCCTGGTTTTCATTGTGCTGGGCATCAGCAGCTGGTGGCTGCCGTAGGTTTGCACGGGGAGCGGCCACAGGGGCTGGACCGGAAGCGCAGCAAGTGCCACGATCAAACCGCACAAGCCAAAAAGGAACAGGCACTATGAGCAAATTCGCGGTGATAGGGCTGGGCACGTTCGGCCGCACCGTGGCCCGCGAGCTGATTCGGCTGGGGCATGAAGTCCTGGGTGCCGACATCAGCCAGCAGGCCGTGGACCGGATGTCCAATGAGCTGACCTATGCTGTCATTGCCGACGCCACCAACGAACAGGCGCTGAAGGAACTCAATGTCGAGAATTTCGACAGCATCATGGTGGCCATCGGCGAGAACCTCGAAGCCAGCCTGCTGTGCACCCTGCACCTGAAGGACATGGGCATGGAGGATGTCTGGGTCAAGGCGATTACCCTCGATCATCACCGCATCCTGGCGAAGCTCGGCGCCACCCGCATCATCCACCCGGAATATGAAATGGGACTGCGGGCCGCACAGGCGCTCAACTACCCGATGATCCGGGATTACCTGGCGCTGGGGGATGACTACTTCGTGGTCGAGGTGGAAGCCGGCGAGGGATTGTCGGACCGCACCGTCGAGGAGTTGCTGGAAAACGCCGAATCGGAAGTGCACGTGCTGGCCATCAAGCGCAGCGAGAAAATGAACCTGCGTCCGGATCCCCAGTACACCGTCCAGGAACGTGACAAGCTGGTGCTCTGCGGGCCGCTCGACCAACTGAAGTCGATGGCCGACACCCTATGACCCGCTGGAATCCCAGCCGATTGCCGCGCTACGGCCTGCGGTCCTACGAACGGATCTGGCGGGCGAGCCCCCCAACCATACTGGCCGGGGGTTTTCTGTTCCTGATTCTGCTGGGCACCCTGCTGCTCAAGCTGCCCATCTGCCTCCAACAGCCGGTGGGCTGGCAGGAGGCGCTGTTTACCGCGACCTCGGCGGTGACGGTCACCGGTCTGGTAACGGTGGATGTGGGAGGCCACTTTACCTTGTGGGGTGAACTGGTCCTGATGCTGCTGATTCAGGCTGGCGGCCTGGGCCTGATGACCTTTTCAGTCGTCACGCTGCTGATGCTGGGCCACCGTATCAGCCTGCGTCACGAGCTGGTGGCCCGGGAGGCCATCAACCAGACCAGCCTTTCCAGCGTCAAGAAAACCAGTATGGCCGTACTGCGCATGGCCCTGACCCTGGAGGCCGTGGGTTTCGTCCTGCTGGCCATATTCTGGATTCCCGACATGGGCTGGAGCAAGGGCAGCTGGTGGGCGCTGTTCCATTCGATCTCGGCCTTCAACAACGCCGGCTTCGGCCTGTCAGCCAACAGCCTGATGGATTATTCCGGGAGCTTCGGCATCAATCTGGTGATCAGTGCACTCTATGTGCTCGGCGGTCTCGGCTTTGCCGTCATGGTCAGCCTCATCAGCTATCGGGAACAGGGCCATCTGCCCATCAACACCCGTCTGGTGCTCTATACTACCGTGGGCCTCAACGTGGCGGCCATGGTCTTGATCCTGCTGCTGGAATCGGACAACCCCGCCACCCTGGAGGGCATGGACGGCTGGGGCGAGCAATTGTGGGCCGCCTGGTTCCAGGCCACGACGCCGCGGACGGCCGGCTTCAACACGGTGGATATTGGTGCCCTCAACCACTCCACCTGCATGATCCTGATCCTGTTGATGTTTATCGGCGCCGGCTCCAACAGCACCGGCAGCGGTATCAAGATCAATACCTTTGTCGTGCTGCTGTCAGCCACCTGGAGCTTCATACGGCGCTATCAGGCCCCAACCCTGTTCGGACGCGGCATCCCCAGCGAAACCGTCCTGAAGGCCCTGGCCGTGAGCGTCATGGCCATGATGGTGGTATTCCTGGGCATCTTCATGCTGACGGTGACGGAGAAAGCCGATTACCTGGACGTCGTCTTCGAGGTGGTTTCCGCCTTTGGCACCGTGGGGCTATCACGGGGGCTGACGCCTGAACTCTCCACCCTGTCGCAGTGGGTGCTGATGGTGGTCATGTTTGTGGGCCGCCTGGGGCCGCTGACGCTGGCCTTCCTGCTGGCGACGCCACGACGCTCCATGATCCGGCATGCCGAAGCGGAGATCCAGATTGGCTAGGAACGCCATCGGTCGGGTACAGCCATCGTGAGTTTCCCAGACTGGACCGACGGAGCGCCGCTGTATATCTTGTGCCCATGATGTGGATGTCCAACACTGCTGTCGAGTCGTTCATGCGCTCCCAAACCCGCCGCTGGTTACTGTTGCTCAGCCTGCTGCCGTCCCTGGCCGTGGCGCGCACCTTTACGTTGTCGCCGACAGCTTCGGTGGTCGGCAACCTGCAAGTCCTGGTAGCGAACTACGAGGACACCTTTGCCGAGCTTGGGGAACGCGAGAGCCTCGGGTACCTGGAGCTGGTGCATGCCAACCCTGACGTCGATCCCTGGCTGCCCGGCGATGGGACCCAGGTGGTGCTGCCCACCCGCTACGTACTACCCTCCGCGCCGCGGCAGGGCATTGTCATCAATCTGGCGGAATTCCGGCTGTATTATTTCAAGGGCGACCAGGTGGAGACCTATCCTGTCGGGGTGGGCACCTCACAGAACCCCTCCCCGCTGACAAAGACACAAGTCACGATGCGCCTGGAATCCCCCACCTGGTATCCGCCCCAGAGCGTTCGTGACGAATACGCCGCCAATGGGGATCCACTGCCGGCCAAGATTCCGGCCGGACCGGAAAACCCCCTGGGGCCCTACGCCCTGCAGCTGGCGGAACAGGGCTACCTGATCCACGGCACCAACAAGCAGTTCGGTATCGGCATGCAGGTCAGTCACGGCTGCATTCGCATGTACAACGAGGACATCAGCCGACTGGTCTGGGAAGTGGGTAAGGGCACGGCCGTCTCTATCGTCGACGAGCCGGTGAAACTGGGAGTGCAGGGCCAGGAGTTGTGGATCGAAGTCCACAGCGAGAATCAGAAGCTGACCCCCGAGCGCACCGACCGTCTATGGTCTGACGCCGAGCGGGAACTGGAGCAGATCCGCCAGCGTCACCCCGACGTTGAAATACAGCGGGCCCTGCTGGAAGCAGCGATTGAACAGGCGGACGGCATTCCCCACCGCATTGGCGAGGTGCTGGATGATCGCTATGCGGGAGAAAGTGGGGGAAAGACTGGGAAGGGTCGGGAGGGATAGCCGGACGTTCTGAGAACGCCCGGCCGCCGGCACGCTTACTTGCGGCTGGCTTTTTCCAGCATGCGCTTGGCACGCTCATTGGCTTCTTCGGCCGCGCGACGGGCTGCTTCAGCCGTGCTCATGGCTTCTTCGGCCTTGCTGTAGGCCTGATCAGCGCGGGACTGGGCAGAGTTCGCCTTCTCCAGCGCGTTATTCGCAGTTTCCTGAGCCTGCTCGGCAGTGCTCGTGGCGTCATCCAGGCGCGCCTGATCTTCCTGGTTCATACTCGCACAACCGGAAACCAGTACGGCAGTCAAAGCAAAGCTAGCAAGCGTAATCTTGCGCATCATCAAATCCCCTTATTGGTCATTTTTGCTTCCACACAGCGTTCCGTGCAGATTTTCCTGAAACAGGGGCTGTCCCCCGTTCGTTATTTGCTGTCTTCTGCAGTGTAATGTTCGCTCCGCCGCGTGAAAACAGCCTTTGCACAAGTCATCATCGGCCGCTATATCGCCAGGCTATGATAACCAATTCTTTTATAAGAAAAATCAGATCCATGACGGGACCTTCATGGAAGAATCGTAATCGGTGTGCCATCGTCCACCAGGCGCCAGATCTCGTCCATGGCCTCATTACTCACGGCGATACAGCCGTCGGTCCAGTCCAGCCCCTCGTAGGCGAAGGCCCACTCCCCCACATCATTGGGTAAGCCATGAATCATGATATTGCCCCCGGGATCCTGCCCCCATTCCGCGGCCTTGGCGCGATCGCGGGCATTGGGGTAAGAGACATGGATGGACTTGTAAAAATCGCTGTCCGAATTGCGCCAGTCCAGCACGTAATGGCCCTCCGGGGTCCGCTGATCGCCTTCGTAAAGCTTATGGCCCCGGGGATTGTCACCCAGGGAGATGCGGTAAGTGCGTACGGGCTTGTCGCCGTCCAGCAGAAGTAACTGGCGATCGCTCTTCCTGACCACCACTTCGCTAATCTGGACGTTGGCGACAGCCAGCATGCTCCAAAGCGACAGGCAAAGCGCCAGAAACAGTAACTTTTTCACGGTCACGTCTGAATCAAAAGCAGGTTAATGGGGAATTGGCCTCAGGCACCCTGGCACACCACAGCAGCGCCCTGCTCACCACCCACTATAGCGAGAAATTCGGGAGGGGCAAACGAAACAGGGCGCCTCCAGGGCGCCCTGTCGATCACACCGTGAGCGGTGTTTACTTGGCTGCGGCGCGAGCCTCTTCCAGCCAGCTGTTGAAGGTGTCCTGGTGATTGTCGATCCAGGCGCGGGTGTGGTTCATGATGTCCTTCTGGGAATCCTCGCCTTCACGGATCAGCATGTTCTCCGCGCTGACGTCGTTCACGGAAAGCTTCATGACCTCAAACAGCTTGGCCGCGGAAGGATGCTTCTCAGCCCATTCCTTGTTGGCCACGATCCGCTCGCTGTTGATCTCGAAACCGTAGTTCTTGCCGTTCGGCAGCTCGGTGTCGGAACCGTTCGGGTTGGCGGAGTAGGGCACTTCCAGCCAAGTCACGTCCTTGCCCGGAACCAGGATGCCGGAGACCCAGTAGGGCGTCCAGGTGTAGTACAGGATCGGTTCGCCCTTCTTGTAGCGGGTGATGGTGTCGGAAATGATCGCGGCGTAGGTGCCCTGGTTGTGCTCGACCGTGTCACGCAGGCCGAACTCATCCAGCTGGTACTCGATCACGGCCTCACAGCCCCAGCCAGCCTGACAGCCGGTCAGGTCGGCCTTGCCGTCACCGTCGGTGTCGAAGATCTTGGCGATCTCGGGATCTTTCAGGTCACCGATGTTGTCGATGCCGTACTTGTCGGCGGTCTTCTTGTCGATCAGGTAGCCCTGTGCCGCACCGCTGATGTAATGCCCCTTGCGGTAGAAGACGTCATCCCCGCCGGCGTTGTTGTACATCTGCTCGTGCAGCGGGTACCAGTTCACCGCCAGGTAGGTGGCGTCGCCACTGGCAATGGAGGTGTAGCCGGCGCTGTAATCCACTTCCTGGATGGGTTTCACGTCGTAACCCAGTTCACGCAGGGCTTCGTTCACCAGCATGGTCTGGAACGTTTCCTCGGCAATCGGGCTCTGGATGGCCTGTACCTCAACGCCCTCTCCGGGTTTCATGTCATCCGCAAAGACGGCCGCCGAGAGCGTCCCGGCCACCAGTACCCCTGTCACCGCTTTGGTGAATTGCATCAGCTTTCTCCTCATTCTTTCGTTTGTTTGTAATGGTATTTCTGCGGGGAGCGCCTAACGTTACAGCGCTCCCCAGCCGCCGACCTCAGGCACAGAGTCCGTGCCCGGGCCCGCGGCTCAAGCCTCCTTGTTCCTGCTCACAAGCGAGTAGATCACGCCCACCGGACCGGACTGGTACCAGTGACGGGTTCCACGCGCCCGGGATTCCGTGCCCAAAGCCTGTGTCATGCGATCGAGAATGATGGCCAGGATGACGATGCCGATACCGCCTACCGTGGCCAGACCGATGTCGAGCCGGCCGATGCCCCGCAGTACCATCAGACCCAGTCCGGGCACCGCGATCATGGAGGCAATCACCACCATGGACAGTGCCAGCATCAGGGTCTGGTTGACCCCGGCCATGATGGTTTTCATGGCCAGCGGCAGCTGCACCTTGAACAGCAGCTGGCGGGGGCTGGCGCCAAAGGAGCGGGACGCCTCCACCAGGTCGGCCGGCACCTGCCGGATACCCAGGTTGGTCAGGCGAATGACCGGCGGCACCGCAAAGATAATGGTGACGATGACCCCCGGTACGTTGCCAATGCCGAACAGCATGACGATAGGCACCAGGTAGACGAAGGCCGGCGTGGTCTGCATGGCATCCAGTATCGGCCGGATCGCGGTCGCGACCCGGTCACTCTTGGACATCCAGATACCCGAAGGAATACCGATCAGCATGCAGAACAACACCGAGGTGATCACCAGGGACAGGGTGGTCATGGCCTCGGTCCAGGCGCCGATCGCCCCCATCAGTGTCATGCCGATCACCGCACCAATGGCCAGGCGCAAGCCCGCCAGCTGCCAGGCCAGCAGGCCGAAAAACAGCACCATCAGCAGAGGTGGAACACTCATGAGTGTGGCGTCGAAAAAACTCAGGGCCCATTCAACGGGCTGTTTGACCACCTGAAAGAAAACCCGGAAGTGATCTACGATCCAGTCGATACCGTGTTCCACTCCGGTCTGAATATCGAACCATTCGGTCTTGAACGGTTCGGCAAAGGTGTTGTGCACCTGGTCGACCTGGCCCGCCTTGTCGAGCCAGCTGCTGCCATCGGCCGGGGGAGACTGACTGCTGGCTGCGCCCCAGGGGTTGCTCGCGGCATCCGGCGCGGTATCCGGAGCGGCAGGTGGCTGATCGGCCTTTGAAGATGCGTCCAGCCAGGGATTGGAGCCGGTATCGCTCTGATAGGGTACCGCTTCGTGCTCGGGTGTCTGCTGTTCGTTCGCCATGCTTATTCCCCCTCCCGGTCAAGCGCCTGCAACAGGACGGCCTTGGAAATCACGCCCTGATAGTGGCCTTGTGCATCGACGACCGGCAGCCCGCAGGGCGCCTCGGCCACCTGACCGATAATGTCGTTCAGTGGTGCATCGGCCTGGACCGGCTCGATATCCTTCAGGATGGCGTCGGATATCCGGCCGTCCTGCTCTTTGGTTTTCAGCAGTGAATCGACCGATACCACGCCGTGGAAGGTCTTGTCCGGGCTGACCACGTAGCCGTAGTCCCGTTCGTTGCGCCGCAGCCGCTCCAGGGCCGCGGGAATGCCGGCACCCTCACGCTCGATCACGGTAACCTGCTGACGGCCGGCAATATCGCGCGCGGACAGCACGGTGCTGACATCCACCCCGCGGAAGAAGGAGCGCACATAATCATCGGCCGGATTCTTGAGGATCTCGTCCGGAGAACCCACCTGCACCACACGACCGCCTTCCATGATGGCGATGCGATCGCCAATGCGCATGGCCTCGTCCAGATCGTGGGAGATGAACACGACGGTACGTTTGGAATCCTTTTGCAGTTTGACAAGCTCGTCCTGCATCTCGGTCCGGATCAGCGGATCCAGGGCCGAGAAGGCCTCGTCCATCAGCATGATCTCGGGATCGTTGGCCAGGGCGCGAGCCAGGCCCACCCGCTGCTGCATGCCACCGGACAGTTCGTCCGGATAGCTGCGCGCATTGGCTTCCAGCCCCACCTGGGCCAGTGCCGCCCGCGCCCTCTTGTGGCGTTCCTCCCGCGGAACACCGGAGAGCTCCAGACCGAAAGCCGCGTTGTCGAGCACGTTCATGTGCGGCATCAGGGCAAAGGACTGGAAGACCATACTCATCTTGGTCCGGCGCAGCTGGTTGAGCTCGCTGTCAGACAGCGCCGCGATGTTCTGATCACCCACCCAGACCTCGCCGGAGGTGGGTTCGATAAGACGATTGAGGAGACGTACGAGAGTGGATTTACCGGAACCGGACAGCCCCATGACCACGAAGATTTCGCCTTCGTAGATCTCGAAGGAGGCGTCGTTGACCCCTACGGTCTGCCCGGTTTGCTTGAAGATGTCGGCCTTTGCGACGCCCTGGTTGACCAGGTTCATCGCCTCTTCCGGATTGTCACCGAAGACCTTGAAGAGGTGCTTCACGACTACTTTGGGTTTCATTATATTGTCGACCCCGACAGCGCTCTTGGGGGCATTGCCCCTCGATTGGGCACTACTTCGTCGACCCCGAAAACGCCTGACTGCGGTTTCTCAGCAGCCCTTTCCGGTGATCGTCCGTGCGCCCGGCAAATGATTTCCTTCCGCCTGATGGAGCCCATTGGGCAGGCTCCGCTCATTGTTGTGTACGTTTCGGCGGCGCGGATGGTTTGAGGCAATTTCATGTCGCTTAATCGCCTGAAGCTTAAAAAACCTAGCAAAATCCGCACGGTGTTGCCAATCACGCCCTTTTACCGGTTTTATTCCTGGCCGGTTGGACCATACCCGTACAGCCAGCGATTGTGGTCGTGGCCTGGGTTACGGACCGTATGAACCTTCCCTGCCGGCACACACACCACCTGACCATGCTCCAGCCACTGGGAATGCCCGTCCATGATCAATTCGAGCTGACCTTCCAGCAGTAGCATGCGTTCCTCCACGATGTGGCAATTGTCCTCCCACACCGCGCCGGGCGGGTCGGACCATTCGCCACAGCTAAATCCGTCTGCCGTCCACTGCGTCAATACGGCCTGTTCGTCGATCATGCGTCACTCCGCGTTTGCCACCGCCTGAATCAGGCACCCTGGGGCCAATCGGGCAGTTGCTCGATGGCCACTAGCGACAGATGACCGCCGCGGTAAAGCGTGTCGATCCAGAAGCGGTTTTGCACCCTGAGGACGTTCGTGCAAGAGACATGCCCGTGCACCACGTACGCCGCATTTCTTACCGGGGTAATCAGTTCCGGTCGGCTCAGGGCGGTGCGGTAATCGGTGCGGTCCCACACCAGTTCATCCCAGTGCCCTGGCTCCAGAGGGACCTCCTGAACCGTGCTCCAGTCCGAGGGGGCGGTGGCGTGAATAATGCCCAGCGTGCCCCATCGTGTGTCAACCGAGAAAGCCAGTGCACAGGCCTGGCTCACGCGCCCCCGGATGCGGGCCTGCTCAAAGGGCGTTAAACGGTAGAACCAGTCGCCCCCATTGAGATCATGCGCCATGCGCGCCTGGGCATTATCTTCACTCTCCAGCAACATCATTTCGTGGTTGCCGATGACGCTGAAACACCAGGGCTCATCCAGCAGGGCAATCAGGGCGGCGCTGTCCGGGCCGCGATCCACCAGATCACCGACGCAGAACAGCCGGTCCACCGCAGCATCAAAGCGGACTTTCGCCAGGGCCGCCTGAAGGCGGTCGTACTCACCGTGGACGTCGCCGACGATATAGTCGCGCCCGTCCCGATTGACCTCAAAGTAACGATGTTGCTGAACCATACGTGTTTGATAGTGTGCCTTTCCGAAGTAATGTGCAAATTATGGGCGCTTCAGGCCATTATGGGACGAGCTTTTACAATTTTTACCGCTTACCGGTGCTAAACTGCTAACCAAGGTTGGTATCTGTGTCGCTTTAGGGGACACAGCCTGAAACACCCGCTTCTTCCGGAGGTGACCGCATTATCCCGGATCGTGCGTGATGATCATGCCGCCGCACAGGCGATTGTTTTTGACAAGGGGACAGGACTCCAGGCATGTCGGTCTTCAAACCCGCACAACGATTGATGGGCCGTCTCAGCTATACCGGCAAGTTCCTGCTGGTATCGGCACTGTTCGGCATTCCGTTGCTGGTGCTTACCGGGCAGTTGCTGGTGGGCCAGTTCCAGGAACTCAGGGCAATCAGCCAGATTCAGGACAGCGCGACCCGTTTCCGGCAACTCACGGTGCTGATTCACGACCTCGAACGCGTCCGCGACCTGGCTCCCCTGCAGGCGACCGGCACCCCGACCCAGGCCGCACGGGACAGCTATCAGCAAGCCCTGAGCAAGGCGCGTGACCAGTTGCAGCGGCTGGAAACCGTCGAGGCCGATTCCCCCACAGAAACAGCCCGCATCGCCAACCTCAAACGCGGACTGGCCAATCCCAACTTCTATCCCGGCTCGGAAGCCTTTCGCGCCGAACAGGTCTGGGAAAGCGCCAACCAACTGGTCACCCAGGCCTACGAATGGCAATACCTGGTGGCCACTGACGCCGGCCTGCAGGCCATCGACCTCCCCGGCCTCGACCAGGTCTCCAACCTGATGCTCAAAACGTTACCCCGGGTGCAGGAACATCTGGGCATGGCCCGCAGCATGGGGGATTATTTCCTGTTCCGTCAGTACGTGGACACCGGTTCGGTACGGCTGCTGGAACAGACCTGGCGCAATATCGACAGCGACATCCAGCGCCTGGACGGCATCGCCCTGCAGAATACCGTGGCCCAACAGCTGCAACAGAGCATGATCCGCGCCGCCAGCCGCATACGGGGCCTGTTCGATCAGCACCTGATCCAGGTGATCGAACTGGACACACCCTGGACCGCCTATGACGAGGCCGTGACGGACGAGATCGACGCCATTCAGGACAGCGTATTCCAGGCGCTGGACGCCCTGGACAACAGTCTTCAGACGGCCTGGCAAAGCCAGCGCAACCACCTGTTACTGGCCGCCACTGGCCTGCTGGCGCTGCTGCTGTTGATTGTCTATCTGCTGATCGGCTTCTACCGCACGGTCAAACGGACCGTGACGGGCTTGCGCGATGCCGCCAAGCAGGTTGCCGGGGGCCACTACGATCAACCCATCACGGTGACCACCCAGGACGAACTGCAGCAGCTGGCCGAATCCCTCGATGAGATGCGCCGGGACCTGCGTGAGCGGGAGGCGTTGCTGCGGGACTTCAGTCTGCGCGACGGCCTGACCGGGCTGCGCAACCGCTACTACTTCGACGAAGCGCTGGCCACGCAGATGAGCATCGGCCAACGGCAGCACAACTGGCTGTCTCTGCTGCTGATCGACCTGGACCACTTCAAGCGGGTCAACGACACCTACGGTCACCTCGCCGGCGACGCCGTTCTCAAGCACGCCGCCCAGTGTTTTCGTGACAGCTTCAAGCGCAAGACCGATATTCTGGCCCGGTTTGGTGGCGAGGAGTTCGCCATCATCCTGCCGGACACGGACCTGGCCACCGCCGCTGAGCTGGCGGAAAAGATCCGTCACGTGCTGCAGTCCAGCCCGATTCGCTTTGAAAGCCAGCAGATCAACTACACTGCCAGCATCGGGGTGGCGGCGATACAGCCCGTCGAAGGACAATCGGATAACGAATTGATTGCAGCCGCCGATGCCGCGCTCTACCGCGCCAAAACCGAAGGACGCAATCGCATTGCCACGGCCGGCAAATCGGAGCACACCGGAACCCTGGCATGAGACGACGCAGTACCCTCTGGCTATTGGCCACATTCTGCCTGCTTGGGCTGACCGCCCATGGTCAGGTATTGACGCCCATGGGCAGCCTGAAAGCGGGCAATGCCGACGGTACCATCCCGCCCTGGACCGGGGGCCTCCATAACCCGGACCTGACGATCGGGCCTGACCACTACCCACCCAATCCGTTTGCCGACGAAAAACCCCGGCTGACCATTACGGCCGCCAACATGGCCCGGTATGCAAAGCAGCTGACCGCAGGCCAGAAGGCGCTGTTTGAGGCCTACCCGAATACCTTTCGCATGATCATCTACCCCTCCCACCGGACCTTTGCCGCGCCGCAGTGGATTTACCAGGGGACAGAACAAAACCGCGACAGCGCCTACCTGCTACCCGAGGGGCGTGGTATCGGAAACCTACACCCTGGCATCCCTTTCCCGGTCATCGACAAGGGTGTGCAAGCGGTGTGGAATCATCTGTTGCGCTTCCGCGGAACCTTTTTGCGCCGGGTGGAAGTGGAGGGGGCCGTCTGGCCGTCGGGGAAGCGCAAGCTGTTCCGCTCCCGGCAGGAAATAGCCTTTCCCACCAACCGGCGAACCGATGACGACAATCGCGACAATATTCTGCTGTACTACTCGTCTTTCATCCTGTCGCCCAGCCGCATGGCCGGGGGCGGTTTTCTGCTGATTGACTTCCTTAACGACCCCCAGAAGACCCGCCTGTCCTGGACCTACGACAAGGCTCAACGGCGCGTGCGCCGCCTGCCCTACACCAGTCATGACAGCCCGGCGGTCATGGCGGAAAACCTGCGGACCGTGGACGATACCGACATGTTCAACGGCCACACCGATCTCTATGCCTGGCACCTCGACGGCCGCACGGAGCGCTGGGTGCCGTACAACAACTACCGCCTGCCCACCGCATCCCTGGACGAGCTGCTGACCCCCCACCACCTCAACCCCGACTTCGTGCGCTGGGAGCGTCATCGGGTGTGGCGGGTGGTGGGCCTGCTCAAACCGGACAAGCGGCATCTCTATTCGAAGCGGGTGTTCTACATCGACGAGGACAGCTGGAGCATTCTGCTGGCCGAAAGCTATGACCTGAGTGGCAAGCTGATCCGGGTGAATGTGGCCCATCCCCTGACCATCCCGGATATCCCCCTGACCATGACCGTGGGCGACGTCTTCCACGACCTGCCCACGGGCCGCTACAACGTCAAGGGCCTGATGAACGGTGAAGGCGGGCTGGGCACCTACGACGCCCCCATCCCCGACGACGCCTATTTCCAGCCGGCACGCCTGCGCCAGCGGGCCGTGCGCTGATACATCGCCCCCTGGGCCAACCAGTCCCGAGGCCGATTCGCGCCCAACCCGCGAGACAGAGTTCACATTTCTCACGAACGCCCACTGGCTGTAGTATAGTGCCGTCGCGTCAGGCGAACCTCTGGTGTCGCACAGCCAAGCCCGTTCCTCTCGAGCGGTCTTGGCTGTCGATATCAACTTGGGAGCGCTGTATGAACAGCCCAATTCACCACATTGTCATCGTCGGCGGCGGCGCCGGCGGCATGGAGCTGGCGACCAAACTGGGTCGCCGGCTGGACAAGCGGGACAAGGCCCGTATCACCCTGGTGGACGCCGTGCCCACTCACGTGTGGAAACCGCTGCTGCACGAGGTGGCCACCGGCTCGCTCGATTCTGCCGCCAACGAGGTCAATTACCGGGCCCATGCCAAACGCCACCACTACGAGTTCCAACTCGGCCGCATGACCGGCCTAGACCGGGCTTCAAAGCATATCACCCTGGCGCCGATTAACGACGAGAAGGGGGCCGAGGTGGTCCCGCAACGGACGCTGCATTACGACACCCTGGTCATGGCCATTGGCAGCACCGCCAACGATTTCGGCACGCCCGGCGCGCAGGAGCATTGCCTGTTCCTGGACAGCCTCGACCAGGCCCGGCGCTTCCACCGGCTGCTGCTCAACACCTACCTGCGCAAGAACTACCAGGCCGAGCGGCCCCAGGAAGCCAAACTGCGTATCAGCATCATCGGTGCCGGCGCCACCGGCGTCGAGCTGGCCGCCGAGCTGCGCCATGCTTCAAGGGAACTGCCCAGTTACGGGCTCAAGGAAATGCGGGCCAGCAATGTGGAAATCACCGTGGTGGAAGCGGCGGACCGGATCCTGCCCGCCCTGCCGGAACGGCTGTCACGCAAGGCCCATCGGGAGCTGGAGCGGCTCGATATCGGGGTGCTGGCCGGTAACCCGGTGGCCGAGGTCCAGGCCGACCGCCTGCGCCTCAAGGACGGCCGCGAGCAACTGACCGACATGTGTGTCTGGGCCGCCGGCATCAAGGCGCCCGAGTGGCTGGCCGAACTCGACGGCCTGGAGACCAACCGCATCAACCAGCTGGTGGTCCACCAGGATCTGTCCAGCACGCGCGATCCGGACGTCTTCGCCTTCGGCGACTGTGCCGCCTGCCCACAACCGGACAGCGACCGCCCCGTACCGCCACGTGCCCAGGCCGCCCACCAACAGGCGTCCCTGTTACTGCGCAGCCTCGAGCGCCGTCTGGAGGGCGAATCGCCGCTACCGTATCAGTACCGGGACTACGGCTCCCTGATCAACTTCAGCCGCTATACCGCCGTGGGCAACCTGATGGGCAATATTTCCCGGCGCAGCCTGCTGGTGGAGGGCAAGATCGCCCGGCTGTTCTATATCTCGCTCTACCACATGCACCAGCTGGCACTGCACGGCGTGATCCGCACGGCAATGCTGTGGCTGAACGACAAGATCAATCGACGCTTGCAACCGCGGTTAAAGCTGCACTGAACTCTCTATTAAACCCCCCCTCTCCCCGCCGGGGAGAGGGCCGGGGTGAGGGGAAAACGTCTGACGTCCGACGTCCAACAACCACCCCTAACACCCAACTCCGACTTAATCCCATATTCGCCACTACTTACTCCCCCACCTCCCGCCGATACTTCCCGGGCGACTGCCCCGTCCACTGCCGAAACGCACGATTGAAGGTGGACTGATCCGCAAAGCCGAGCAGGAAGGCCACTTCGGCCAGGGTAATGCCCGGATCGCGGATGTATTCCAGGGCCAGGGTCCGGCGCGTGTCGTCCAGCACCTGCTGGTAACCGTAGCCTTCATCCCGCAGACGCCGCTGCAGGGCCCGCTCTGACAAATCGAGACCCTCGGCCACCCGCCCCAGGGAGACTTCCCCCTCTGACAGCAGACCGACGATCTGGCGCCGCACGCGGGTGATCCAGTCGCCACCGCCGAGGGCCTTAAGCTCTTCTTCGGCCCGTTCATCCATCAGCCGGCACAGGGTGGGGTCGAACTGTGCCAGCGGCAGGTCAAGAAAGGCGGCCGGGAAGACCACAGTCGCAAAGCGGGCGCCAAACACCAGCCTGCAGCGGAAGATCCGCTCGTGTTCGCGAATGGAAGCCGGTTGCGGGTAGGGGAAATGCACCTCCAGCGGGTCGTGATCGTCGCGACTGACCAGCCAGCGGGCAAACGTCACCCAGCTGGCCAGCGTCTCGTCGAAGACCGCCCGATGCCAGGGGGTATCACCCGTGTCCCAGGTCAGGTAAACCCGATCACCCTCCTGCCGGTAGCGGGAACGACCGATACTGGCAACCAGATCCTCGTAGCGTTCATGCCGGCGGTAGACCTCCGCGGTCGTGCGGCAGGCCATGACGGCAAAGCCCAACACCCCGTAATGGCCCGGCCGGATGTGTTCACCCACATGCAGACCGACATCGGGATCCTGGGTCAGGCGGCCGGCATCCACCAGCAGCGCCTGATAGATTCGCGCATGCAGGCGCACCCGGGGTGCATCGCAGATTCCGGCCTCGAGACGATGAGCGGCCATGAACCGATCGAGATCGATCCCGTGGCGCAGCAGGTAGTCACGCAACCCACGGAGGTAGAGGGCATTGATTTCGGGGGTGGGATGCAGAGGGCTCTCCCTGCCCTCAGGGTCAATTGCGTCTGCCATAGAGGAGCGGTCGTTCGATGGCGGAAAGTCCGGCCGGTTAATTGATGGTTACCGACACGATACCCTCATCCGCATCATAACCGATACTGTTGCCGGTATTGTCTTTCTGGTAGGTGTAGACACATTCATTGTTACCGGTACCCACCGTGACCTGGTAATCGGCGTCAGTACCGGTTGAGACTGTTGGCGCCGAGCCCTGGAAAAGCGCGGGCCAAAGCTCCAGGCACTCCGTTGTACCCATGCCGGCAGACGTGGTGTTGCCACTGACTCCAGTGGGCCAGCCATTGCCGTTCACATCCACGGTATCATCACCGAACCCCTGAATGTTCTCGACCCCGCCACCCGGGGCGCCATTGGCAAACCATTGCGAGCGTACCATGACCACGCCCGTCTGCAGACCGCTGCCGGTGGCCCGCACCGCGTTCTCGTGGGCGGCGTCGGCCACATCGATAAAGCGCGGCAATGCCACAGCCGCCAGGATGGCCAGTACGGAAATGACCACCACCAGTTCAATCAGGGTGAAACCACGACTTTCAACGGGTCGCATAACGCTATCCTTACTCGGGATGGAATATGTCATTTAACGCCAGGAACCACGTCGCCAGTGGCAAAGACAGCAGACGCTTCGGGGCGCTAAATTGGCAAATATCATCCAGAAAGATAGTACCGAACCATGAAAGAGCAAACCGTTACGACATTGCTGGGCTTCGATCCACAGTGGATGCTGTTGGGCCTGGCGCCGATTTTCCTGGCGACCATTCTGGCCGAATTCCTGTATTTGCGCCGACGGCCGGCGCGCTTTCCCACCGCCCGCTATACCTGGGCCGACACCGTCAGCAACACCGTACTGGCGGCGCTGTACCAGGCCAGCGATGCGGTTTTCGCCCTGCTGCTCATCGGTATCTACACCGCTGCGTACCAGTTCCGCCTGTTCGACATCTCGCTCACCTGGGGGACGCTGGCGCTGCTGATGCTGGTGCAGGACTTTTTCTACTACTGGTTCCATCGCGCTCACCACCGCATTCGCTGGTTCTGGTGTTCGCACGTGGTGCATCACTCCTCTGAACGCCTGAATTTCTCCACGGCGTTCCGCCAAAGTGTCACCTATCCCATTACCGGCATGTGGCTGTTCTGGCTGCCGATCGTGTTGATCGGATTCCCGCCGGAAGCAGTGCTATTCAGCGTGGCACTGAGCCTGGCCTACCAGTTCTTCATCCACAGCCAGGTGGTGCCCAAGCTGGGTCCGCTGGAATGGGTCCTGAACACGCCATCGCACCATCGCGCCCACCACGGCCGCAACCCGCGCTACATCGACAAGAACTACGGCGGCATTCTGATCATCTGGGACCGGCTGTTCGGCACCTTCGTGCCCGAGGAAGAGGACGTGATCTATGGCATCCCGCGCCAGATTCGCAGCCACAACCCGATCACGCTGAACTTCCATGAATGGCGGGACATGCTGCGGGAAGCACTAACGCCGGGACTAAGCCTGTGGACGCGGCTGCAGGTGGTGTTCGGCCCACCCGAAAATGCCGGCGCCCATCAGCCCGAAGAGGTGCCGCCGAGAAGCTCAATACAATCCGGTGAAATCTGACAGGGAGGGAGATTGGAGCGGGCGACGAGGTTCGAACTCGCGACCCTCAGCTTGGGAAGCTGATGCTCTACCAACTGAGCTACGCCCGCTTCAGGGCTTCACTATAAAGGCGTCGTGGTATGCCGACAAGCCGGTTGTAGCGTCGAGCGCTCCATTTAACCGACCTGCCGGACGTATCGCTCAGTGGTGGCGGCGGAACCGGCGCATGCCCAGAACCAGCAGTGCCAGTCCGAAGAGTGCCAGGGTACCGGGCTCGTCGACGGAAACCGCTTGCGTATCGGGCTCGTCGGCCGCAGCCGTCTGGGTACCAACCACCGGTTCATCTTCGGGAAGCAGAATGCTGTCCAGCCGGAGATAGGCCCCGCCACCGCCCAATGGGCTGGCATCGGCGAAAATATTGATGGAATAGCTTCCGGCACCCAGAATAATGCTGCCACTGCTGTAAGCCGCATCGGCCAGGGCTGCATCAGGGTTGGACACCCCGCTCTTGCTCAGGGTTGGAGCCGCTGTTTTGAAGAGCAGATCGGTATCGTTGAAGACGTTAAAGGTGTCACCGCTGTCAAAGGCGTCCGTGATGGTTAACCGGACACTGCCCTCGGTATTAAAGGTAAACGCGTTACCGGAGGTGGCTGATGAAGTGAGTGCGGAATTCGCCTCGTTCTGGCATCCCGCATAGGCAGCCGATCCACTTCCCCCAAAACAGAACCCAATCCATCCCGAGTCTGCGGTAATCGGCCCCGCCTGGGTGAAGGGGGCACAAACAATCAGCATCAACGCTGACAACAAACGACCGTACTGCATGCTCGCTACTCCTCTAAGCGTAAAAAGTCGTTTCATCGTCCGCACGCAGGCGCGTGCTTTCGTATCGATGCCAAAGCAGGAAGTGGACCCGGACGGCCGAAGCGTTTCAGATTCAGGTCATTAGGCGAGAAGATAACCAGGAAAAGGATAAGAAATGCACACAATCTGTAAAGCAGGCTGACACCCAAAGCCAGAACCACTTACTCCCACAAACGGTCCCAACCCGCTCTCCCCAACTGCCTCAGGGTTTCGATATTGCGCTGATAGATGCTGTCAGGATCGGGGTGTGTAGCCACGGCGCGCTCGATACTGGCTTCCCGCAGCAGATGCAGGAGGGGGAAGGGCGCGCGGTTGGTGTAATTCTCGATCGCCTCGGCGTCGCTATCCGCAAACTGGTATTGCGGATGGAAGCTTGCGACCTGCAGCACGCCCCGCAGTTCGAGCGCGTCAATCACCTCGTCGGCGCGTTCCAGAAACGCCACAAAATCTTCGAAATCGGTCAGCACCTGCGGATGAATCAGCAGCGTGGTCTCCAGCGAATCGGCCTCTGTACGTGCCAGATGCAAAAGCTCGCTGACCAGCTCATCCAGCAGGTCGTCCAGCGACTGCGCGGCGCTGACGTGGTAACGAATCTGCTCGCGACGGTAGGGCACCCGCGCGAACGGGCACAGATTAAGACCGATCACGGCCCGCTCCAGCCATTGGCGGGTGGCCTCAATCACGGCGTCGGGCTGTTGAGTCTGCATCATCCTGTCCGTCAGTCGTCCCTGGCTTCACTGGTGGCCGCCGACACCACGTCCCGGCGGGAGAAAAGGACGCAGGCGGCCAGCAGGAGCACGATAAGGATTTCGCCGCCCAATAGCCACCACAATGTGGCCGAACTGCCATACAGCCACATCATCACGCCGCGGAATACCGGCAGGCAAAGGGAAAACAGGCTGGTCATGAAGAAAACCCCTGGGAAAAGCAGGGGATGGCGGGCACCGATCAGGATCCCCAGCCCCAACCCAACCTCCAGGCCGCCATAGACCACCACATACTCCACCACCCCGGCGGAACTCAGCTGATACCCCAACGACTGGGCCGTAGTCTCCGGAAACGCGGCACACCAGCCCCCCAGGGCCAGGTACAACAGGCCGATGATCGTCAGCACCCAGCGATGCATACTTTCGAATCCTTACGAGTCTTGCAGCAAACTTTCGCGCAGCCAGTCCAATGTCTGTGTGGCGTCCATGGGACGGGCAATGTGATACCCCTGGACCAGATCACAACCCAGCGCACCCAGCAGGTCCTGAATGGACTCGGTCTCGACACCTTCGGCGACGACCTCATACCCCAGATCATGACACATGTTGATGGTCGTGCGGACAATGGTGGCATCGCCCTCGTTCTTGTCCATCTCCATGACGAAGGAGCGGTCGATCTTGATTTCCTGCACCGGCAGTTTGCGAATGTAGGACAGCGAGGAATGACCGGTGCCAAAATCGTCGATGGACAGCCGGATGCCGGCATCACGCAACGCCCGCAGGACCTTGAGTGCACTCTTGGGATCGACCATGGCGGCGGTTTCGGTTACTTCCAGGGACAGTCGGCCGGGAGCTACGCCCTCCTCTTCGAGCAGTTCGGCCACCTGCTGCTGAAATCCTGGTTCGCGCAGGTTGACTGCAGAAATGTTCACCGCCACCG
Organism: Marinobacteraceae bacterium S3BR75-40.1; assembly: GCA_042862465.1. Lineage (GTDB taxonomy): Bacteria > Pseudomonadota > Gammaproteobacteria > Pseudomonadales > Oleiphilaceae > JASTVH01. Next base: position 35,989 of record JASTVH010000004.1, on the reverse strand, counting down.
TGGCGTCACAGTCCGCCTCATCCAGCTGATGACAGAATTTCAGGGCGCGACGGATCACCCAGCGGGTCAGGGGCTTGATCAGGCCGGTCTGCTCGGCCATGGGAATGAATTCATCCGGTGGGATAAACCCGTGCTCCGGATGAATCCAGCGTAATAGTGCTTCGAAACCCGCCACGCGGCCATGCTGTAGATCGATCTGGGGCTGGAAATAGAGGCGCAGGGAGTCATCCGCGATCGCCGCGCGCAACTCGGTCATCAGGGTCAGGCGGCGCGGACTGTAGGGATTCATCTCCTGCGAGTAGACTGCGACGCTGGCAACGTCGCGGCTGGCCTGATCAAAGGCGATAAAAGCCTGCCGCAGGAGGGTCTGAACCTGACTGGTGGCACCGGGTTCCGAAAAACTGCATCCCACCATAAAACTCAGATCCAGCGCCAGGCCCATGAAGTCGATTGGCTGTCCCAGGCGCTGGGTAATGGCCTCCACGTCGGCAATTAACTCGGCCCGTGGCTTTCCGGCCAGGGCATAGGCAAAACTCACCCCTTCCACGTGGGCCACATGAACGGCGTGCTCATCCAGCCGCTCGATCTCCACGGAGTCGTCGCAATCCCCCACCATTCGGTCGAGGCGCTGGGCCACCAGCTTGAGCAGGTCATCGGCATTGTGATGGCCCAGGGTCTTGTTCACCTCGTCGAAGCGGCGCAAATGCAGCAGCACCACCAATAACTCGCCATCGCCAGGGCTGTGGCTGTCAATGCGGGCCTGCAACCGGTTCTCGAACAACATGCGGTTGGGCAAGCCGGTGAGCTCCTGATGACTGGCCGCCCGGTACAGGCGTTCTTCAATCTCGCGCTGGGTTTGCACCGCCTCCAGGCTCGCCCGTTGGGCTTCAAAGCGGGCTTCACGCTCACGGTTGAAGCGATCGGCCAGGGCAAAGGAAAACAGCAACGCCTGGATCGAAGCACCGAGTGGAATGCCGTGACGGGTAATGAACACTGTGGGCAACACCCCCAGCTTGTTGAGAACCGTGAGGACAATACCCAGCAGCAAGGAGATCCAGGCCACAGTGAAGAGCCGGGCATTCTTGTCCCCACGGCGCCACAGATAAATCCCCGCCCCCATGTTGACGAAGGCGAGAGGCAGCGAGAGTACGACAGAAAGCCGCGTGGATATGCCATAAGGCAGGACCAGCCCCAGCCCCACGCACAATGTCGCCAGTCCCACCAGCCACCGAAAAACACCATTGAGGCGCGGCGCAGCAGTCCTTAGGTTAAGGAATTGCATGGTGAACAGGCACAGGACCACCTGGCAGAAAGGCACGATCACCAGAATGATCAATTCATGCAGCGCGGGCCGTTGCGGGTAAAGATACTGAAAGCTGAAGCCGTGAAGGCTCATCATCAGCACCAGCGTTGAAGCCACGGTCAGCACATAATAGAGATAGGCCCGCTCGCGCAGGGAGAAGTACAGGAACAGGTTGAAAGCGGCCATCACCAGCAGAATGCCGTAGAACATTGCCCGACCGGTCAGTCCGCGCTCGCTGGCCGCAAAAAAGGCCCGTTCCTGCCACAGGGTCATGGGCACCTGCAGGGCACCCGAGGTCTCGATCCGCAGGTAGATGCTGTGGTCCTGACCGGCCGGCAGGGTGATGGGAAACAGGAAATCGCGGTGGGCGATGATGCGCTGGTCGAAGGGCAGGCGGTCCCCGGTCACCACCTGCTGCACCACCTGACCATTGAGCACCTCGAAGAAGGCCACATGATCGAGAAGCGGGTAAGCGATCTCCAACAACCGCGTCAGCGGCCGGTCGTTGGGATTGTCCAGCCGCAGCCGGAACCAGTGTGCATCCTCGGTATAGCCAAAATTGATGTCACCCTGAATGCCCTTCCAGGCGAACTCATCTTTTTTCAGGATCTGGTCGATCTGCAGGCGCCCGTCTTCGACCAGATAGCTGACATTTCCCTCCACAGGCTGACGGTCCAGCTGCGGATCGACGCGCATAGCCCAACCCGATGGAATTAAGACCAGCACCATCAGCGCCGCACCGAGGAGGCGTAACGCCAGGCAATACCAATTGTTAACCCCCTGGGGGGCCGTGACTGCGGGTCTCCGATTCACCATACCACCACGCGGGACTGTGAACGCATTCCATTGGCGTGAATACAACAGCGGACCATCGCGGCTGCAGGCTCCGCTCCATCAGAGGGGATTCGAGCCTGAAAGCAACGTCCAGCCCTGTTGTTCATTGTTTATTGTCACTAACGGTCAGTATAGGACAATACCCGACAAACCCCTGAATCGGTCCCCGGGCGCCATGACGATTTATTCAGGCTACTGTTCCCCCTGGAAGGCGCTCGTTAAACTGTCACATCTACCAGTTGATCAGTGCAGGTCATTCATTGGCAATCTCGCGGCGAGAACCGGTGTCTCCAACAGTTCCCATTCTGCAACAGGCTTGGCAGGGGGCCCTCTGGCTCGCCAGCCAACTACGCCGGCACAGCTGGCTGGTCGCCCTGTCCGGCTTTGGACTGGGTTTGGCCAGCTTCCTGCTCATCGAGCGCCGGGCCTCTCTGGCCACGACACTGGCGGGTCTCATGCTGGCCAGCTGGCTGGTATTACTGCTGGAAAACAGCTTCCGCAGCCGGATTTCCCGCTGGCTGGGCATTGAGCTTCCCACACCGCTGCTACGTGTGGTCACTCAGATGATCCACCAGGAAAGCCTGTTTTTCGTTCTGCCGTTCTATCTGCTGACCACCACCTGGACGGAACCCCAGGCCCTCTTCACGGGGCTGCTGGCCCTGGCTGCCGTGGCCGCTGTCATTGATCCCTTCTACCACGGCTTTATCGGAAGACGGCGCTGGCTGTTGATCGGCTTCCATACCTTTACCCTGTTCTGCCTGCTGCTGACGGCCCTGCCGCTGATCCTGCACCTGAGCACCCGGGAAAGCTTCTACTGGGCGCTGGGCACGGCCGTTGCCCTCTCCATTCCCAGCCTGGCCGGCGTCATACCCGCCCGGGTCCGCTGGCGCCAACTGGCACTATTGGGCCTGCCCCTGGCCCTGGGTGGCGTGGCCTGGGCCGCGCGCCCCTGGGTGCCACCCGCCACATTGTGGCTGACCCACAACGCCGTGACCCAAACCCTCGACGTCGACCGACGCCGCCCCGGCCAGGCCCTGGCCAGTATCTCCCAGGACGCGCTCAACGCCGACGGCCTCTATGCCTACACCGCCATCCGCGCCCCGCGGGGGCTGCACGAGCCGGTCGAGCATGTCTGGCTGCACAACGGGCATGAAGTGGACCGCATCCCCCTGACCATCACCGGGGGCCGCAAGCAGGGCTATCGGGCCTGGAGCCACAAGCTGCATTTTCCTCCACACGCACGGGGAGAGTGGGAAGTCCGGGTCGTCACCGACGGCGGGCAAATGGTGGGGCGCATGGGTTTCACAGTGTCTGGCAGCACCCAACCCCGGCGCTCCTCCACCACGGTGACCCCCCTGACTCTGGAATACCTGAGACCGGCCTACGATGAACGCATTACCCCCTGAGCCCGTGACCGCCGACGACTGGATTCAACAACTTCAGCTCGAGCCCCACCCGGAAGGCGGTCACTATCGCCGCCTGTTTACCGCGCCGGAAACAGTGATCACCCCCCGGGGCGAACGGCCGACCATGACCGCCATCCATTACCTGCTGCGTGATGGCGAGCACAGCGCCTTCCACCGACTCCACAGCCATGAACTCTGGCACTGGCACACCGGCACCGCGCTGCACATCCACTGCCTGGAGCCGGACGGCAGCTACCGCTGCCGGCGACTTGGTCCCGGCGGCGACATGACCCTGGCCATCCCGCCCCGTCACTGGTTTGCGGCCGAACTGGCCGGGGTCGGCGACTACGCCCTGGTCACCTGCACCGTCACCCCCGGCTTCGATTTCGCCGACTTCGAGTGGGGCCACCGGGAACCGCTGGCGCAGGACTACCCCGGGCACCGGGATCTGATTCACCGCCTGGGTCAGTGACGCGTCACGCTTTTTCGAGCGGGGCTTGATTGCCGGAAGCAGTTGGGTTAGTTTTTTCTCAAATCTTTGCAACGCTGAGTCGACAACCGACCCATGAACCTCAACCTGATTATTGTCATCGTGAAGCTCGTCCTGGTGGTCGTGGTGCCATCCGGGGGCTTGTGCGTGGACAAGAGGTTGAGCTAGCGAAACAACCGAATCCAACACCAAGCCCCCGGCACCGCAAGGTCCCGGGGGCTTTTTTTTGCTATGAGGAAAGAATCATGAACGCTGCACAGCACATCCTGGAGACATTCAGGCGCCACGACATCGACACCGTATTCGGCTACCCCGGCGGCTGCATCATGCCGCTGTACGATGCCCTGGTGGAGAGCGACGTGCGTCATGTGCTGTGCCGGCACGAGCAGGGCTGTGCCCTGGCGGCGGACGGCTATGCCCGGGCCAGCGGCAAGGTCGGCGTCTGCATCGCCACCTCCGGGCCGGGCGCCACCAACCTGGTCACGGGCGTGGCCAACGCCCACCGCGACTCGATCCCGATGCTGGTCATCACCGGCCAGGTTGCCACCGGCATGATCGGTACCGATGCCTTTCAGGAAACCGACGTCCTCGGCATGACCCTGGGTATCGTCAAACACAGCTACCTCGTCAGCGACCCGAACGACGTTCCCCGGGTTCTGGAAGAGGCCCTGCACCTGGCACAAAGCGGCCGTCCCGGTCCGGTCTGGATCGACCTGCCCAAGGACATTCTGCTGGCGGAAGTCGCAAGCCTCGGGCAGCGTCGGCACACGCCCTCTGCCACAGCGATGCCAAACCGGGCTGGCCTCGACGAAGCCCTGAAGTTGCTGCGTCAGTCACAACGGCCGCTGCTCTATAGCGGGGGCGGCGTGTCGTTGGCGGGGGCGGAGGACGCCTTCCGACGTTTCGCCCGGGCCTCGGGCCTGCCCAATGTCGTCACGCTCAAGGGGATTGGCAATCCCGGCTGCGACAACCGCGATCACCTCGGCATGCTGGGGATGCATGGCTCGCGCGCCGCCAACCGGGCGGTGGATGCCTGCGACCTGTTGCTGGTGGTTGGTGCAAGGCTGGATGATCGCGCCACCGGCCGCCTGGCGGCCTTCGCCCCCAATGCCCGGCTGATCCATATGGACGCAGACGCAGCGGAGCAGGGCAAATTGCGCAAGGCCGACGTGGCCATCGGCGGTGACCTGGGCACCGCACTGGAGCACATGACCACGGCGCTGACAGCACGACCGCTGGCCATTGATGACTGGCGCCAGCAGTGCCGACAGTGGGCCACCACACAGGGTTTCAGCGCCGCCATCAACGATGCCCCGGGCGCACCGATCGCCGGACCTTCCTTCGTCCGCCAACTGGCCCGCCTGGCTCCGCGCGATGCCATTGTCGCCTGCGATGTCGGCCAGCATCAGATGTGGGTGGCCCAGCATTACGCTTTCGACCATCCCCGCCATCACCTCTCCAGTGGCGGCCTGGGCACCATGGGATTCGGGCTGCCGGCAGCCATTGGGGCTCAGTTTGCCTGCCCCGAGCGCACGGTCATCAATGTCACCGGGGATGGCTCTTTCATGATGAATGCCCAGGAGCTGGCCACCCTGCGTCGCTACCACCTGCCGCTCAAGATCGTTCTGCTCGACAACCAGTGCCTGGGCATGGTCCGACAGCAGCAGGAGCTGTTCTACGACAACCGCGAGAGCGAGATCGATCTGGACGACAATCCGGACTTCCTCGCCCTGGCCCGGGCCTTCGACATTCCGGCCCTGACCATCCGCCAGGCCCATCAGGTCCGACGCGGCATCGAAACCATCCTGGCCTATGACGGCCCGATGCTGCTGCACGTGCAACTGCAGCGCAACGATAACGTCTGGCCCATCGTCAAACCCGGCGCATCCAACACCGACATGATCAACGAACCGCGCCAAAGCACCGAGGAGACACTGGCATGATGTCCTACGCTATTGACTGCCGCATGGACCCGGAACCGGCCGCCCTGGAGCGCCTGTGTCAGGTGGTGCGCATACGCGGTTTCCGTATCGAGCAGCTGGCGGCCCAACGGGAGGGGGAAGCGCTTTCGATTCACCTCGAAGTGAGCGGCGAGCGGTCGCTGGGGATGCTGATCACGCAGCTGGAAAAGCTGCATACGGTATATGCGGTCACCGCGGACGACGGCGCAGAAAATCGGCACCGCCACGCCGGCTGAGTCAGACCCGGGCGCAGCGGTACGCGCCCGGACCCGTGTATTTCCGCGGGGAAGCAAGAGTAAGCAGTCTTGCCTATGCTAAACGGCAAGAGGCGAGTAACCTGATAACCATACAACAAAACCGGAAGGGCCCTCCCCAGGCCCTCCTTCATCGAGCCGGCGCTGCCTATGTCTGCTGCCCGCTACACAATCGTGGCCCTCGCGCTGACAGCGCTCTATGTCGGATGCGCGCAAGTCGGGCTGGTCCTGCGGCTGTTGCATGCCGATGTCACGCCGCTCTGGCCGCCTTCCGGTCTGGGCCTGGCTTTGGTCTGGCTGGGCGGTCGGCGCTGGCTGCCCGTCATTCTGGTGGGCGAAATGCTCACGGCACTGAGTCTGGATCAGCCCTGGCTGGCGGGTCTCAACGGCGCCGTGGCCCAGGGCCTTGAGGCAGTTTTTGCACTATTGCTGATACAGCGGCTGCAGTTGTCGCCGACCCTCGATTCCTCGCGAAGCATCATCCTGTTCCTGGGCGTGGTGGCTCTGGGGGCGCCCACCCTCTCGGCAGGGCTGGGCATGATCAGCCTCTACGCCCTGGATCTGGTGCCACTGCAGGACGCCCCCGCCGCCTGGCTGTTCTGGTGGCTGGGAGATGCGCTGGGCATCGCCATCCTCACCCCCGCCATCGTGCTCTGGTGGCTGCGCCCCTGGCCTCGATGGTCGATGATCCACGACTGGCTGCTGGCCACCGCCGTCGTCCTCGCCTTTCTGCTGGTAACGGACAGCCAATTCCCAAACCAGGGCTGGACCTTTTTCTTCCTGCTGATGCCCTATGTCGGCTATTGCGCCTACCGGCAGGGTACAACGGGGGCGGTCGCGGCTATCCTGCTTCTGACGGGCCTGGTTTTGAGCCAGGAAGTCATCGGGGTGAGCAACCAGTTCGCCGCAACCCTGAAGATGGCGTTCATCGGCACCTCCGCCTTCATGGGGCTACTGCTGGGCACCGCCGTCGAGCGGCACCGCCTGAGCCGTCAGCGCCTGAGCCATACCCGTCACCACCTGGAAGCCATCCTCGATTCCATGAGTGACGGCCTGGTGGTGGTCAATGCCCGGGGTGATGTGGAGCGCATCAACCCGGTGGCCCAGCGCATCCTTGGAGTGGATGAGTCGGAAGCGCTGGAGCACAAGTTTGACCGGCTCTGCGCCGTTGAACCCGCCGACGGCATGCCCTGGCGCACCCCCCTGGAGGACTTCCGCCACCAAAGCATGCCGGAATGGCAACAGGTTTGCCGGCGCCTGCGCGCCGGAGAAGGAGAGCAGTACCTGGATCTGCGTATCCGGGCCATGCCTGTCAGTGCCGGTCAGCAGGGCGCGGTTATCGTCTTGCGGGATGTCACCGCTGATTACCAGCTCAAGGCACAGCTGGCCTACCAAGCCCAGCACGACGAGCTGACCGGCCTGCCCAACCGCCGCGCCCTGAACCGTCAGCTGCAACAGCGGCTGGCCTATCGCTGTGCTGGCCAGACCGGCGCGTTGCTGTACATCGATCTGGACCAGTTCAAGCTGGTCAACGACACCTGCGGCCATGAGGTGGGCGACCAGATGCTGCAGGACATCAGCCAGTGCCTGAACGAGCAGGTGCCGGAAAATGCCTTCCTGGCCCGCATCAGCGGCGACGAATTCGCGCTGGCCCTGGAAGCCAACGACGAGGAAGAGGTGCTGCGCGCGGCCGAAAAACTGCGCCAGGCCCTGCTGCACTACCGCTTCCGCCACGATCACCTGGAGTTCTCGGTGGGCGCCAGCATCGGTGTAACCTTTTTCTCCACCCGGGACGAACAGGCCTCGGCCGTCCTCTCCCGGGCCGACATTGCCTGCTACCAGGCCAAGGAGGCGGGCCGCAATCGCATCCGCACCTACCACCCTCAGGACATCAACATGCTCCGCTACCAGAGCGAACTGGAGTGGATCTCACAGCTCAAGTACGCCCTGTCCAATGACCGTTTTGTGCTGTTCGCCCAGGGCATCCACGAGATCGACGCCGATGCCCGCCTGCTTTCCACGGTCAGCCGGGAAGTGCTGATCCGGTTGCGCCAGGACGGCAACTACGTTTCCCCCGGCACCTTCATGCCCATCGCCGAACGCTTCGGCTACATGCCGGTGATCGACCGCTGGGTGACCGAAACCGTCATCAAACAACTGGTCGAGGCTGGCTCTGAAGACAGCGTCTACAACATCAACCTCAGCGCCGCCACCTTCAATGACATGCACTTTTTCGAGGACGTCGCAGCCTGGTGCGAGCAGTACCGGGTATCCCCCCAGAGCCTGTGTTTCGAGATCACCGAAAGCGTAGCGTTAAGTGATCTGGACTATACCCGCCAGCTGCTCACAGAGCTCAACCGGCAGGGTTACCGCTTCGCCCTGGACGATTTCGGCAGCGGCTCGGCCAGCTATGCCTACCTGCGCGAGCTGCCCGTCGCCGTGGTCAAGCTGGACGGTCATTTCGTTCGCAGCCTTAGCCAGGATCCGGCCAGCCGCATCGTGATCGAATCCCTGGTGCGTATCGCCCAGCTCGGCAATATTCGTTGCGTGGCCGAGTGCGTGGAAGACGCCGACGTGGCCCGGCAACTACACACGCTGGGGGTTAACTGGATGCAGGGCTTTCACTACGATCGTCCGGCCCCATTATCCGGTAAGGCTTGAATCCGGCCGGCAGAAAGCCAATATCATTCCTGAGGCACAGTGACCTGTCGGACGTCGGGCGTCTGACGATCCGCTTAGCAACCAAGGAGGATGTCATGGAGATTAGTGTAAAAGGTGTCAGCGAAGGCCAACCGGTTCCCGAACCCTTCGCCTTCGGCGTTTACGACGAAAAGCAGCACATGCGGCTGGGCGAAAACCGCAATCCCGAGGTGAGCTGGAAGAACGCCCCCCTGGAAACCAAGTCTTTCGCCATCGTCATGAAGGACCCGGATGTCCCCAGCCAGGCGGACGACGTCAATCAGGAAGGCAAAACCGTGAGCAAGGACATCCCGCGGGTGGACTTCTATCACTGGCTGCTGGTGGACATACCCCCGGGCATCGACAAGATCGAGGAAGGCGAGGACTCCGACGAGGTGGTGGCCAAGGGCAAACCCATTGGCAAAACGGAAAAGGGCCTGCGCGGGGCCAACACCTACACCCACTTCCTCGCCGGCGACGCCAACATGGAAGGCACCTACGGCGGCTACGACGGCCCCTGCCCGCCCTGGAACGACGAGATCATCCACCATTACGAATTCACAGTCTACGCCCTCGATGTGGAGACACTTGGTCTGGAAGGCGCCTTTGAAGGGCCTGACGTGGAAAAGGCGATTGAAGGCCATGTGCTGGACAAGGCGTCGGTAACCGGCACCTATACCCTGAATCCGGATCTGCGTTAGCTCCGGGCTACCGCACCAGGGCCTTTTCCGGGCCCTGGTGCGGCCCGTCGGCTTACAGTCCGAGCGCCACTTCCACCGCTTGCTCCAGACCATCCACCTTGTCCGCCGGCGGGTCCATCAGCGGGTGGAACTGTGCATCCTGACGGCGCACCCAGACTGCGTGAAAGCCCGCCCGCATCGCCCCGTGAGTATCCCAGGCGTGGGCGGCGATCAGGGTCGCCTGGTTGGGCGAAATGCCCATCTTCCGGGCCGCGCCCTGGTACACCTCGGCCCGGGGTTTCCAGACTTCCAGGCTGTCGATGGAGATCACCTCGTCGGCCAGGTCGGTGAGGCCGGCTTTTTCCAGCAGCTTTTCGGTGTTATCGCGGCTGCCGTTGGTCAACAATACCGCGCGCACGCCCTCGGCTTCACGAACCCGGGCCAGGGCCGGTTTGACGTCCGGGTGGGCCGGCAGCTCGGAAAAGCACCCCAGGATGCGCTTGATCCGCCCACTTTCCGCCGGCACCCCGGCATTTTCCAGCACCACCTCCAGAGTGGCCCGGGCCAGTTCCGGAAAGGGGCGGTAAACCCCGGTAGCGGACAGGGCAAAGGCATCGCGCAGTAGCTGGGCGAAGAGGAGCTTGCCATCCGTTTCCGTCAATCCCTCGTCAACGAAGGCCCGTTGCAGGGGTTTCAGGGAGAACAGGGTTTCGATGACGTCGAAGAAAATGATGCGCTCGGTCATTGGCGGCTCCTCCATGATATCGTTAAAGATGTACAGCCATGCTGCCCCGGGATGGGTCAGCATTGGTATTCCCCGGCATCTGCCAGCACCTGGCCGGGTGCGCCGTCACTCCGCCTGGGTCGCCCACAGGGTCTCAAACCGTTCCCGTGAGAACCCGTGCATCACCTTGCGGCCAACCACTAGTAGCGGAGTGCCGCGCCCACCCAATCGCTCGAAGACTGAGCGGGCCTTGGCGGACTCATCGATGTCGTATTCCTGATAATCAATCGAGGCTTGCTCCAGATAGTCTTTGGCGGCCAGGCAGGGTGGACAGCTGGATTGGGAGAACAGGACGACGGTGGGCTTTGCCTGCGGCTCAGCAGCCCCGGCAGCGGTTGCCATGATCAGGGCCAGCCAGGCGATCAGGCCCCTGACGAAAGGGCGTCCCCGCGTCAGCTCATTCCTGCCTGTCGATGTGCGCATGGATCTGCTCCAGGGTTTGCCGTGTCCAGTGGCGGCTCGGTGTCGCCTTGACCGAAAGACGCCGTAGCAGCTGTACCGTATCGCGCAGATTGCCCACCAAGGCCCGGCAACGTGGACACAGCAGTAAGTGCCAGCGAACCGCCACACGGGTTCTCGCGGGCAGTTCACGGTCTATGTAATCGCTGGCCAATACGGCCACCTCACGGCATCGTAGCATGCGGGGACTCCCGGTGCGGAACAGGGTCTACGGCTTTCCGGGTTTGGACACGGTAGTGGCCTGTTCGTTACAACAGATGGCTGCCGTCCGTCGTCAGGAGTTCTGGGTGGGTGGTGGATGTGCAGTTATCGGTTGGACCCGCTGCTATCGTCGAAATCCCGAGGTAGGTCCAGGACATTGGCGACGCGATTGAGGGCGCTGACCAGTTCCATGACGGCCAGCACTTCGATCACATCCTGGGGGCTGGCGCCGGCGGTGTGGGCCGCTCGCAGTGCGCCCTGGACCACCTCGGGCTCGCCCCGGTTGGCGACCCGGGCCAGTTTCAGCAGGGCCTCTTCCCGCGGGTCGAACCCGGCCAGGGCGGGATCCCGGGGCAGCCGCGCCACCACGTCACCCGGTAACCCCAGCTGTTGCAGGCGATGGCTGTGGAAATCGACCCCATAGGGGCAGCGGTTGTCCGAGGAAATGCACAGAGCCATGATCTCCTTGAGGCGCGCTGACAGGCCACCGGCGAGCATGACCGTCTTCATCTGGGCCCAGTGCGAGGCCAACACCTCGGGATGATGGGCATAGGCCCGGAAGAGGTTGGGAATGTACCCCAGCAGGGCCTCGATCTCGGCAAACTGGGTCTGCACCCTGGCGTCGCCGGGGGACTGCACCAGCGAGACCGCTTTGGGGCCGCCACCCGGCGCCGGCGCTGTAGAGGCACTGCCGGACGACACCTCCAGGCGGACCTGCAGCTGCGCATCCAGTTCCTCCAGCCAGGCCCCGGACGGTTGGGGTTGTTCCCCGGTATGGTGCAACAGGTCAATGGTCTGGCGCAGATGACGCACCAGACGCCGGCAGTGACGGCAGATCGCCAGATGCATACGCATCGACACGCGCTCGCCCAGGGGCAGTTCGTGTTCGATAAAATCACTGGCTCTGACAGTAACTTCCCGGCAGCTCAACATTCCCCGGTCTCCTGAAAATGATCCACCATGCCCATGATCCGCTGCCGCGCCCGGTGCAGTCCCGTGCGCAGATTGGCGTGGGAGATGCCCAGCATGTTGCAGACGTCTTCCGCGCCGAACTGCTGCAGCTCACGCAACATCAAAATGGAACGCTGGGTTTCCGGCAATCGTTGGATGTGCTTATCGAGACAGTCCTTGAGCACCTCGTTTTCCAGCATTTCCTGCACTTCGTCATTCCAGGTGGTGGGCGGTTCGGACCAATGGCCTCTCTTATTGAATCGGTCCTTGAGTGTGCCGTCCAGCGCCTCGTCGAGGGCTTCCAGGGACGACTCGCGCTTCTGGCTACGCAGACGGTTGCGGGCCCGGTTGGCTACAATGGTGCACAACCAGGTCTTGAGGCTGGAGCGCCCCTGGAAGCCATCGATGGCATCCACCACGGCGAGCCAGGCTTCCTGCACCACGTCCTCGGCGGTGGCCCGGTCCACAAAAGCGGCAGCGGCGCCCAGCATGGCGCCACTGTACTCCCGGACGGCCCTGGCATAGGCCGATTCCTGGCGGGCCCGCAGCCCTTCCACAAGTTGTCGCTCGGCTGAATCCATCTGTGCTCTCTAAGCCCAATAATGCATGATGCAACTATAGTGTCGCTAGTGCATTGAACCCGATAGGGGGCGACCAGCGTACTGCCAGGGAACCAATAATTTCTGGTGACGGTGTAACGTTTGCCAGGTCTGCGTGTCTGGATGGAAAGGCTTCCTGAATCAGACGTGTTTTTACAGTAATGGAGTCCACATGAAAATCAACGGAAAGATCCTGCTGCTCCTGGTCATTGCCCTGGCGGCGGGACTCTTCTTCGCGCTTGATCTGGGCCAGTACCTGTCCCTGAGCGTTCTCAAGGAGCAACAGCTGGCGCTGCAGGGTCAGATCCAGAGCCATCCGCTCCTCGCCACGGCCATCTATGTCCTCATCTATGTGGCGGTGACCGCCCTGTCCCTCCCCGGTGCCGCCGTCATGACCCTGGCCGGCGGGGCACTCTTTGGACTGGGCTGGGGCCTGGTCATGGTGTCGTTTGCCTCCACCCTCGGCGCCACCCTGGCGTTTCTCGCCTCCCGCTACCTGTTCCGGGACACCTTGCAGAAGCGCTACGCCAAAACGCTGCAGCGGGTGGATGACGGCATCCACAAGGACGGCGCCTTCTATCTCGCCAGCCTGCGTCTGGTCCCAATCTTTCCGTTTTTCGTCATCAATATCGTCCTCGGACTGACCGGCATGCGGACCTGGACCTTCTACTGGGTCAGCCAGCTGGCGATGCTGCCCGGCACCTTCGTCTATGTGAACGCCGGCACCCAGCTCGGACAGGTGTCCGCGGTAGGCGAGATCTTCTCCGCCGGGCTGATCGGTTCTTTTGTCCTGCTGGGCCTGTTCCCGCTGATCGCCAAGTTCATTCTCGGCTTTATCAACCGCCAGCGCCTTTACAAGGGCTTCGAGAAGCCGCGGCAGTTCGATTACAACCTGCTGGTGATCGGCGCCGGCTCCGCCGGACTGGTCTCGGCCTACATCGCCGCGGCGGTGAAAGCCAAGGTCGGCCTGATTGAAAAGCACAAGATGGGCGGGGACTGCCTCAACACCGGCTGTGTCCCCTCCAAGGCCCTGATCAAGTCCGCCAAGACCGCCCACACCCTGCGCCATGCCGACCGCTACGGGCTGGAGGCCATTGAACCGACGATTCCGTTCCGGCGCGTGATGGAGCGGGTGCAGAACGTCATCCAGCAGGTGGAGCCACACGACTCGGTGGAGCGCTACACCCAGCTGGGCGTGGACTGCATCCAGGGCGAGGCGCGCTTCGTGTCTCCCTGGGAGTTGGAAGTGACCTGCCCCCAGGGCCAGATCCAGCGGCTGACCGCCAAGTCGATCATCGTCGCCTCCGGTGGCGCGCCCTTAGTCCCGCCCATTGAGGGGATCGAACAGGTGGAGCCGCTGACTTCGGATACGGTCTGGAGCCTGCGTGAACAACCCGGGCGCCTGGTGGTGCTCGGTGGCGGTCCGATCGGCAGCGAACTGAGTCAGGCGTTCGCACGCCTGGGGGCTCAGGTGATCCAGGTGGAAATGGGCGACCGCCTGCTGGCCAAGGAGGACCCGGAGGTCTCCGACACCTTGCTCAAACAGTTTCAACAGGACGGTATCGATGTCCGCCTGGGCCATACGGCGAGTCGTTTTGCGATCGAAGACGGCGAGAAGGTGCTGTATTGCGAACACCAGGGCGAATCGGTGCGCATCCCCTTCGACCAGGTGCTGGTCGCGGTCGGCCGTGCCGCCCGTACCGCCAATCTGGGCCTGGAGCGGATCGGCATCGAGCCGACCCGCCGTGGCACCCTGCCGGTCAACGAAGACATGAGCGTACGCTACCCCAACATCTTTGCCTGCGGTGACGTGGCCGGCCCCTACCAGTTCACCCACACCGCCTCGCATCAGGCCTGGTTCGCCGCGGTCAACGCCCTGTTCGGGGCTTTCAAGCGCTTCAAGGTGGACTATTCGGTGATTCCCTGGGTGACCTTCACCGCCCCGGAAGTGGGCCGTGTCGGGCTCAGCGAGGACGAAGCCAAAGCCCAGGGTATCGACTACGAAGTCACCCGCTATGGGGTCGACGATCTCGACCGCGCCATCGCCGAGAGCGAGGATTACGGCTTCATCAAGGTGCTCACACCGCCGGGCAAGGACCGCATTCTCGGGGTCACAGTGGTGGGCTACAACGCCGGCGAGCTACTGGCGGAGTTTATCCTCGCCATGAAACACAGGATCGGCCTCAACAAGATCCTCGGCACCATCCACCCCTACCCGACCTGGAACGAGGCGGTGAAGTTCAGCGCCGGACAATGGAAGCAGGCCCATGCGCCCGCCGGTGTGCTGGCCTGGCTGGAGAAGTTCCACGGTTGGCGCCGGGGTGGGCGGAAGGACGAGGCCATCGGCCGGGAGGTCACCCGATGATCCGCATTCTGCTCATGACACTGCTGATCACCGCGAGTGGGCCGCTATGGGCCGCGTTCGACCACAGCCACGCGGCCTGGACCGCGCTGCTGCAGAAGCACGTGGTACCGGTGCGCGAGGGCCATGGCACCCGGGTCGACTATCGGGCTTTCCAGCAGGATGAGGCGGCACTCGAAGCGTATCTTAACCAGCTTTCCGAGGTGTCACAGGCTACCTTCGACAGCTGGAACCGCGACCGCCGACTGGCGTTCCTGATCAACGCCTACAACGCCTTCACCGTGAAGCTGATCCTGACTGCCTATCCGGACCTGGATTCCATCAGGGACCTCGGCGGCTTCCTGTCCTCCCCCTGGGACAAGCGCTTTTTCACCCTGCTCGGGAAGGAACGCAGCCTGGACGAAGTGGAACACGGCCTGATTCGCCCCAACTTCGACGAGCCACGCATCCATGTCGCCGTCAACTGTGCCTCCATTGGCTGCCCGGCCTTGCGGACCGAGGCCTACGTGGGCGACCGTCTGGATGCGCAGCTGGAAGACGCCCTGGTGACCTTCCTGTCCGACCCCCAGCGCAACCGTTACAACCGGGAGAGCGGGGAACTGGAGGTGTCGTCGATCTTCGACTGGTACGGTGACGACTTTGACAGCCCGGCGCTCAATCTCGATGGCATCGAGGACCTGTTTGCCCGGTATGCCGAGCTGTTGACCGATTCGCCTCAGGGGCGGGCGGCGATCCAGGATCAGAGCGCTGATATCGAATTTCTGGATTACAACTGGAAGCTCAATGACCTGGCCACCTATTCAGGCCCAACCGCCCAGGCACGGGTTTGGCAACACAGACACAAACCCGTAGGTTGGGCTGAGCCTGCGAAGCCCAACATGTCGCGCCGGAACCAGGTTGTTGGGCTTCCTGCGTCAGCCCAACCTACGGCAACTCGCGCAGTCGTTACCCAACTGCGGTTTGATAATCCGACAACACCCCCCGAACACCCAACGCACAACACCACCCTGGCGTTGAAGGAGTAACCGATGTACAAGCCCTATCAACAGGCCACCATTCCCCTGACGGACCTCACCTCTCCACGCCATCAGGACAGCTGGACGCATACCCGCGACGGCGAACCGCGCGGCTACATCGACGCCCAGGGCCTGAAGGAGTTGTGGATTCACACCGGCACCGCCTGCAACCTGGCCTGCCCGTTCTGCCTGGAAGGCTCCCGGCCCGGCGACGACCGGCTCAACGCCATGCGTCTGGCGGACGTGCAACCGCGGCTGGACGAGGCCGTGGAGCTGGGGGTGGAGCAGTTCTCCTTCACCGGTGGCGAGCCGTTCGTGATCAAGGATTTCGTCAGGATCCTCGATTACGCCAGCCACCTCAAACCCTGCTTCGTCCTCACCAACGCCACCGATCCGCTACTGCGCCGGGAGCACCAGCTGGCGCCACTGAAGGACAATCCCCATCCGATCCGTTTCCGCGTCAGTCTGGACTACCCGGACGCCGCCCGACACGACCAGGACCGGGGCGAGGGCAGCTTCGTCAAGGCGCTGGAAGGCATCCAGTGGCTGCACGAGAACGGCTTTGATGTCTCCATCGCCCGCCAGATGGAACCGGAGGAGGATGGCGAAGCGGTGGAAGCCGCCTTCCGGGCCATCTTCGCCGCGCACGGCCTGCCCACCGACCTGCCATTTACCGCCTTCCCGGATTTCGGCACCCCCGGCACTGAAGACGGCACCCCGGAAATCACCGAAACCTGCATGGACAAATACCCGACCGAGGAAAGCCGTGCCCACTTCATGTGCGCCAACACCCGCATGCTGGTCAAGCAGGACGGCAAGGTGAAGGTCTACGCCTGCACCCTGGTGGACGACGACCCGGATTACGCCCTGGGCGAGACGCTAAAGGAAAGCCTGGAAACACGGGTGATGCTGCGTCACCACCGCTGCTTTGCCTGCTACCGTTTTGGCGCGAGTTGCAGCGCGCCCTAGTTAAAGCGCCCGAAGTCAGACGCTTTCGGGCACATGTCGGATTTGGAGTTACAGCCACCTCAACGTTATATAAGGAATCAGGAGCATGACCCCATCCCAATCCCTTATCTTCTGGGGCTTTCTCATCGCCTACGGCCTCATCATGTACATCCTTTCCCCGCGCAGCCGCAACGCCGCGTCCTTCTATCGCGGAGCCGATGAGCGGGGCAATCCGGTGGGGCAATGGTCGCTGATCGCCAGTATCTTCATCAGCTGGATCTTCGCCAAGTCGGTGACCAACGCCGCCAACCTGGGGGCGGCTTATGGCGTGGTTGGGGGGCTGGCCTATGCGGCCTATTGGCTGTCGATTCCCGTGGCCGGCTACATCATCTACCTGATCCGCACCCAGACCGGCGCCGACAGCCTGCAGGGCTTTTTGACCTCCCGCTTCGGACGCTTGGCGGCGGTGAGTTTTGCCCTGGCCATCCTCATCCGTCTCTACAATGAGGTGTGGAGCAACACCGCCGTGGTCGGCGGCTACTTCGGCATGCCCGGAGACTGGAGTTACTACGGCAGCGCCATCCTGTTTACCGCCTTTACCCTGGCCTACAGCCTCAAGGGCGGGCTGCGCAGTTCCATCTTTACCGACGTCATCCAGGCGGTGGTGTTCGTGTTCTTTGTCGGCGCCGTGCTGTTCTTTGTATTACCCGCCAACGACACCGGCACCCTGCTGAGCACCGGCCAGTTTGAACTGGGTTCCGGCATGGATTTGCTGCTGGTGGCCGGGCTGCAGCTATTCAGCTACCCCTTCCACGACCCGGTGCTGACCGATCGCGGTTTCGTCAACAAAGAGAAGACCATGCTCAAGAGCTTCGTGGTGGCCGGCCTGCTCGGCTTCGTGGCCGTATTCATCTTCAGCCTGGTGGGCGTGCACGCCCAGCTCCACGGCATCGACGCCATGGGCAATGCCCCGGCCGCAGTGGGCAAAGCCCTGGGCCTGGCGGCGCTGTTTATCATGAGTGTGGTGATGATGACCTCCGCCGGCTCCACCCTGGACTCCACGTTCACCTCCCTGGCCAAATCCATGGCGCTGGACCTGCCGCGGCTGCTGAAAGGCCAACGTCAGGTTCAGCCCAGTCTGAAAGTGGGGTCGGTGGTGATGATCGTCTTCGCCATCCTCGGCAACCTGCCCATGTTCGCCGGCACTGAAATCCTCAAGGCCACCACCATCAGCGGCACCATGGTGATGGGGTTGGCACCGGTGTTCCTGTTTTACCGCTTCACCCGCTACTCGCCCTGGAGCTTCCACCTGAGCTTCTGGAGCGGGGTGGTACTGGGCGTCGCCATGACCGTCGGCGCGCTACCCGCCAGCTGGGCCATCGGTGACGGCAAGTACGGCATGCTGCTGGGGGTCAATGCCTGGGGCATCCTGATCTGCACCGCCGGTTTCTTCCTGCCGCTGGTCCTGCGGGCATTGACCGGCCGCTCGGTGAAGGCGCCGGAGGCGGCATGAGCCAGCCCGGTCGCGTCTGCCCCATCCAGTACCATTACCGGCCGCAATCACTGTGTCGCGACGCTGTTGCGGTGGACGCCGAGGTGCTCTATATCGTCGGCGGCCTCTACGGCAATACCGTGGCCCTGGAAACGCTGCAGTCCATGGCCGCCGGGGAAGCCGAGCAGGGCCGGCGGGTGCACTGGCTCTTCAACGGCGACTTCAACTGGTTCAATGTCGATAGCGAAGCCTTTGCGGCCATCAACCGGGTTGTCCTGCGGCACGATGTGGTCCTGGGCAACGTGGAGTGGGAGCTGACCGATCCGGACGAGTCCGCCGGCTGCGGCTGCGCCTATCCGGGCTTCGTGGAAGACGCCGTGGTGGAACGCTCCAACCGCATCATCCAGCGCCTGCGACACACCGCCCGCCAGCACCCGGAACTCTGCGCAGCCCTGCGCGGACAACCCCGCTATCGGGCCTACCACATCGGCGGACAGACCCTGCTGGTGCTCCACGGCGACCCGGAATCCCTCGCCGGCTGGGGGCTGGCCCACGAATACCTCCGCGACCCGGACCATCAGCCCCTGGTAGACAACTGGTTGCTGCAAACCGGCGCCGATGTCATCGCCAGCACCCACACCTGCCTCCCCGCGCTTTATCAGAGCAGCAACGGGGGCGTGGTCATCAACAACGGTTCCGCCGGCATGGGCAACTTCCGCAACGACCCGCGCGGGGTGATCACCCGCATCAGCACCGCGGGCTCCCATCCCGACGCCCTTTACGGCACGAGCCTGGGTTCACTGACGGTCGAAGCGCTGCCGGTAGCGTTTAATCGGGATCACTGGTGGACACTGTTTCGTTCCTGGTGGCCGGAGGGGAGTGATGCGGATATGTCGTATGGGGAGCGGATACGACGGGGAACTGCGCTAGAGCCGAAGCAGGCACTGATAGAGGGGGCAGGGATTAACGGTCGGACGTCGGACGTCTGACGTCGGCCCAGCTCCCCGCCCCTTTTCCCGGCGGGAAGAGGGAGATCAGGGCATAAAATGGCGTGCACCCCAAAGCCATCTGCTTCTAAGCCCCTCTCCCGACGGGAGAGGGAGACGTCCGACGTCAGACGTCCGACAGCCCATGCCCCACCCAAGTTCAGACAGGGGACAGAATTGAATTCTGTCCCCGAATCCACGCCTCAAAAACCTGCCCAAAAACCACCCAGATTTGATTTTTATTTTGTCCTCTATATAATTTGTGCTCTAAAGAGATTAAGGATGGTAAAGAATTTGCGCTCGTTTCAACAATTTGCACAGAGCACGTCGGAAAAAGGCCAATCAGGACCGACACATAAGCGCAACATTTTTATTTAACTCTAATCTTTACAGGACTGCCAGAAAGCGACATGACCGCTGACACCGCCAACGCGAAACGCTTCGCCCCGCACCGCTCCCGCACCCCGGGAGGTCAGGTGGTATTTCCCCAGGCGGCTGTTTGTCCGCACTCCGAACAGAATCCGGTGCTCTGAGCGCCAACCTCCCTTTTTTGCTTAACCGAATACGTCATTAAACGGAACCAGAGAGGCAATCCCATGGCTAACACTTTCGAGAAGAACGAATCCGAAGTTCGCGTCTATTCGCGCTCTTTCCCTGTCATCTTCAACCGGGCCAAGAATGCCAAGCTCTACACCGAAGACGGCAAGGAATACCTGGATTTCCTGGCCGGCGCCGGTTCGCTGAACTATGGCCACAACAACGATGAACTGAAGAAAGCCCTGCTGGAATACATCGAGAACGACGGTGTCAGCCAGGGTCTGGACATGTTCACCACGGCCAAGCAGGACTTCATCAACGCGTATCAGGACATCATCCTCAAGCCGCGTGGCCTGGAGTACAAGATGCAGTTCACCGGCCCGACCGGCACCAACTGCGTCGAGGCAGCGCTGAAGCTGGCCCGCAAGGTCAAGGGCCGCGACACCATCATTTCCTTCACCAACGGCTTCCACGGTGTATCCCTGGGCGCGGTTGCCGCCACCGGTAACAAGCACCACCGCGGTGGCGCCGGTGTTCCGCTGGGCAGCGTCAACTTCATGCCCTACGACGGTTACCTGGGTGACGAGGTCGACAGCATCAAGATGATGGACAAGATGCTCAATGACGGCTCCAGCGGTATCGAAACCCCGGCGGCCATTATCGTCGAGGCGATCCAGGGCGAAGGCGGTCTCAACGCGGCCAGCGACAAGTGGCTGCAGGACCTGGAGAAGCTGTGCAAGAAGCACGACATGCTGCTGATCCTGGACGACATCCAGGCCGGTAACGGCCGTTCCGGTGACTTCTTCAGTTTCGAATCCGCCGGCATCAAGCCGGACATGGTCACCGCGTCCAAGTCCCTGAGCGGCTATGGCCTGCCGATGGCCGTGCTGCTGTTCAAGCCGGAACTGGACATCT
Organism: Marinobacteraceae bacterium S3BR75-40.1; assembly: GCA_042862465.1. Classification (GTDB taxonomy): domain Bacteria; phylum Pseudomonadota; class Gammaproteobacteria; order Pseudomonadales; family Oleiphilaceae; genus JASTVH01. The sequence goes on along the minus strand of JASTVH010000004.1, from coordinate 15,132 downwards.
GGGCATCCGGCGAGCACAACGGCACCTTCCGCGGTAACAACATGGCCTTCATCACCGCCCGCAAGGCCATCCAAACCTACTGGCAGGACGACGCCTTCCTGACCAGCGTCCGCGAGAAAGCCGAGATCCTGCGCCAGGGCCTCAAGGCGATTGCCGATCAGTTCGGCCCCAACGCCTTCAAGCTCAAGGGCCGGGGCATGATGCGCGGCATTGCTTGCAAGGACGGTGACTTGGCAGACAAGATAAGCAAGCGCTGTTTCGAAAAAGGACTGATCATCGAAACCGCCGGACCGGACGACGAAGTCGTCAAATGCCTGATGCCGCTCACCATCAGCGAAGATGATCTCAAGAAAGGCCTTGATATTCTGGCCGAGAGTACCCAAGAGATCATGAAGGAAGATATGAGCCAGGCGTCTTAAGGGCGAGAGCAACAACGCAAAATAACGGGAGCTGCAGCGGCGACCAGCAAAGGCGTTGAATGCAGCTCCTTCACGCAACCTAAGGATGAGGGCAGACCAATGATCGTCCGTACTCTCGATGAATGCCGCGACACTAACCGCCATATCAAGACTGATAACTGGGAAAGTGTCCGGATGAGCCTGAAAGACGACAACATGGGCTTTTCGTTCCATATCACCACCATCAAGGCCGGAACGGAAACACCGATTCACTACCTGAACCATCTGGAAACGGTGTACTGCATCTCCGGTGACGGCGAAGTGCAGACCGAATCCGATGGCAAGGTATACCAGATCCGTCCGGGAACCGTTTACATCCTGGACCAGCACGACAAGCACCTGCTTCGTGGCGGCAAGGAAGATATGCAGCTGGCCTGCGTATTCAACCCGGCCCTGCACGGCAAGGAAGTGCACGACGAAAACGGTGTCTATCCGCTTGACGCGGAAGCCGTCAAAGACTGATCGGGTTGAACACTATCCGGTAACCGCCGCGAGCCGGTGCCTTCGTGAAGAGGGGGCCGACTCGCAGCTACCGGGTCTCGGGAAAGGGGCCCGACCACATTGCCAGGCTTGAGTCGGTCGTTGGTGTTTTACGACTGAAGTGGAGGCAATGCACGTATGAACACGGCAGAGGACCTGTACCCATCACGCAAATCGACGGAAGAAACGGTCATCGAACGGATGGATCCGGTCGTATGGTCTGATTCCAGGGAACCGGCACCGATCAGCAGAGATCGGATCAACCGGTACGAGCGCGATGGATTTCTGATTCTGGAAAACCTGTTTTCCGAAGAGGAAGTCAACTGCCTGAAAGACGAACTGGACCGGTTACGGCACGACTCGCTGATCGCCGCACGCGAGGAAACCGTCACCGAACCGAGTTCCGGCGCGGTCCGCAGCATCTTCGCCATTCACAAGCTGAGCCCGATTTTCCGGCGCTTGGCCGAAGATGAAAGGATCGCGGCCATTGCCCGGTACATACTGGATGACGAGGTGTACATCCATCAGTCACGGGTCAATTACAAGCCGGGTTTCCAGGGGAAAGGCTTCAACTGGCATTCCGACTTTGAAACCTGGCACGTGGAGGATGGCATGCCGCGCATGCGCGCGCTGAGCGCATCCATCCTGCTCACGGACAACACGGACTACAACGGGCCGCTGATGCTCGTGCCCGGCTCCCACACGGACTACATCACCTGTGTGGGGGAAACGCCGGAGGACCACTACAAGCAGTCCCTGAAAAAACAGGAATTCGGGGTGCCCTCCGAGCAGGCCCTGACACGGCTGTATCAGCGCGGCGGCATTGTGACCTCCAGGGCAAAGGCGGGGTCGGTGATCCTGTTCGACTGCAACACCATGCACGGGTCGGGCGGAAACATTTCCCCGCTGCCACGGTCCAATGCCTTCTTCGTGTTCAACGCGATGAGCAATCAGGTGCAGGCGCCATTCTGCCATCGCAAGCCGCGGCCTGAATACATCTCCGCCCGGCAACACGTGGAACCGCTGCAACCGGCCCGGCGAACGGTGGAGGATTACCGTTCCAACGCCTAGGATAGTAAGTGGCTCCCTCTCTTTGGGGACGGAGTCGCGAAAGGTTTGGTAAAACCATACGGTAGCGTATACATCCCCTCTCCCCACCGCGGGAGAGGGGCTATATGCCGAGACCTTTTGCAATACCCCAGGCGGGTAAAGCAAGCAGAGCAACACCCGGTTCCAGATGCCATATCCTGGAGCCCTGGAAGAGTCGCAAAGAAGCTGTGGAAAAGCGTCCTGACGTCGTTTTTGCACAGCCGCTTTGGCGGCCTAAATTCAAGCGACCGAAAAGACAGGACTATGAGTACGCATACTGTAGAGAAGATCGGCGGTACATCCATGAGTGATTACCCGTCGGTCCGTGAAAACGTGATCATCGGGGAACGCACCGAAGAGGAGATCTATAACCGGATCTTCGTGGTCTCCGCCTATGGCGGTGTCACCGACAAGCTGCTCGAGCACAAGAAAACCGGCGAGCCGGGCGTTTACGCACTGTTCGCCAACGCTGAATCGGACTGGGCCTGGGGCGACGAACTCAGCCGCCTCAACAAGCACCTGTGCGAAATCAACCAGAGCTTCTTCAACGACGAGATGCTCACCCAGCAGGCGGACCAGTTCATCACCGAGCGCATCGAAGGGGTACGCAGCTGCCTGATCGACCTGCAGCGTCTGTGCTCCTACGGCCACTTCCAGCTGGAAGAGCACCTGCTGACCGTGCGCGAGATGCTGGCCGGCATCGGCGAGGCGCACAGTGCCTTCAACACCACCCTGCTGCTGCAGAACGAAGGCTACAACGCCCGCATGGTGGATCTGACCGGCTGGCGCGACACCGAGGTGCTGCCCCTGGACGAGAAGATCACCAATGCCTTCGACAAGATCGACCTGAGCCGGGAACTGCCGATCTGCACCGGTTATGCCCAGTGCAAGGAAGGCCTGATGCGCACCTTCGACCGCGGCTACAGCGAGATGACCTTCAGCCGTATCGCCTGCATGACCGATGCGAAAGAGGCGATCATCCACAAGGAATACCACCTCTCCACCGCCGATCCCAAGATCTGTGGCGAGGACAAGATCGTGCCCATCGGCCGCACCAACTACGACGTGGCCGACCAGCTGGCCAACCTGGGGATGGAAGCGATTCACCCCCGTGCCGCCAAGGGCCTGCGTCAGAACGACATCCCGCTGCGGGTGAAGAACACCTTCGAGCCGGAGCACACCGGTACCCTGATCACCCGGGACTATGTCAGCGAGAAGCCGCAGGTGGAAATCATCGCCGGCCGCAAGGGCGTCTTCGCCATCGAGCTGTTCGACCAGGACATGCAGGGCGAGCCCGATGCCGACCGCCGTATTCTCGAGGTGCTGTCGCGCCACAAGCTGCGGGTGATCAGCAAGGACACCAACGCCAACACCATCACCCATTTCGTGGACGCCACGCTGCGTAATGTGCGCAAGGTGGTCAAGGCGCTGGAAGAAGCCTTCCCGAACGCGGAAATTTCCACCCGCAAGATCGCCCTGGTGTCCGCCATTGGCAGTGACATGCAGGTGCCGGGACTGCTGGCCAAGACCGTACAGGCCCTGGCCGACGAAGGCATCAGCATCCTTGCCATCCACCAGTGCATGCGCCAGGTGGACATGCAGTTCATCGTCGAGGAAGAGCAGTACGAGAAGGCCATCAGCAGCCTGCACAAGGTGCTGATCGAGCCGTACAACCACGAGTACGCCATCGTCGCCGCCTAAGCGTCGATTCCGGCAATACAGCACCCCGTCCGGGCTTCGGTCGCGCCCGGACGGGGTGTTTTTTATTCCGCCAACCGTTTTCCCTGCCGCCCGCTCGGGCAATCCAAATTCGCTTTGCGACAGTAAAACTCCATAGACAGACATCCCGAATGGATAGCGTTATGGAGATCAAACCCTCCCTGTTTCTGGACGAGCCGGAAGAACTCCGGGTCCGGGACGAGGTGGACGGGGCTCTGTACGAGGCCCCGCTGCCTCAACAGCTCGATTCAATGAGCCTGATCGGATTCTATTTCCGGCAGGCCAACAATCTGCCCCTGCTCAGTGACGCCCAGGAAAAGCGCCTCAACGGTCGGCTCGAGCGCGGGCTGCGTATCCTGGCCGGCAATCACTCGCTCGATACGCTGTGTATCCGGGATGCCAAGGCGGCATTCCAGACCCGTCGGCACAGCAGCCGCCGCGAACGCCTGGCCCTGCGGCTGGTGGAAGGGTGCCGGCGACGATTGATCGAGGCCAACCTGCGGCTGAGCGTCCACATTGCCCGCGCCCATCAAAACCGCGGTGCCGGCCTGACGGACCTGGTGCAGGAAGGCAATGTCGGCCTGATCAAGGCAGTGGACCGTTTCGACCCCACCCGCGGCTTCAAGTTTTCCACCTACGCCTACTGGTGGATCACCGAGCAGGTGCGCCGCTCGCTCAAACGCGCTCGCCGGGTCGTCCGCACGCCGGATCATGTCATTGACGAGATCCGCACGCTGCAGGCCCTGGAGTACCGGCTCACCCGCCAGAGGGGCCAGGCGCCATCGCGGCAGGAACTGGCACGCGCCAGCGGCCTGACGCCGGAGCGCGTGGACGAGTTGTTGATGTTATCAAGGCCGGAGCTATCCACAGCGACGCCGCTTAACGACAGCGAATCCCTGGCGTTCGGCGATACCCTTGCCGGCGATGACGGGGACGAACCGCTACGACTCACGGAACAACTGGATCGCAACCTGCTGCTGGAACGCTTTCTGGATCAACTGAGCGAACGGGAAGCGGATATCGTCCGCAGGCGGTTCGGGTTACGCACAGGAACGCCGGAAACGCTGCAAACGATTTCCGACGAACTGGGCATTAGTCGGGAGCGGGTGCGGCAGATTGAGAAGCAGTCCATCGCCAAGCTGCGTGCGAACAGTACCGCCTTTGCGGACCTGGCGGGGAACTGACAACGGCTCAGGGTCCGGCCAGGATTTCCAGCCCCACCTTGTGCGGTGGCGGACAGGGAGAGGCGTGAAACTGGCGGGCAAGCTTTTCCAGGGAGGGCGGGAAATACACCGTCACCTCACACTGCAGCCCACCCTCGTTGTCATGACGAATGTAGATCACGTGGGATTCCGGCAAGGCCTGTTCGAGACGTGCCCGGGCGTAGGCCTCCCGGATCGTCTGGCAGGGCACCTGCGCCATGATGCCGTCGCCCAGGTGAAGTTGGAACCAACTGTCCATAGCCGCTGCGTCCGTTGAATGCGGGATGTCCCCTCACCCTAACGCGTCCGCAGCGGCTTCCCCATGACACTCGTCAAATTATGAACAAGGCGACACCCACGAGAGCCTGGGACAGGATCGCCACCGCCGTGAGCAACGCCCGCAGCCGCAGATACCATTTCGGCCAGTACCCCTTGAGTAGCCCCCTATCGGCCAGCCACAACACCCCGTAGGCAACCGGGTAAAGCACAATGGCCCAGGTGTAGGGGAGCAGCAGGCCCACGCCGGCAGTGATGAAAAAACCCTGACTGAGGAGCAGGGCACTCATCGGCGAAATAGGGTAGCTGCAAGCCTCCAACTGCATCGACAACGGCCAGAAGACACCGGCCATGAAGGCGAGAATCCCGGCGCTATAGAGCAGGAAATAGCTGGTCGTCCATTCCAGCAGCTCCGGCCACCACCACGCCGCAAAAGCCCCGGAAACGAAAGGAATCAGGCCCAGCAGACCAAACGTCACCACCAGCCGCGAGACCACCCACATTACTCCACCTCCCCCAGACGCAGGGTCAGCCCTTCCGGTGCGGAGGGCCCGAGGCCCACCATTTCATCGAAAGCGGATTGATCCTGCAGCAGGCATTCGCGCCACTCGACCCCCTTCAGCGCCTTGCGCAGGGCATAGGTGGTGGTGAACAGGCGCGTTTTCCCCGCCTCATCACTCAGGAGGTGCAACTGCTGGTCGATCCATATTCGGGCCAAGTAATACATACCGCCCACCGGACGGATTTCCAACCGGTCGACCACGGTTTCCTGTTCTCTCAAGGTGTTTTCGGTGATTCGCATAAGCTACCCACAACCGACGGCACCGCCGGGCAAGCGTGAAAGGACTTGCGGAAACATACGTGGCAATGCCGTAAGTGGATGGGTCCGTCCGAAAAAGCGCCGACCCCTGCAGGTAACTAAAGGACCGCCACAGCGGGGTTCAGAGATCCCCGAGAGAGAAGTCGCGCGCCTCCTCGGCGCATTCGGCATGCACGGGACAGTCGACCAGATGGTCGTTGACCATGCCCACGGCCTGCATGAAGGCATAGCAGATGGTCGGCCCAACAAAGCTGAAACCCCGTTTTTTCAGCTCACGAGACATGGCCCGGGACTCGGCGGTTTCCGTTGGCACCTCGGCAAAGCGCTGCCAGTGGTTGATAGTCGGCGCCCCGTCGACAAAGGACCAGAGGAGGGCCGCGAAGCCCGGCCCGACTTCCTGGATCGCCAGATAGGCCTGGGCGTTACGGATAATGGACTGAATCTTGAGGCGATTACGGACGATACCCGGATCCTGCATCAGGGTCTCGACCCTGGCCTCGTCGAAGGCCGCAATCCGCTCGGGATCGAAATTGGCAAAGGCGGCCTCGTAATTGGGCTGCTTACGCAGGATAGTAATCCAGCTCAGTCCGGCCTGCTGGCCGTCCAGACACAGCTTCGCGAACAGCTGCCGGTCATCCGTCTCCGGGCGTCCCCAAATACGGTCGTGATAATCCACATAGAGGGGATCGTCGCCACACCAGGGGCAACGGATGCCTTGGTTGGAGGTCATGATGGAAACTCCCTCAGCCTGACTGCATGGACCAATCGACAACAAGCGGCTCGCAGGCGAGCAGATGCTCGGGTCGGCCGCTGTCCCAGTGCAGACGATACAGGACGGGGCCGGCGCTGTCGGCCTCAAGCGTGGCCACCGCCAGGCAGTGATCCTGCCACCAGCCAGCGTAACAGTGCCAGCCCTCCGTCGGCCGGTCCGTCACCAGACGGCCGCTCTCATCCACCACCAGGGCCTGGAAATGGTTAGCCAGTCCGCGCCCGGTGGCCTTGACCCAGGCTTCCTTGAGGCACCACAACTGATAAAAGAGACGTTCCGCATCGCCCGGTGCGGCCAGCTCCAGACGCCGTACCTCCGCCGGATGAAACCAGCGCCGGGCAATGGCCTGCCAGCGGGCGCCCTGGCGTACCCCGTCCAGATCAACGCCGACGGCCGCCGCGGCCACACCGCAAAGCACGCCCGCGGGACGATGGGATAACGAAGTGCCAATACCGGAGCGGCCCGGGCGGCCCCGCCGGTCCAGGGGCCAATCCCAGAAATCGCCGCCGAACACCCGACAGAGGCCGTGGCGCAGAGCGATGCGACTGGTCAGGAAAGCGCTCTGACGCTGTGGCGACTGCAACGTGGCAAAGTACGCCCGCTCTTCCGGGCCCAGCCAGTCTCCAGGGCGCACCGAATCCTCGGGAGTGGCAAAGAACAGGGCTGTCACTTGGGCTCAGGGCTGCAGCCGGTGGATGGTCCAGGCGTCATTGTCGCGCTGGTATTCGAAACGGTCGTGCAGACGACTCGGCCGCCCCTGCCAGAATTCGAAGCGCCGTGGCACCACCCGGTAGCCGCCCCAGAATGAGGGCAGCGGAATCTCGCCATCGCCGAACTTGCGCTTGATCTCCGCCAGCTTCTGCTCCATCAGCGAGCGCGAGGAAATGACACTGCTCTGCTCCGAGACCCAGGCCCCCAGCTGACTCCCCCGGGGCCGGGACATGAAATAGCGCAGGGACTCGGTCTTGCTGACAGTTTCCACGTGGCCCTCGATGATGACCTGGCGATTCAGGGCGATCCAGGGGAACAGCAGGGCGACGTTGGGATTCTCGGCCAGGTCCCGCGCCTTGCGGCTCTGGTAATTGGTGTAGAAGACGAAGCCGTTGCCGTCGAAATACTTCAGCAGTACCGTGCGGATACCGGGCAGCCCCTGGCCGTTGGCGGTCGCCAGGGACATGGCGGTGATATCCACCATGCCGGCTTCGCGGGCCTCATTGAACCACTTCTCGAATTGCTTGACCGGGTCGTCCAGCAGGTGTTTCCGCTCCAGACCCTCGCTTTCATACTCCCGGCGCATCGCGCCGACATCTATACCTTCCGCCCCCAATTCAACCTCCGTGGTTCAACCTATTTAATCAACTCAATCACCTGTTTGAAGCGCTCACCCTCGGCATAGCGCTGCATCTCGAACAGGGCCATCTCCACGCTGGTCAGGTGAGCGCCCTCTGCCTGCATACGTCCCAGGGCCAGGGCCCGGTTCTCCGGCATGCGCGACCCCACCGCGTCAGCCACCACGAAAACGCTGTAGCCGGCCGCCAGCAGGTCTCGCACGGTCTGGTAGACGCAGACATGCCCCTCGATACCGCACACCAGCACCTGACGCCGCGCGGTGGCTTCGCAGGTGGCCTGGAAGGCGGGATCGTCCCAGGCGCTGAAGCAGTTCTTCGCCATCGGTTCCAGACCTTCCAGGGCGTCCTGCAGCCGATGATGGGTGGGGCCTAGCTTGTCGGGGATCTGCTCCGCCCAGAGGATAGGCAACTCAAAGATGCGCGCGCCTCGGATCAGGCGTTCGGTTTCGGTCAGCAAGGCGTCGGCATTGGCCATCTGCTCCGCCAGCTTACCCTGGACATCAATCACGATCAGGCTGGCCTGGGGCGCTTCCAGGCGCGGGGCCATTGCGGGTTGTGTCATTCCATCCTCTCCACTGCATTATCCGCGATTGCTCCATTCTCACCCGAAGGGCCGCCGGAGGCCAAGATTTTTGGGTCTTCACGGTTTGGGCGGAATGTTGCCAAGCGTGGTTTTATGCATCTCGGCAAGCCCCGGAAGCGATCAACCCCTTACCGCCCCCGCCACATTACGGTAACCTCAGGTGCAAAGGGACCTAATCAGAGGTTTCCTCCGATCACATTCGACAGGGAGTTTCAGGGTGGCCTTGAGCAAAGGACAGTCGCGCTTACTGCTGTGGATTGGCATCGTACTCAGCGTACTCTTGGTGATCTATGGTTTCCTCGGTTTCCTGCTGTTGCCCTGGTGGGCGGAAAGCAAGCTGCCGCAGACACTCAAGGAACAGATGGGCTGGGAAGCCAGCATCGAGGACATTCAGTTCAACCCCTTCGACATCGCCGCCACCCTGAGCGGCTTCGAGGCACGCAACCAGCAGGATGAGACCGTGGTGCGCTTCGACCGCCTGGCGGTGGACCTGGGTTTCTGGTCCCTGGTGGGCGGACTGGTGGATCTGGAGTCCATCGAACTGGAGCAGCCCTTCGTGCGCCTGGACCTGCTGGATGACTACAGCCTCAATCTGGTGAACGACTGGCAGCAGCAACATGCCGGCGAGGCCTCCCCCCCTGAAGAGCCGAACCCGCAAGCGGCCCAGCCGGGCGCACCGCTTTTCATCGACCGGGCCGAGATCGTGGGCGGCTCCGTCCTATTCCGGGATCTAAGGGGCGAGCGCGACCGCAACTTCCAGATCCAGCCGATGAACCTGGAACTGGCCGACCTTGCCATTTACCCCCGGGAGGACGGTGAATCCGCCAGCTACCAGCTGACCGCCCGCATCGGTGATAGCCAGCAACTGGAATGGGAAGGCTCGCTGTCGCTGTGGCCCTTCCAGTCCCAGGGGCATCTGGCGCTGGCCAATATTCAGCATGACACCTTGTGGCACTTCGCCGCCCCCTATGCCCCCTATACCCTCACCCAGGGCGCGGTGGACCTCGACGTCGACTACCAGCTCGCCTATCAGGACCAGTTACGACTGTCCCTGGACAATGGTGACGCCACCCTGAGCGACGTGCGCGTCGAACAGGACGGGCAGCCACTGCTGCAGTTCAACCAACTCAAGGTCGCGGCCCTGCAATACGGCCTCAATGCGGCTTCCCTGGCCATTGGCGACATCAACCTGTCTGACTGGCAGGTGGACCTGTCGCGCACCGAGGACGGTAATCTGCAACTGATGGCGCCATTCCAGAGCGACAGCCAGGACGGCAGCGAAGGGACCTCCGAATCGCAGCCGGAGGCGGCATCCAACGATCCCGGTCTGAACTGGTCCATTCAACACATCGGCCTCGAGCAGGGCCGGGTCAACTGGCAGGACGCCACCGTACAACCCCCGGCAAAACTGGCCGCCACCGATATCAACCTCGACCTGCAGGACCTCAATGCGCAACCCGATCATCCGGTCATCTACCGGCTCAAGCTCGCCCTCGATACCGGCGGCTCCCTGCAGTCCGATGGTGAACTGACCCTGCAACCGTTCACCATGGAAAGCGACATACAGCTCGGTGGCGTCCAGCTGGCCGCCCTTGAGCCATACCTGCGCCCCAACCTGGCGGCCCAGCTAAAACAGGGCGCGCTCGACTTCAAGGGCCAGCTCAGTCTCGACAACCAGGAACCCAAGCTGACCGGCACCCTGGTGGGCCAGGGTCAGGTACAAAGCCTGGGGCTCTACCCGCAGGATGATGACGAAGCCATTGCCCAGTGGGAGCAGCTGGCGATTGATCCATTGCGAGTGACCCTGGATCCCCTGGCCATCGATATCGGCAAGGTGGACCTGACCGGCCCGGATATCCGCCTGGTGCTCAACAGTGACGGCACCACCAACCTGGGCCGTCTCTTCGTTGCCAGCAAAAACGAGGACGAAACGCCCTCCGAACCGCAAGACAGCGGCCAGGAGGGGCAGGGGCCGATCCTGCGGATCGACCGCATCAGTCTCAGCAAGGGGGCCCTGTCGTTTACCGATCGCACCACCGATCCCAACTTCACCGAACAGCTGCACGACCTCAGTGGCACCGTGGTGGGGCTCACCAACCAGCCGCCGCAACAGGCGGACGTGCAACTGAATGGCAAGGTCGGCGGCGAGGGCAAACTCTCCATTTCCGGTACCATCGCCGCCTTGGGCACCGACGCCACCAGCCACTTCAAGGCGGAAGGCCGAAACATCACCCTGACTCCGCTGTCACCCTATTTCGGCCGCTACCTGGGGTACAAGGCGGAGAAAGGCAAGCTCAAGCTCGACCTGGACTACAAGCTCCAGGGCCTCAAACTGGATGCCGCCAATGCCCTGCTGTTTGATCAGTTCTACCTCGGGGAAGCCACCGACAGCGATACCGCCACGGATGCCCCCATCAAACTGGGGCTGGCCCTGCTGAGGGACAGTGACGGCAATATCGACGTCAATCTGCCCATTTCCGGTGACCTTTCCGATCCCAGCTTCAGCGTGACCCATGTGGTGCTGAAAGCCTTTACCAACCTCGTGATCAAGGCCGCCTCATCGCCATTCAATGCCCTGGGCGGTCTGGTGGAGCTCGCCGGGTTGACTGGCGAAGACCTCAGCCAGGTCCGTTTCATTCCCGGCCAGGCCCAGTTGGCGTCCGGAGAGAACAAGGAACTTTCCGCCCTGGCGGAAGGCCTCAAGCAGAAATCGGAACTGGTACTGGATATCCGCGGGGCCTATGCCCAGGAGAAGGACGCTCAGGCCCTGCGCGAGCAAAAGGTGCTCGACAAGAACGAGGCCGGCCGACCACTGGGGGAACGGATTCGCCTGCTGGAGCAACGCCTGGATGCAGGAACCGTGGAACAGCTGAAAGCCGAACACAACGTCAGCGGTGAAGACCGCCTGACCAGCCAGAAGTGGTACCAGACGCTGATGGCGCAAATGGCCGACAAGGTCGAGCTGGACAAGAGCGCCCTGCGTACGCTTGCCACGGAGCGGGCCAAGGCCATCCAGCGCCGCCTGGTGGAGCAGGGCGTGGATGCCCAGCGACTCTACCTGTTGGAGAGCAGCAGCGAGGCCAAGGTGGTGGATGACAGCGTGGCCGTACCGCTGACCATGCGAACCCGGTAGTGGCGCTAGCCACTACCGGGAGATTGCGTACCAGTCTTTCAGACCGTAGCGGGACAGGATCGTCTGCAGGGTGCCTTCCGCCCGCAGGGCCTGGGTGCCGCGCGACAGAATGCGGGCCCAACGGGCGCTATCGCCGTCCCGGGGCGAAAAGGCGATGAACAGGGGTTGCGGTCCGGTACTGCCGGCCACCCGGAAGCGCCCCAGCGCCGGCTGCTGCTCGAGCAGATAGTCGATCACGAAACGATCTTCCACCACCACATCCACCCGTTCCCGCTGCAGCAGGGTCAGCAGACGCGACAGGGGGCTGGGGCCGCTCAATTCCATCAGATGGGCGCTGTCGTTGCGCATGGCGTCCACATAGCGGTCGACCGCCGGGGAGTAGGCATAGCCGTTGATGACGCCCAGACGCTGGTCCCTGAGCGAATCGATGCCCGAGAAACGCCACTCACTGCCCTTCTTCACCAGAAAGACCTGTTCCGCCATACCCTGGGGTTCCTGGGGGTACACAAATCCCGGCGCATCCCCATGCAGGGCGCCCACCACCGCCTCAATCTCTCCCCGCCGGGTGAGATCCAGCGCCCGGGCCCAGGCCAGGGTCCGGTAATGCACGCCGACACCTTCCCGGGAAAACACTTCCCGGGCAATTTCGATCATGTAGCCCGGGTGGTCGGACTCCGGCTCACAGTTATGGGGACACCAGGGGTCCGCGGCAATGGTGATGGTAGGGGTATCCCGCGCCGCTTCCAGTGCCGAACGCAACTCCCCGGTTTCCAGCTTGCCCTGCCACCAACGGCTGAACAGGGCCCGGGCCTTGGAGGTATACTCCAGGCCGGCGGCAGCCTCGAAGGGAGGCACCAACGGCGCCCCGCCGGCCAGCAGGCGGCGTCCGCCCTGATGCAGGGGATCGATGGGAATATCCGCTCCACCGTGGGCCGGCAACCGGTAACTGCCGGACGTCAGACGGGCCTGCACATGGGCCTGAGAGAAAAAGCGCAACAACAGGGGAACGCCCGGGTGACCCGCCGCGCGGCGGGAAACCACCAGTCCGGAAAGATGCCCGATCACGCCGTCTGCCTCACGCCCGTCGATACGCGGGAAGGGGGCAAAGGCCATTTGATGGCGAATGTCTTCCGGAAGCGATTCCAGGGCCCGGTGATCGGCCAGCATCAGGGCAGGGCCATTACCGTCGATGTCCTCCCTGGGCGCAAAGCAGGGCGAGTCCCGCAACACCGCCAGCCGCCGGAAGACCGCGTCCATGGCGGTATCGGTCATGGCGTATTGCCCGCGCAACAGTCCGCGGTGAAACGCCGCGCCGTTGATACCCACATCGAGGGCGTCGAACCACGCCAATACGCGGTCCTGACTGCGCCCGCCGTAGGCAATCGGTCCCATATCCCGCTGCTGCAGCCGCGGGCAAAGCGCCAGCAGCTCATCGAAGGTCTGCGGCACGCTCAGCTGCTCACGCTCGAACTGGGAGCGGTTGTAGTAGAGACCGCTCGGGACATAACGCAATGGCAGGAGGTACTGCTGGCCCTGCCAGCTGGAAGCGGCACTGAGATTGGGGGGAAATCCCTCCAGCGCGCGGCGGCTGAGGAAGCGTTGCAGCGGTAATATCCAGCCACGCTGGGCATAGGTACGCAGCGAGAGGCCATTATGCCAGAGCAACACATCCGCCCCGGCCGAATCGCCATCCAGCAATTGCGACACCGTGTTCAGATAATCGCGCCGCGGATAGAAACGCACCTCGAGCTCGACATCCGGATTAACCTCACGAAAGAACGCCACCTCCTGGAGCAGGGCCTGGCGCTGAACCTCGGTCTGCGCGGTGAACGCCAGTCGCAGCGGGCGCTCCCCCTGGGCCAGGGCAAAGGCCGGCAGCAGCATCAATCCCAACAGGAGTGCAAGCAGGCCGATGGACAGCCCCCCCTGACGATGATGCGGTAATGCCAATCCCTGCATGCTCACAGTGCTATTCCTCCTGAAGTGGCACCAGTCCATATCTTTCGCGCAGTTTGGCCAGCGTGCCCTGTTCTTCCAGCCGGGCCAGCAGGGTATTCAGGCGCTGGGAAGAAATCGGAGCATGGGGCGCCAGCAAGCCGCGGAGCTTATACCGCTGATCGACCCTGTCGCTGACAAGCAGCTTTTCCCCGACTTCGGGATGCTCCCTGATAAAGCAGTTGATGAACGAGCGGGGCATCACCGCCACTTCCGCCACGGAAGGACGGTTGACCAGAATCAGTTGAAGATTCCTGTGGGGATCGCTGGACAGGAGAATGTTGAACTGGGTGTCGAGAAAGGCCTGGTCGGCAACGTAATTGGCGAAAGCATAGTGATAGCCCAGCATGCCCACCAACCGTTTGTCTTTAAGGTCATTGAAGAAAGACTGGCCCCGGGCCCGGTCCCGATAGGCCAGGAACACTTCCTGATCGCGACCGATCACCCGGGTGGCCGTCACCGGTCGCTGGTCCCATTCCCAGCGCAGATCCTCGAACAGCAGCATGTCATAGTGCTTTTCAGCGAGATCCCGGTAGCGTCGTCTGGAGGAGGTCAGGAAAAACTGGAACTGGTCCTCCGCCTGTAGGGCATTGAGCGCGTCGATCACATCCAGCGTCAGCCCCCGGGGCTGGCCGTCCTCCATCATCACATAGGGCGGAAACACGTAACCGCCAACCCGGACGGATTCAGCCCAGCCGGCATTGAGATACCCCAGCACAAAACACAGCAGCAGCCATTGGATCAGTCGCACAGTTCGAGCTTCTTCTGGTATGCCGATCATAAAAACCCGGACGGCTTCTCGGGAAGAATGTTATTTTAGGACTTCAGCTCAAAAGCTTATCATGGCCGCCCAAAAACGTCGCGCGCCTAACCAATCCCGACAAGAGAACCCATGAAATCCAGAGACACCCGCAGCCCCTTCTTTGCCTACCTCAGTCGCCTCCGCTGGATTCGCCGTTGGGGGCTCATGCGCAATGCCATCGAGGAAAACGTCGCCACCCATTCCTGGGAAGTGGCCGTGCTGGCCCATGCCCTGGCGGTCATCCGTAACCGGCTGTTCGGGGGCAGCGTGGATGTCAACGCAGTCGCCACTACCGCCCTGTATCACGACGCGGCGGAAGTGATCACCGGGGATTAATTCTAAATATTTTTTTGTGTCAAAATTTGCATTATTTCTAATTCGTTCTATAGTGTTAAGTAGTGTAGGAGCAAAAGAAAGGATCTATTTGTGCGACAGAGTGCTTTTTTGGCCTGGATTT
>JASTVH010000003.1:0-518228 GCA_042862465.1 Marinobacteraceae bacterium S3BR75-40.1 | reverse complement strand
CTTCCAGATTGAACGAGGAGTTTGCGGGCGTTGGCCAGGCACCAAGCTGGAAAACTCCCCATCACTTTCCGCCAAGGCCAATTGCACCCAACCACCAGAAAATGACCGAGGCCTGGGCTTTTAACGCTGGCATAACGGGCCGGTTTGTGGAGCGGCAGCGGAACAAAACGGTCCCGTTGATGCGTTGGTTAGAAGCCGGTTCACCCGTTGGTTTCCGGTCCGCCCCACAGCTCGCATGCGAACTCCAAAGAAGCCCCGCACGGGCTCGCGGTCCGGCACCGATACAAACCACCAAACTACCCGGCCATTTCTAGATTTGCGACGAACAGCCCCACAACTTTTGGCGCGACGCCGACACCAAGTAAAAAACCGCTATTCGCTGCCAGAATGGATGCGGAGTTTGATGGCCTTGGCCGTGAACGAAAACCGAAACCTTCACCCCGAATTTACCGCCAAGGCCCATGCACCCAACCACTATCAAAATGACGGAGGCCTTGGCTTATAACAGCTAATTCACCTAAATTTTCCGACTATCACCCAGCAGGCTATTTCCAAACCCCACTAGCCAAAAAACCCACAAACTACCCCAAAAATCTACAGGTTACACCACACCGGCTCCGGAGAAAAACGATAAATGTCGCAAAACTCCAGCGACATTTGTCGTATAACTCCGCAATCAGAGCTTTAAAACCTTCTTAAAATCAGTCCGTTGTAATTTTTTACTGGCCTTTTCCGACAGATTGTCGGTGAACTCCGCTATTTGGGGTCGGAAAAGACGGGTCGCTACAAATTCGGCGAGGCGGATCGACGCACTTCTCACCTACTTTGCAATTATTCGGTACACGGGCCGCAGGCGGTCGATGCGTTTGAGGACAACTTGCACCACGGTGACCAAAGGCACGGCGAGGAAGACGCCGACGGAGCCCCAGAGCCAGCCCATGAAGAAGACGGCCATGAAGATGACGATGGGGTTGATGGCCATGCGGTAGCCGTGGAGGTGGGGTTCGATGAAGAAGCCGACGAAGGTGGTGAGGAGCATGTAGCCGACGGGGGCGGTGGCCATCATCCAGGGGGTGTCGAGGGTCATGGCGGAGACGACGGCCAGGAGGCCGACGGTGACGATGACGCCCAGGTAGGGCACGAAACGAAATACGCCGGCCAAGGCACCCCACACGGCGGGGGATGGCAGGCCAACGGCCCAACACAGGAGGCCGGTGAGGACGCCGACGGTCAGGTTGTTGGCTGTAATCACGGCCAGGTAGCGGCCGATCTCGTGTTGGGATTCTCGCACCAGCTTGAGCGTCTTGCGCTGATCGCTTCGGGGCAGTTGCCGCGCCAGGTTAATGATCATGCGATCGCCATGGAGCAGCAGAAAGAAGCTCAGGGCCAGGGACATGCCGATGGCCGCCACGTTGTTGATGGACTGGGTGATGAACTGCTCCTTCCAGGTATTGGACTGCAGCATCACCACGCCGGGTTCGTTTTGCGACTGCAGGATCTTCGCCAGGGCTTCCTTCATCTCTGTGGCCGATTCCTGCACTTTCTTCACCGTATCCATGACGTCGCCGTTGGAGCCCATGAACTGGGACAGCCCCTGCGGCATTTTGTCCATCCATTTCATCACCGGCTCGGAAACCACCCAGCCCAGCCCGCCCAGGCCAATCAGGACCAGCAGTATCAACGCCAGGGCGCTGACCCCGCGATGCACGCCCCGCCGTTCCAGGTGCCGAACCGCGGGTGCGAACAGCAAGCTGATGAGCATGCCCAGCACGATGGGCAGCACCACCGCATGGGCCAGATAAAAGGTGTAGAGGACACCCAACACAAAGAGGCCGTGGATGGAGGTCCGCAGGGGCGCGTCCAGGCGAATATTCCTTGGGTCTTCCATAACTACTCCATGTTGCGAAAGCGGTGATGGTGGTCACGGCGGCGTTCGGCGGCGCGTACCAGGGCCGCGAACAGCCGGCGGTGGGCTTGGTGATACAGCAGGTATTCCGGATGCCACTGTACGCCCACCTGCCACAGGCGATCGGTGGTTTCGATGGCCTGGATGAAGTTGTCGGCGTCCCAGGCCACGGCACTCAGACCGTGGCCGACTTTCTGGATGGCCTGGCTGTGAATGCGGTTCACGCCGAGAAAGGTAGTTTCCAGAATACGCGCCAGCCGGGACCGGCTTTGCAGCCGGGTGGGCTGGAGCGGCAGCAGCAAGGTGCGGGCACGAGTGAGTTTACGGTAGGGAGTGATGTCCTGGCACAGGGTGCCATCGCGGCTGACGTTGATCGCCTGGGCACCGCGGCAGATGCCCAACACCGGCAGGTGGCGCACGCGGGACTGACGCAACAGTTCCAGCTCCAGCTGGTCCCGGGCGTGGTGATAGCGGGCTTCGACTTCCGGCTCCTGGTCAAAATGCCGGGGGTGCAGGTGGTTGCCGCCACCAATCACCAGCCCCTGAAGATCGTTCCAGGGAATGTTACTGTCCGGACGCAGGTCGACGACACGGGCGCCATGCGCCCGCAGCGCAAACCGGATCAGCATGGCATCGATACGGCGGGGGTGGCGGCAACTGACACCGATAAGAACCCCGGATCGCCCTCGGTTCCACAATCCGCGCATCAGTCTCTGCCTCCCCTGGCCCGCTCCGGGCACAGGTTTGATCCGCTCATTGACTCTCGGAGCACCATCATCCCGCAGATCAGAAGCATCAGCTGTTGGGCGAGGCATGCCCCAGGGCACGTTTCACCCATGCGTCGCATTCCTCCACCCAGTCCCGACCGAGATTGTCGAGGGAGAATTTCTGCTGCTCGCGGAAAGTCTTGTTGAAAGCATCCAGGTACGCGGGGTTGGACGCCAGCGCTTCCACCGCCAGCCAGTCGTTCCAGACGGTGCTGAAGTGCCAGTGGGGGTTGTCGATGTCGCAATCCGGTAACCGATAGTGCAGCGTCGGGCGGGCCTTGATGCGTGGATCGTGCATTTTTTTCGCCATGATTTCCGGGCGCAGGTGCATCCACAGTGGCATCAGATCCAGGGCCCGATTGCGGGTCGGATTGTCGTGAATATAGTCGTTGATCAGCTCGTCGAGGGAAGGGTTGTACTGAGGGTCGGTAATCCGGTCCAGGTATTTGCGGGGCCAGGGGCTGATGTAGGTGGTGAATTTGCGGCTGATGTCCAGCTGCTGGCGTTCCTTGAGCCAGGGGTACAGTCCGGCAAAGGCCCGCAGATAGCGCAGGATGGTGCTCGCATCCAGATCCGGCAATTCGGGGTTGAGCTGGCAGCCGAAGGCGAAGTACAGGGAGTGACGGCTGCCCAGAGCCCCACGCCGCGCCAGGTGATCACAGAGGGCTTCCACCCTGTCCAGCTTCGACAGGGGCAGGGGTGGGGTCACGATTTCCAGGGGCACAATCCGTTCGGCGGCGGCCTCGATCAGATCCATGGCACCTTCGCGCAACTGGGCCAGGGGTTCTGGCAGGTCGCTGTCATCGTCAAGGGACTTGATCGGATCGGAGTCCAGTTCGATCAGGTACTCTCCTTCCGGGGTGTCCACGACGGCCTCGTAATAAGCCTTGTCCCGGGCTTCGCCGCCCAGGTAGTCCGCCACCCAGTCGACCAGTTTGGCATAGCCCATCCCTGACAACTCGACTTCCACTCCAACACGACGTTCCCGGCCTTCGGCGTTGTACCTGAGCCGGGGCAGATTCAGCGGATGGGCTATCTCCATGTAATTCTCCCTTTGGTTACTGCCTTGAATTGGGTGCCCCTTGGCGCCTTTAAGGGCTGGACGCTATGCCTTGTCATCTTCCTTGTCCGGCGAGAATGCCTTGAGAATATCCAGGGGCAACGGGAATACGATGGTGTGCCCCTGGTCGCCGGCGATCTCGGTCAGGGTTTGCATGTAGCGTAGCTGGAGCGCCTGGGGCTGTTTGGCCAGAGTTCTGGCGGCTTCCAGCAACTGCTCCGAGGCTTCCAGCTCCCCGGTGGCGTGAATGACCTTGGCCCGGCGGGTGCGCTCGGCCTCAGCCTGCTGGGCGATCACCCTGACCATGTTCTCTTCCAGGTCCACGTGCTTGATCTCGACGTTGGATACCTTGATGCCCCAGGCATCGGTCTGTGTATCGAGGATTTCCTGTATGTCGGCGTTCAATTCATCCCGGGACGCCAGCATCTCATCCAGATCATGCTTGCCCAACACCGAGCGCAACGTGGTCTGGGCCAGCTGGCTGGTGGCGACGTTGTAGTTCTCCACGTTAATCACCGCCTTTTGCGAGTCGATGACGCGGAAATACACCACGGCGTTGACCTTCACCGAGACGTTATCCTTGGAAATCACGTCCTGGGACGGCACGTCCATGACCACGGTGCGCAGGTCCACCCGCACCATCTGCTGGATGATGGGCACGATGACGATCAGCCCCGGCCCCTTAACCCGGTAGAACCGCCCGAGCAGAAAAACCACCCCGCGCTCGTATTCGCGCAGGACACGAAACATGCTGAACAGCATCCCCAGCAGGATGACTGCCAGCGCCACCACGAAATAAGTCATGTCTGAGCCTCCACATGCAAAGTGAGTCCATCCACTGCGGTGACCCGCAGCCGTTGCTGCTTTTTGACGGGCTGATTGCTCACGGCCTTCCAGATTTCACCCTGCACGTGCACGTGCCCCGTCGTTTCGAAGTCCTGCATCGCAATTGCCTCCGCGCCGACCAGGGCCTCCTGCCCCGATACCACGGCCTGGCGTCTCGATCGCAATGCCATTTTGAGGACCATAAACATCATCAGGAAGGAACTGACCGCCAGCGCCCCGATCACCGGCCAGGCAATCTGGAACGCTGGCACATCGGTGTCCATGAGCATGACCGATCCCACCACGAAGGCCACGGCGCCACCAATCCCCATGGCCCCGAAGCTGGGCACGAAAGCCTCCCCCACCATCAGCGCCAGCCCCAGGACGATCAGGGCCAGGCCGGCGTAATTCACCGGCAGCAACTGCATGGCGTAAAGACCGGTGAGCAGACAGATAGCGCCCAGGATGCCGGGAATGCCCAGGCCCGGGTTGTAGAATTCGAAGATGATGCCGTAGATGCCGATCAGCATCAGGATGTAGGCCACGGAGGGGTCGGTGATCAGCGCCAGGAACTGCTGACGCGCGTCAGGTTGCACCTCAACGAGTGAGGCATCGGCCAGATCGAGGGTGACCGTGCGCTCGCCCAGCGCTATGGTTTTACCGTCCAGCTGGGCCAGCAGATCCTTCACATCCGTGGCAATCACGTCGATGACGTTGTTTTGCAGTGCCTTGTCAGCACTCAGGCTGGCCGCTTCCCGCACGGCCTTTTCCGCCCAGGCGGCATTGCGGCCGCGCAGCTCTGCCAACCCCCGGATGTAGGCGACCGCGTCGTTGATCTGTTTGCGCTCCATCTTGGTCAGGCCGTCCTTGGGGGGCGATTCGCCGTTGTCTCCTTCCCCGCCCGGCAGCGGTGAGCCACCGCCCCCGAGCTCCACCGGCGTGGCCGCGCCCAGGTTGGTGGCTGGCGCCATGGCCGCGATATGGGCGCTGTAGAGGAGGTAGGTGCCGGCACTGGCAGCGCGGGCACCCTGGGGATAGACATAGACCGCGACGGGAATCCGCGCCGCGAGAATGGCCTGGATCATCCGGCGCATGCTGGTGTCCAGCCCACCCGGCGTATCGAGCGTCACCAACAGCAAATCGGCCTGGGCGTCTTCCGCCTCCTCCAGGGTGCGAACGAAGAAGTCCGCCATGGCCGGCCCTACGGCGCCCTGCAACGGCAACACATAGACCTCGCCTGCTTGCCCCGCCGGCGCCCAGGCCACGAGTATCAGCAGCCACAGGCCCAGGCCGCCGCACCATCCCTTTATCTTGCCCTGGCCCCCTGCCATCGTGCGCCTCCGTTATTGCGGTGCGGACTGGAGCTTGGAATCCATCAGAGCCTTGAGTGTATCCCAACTGGGGACACCGCGTACCCTTTGATCGCCCACCACCACGGTCGGCGTACTGACGATCCCCACCGACTGGGCCGCCCCCAGGCTCTCCAGCACCGCCTGGCGATGACGCCGGGAGGCCAGGCAACGGCTCAGGCGCTCGCCATCGATCCCGCGTTCTTCAGCCAGATCCGTGAACACCGGCACCGGATCGGCCTCATCGGACCAGCGGGATTGCTCGGCGTAGAGCGCGTCGTGCATGGCCCAGAAGGCCTCCTGATCACCGGCACAGCGCGCTGCACGGGCCGCCACCAGGGCATTGCCGTGGATGCTGGTCAGGGGCAGGTCGAAGAACACGAAGCGCACCTTGCCCTCGGCCACATAGGTCTCGCGCAAACGCTGGCTGACTGATTCGAACGCGGCGCAGCCAGGGCACTGGAAGTCGGCGAACTCGCGCACGGTCAACGGCGCGTCTTCCGGCCCCAGGCTGATACCGAAGCGGTCGTAATCTTCGGGAATATTGAGGGTGAGTGTCTCGATCTCGTCCACGTCCGCCCCTTGCGGCATGAATCGCACCACGTAGACCACCGCAGCGATCACCGCACACACCGCCACCACTGCGATCATCAGGGCCACAGGCTGTTTATTACGACGACGGCCGGCCGGCTCACCGCGTGCCTGGCGACGCTTGGCTTCTCCCATGAATCCTCTCTCCAGTCATTGGGGCGACGCACAGTGCGTCCATCACACTTTGCCGCCCGTTTATTCGAGCTTTTTGTAAAGACAGGTTACACAAAGTATTCCCGTGAGCCACCCCACACTGCAAAAGTGCAGTGTGCACAACATGAACAGAGGGATCTCTCTAGACTGGAGGCTGTTTGATGCACATTCCCTACGCCCAGGAAAGACAACGCCTATGTCAGCGCCGATTCCGAAACACCTGTTGAAGAAGATTTACGTTCTGGCGGAGGTTCCCCGCTCGACCTTCAGCGACGCGCCGCACTGTGGCGATGCCACCGACACCGGCAAGCGGCATGCCTTTCTGAAGCTGTTGCGCAAGGGGGCCAAGGATCAGCAGGAACCACGCAACGCCCGCAATACGCCGAAGGAGCATGTCCTCAACGCGGCCGCCTGGCTGCAGTTTTCACGCCCGCCGGAGCAACCGGTGGCTCTGGCGCTGCTGTATCGCGACCAGAAAGGGGAGTTTGCGGTGATCGTCGAGGAAGCGCGCGCCTCGGAAAGTGGCGCATTGATGCTGTCCGGCGAGGTCCGCTTCAAGACCCGCGGACCGGTGGAGTTCATGCAGGCCTGCTGTTTGGGCACCGACGGTCAGTACCTGATGAAGGTGGAAGAGGTGTACGTTCAGCAGTCACCCTACGCCGAAAGCGAGCTCAAGCAGAATACCGCCTGATCGCCGCTTCCCGCTCTTTCTCCGAAACGTCTTTTTGTACCGGCTCACTGCGCAGTAGCGATCGCGGCATCGTTCCCCAGCGCAGGCCGGTCTGACGTTCCAGGGCCTCCAACGCCGCATCAGGCCGGCGCATAGCAATCCGCACGATCTTTTCCCCGACCCGGCTACCCGCCCGGCCTGTTTCCACTGCCTTTGCCTGCTGAATACTTCTGCCCTGCACTATCAGCCTCCTCTGCGAGTTGCCAGTCATCTGCCCAGGTTATTGCGATTCCCGTGCCAACCCTGGCTTCTATTTTTTTCAACAACCTACAGCTGCCCCAGTTACAAAACACCATCCAAGGTGACGCATTGCGGCAGTTTTTGCCGCTGGTCGAAAACCCCGCGCAACGGTCTGTTACACTGCCCGCCTTTGCAGTCTGCGACGCCGAGGACCGATGCGAACCGCCACAACCCATCAACCATTTCCATGGCCTTACCTTATCCTGCTCTGGCTGGCCGGGTTGTTCCTGCGTGTCCCCATTCTCGTTATTCCTCCGCTGGCCCCCACGCTGTCGGCCCAACTCGATCTCAACCAGACCTTCACCGGTACGCTCACCACCCTGCCGATCCTGATGCTGGCCGCCGGCGCCCTGCCCGGCTCCATGGCGATTGCCCGCTGGGGCGCGCGCACGGCACTGGTCGTGGCATTACTGGTGGTCGCCGCCGGCTCGGCGGCCCGGGCACTGGCGCCGGATGCCACCCTGCTGCTGGCCGCCACCGCAGTCATGGGTCTGGGCATTGCAGCGATGCAGCCGGCCTTGCCGGCACTGGTGCCCCAGTGGTGTCCCCGCCACATTGCCCTGGGTTCGGCGGTGTACATGAACGGCATGCTGATGGGGGAGTTCGTCAGCGCCGGCTTGACCCTGCCCGTCATCATGCCCCTGGTAGACGGCAGCTGGCGGACCACCCTGCTGGTCTGGTCGCTGCCGGCATTCCTGGTCGCCCTGTTGCTGCGCATTCCGCCGCAGACCCACCGCGGCGGTCGCAAGGCCCCCTGGCAACCGGACTGGTCCACCCCTACCGTGTGGCGCCTGGGGCTGATGCTGGGGGCCAACGCCGGGACCTTCTTCGGCACCAATGCCTATCTGGGCTCCGTGTTGGGCGCCCGGGGCGAAGCGGCGCTGCTGGATAACGCCCTGTTCGGTTTCAACGTCACGCAACTGATCGCCTCCCTGCTCATGCTCGTCTGCGCCCGCTACTGGGTGGGGCGGCGTGGGCCGCTGATGGTAACCCACAGCCTGATCGCGATCGGTCTGGCCGGTTTTCTGGCCACCGACGGTAACCTCGCCATCGGCCTGGTTATGCTCACCGGTCTGTCCGCCGGCATCAGCCTGATCCTGCTGGTGGCCCTGCCGCCCCAACTGACTGACTCCCACGGCGCCGGCCGTCTCGCCGCGGGGATGTTCCTGATCGGCTATGCCCTGGCGTTCAGCGTGCCATTGCTGGGCGGCGTACTGGCCGACGTGACCGGACAGGCCGCCGCCAGCCTGTGGCCCATTCTGGCCTTCAGCCTGGTGGGCATTTACTTCGCCAGCCGCCGCATTACCGCTTGAGCCCGGTCCTGTCCGCCCTTACCTTCTAGAATGGTGTATGACAGTGAGCAAGAGCCGGTTCAAGGAGGGAGCATGTCCCGTATGCTTATCATCATCGGCGTAGTGATCGTCCTGATCGGGGTGCTATGGCCCTGGCTGAGCAAATTGCCTATCGGGCAGCTGCCCGGCGACATTATCGTGCGCAAGGGCAACACCACCTTCTATTTCCCCGTCACCACCATGATTCTGGCCAGCCTGGTGCTGTCACTGCTGTTCTGGCTCTTCGGCCGCTGACTCGCCGGTGTCACCAAACTCGATGTGATAGAACAGGTCCAGGGAGCTGGCCAGGCCACTGGCGGCCTCCAGATAGAGCTGCTCGGTGAGATCGTAGCGCAGCGCCACCTGATTGGCCGCGTCAAACAGCCCCACCCCGTAGCGCAGACTGAGTTTGTCGGTGAGATAGCCGGAGGCCACCACCCGCGACTCGCCTCCGGAGCCCTCGGTTTCCAGCTGAAAATCCTGAATCCCCACCCGGCTGCCGATTTCCCGTGTCATGGGTGCTGCGGTGCTCAACCCCAGCGCCAGAGCGGCCTCGCCCACGGCATTGCCCTCTCCCTGAGTCTCCAGAGGGCGACCGAGCAGCAGATACGACAGCGCCTGTTCCTGGCTCATGGGCGGCTGGGAGAAGACATCGGTACTGGGGTTATCGACCCGGCCTGACAACCGTACACCGGCGGTGACATCCCCCACTTCGCGGATCGCCTCGATGTCCAGATAGGGCTCGTCGATCGGGCCGGCGAACAGCAAGCGCGCCTGGCGCAGCTTGAGTTTCTGGCCGTAAAAGGTATAGCTGCCCTCCTCCAGCGCCAGCTCGCCACGGGCGTTGTTCTGCCCAGTCAGCCGCAATCGCCCGACCAGATTGCCTTCGACGCCAAAACCGGAAAAGGTCAACTTGTCGCTGCCCACGGGGATATCCAGATCGAGGCTGTAATCGAGGCCGGACTGGGCTTCTTCCTCATCCTGCGACGCCAGTACGGTATCGTCGGACACCCGCACTGCCTGGGGCGGCAGCTCCTCGATCTCCACCTTGCCGCTGGGCACCGCGAGGGTGCCGGCCACGGTCAGGCGCCCCCCCTGCCAGCGAATCGTCAGATCCGGATCGAGATTGACTTCGGCATAAGGTTCCACCCGCGCCGAGACCGCCTTTCCGGTGACCGCAACGTCTGCCTTCACGCCCTCATCCCACTGGATATGACCATCGATCTGGCCGCGGCCTTTGCGCCCGCTGCGCCAATTGCCGGCCAGCGTCATGGACTGCTCGTTGAAACGCCCGGTCAGCCCCAGGTCCTCAAAGCTGATCGGCAGGCTGGGATCACTCACGGCCCCCTGTTCGAGTCGGACCTCCCCACGCACCCGGGGATTCATCAGGTGGCCGCCCAGCTGCCCGGAACCACTGATCTCGCCGCGGAACACCTGCAGCGGCACAAAGGGACTTGCCAGCGCCAGATTCACCCCCTCGATCTCAAACCGGCCATCCAGAGGGCGGGGGTCGGCGTTGGGATCCACCTGGGCGTTGAGACTGAAGCGGCCCAGTTCGTCACCTTCCAGGCGCACCTGCAGGCTGGCGTTTTCAGGACGGAGTTCGGCATCCACCGCCAGGGTTTGATAGCGATACGGCACCCAGGAGTCGGTGCCTTCGGCATCCTCGTCGGCGGTCCTGACCCGGAGCACCCCCGGTTGGGAGGCAATGTGAACCTGGCCGTGAGGCCCTTCGGGGCCCAACTGCAGTTCCAGAGCCCCGTTCAATACCGCGTCCCACTGGGCATCGGGGGGGAGCAAGGGGGCAAACACCAGGGTCGGGAGCTGTTCAAGGCGATAGGCCACGTTCGGCTGTGGATAGAGGGTTTGATCTTTGGCGCAGAGCCGGGAGCTTTCCCAACCCAGACAATGACGCCCCAGAAACACCCCCTTCTCAGGGCTGAAGGATAACCGGGCGGGGTCTTGCAGGGCCCAGGTCTGATCCTGGACAGTGATGCGGGC
Source organism: Marinobacteraceae bacterium S3BR75-40.1 (assembly GCA_042862465.1). GTDB lineage: Bacteria > Pseudomonadota > Gammaproteobacteria > Pseudomonadales > Oleiphilaceae > JASTVH01. Next base: position 507,275 of record JASTVH010000003.1, on the reverse strand, counting down.
GCTGCGCCACTCGCCCTGCCAGGTGGGCCAGTCCAGATTGCCAGCCAGGGTGGTTTCCAGGTGGCCGCGGGGATCGTCGAGGGTCACTGTCAGGCTGTGGTCGTCGAGGGTCCCGGCAAGCTGAAGCTGCAACTGCTTGAGCGTTTGCTCACCGAATCGGATGTTGTCCAGCTGGGTCGTCAGGTCCAGCTTGCCCTGGGGGTTACGGCTCGCCTGCAGTGAGAATCGGGACAGAACATAGTCCTGAAACGCCAGGTGAGCGCCTTCGAGGTCAATGGCCCCACTGGCATCGGCGCTCAGGTCCTGGAGATTGGCGGTGCCGCTGAGCTCGCCGCCAAGCCCTGGCCACAGCTGGCTCAGGCGATTCAGTGCCAGTTTCAGCCGGGCCTGCAAGACCTCCTGCTGACCGATGCGCCCAGTGATGCGGTTATCCCCCATGCGGACATCCAGATCCCGAGCCATCCATTGACCATTATTCCATTCGCCCTCCCCCTGAATTCGCACCGGCTGTTGGCGCAGGCTGCCGGTCAGGTCCACGCGGCCCTGGGCCTTGAGCGTATCCCCCACCAGCTTGCCCCGGGTCGCAACCTGACCTGCCAGTGTGCCGGGTAACTGCTCCAGCCAGTAGCCGGTGTTGAAGCGCTCGAGGGCCAGATCCGCATCCCATGTCAGGCCATCGCTGAATGTCAGGCCCAGAGCCCCCTCGGCCTTTCCCTGCGAGGTATCAACCTGCAGCTGCGGGAGGTGGATGGCGCCAAAATCCCCATTGAAGGGCGTGCTGACGGTCATTGGTCCTTCCGGTCCCTGCAGCTGTGCCGTGAGCTGCCCCTGATAGTTTTCCCCGTTCAGGTTCACATTGGCCTCAAGCGCCTTCGCGGTGACGGGGAGATCCGCCAGCACGGGCACCAGGGCGGGCCAGGGCATGTCATGGCTGTTCACGTTCGCCTCGACCTGCAGCGCCTCGGCCCAGCCGACCCGCCCTTTCAACTCGAAACGCCCACCCTCCCCGGTGGTCACTCGCAGGCGTTCGACCCGGGCCTGTTCCAGATCAACATGCCCCCGGAGATCCACTGGTAACGCTTTCTTGCCGGCTTCCAGCTGTCCCTGCCCGCTGACCTGCCAGCCGTCATCCAGGTTACCCGCAGCCTGGAGTTTCACCCTGCGCGGGTATAACGGCGCTGGCACAGCGTCAGGCTTCGGGTAGCCGGCGATATCCGCGGTGATATCCGCCGGCACGCCCGGATACAGGGGTTTGACCGTACCCTGCACGAAGCCGGCCACGTAGCCCTCTGCCTGCAGGCGCGCTTCCAGTGCCCCGGTCAACGGGCCCGTGGCGTGCAGACGGAAATGCCAGGGCCTGGCTTCCGGATCCGGCATGGTCAGTCGGGCGCGGGCATCCAGTGGCCATCCGCGGGCCATCTTCAGCTGCCCTTCCAGTTGCAGGGCCATGTCGTCCCGCTTGACCGACAGGGCCTCAAGGATGACCTGGGTGCCGGACGCCCGGGCCCGCAGGGAAGCGTCCTGCAACTGCGCGGTGCCATTGACTCGCAGCTCACCCAGATGGACTTCATCGATCTTCAGCGGAAACGGCAGCGGAATGGTCGGCAGAGAGGGGGGACCGCTGTCCGCGACTTCCTCTTCAGCGGTGCTCCGGGTTTCGATCGCCAGGACCCGTACCCGCAGCTGGTCCAGGCAGAATTGCCCCTCCCAGAGACAGCCGGCGGACCAGAGCATGGCCGGCCGCTGCAATTCGATCGCACCGCTGTCCCATCCGTAACGCAACCGCTCCGCCTGCCAGCGATCCAGCAGGCGACCCTGGAAGGCCGTCACCGTGAGACCGGGCACCCGGTCGAACAACAGCCGCGCGCCGGTCTCCGTGCCGAGGAAAAAGCCGGCGATCGCAAGCACCAGCACCAGCAGCGTGGCCAGCGTCAGCAGGCCGGCTTTCACCCATCGCACCCGCCGGATCACAGTTCGGGCCCCATGGAGAAGTGCAGCCGGAAACTCCCGTCATCCATGGCACGGGCCAGATCCAGCCGCAGCGGGCCCACCGGCGATACCCAGCGAATGCCCGTGCCAACGCCGGTTTTCAGGGGCTCCGAGAGGCTGTCGAAGGCATTACCGTGATCCACGAAAAAGGCCAGGCGCCAGTGCTGGGACAGGGGGTACTGATACTCGAAACTGCTCTCGAACAGGTAGCGGCCGCCCACCAGGTCACCATCTTCGTCGGTGGGGGCCAGGGTCCGGTAACCATAGCCACGCACGCTCTGGTCGCCCCCGGCAAAGAACCGCAGGGTGGGCGGAATCAGGCTGAAATCGTTGGCGGCCAGCCCTCCCACCTGCAATCGGGCCAGGAAGCGGTGGCCCGCACCCACCGTGGTCAACCCCTTGGCCAGGACCGTGCCGCGCAGCAGGTTGGCATCGGACAGAACCTCCTTGCTGGCGCCGGTGATATCCAGCTGTAACCGGTAACCCCGCGACGGGTCGATGCTCTGGTCGCTGTGCAACTTGGAAAAGCTGAGCCCGGGCAGCAACAGACTGGTACGCCCGGTATCGCCACCGAGATTGAAGCGCTCGTCATGCCATTTCAGGGACACCACTTCCTGCCATTCGCTGGGCATCTGGTGCTGCCACTGCACCCCCAGGGTCAGCAGCTTGCTTTTGGTGTCCTCGATATCCTCGCGCTGATAACCGCCGGTGAAGCGCATGCTGTCCGTGACCGGCGGGTCCAGAGGCATTTCGTACCAGCCCTGGATATTCTGGCGTGGCCGCGAGACTTCCAGGTCCGCTCCCCGGCGCAGTCCGGCATCGTTCACCCAGTGCTCCGTCCAGCTCAGGCGCGTACGCGGCCCCACATCCGTGGAAAAACCAACCCCCACCCCCAAATCGTGGGGCTTGCGCATGGTGAGGGAGACATCCACCGGGATGACGCGATCCTTGGCCTGTTCCGGCGAGGCATCCACCAGGATCTCCCGGAAGTAGCCGCTGTTACGCAGGTCCTGATTGAGTCGTGCGATCTTGTCGGCATCGTAGGGGGTACCCGGTTCAAACCTTACAAACCGCCGCAACAATTCATCCGAGAGCGCCAGCTGCTCCGGAAAATGGACCTTCCCCAGGCGGTACCGGGGGCCGCTCTGATAGATGAGGGTAATATCCGCATAGCCGTTGTTCGCATCCACATACAGGCGGTGGCGCTTGAAATGGCCATCGAAGAAGCCGTAACGCAGGGCTAGGTTCTGAATGCGATCCTTCAGCTTCTGGTAGGCGCCGTGATCGAGACGGTCTCCCGGCTGCGGTCGCAGCTTGCCGGGAATATCAAATGCCTCCAGCTCTGAAGCCGGTCCCTCGATGCGCAACGACACTCCACGCACGTGGACGGGCGTGCCCGGAGTCACCGTGACGAGCAGGATCGGCGGATCGCCATCCTTGATTCGGGTCTCGACCCGGGCCTGATAATAACCCAGCGCCTCCGCGGCGCGGCGCGCTTCTTCCCGGGCATAGCTGGCATAGCGGCGCAGGCCGGCCTTGTCGCGCCCCTCCACTTTGTTGAGGTGAGCATCGATGTTCTCACGAAGCCCGGGCGCCTCGCCATGGACACGCACGTCCACCTGCTGCGCCAGGGCAGACAGGGGAAAAAGCCAGAAAAGGACCGCCACCAGGTGGCGAACATTCACTGGCATCAAGGCTGCTCCTCTGTCGTTTCCGGTTGCGTGGTCAGCAACGGAAAGTGTGCGCTGAGGTACCGGTCAATCGCCGGCCCCACCACCATCTGGGGACGGGATGGGGTATAGCCGCCGGCCTGCTCGCGGGCCGCCACTCGTTCACGGGCCGTGGTAAAGGCGGTGGTCAGTGAATGCGTGTGAGCCAGGCCCTGCTCGAAGAAGGCCTGACCGAAGTAGGTGAAGTCATTGGTATCGGAGCAGCCAAAGGAGGTGCGATCAAACCGTGCCGCGGTAATGATGGCCCGATCCGGGGCCGCCAGGGGATCGATGAATCCGCCGGAATAGCAGGCCGAGATCACCACCACCGCCCACTTGAATCCGCTGTCGGACAGCGCCTGGTTGAGGTCTTCGGGCGTGAGGTCGTTGAGTGGCAGTGACGGGTAGTTGGCTGATAGCGCAGGCTCCGGGCTGCCATGGGTGGTCAGGAAAAGGAACAGAATATCCTCGTTGGTTTGCGCCCGCTCCCCCATACCCGCCAGCAATCGACGAAGGTTGCTGACCGAGGCCAGGGGGACCCGGTTTAAAGTGCTCGGATGATTGACCAGCACGGCGCTGCGCAGGTTGCTGCCGAACCGCTGGTCAAACTGGCGTTGCACATAGCCCACTTCGCGCTTGAACACGGCCTGTGTCGCATCCCCCGCAAACCCGGCAAAGAACAGGTCCACCTGCCCCGGCTCCGACGGGGCCACGGCGTCAAGCTGTTTCTGGACCAGAGCCCACTGGCGCGTCAGCGTGCGCTCGGCATCCACCGGAGGCACTGTCGAGGTGGAACGGTTCATCGCCTGGTAATCGACTTCCCAGAATTGGGGAACGTAGAGATAGAAGCCCGGCAGAAAGAGCACCGCAGCCATCAGTGGCCCGACCAGGACACTCTGCCACCAGCGGCCTGTCACCCAGGTCAATACCCGCAAAACCACCAGCACATGCCATGAGAGCAAGGCATACCAGGCCAACGGGACCCATTGCGGAGCCGTTTCGCCAAGCCGTTCGAACAGCCCGCTGTAGAACGCCTCGGCGATAATCTGGGGCAACCAGAGCGCATTCAACCAGGCCAACGGTAACGCCACCGCATAGCCCGATCGCCGGAACACCAATGCGCCGAAGCCGCCACACAGTGCTACCAGGGCCAGCCAGAAGCCACTGCCCACCACACCGTCCCAGTAAAACAGGCGCGGCTCCGGAACCCACAGGTAACCCAGTAACCAGTCCGTAGCCATCCCGAATAGCGCGATAAACCAGCAGCACCAGACATTGACATGCATTCCAGGCTTGAGGGGCAGCGCGAGGGCCAACCGCACGCCCTGGATCAGATTGTGGATGGGCTGGAGGCTGAGTGTGCGGACATCCCGATTCGCAGAGACTTTCACGCCATTTGACCTCAAATCACGCCCGCATCCAGGCTGGCTGCCATGGCCATCCCCAATTCCTCACACTGTTCCAGAAACGCGGCCTGGAATGCGCCACGGCAAAGCAGGCTGTCCTGAACCAGGCGCCAGCGCAAACCGGTGGTTATGGAATCGATGGCCCGGCGTGTTCCGGTACCGTCATGACCCGCGCGCACGTAGTAAGTGAAGGGCAACCCCTCGGTCTGCTCCAGACAGGGGTAGTAGATACGATCAAAGAAATCCTTCAGAGCTCCGCTCATGTAGCCGAGGTTTTCGGTGGTGCCCAGGATAACCGCATCGCACGCCAGCACGTCCTCCGGCCGCGCTTCCAGAGGCGGCCGGTAATGCACGGAGACTGACTCGATATCGGGATGCCGCGCACCCTTTATCACGGCGTCACGCAAGGCCTGCGTATTGGGCGATGGAGCATGGGCAACGATCAGTAACTGCTTGGTTGGCATCCGTTTGTCCTGCGCTGGCAGCGCCCTCTGGCGAGAGCGTATATCCATATCGAAATGAAGACAGCGTACCAGACGGAGCGGGCGTTGTGGCAGGCGGCGTGCACCCCTGACCAGGACTTAATGTGGGGCAGGAAACGGCCGGAGGGACTGTACCCCGTCCGGCCGGACTCGTTCAGTGACCGTAAACGAGCGCCGATGTGTCGGTGATGGCGAAGTCTATGAAGTTGACCGAGCCAATGCTTTTATCCCCGATCCGGAAAGTTGGCATGAGAATATCGCCCTTGAACTGGAGATCGTGGATTTGAAGCCCTTCAACACCGGTGGTGGCACTAACACCTTTAGCGGCAGAAGCATGGAGGGACGCCATACCGAAGTTCATCCCTGCATCAGCCCCGTACCGGTTATTAATCTGCATGTTCTCGATACCAACGGCACCGAGATTGAATATCAACAACACATCGCCGATATCCCAATTGACATCCATATCATCCACAGCGAAGTAGGAGTTCAGCTCAAGCCCACCTTCGGCCACCTGATTGCCGTTGGCCAGGGTTTTTGTGCTGCCTGAGTTGTGGATAACGATGTCTGTGGGTCCCAGCCGTCCCTGAATAGAGATATTGGAAAAAAGAGAGGTATTCTGGGTACGCGCGGTATCGACTATGCCGATCTGGTCGATGGTCAGGCCGAAGTCAACGGCATTGACGAAATCACTGATGCTGGAGACATTGCCATAATCCGTGGCGCCAATATGGATAACGGCGTCACCGTCGTCAAAGGTTCGCCCATAGGCGCCCCCCTGGTCATATTTGGACATCGCATCAGCGACACTGGGATCGGAAGAACTGATCGTGCCGTTGGCACCACGTTCCGCCAGTTCAGAGAACCCATAGGTCAGGACTTCACTGTCCCCTGCAATATCGATCTTCATTTGCAGGTTATCCAGCATTCCAGTGAAATCGCCATCGGTCAGATGGATGGAGTCGATCATCAATGAGCCCTGGTCGCGATATTCCAGGCGTCGAATGCTCATTTCGGTTTCTAGATCGATAGTGATACCGGCTTGCGCGGTCACATCACCCATCGCAGCATCATCAAGCGCTCTGAAGTCGGACAGGACCTGCATTGGCAGTGCAATCAGCAAGCCAGCGGTTGTAAGGGTTTTCAGGCCTTCCATTTTCTCTTTTCCCTAGTGCCTTGCCCCGACTCCCTTTTTTACTTTTACCGCGCCGGCGCTGATTTTTTGGTTCTTGCCGGTTCGCGTTCTATTGGAGCCTGTCGGGACGCGAATTATTGTTGTCGCTTCGTGGTTTGACGCTTGTTGCCGTTCCCACTGTATTTGCCGATTTTCGCGTTTGTCACTTTTTATTGTTTTTTGTGAAGACATGTTTTCACACCCTCAACAATACGCATCCGGCTGCAACAGATCTGCGACCTGGTTCACACCCCGGGCCCTCCTCAGGGATTGCCGCAGGGGTAGCGACAAACGCCGCCAAGCCGCGTTATATTGAAAGCTTTGCGACACCCGGAAACGACGCACCCTATGGGCGACATCCCCAACCACGATCCCCTGGACCTTGGCGATGGCTTCGACATCGCCACCGCCCTGAGCGCCGCCGAGGCGCTGAGCGAGGTCCTGGCACAGCGCACCCACCGCAAGAAGGTACTGGGGCAGGAAGTGGTGGTGCCCGGCCAGCTTGGCCAGGCCCTGGGACTGCCCGTCATTATCAACCAGCTGCAGGGCAAGACCGAGGCGCGTCGTCAGAAGGGTCTGGAAGCCTTCGAAGAGCTGTGGACCACGCTATCGGTCTATACCCGACGCAAGGTGCTCGATGCCATCGGCTGGTACGATCCGGAAGAACTCGACTGGGACGATCCACGCTCTAATCGCCGCCCCCGTATCACGGAGTGAGCATGCTCGACCTTCAGGCCGCACGCCATCACCTTCACCAGTTTCCCGAACTGTCCAATGCCGAGAGGCTGACGGCGGACTGGGTGGAACAGCAACTGGCCGCCCTGGTTCCGGATCAGCTATACAACGGACTCGGCGGAACCGGCGTCGCCGCTGTCTTCGATAGCGGCCGGGCCGGCCCCACCGTCCTGTTTCGCTGTGAACTGGACGCGCTCCCGATACAGGAGCAGGCCAACCACGAGCACCCGTCCCGACATCCCGGCATCGCGCATCTGTGTGGCCACGATGGGCACATGACCATTCTCCTGGCGCTGGCCGAAGCTTTCACCGCCCGGCGCCCACAAACCGGGCGGGCCATCCTGCTGTTCCAGCCCGCGGAGGAAACCGGCGCCGGCGCCCATCAGGTAGTGGCTGACGAGCGCTTCAGCGAGTTGCGTCCCGACTACGCCTTTGCCCTGCATAACGTGCCGGGGCTCCCACTGGGCGAAGTGGCCATCAAGAGTGGCCCGTTCAACTGCGCCTCGCGTGGACTGATCCTGGAGCTCAAGGGGCGCACCTCCCATGCCGCGCATCCGGAGGATGGCCTCAATCCGGCCCCCGCCCTGGCCCAGCTGATCCAGCAACTGCAATCCCTGCCAGAGTCGCTGCCCGATTTCAGCCAGATCACCCTGGTGGGCGCGCGCCTGGGAGAACGCGCTTTTGGCACCGCCGCCGGGGACGCCGAACTGATGGCCACCCTGCGCACCGAAACCAATACCGCGATGGATGCCCTGGTTCGCCGCGCCACGACACTGGCCGAACAGATCGCCGCCGAGGCGGGCCTGGAACTCAGCGTGGCCTTTGAGGACGTGTTTGATGCCACCATCAATTCACCCGCGGGTACCCAGGCGGTGATTGCAGCCTGTGATGCGCAGCGCATCCCCGTGCGCGAGCTTGATCACGCCTTCCGCTGGTCGGAAGATTTCGGGGCGCTGCTGGCGGCCTCCGGTGAAGGTGCCCTGTTTGCCCTGGGCGCTGGAGAAGACCACCCCCAACTGCACCGACCGGACTATGATTTCCCCGATGCGCTGGTGCCCATCGGCCGCCGGATTTTCCGCGATCTGGCAGACCGGCTGCTGGACGGGCTCTGACCTCGCGCGGTTTATCAGAATACGCCCTAAGCCCGGAACATGGTTGACTATTTCCTGCGCAACCTCTAAGTATGGTTAGTAGGGAGACAGACGTTTATCCGCCTGGTGACAAGGCTGGATAAACGGCGATGCACTGTGTCAGGGTGGCTTGCCTTCAGATTGCAACATTCCCCCGGTAACCTGCCCGGTTACAGGCATCGCAAGGCCGGTTCGCTCTCGTAGCGGGGACCGGCGGCAAAACGCACCCGGCGGCGCCAGGATGAATACGGCCCGCCAGCGGAGTGCGGCGCAAGTTCTAGTGAAAGGTGTCGACAACCCAAAGCCTGTCGGCCCTCAAAATCGTGCCAACAACACAGCGCCAGGGAACGGACTCGCTTCGCCGAGGTCCTAGTAGGCCGGTTTGGCACCACTGTCGTATCGAAGGTGGTCTGTTAACCACAAGGAGAAAACTATGTCCAAAGAATATTACGAAGCACAACTGGCCGCCCATAGTGCACTGCCAACGCTGCTGTGCGGGCGCTGCAATTCGATTCTGTCCAAGAGCCGGATTTTCAACAACGAAGGCAAGGACAAGCAGTCCGTGGCCTGTCACGTCATCGGCCTCTGTTCGGCGGACGACTGTGGCGCCGTCAACTGCTGTGATGCCGCCTACCGCAAGCTGGAAGCACAGGATCATTCACGCCAGGCTGCTGTTTAACGCCGCAGCGGCCCGGCCGCGACACTCCCCCCACGCTGCGCCTCCCCCACTTGTCACCCTCGTCAACTTCCCACATAGTGCTGACATCGTTTCTGCCAGCGGGAGGCTGCCATGAAGATTCTGCGAACCGACGAAAAGCACTTCCAGGGACTGCCCGACTACCCCTTTGAGCCCCATTATTACGAGCTCAAGGAGGGCATCCGCCTGCATTACGTGGATGCAGGCCCGCAGGACGCCAAGCCGGTGCTGATGCTGCATGGCGAACCGTCCTGGTCCTACCTCTACCGTCACATGATCCCACCGGTGGCCGATGCCGGACACCGTGTACTGGCCCCGGACCTGGTGGGTTTCGGCAAGTCCGACAAACCAGCGCATATCGATGACTACAGCTATGCCCGTCACCTGGACTGGCTCCGGGAGTGGATGGAAGGGCTGGATCTCAACAACATCACCCTGGTATGCCAGGACTGGGGGTCGCTGCTGGGGCTGCGCCTGGCGGCGGAGCATGGCGAGCGCTTCGATCGCATCATCATCGGCAACGGCATGCTGCCAACCGGCGAAGAGAACATCCCACCGGTATTCCAGGCCTGGAAGGCGTTCTCCCTGTACAGCCCGATTTTCCCCATCGGCCATATCCTGCAACTGGGCACGGCGCGCAAACTCAGTAAAGACGAGGTGCGGGCTTACCAGGCACCATTCCCCAATCGCCACTACAAGGCCGGCGCCCGGGCCTTTCCCAAGCTGGTCCCGACCAGCCCCGACAACCCGGAAACGGAAAACAACAAGCGCGCCTGGGAACAGCTGAAGCAATGGCAAAAGCCCTTCATCACCTGCTTCAGCAATGGTGACCCCATCACCCGTGGCGGCGACCGCTTCATGCAGAAGCGCATTCCCGGTGCCCAGGGGCAGCCCCATGTCACCCTCAAGGGCGGTCATTTCCTGCAGGAGGATTCGCCCCGGGACTTCGCCCAGGTCATTCTGGATGCGCTGGCCGCGGCCGAGGCCGCCGAACCCGCTGCAGCAGAAGCCCACTGACAATCAGCACCAGGCCGACATAGGTGGAGGCCAGAATGGCCTCCCCCACCAGAAAGTGAATAAACACCAGGGACAGGAACGGTGAGATAAAAATCAGATTGCTGATCTGGGCGGTTTGCTCTGCCCGTTTCATGGCCATCAGCCACAGCACAAAGGCCACCCCCATTTCACAAACTCCCACATAGACTGCCGCGCTCATACTGGCCGCCCCGGCCTCGGGCCAACCATCAATCCCCAGACAGATCGCCACGATCACCGGCCAGGCAAACAGAAAGTTCAGGAACAGCCCCAGCACTGGATCCCGTGAGTCGCGCGTGTTGGCAATCCAGTAGAGCGCCCAGACCAGGGTGCTGGCCAGGGCCAGAATCACCCCGAGGGTATCGGAAAAGTGCACGCTGAAGACGTCACCCCGCGTGGCAATCACCCAAACGCCGCTGTAACTCACCAGTCCGGCCAGAAAGTCGACGGGCCGCAACCGGTGCCCCAATAACGGCACCGACAGATAGGCCAGGGTCAGGGCCCAGGTATAGTTCAAGGGCTGGGCTTCCTGGGCCGGGAGCCGGTCGAATGCGGCGAACAGGATCAGGTAGTAGAGGCAGGGATTCACCAGCCCCAGCCCGAACGACAGCAGGTACTGACGGCCACTGAGTCTGGTCAGCTGACCGACCCTCCCCTGGGCTGCAAGGATGGCCAGGAGCACGAATACCGAAACCGTGGTGGCGATCATCAGCAACTGGACCGGCGTCAGTTCGCGCAAGGCTATCTTGAATGCCGAGGCCACCGTGGACCAGAGCAGGACCGTGGCCAGCCCGAGTAATACCGCCTGGCGTTGTGTCGACACTACCCCTCCCTAAAGCAGTCACTTTACATTCGAAGCAGTTCACAGTTCCCGGCCAACGCCCTGTGAAATACTGCCAACGCTCATCCACACCGTGAGGACACGCCATGAACCGAGCAAGCACAGCATTGCTGGCCATTGTACTGCTGGGCCTGATTCTGCCTCTGATGCCCAGCGCCCAGGCTTCCGGCCAGAGCGCCATCGATCGCAAACTGTGCCTGTGGGACCCCGTCGGCCGCAACGGTCCCGTCTATAACAACGCCAAGTCCCTGAAGCTCGAAAGCCTCAACTGGGGCGTCAATCTGCACCTGGAGGCCTATACCGATGAACAGGTGGCATCCAACGACTTCCTGACCGGCCACTGCGATGCCGTCATCACCACCGAGCTGCTCGCCCGGCGCTTCAACAAGTTCACTGGCAGTCTGGGCGCGGTTGGCGCGCTGCGCAACATGGACCAGTTCCAGATGGTGGTTGATACCCTGACCCAGCCCAAGGCGCAGCCGCTGATGCGTTCCGGGGAATACGAAGTCGGCGGCGTGTTTCCGATCGGCTCGGTGTTCATGTACGTGGACGACCGCAGCATCCGCAAGATCGAAGACTTCCAGGGCCAGAAGATGGCGGTGCTCAATGCCGACCCCATCGCCACCAACATGGTGCGCCGGGTCGGCGGCTCGGCCGTCAATGCCAGCCTCACCACCCTTTCCGGCCTGTTCAACAACGGCAACGTCGACATCATCTTTGCCCCGGCCGTCGCTTTCGAGACTCTGGAACTCTACAGGGGCCTGAAACCCGATGGTGGCATCATCAACTACCCGCTGTTGCTGACCTCCCTGCAACTGGTGATCCGTCACGAGCGTTTTCCCGAAAACTTTGGACAGAAGCTACGCGAATTCAACGCAGCTCACCTGGACAGCATGAAGAAGCGGGTGCACGATGCCGAGGCCTCGATTCCGGACGAATACTGGATCGAAATGGATCCCGAAGCTCGCCAGAGTAACGACCTGTTCCTGCGCGAATCACGCATCGACCTGCTCGACCAGGGCCTGTACGATCCCAGGGCACTGCGGCTGATGAAGGCGATACGCTGCAAGCAGAACCCAACGGCGGCCGAGTGTGCCGACAGTCGCGAGTGAACAACCAGCGGCTCCCCGGGTGAGCCGCCAAACCAGTGTACGTCCCCAATCGGAGTTTATGAGCGAGCCCCTGAGCGTCCAGTTTATCGAGAGCCTCACACAGGTCGCCGCGACTGACTGGGATCGGCTGCTGGGCGGGCACAACCCGTTCTCCCGCCATGCCTTCCTCGCCGCGCTTGAAGACACCGGCTGCACCTCGCCCGCCAGCGGCTGGACGCCCCGGCATGCGCTGCTCTATCGCGGCAACCGGCTGGTAGGCGCCATGCCCGGCTACCTCAAGACCCATTCCTTTGGCGAGTATGTCTTCGACTGGGCCTGGGCGGACGCCTACGAGCGCAACGGCCTGCCTTATTACCCCAAGTACGTCACCAGCATTCCTTTCACGCCCTCGGTGGGCCCCCGGCTGGGCCTGGCCGATGACATCGACCCCGAGGCGGCCGCTACGGCGCTGATGGCCGCCGTGCAACAGCTGGCCGAACGGGAGCGCCTGTCCTCCTGGCATGTGCTCTTTCCCGACCCGCAGGCCGAACAGGTCCTGCGGCGCATGCCGCTGGCGGAACGGCTGGGCTGCCAGTTTCGCTGGCACAATCCGGGCTACCACAGCTGGGAGGACTTTCTCGCCACCCTCAAGGCCCGCAAGCGCAAAATGCTGCGCAAGGAACGCCTGCGGGTGGCGGAACAGGGCATCCGTCTGGAGTGGCTGGAAGGCGCAGCCATTACGCCAGAGGATCTGAAGAGTTTCTATGTGTTCTATCAGGCCACCTACCTCAAACGCGGCCAACACCCCTACCTGAACCGCGCCTTCTTCGAAACCCTGCTGGCGCAGCAACCGGAGCAGTTGCTACTGGTTCAGGCCCGCCACGACGGCAAACGGGTGGCCGCCGCCCTCTTCCTGCACGACGACAGCACTCTCTACGGCCGCTACTGGGGCTGCCTGGAGGAATTCGACCAGCTGCACTTCGAAACCTGCTATTACCAGGGCATCGACTACTGCATCGAACGGGGCCTGACCACCTTCGACGCCGGCGCCCAGGGCGAACACAAGCTGCTGCGCGGTTTCTACCCGGTGGAAACCCGCTCCTACCACTGGATCCGCCACCCGGCCTTCGCCGACGCCATCCAGGATTTTCTGGAAGAAGAAGCCGAAGCAATCAGGCATTACAAAGCCGAAGCCGAAACCCACCTCCCCTACAGGACTGAGGAGGGTAATTAAGCCGCGCCGTCAGCAGGCCCGGGGTGGGTTCCTGCAGCAGCGACAGGACGTGCTGTCAGGGCGGCGAAAGGAACCCACCCTGGGGCTGCGAGAGCTCGACTGGAACGTCCAACGTCCAACGTCCAACGTCCAACAAATCCTACCCAAACACCGTCACCGTCTGCCGACTCAACGCCACCAACTCCCCCTGCCGATTCCAGATCTGCGCCTGGGTATGCCCATACCCGTCCCGCGCCTGATCGATGGAGGCGCGATACAGCAGATAATCGTCAGGCTGCAGCGCCGGCTGCGGATACACGAACTCCAATGTCCACGCCAGACTACTGGCCGGGGCCGGCTTTTTCAGGTGGGGCAGGACCGTGGGCGGCCAGGCATCGGCCAGGGCCACCAGGTGGGTGTCTTCGAGCTTTTCCGGCGTCTCGCGGAAACGCATCCAGCCCCCCATTTCGCGACTGTCGTTGCCACTGAAGGGAAAGCTGCCGATGGCGTAGCGCATCTCGATATGGCGGGTGAACTCCGGGGTCACGTTCTCGATATACGGCAGGGCCTGGCCGGCCTGCGGCTCACCCACCTCCGGCGCCGGATCCGCGGCCACCGATACCGCAGAGTCGCGCCCCTGGCCGAAACTGCCCAGCACCACCGCCACCGTGTTGCCATTTTGCAGGGCGCGCCCTTCCACCTGCGTTACCGCCTTGCCTTCACGCAGGATTTCTCCGGTCAGGGTCAGCGGCTCGCCCGGCACTGCCGGCGCCACAAAAGAGACCATCAGCGACCGGACCGTGCGGGTCTCATGCATCTCCGCTTTCATGCGATCAAAGATCAGCCCTACCAGCACGCCACCGAAGGTGGCCCGGCCCTGCCCCCATTCATGAGGGATTGTCGCAGTACTGTCGGAAGATGTGGCAAAAGCGGAACGCAGGCTATCAAATTGCATGGAAGTCTCCTTTTGTTATGGCAGCGGATTCCCACCCGCCGAGCGCAAACCGTAGTGTACACAGGGGCGCATGCCACCGGAATGTCAGGAGGTGAGGTCAACTCAACCGTTCATCACCACCAGTCCGAGGTTCAGGGTGGCCGCATACCCCACCCACAGCAGGTAGGGCCATAACAACAGACCGGCCAGCCGCCGAATACGCTGAAAAAGCACCAGATTGAAAGCGATCAGCCCAAACAGCAGGAGGATGTCCACCAACCCCCACCCCAGCAGATGCTGGCCAAACACCAGCCAGGACCAGGCAAAATTCGCCACCAGCTGCGCCCCATAGACGGTAAACGCCTTCCTCCGCTGCCCCGGCGCGGCCACCTCCCAGGCCAGCCACCCGGCCACGGCAATCAGGATGTAAAGCAGCGTCCAGACGGGCGGGAACAGCCAGTTCGGTGGTGTCCAGGCAGGCTTGGCCAGCGCCGCATACCAGGGGCCGGGCGAAAACAGGGCACCACTGGCGGCGATGGCGGCCAGCAGTAACAGAAAGAGAATCAGGCGAACAAAGCGCGGCATAACGGCAGTTTCTCCTTGAAATTGGTCCTGTAATCCGTCACATACGTAAGGACGTCCGAAAACGTTCGGTGCCTGCACGCAGTTGGCTCGATGTCAGTTCTGACCATTCCATCCTAATAGGGAGGCCGTCGGTGGCCAGCAGTAACGACAGCATTGATCAACTTTACGCCTTTGTCGCCAACGAGGAAGACGCCCGCGTTTGCAAGGATATCTCCGATGATGCCTGCCGCGAGGTGCCCCGCAACTTTTTCCTGATGCTGGGCAGCCTGGTACTGACCAAGCTGGGCGACCTGCTGATCAGCCCCAAAACCGTGCTGGCCTGGCTGATGGCAACGGTGGGCGCGCCGGCGGCCCTGACGGCCTGGCTGGTGCCCATCCGCGAATCCGGCTCCCTGATTCCGCAACTGGTGATCGGCGCCTGGGTCCGCAGCCATGCCAAGCGCAAGGGCTTCTGGGTCGCCGGCAGCGTCATCCAGAGCCTGTGTGTTCTAGGCATGGCACTGTGTGTCGGTTTTCTGGAAGGCACGGCTGCCGGGCTGGGCATTATCGGCCTGCTGATCCTGTTCAGCCTGGCCCGGGGGTTCTGCTCCGTGGCCCAGAAGGATGTCCAGGGCAAGACCATTCCCAAGACCCGCCGCGGACGCCTTTCCGGGCTGGCGACCACCGTGGCCGGCATCGGCACGGCGCTCATCACTGTCGCCTTTTTCTGGCAGATGTCCGATCCCTCGCTGACAGCTTACATGGGGCTGCTGATCACCGGTGGCCTGCTTTGGCTGGTGGCCGCCCTCACCTACAGCCAGATCGACGAGTACCCCGGTGCAACCAGCGGCGGTGGCAATGCCTTCAGCGATGCCCTGAAGAGTCTCTCCCTGCTGCGTGACGACCGCACCTTCCGGCACTTCGTGATTGCCCGCGCCCTGCTGCTGTGCTCGGCCCTGGCGGCGCCCTTCTTCGTCATCCTGGCCCAGAACCAGGGCCAGACCGCCTGGTTGCTGGGCGGTTTCCTGCTTGCCAGCAGCCTCGCCAGTTCCACCAGTGCCTCGGTCTGGGGCTGGATGGCCGATGCCTCCAGTCGCCAGGTGATGATCCGCGGGGCCGCCATCGCCAGTGTCACCTGCCTGCTGGTCGGCGCCGCCAGCGTAGCCGGGGGGGGCTGGATCACCAGTGCCTGGTTCTATCCGGTCGCGTTCTTCGTGCTCAGTATTGCCCACGCCGGGGTGCGCCTTGGCCGCAAGACCTATCTCGTGGACATGGCCACCGGCAACCAGCGCACCCATTACACGTCAGTTAGCAACACCGTGATCGGCCTGCTTCTGCTCGTGACCGGTGGGATCAGTGCCCTGGCCTCGCTCATTTCCCCGGGGGCGGTGATTCTGCTACTGGGCCTGATGGGCGTGGCGGGCGTTATTGCCAGCTGGCGCCTGCCGGAGGTGGAGTAGGCCGGCATTGAAAAAGCCCGGGGTCACCCCCATCGCACCACTAGGCAGTGTTCCATTCAATCCGCGGTCCGAGACCGCCGCAAAAGGAGAACAGCATGACTCAAACCGTCGTCGTGACCGGCGCCAATCGTGGCATCGGTCTGGAACTCGTGCGCGCCTGGAAGGGACGGGGCGACGAAGTCATCGCCGTGTGTCGTAAATCATCGGACGAATTACAGGATCTGGGCGTCCAGATCATTGAAGATGTCGATGTCAGTCAGCCTTCCAGCCTCAACCATCTGCGTAAAAGCCTGGAGGGCACCCGCATCGATGTCCTGTTCAACTGCGCCGGCATCATGCGCAGTGAAACCCTGGACGACATGAACTACGACCAGATCCGCGAACAGTTCGAGGTCAACACTATCGGCCCCCTGCACACGACACTGGCCTTGCTCGACCTGATTCCCGAAGGCGGCCGGGTCGCCATGATGACCTCCCGCATGGGGTCCATCGAGGACAACACCTCCGGCGGCAAGTACGGCTACCGCGCCAGCAAGGCGGCCCTCAATGCAGTCTCCAAGTCCCTGGCCGTGGACCTGCACCCGCAAGGCATCGCCGTGGCCATCCTGCATCCGGGCTACGTCAAAACCGACATGACCGGCCATACCGGCCACATCACCCCGCAGGAGTCGGCGGAGCGTCTGGTCCAGCGGGTCGACGAGCTGAACCTGGATAACAGCGGCACCTTCTGGCACTCCGACGGTTCGATCCTGCCCTGGTAGGCCGAACCGATACCCTGCCCCCTGTGTTTGCGCTATGCTGGAAATAACCCTGATCTTCAGCGCAAAGGGAGGGGGCAGCCATGCCCGAAGGACTGCTGATCGACCTGTCTGGCGTACTCTATGCCGGCAACAAGGCGCTGCCCGGGGCCATTGAGGCTCTGGAGAAGGTGCGCGCCCACCGCATCCCGCACCTGTTCCTGACCAACACCACCCGCCGAACGCGCCAGCAGTTGGCCGATCATCTCAATAACCTCGGTTTCTATCTCGACCCGGGACGTATCCAGACAGCAGTGGAAGCCACAGCCAGCTACCTCCGTGAGAGACGTCTGACCCCCTACCTGCTGATTCAGCCCTCGGTGAAAGGGGCCTTCGCCGACCTGGCCGGTCCACTACACAACGCGGTGGTTCTCGGCGATGCCGGCGAGGGCTTCGATTACGATCATCTCAACCGCGCTTTCCGCTTGGTGATGGATGGTGCGCCGCTGATCGCCATGGGCGACAACCGCTATTTCCGCGACGAGGATGGCGGCCTGAGCCTGGACATCGGCCCCTTCAAGGCCGCCCTGGCGTATGCCGCCGAAGTGGAAGCCACGGTGATCGGCAAGCCGTCGGCCACCTTCTTCCACATGGCCTGCCAGCACCTGGCCCTGAAGCCGGAGGACACCCTGATGATCGGTGATGATGCCGAAAATGACGTCAAGGCGGCGATGGATGCCGGATTGCAGGGCTGCCTCGTCAAGACCGGCAAGTACCGGGAAAGCGATGAGGACAAGTGTCCGCGGGCTGATCTGCAGCCGGACTTCGCCAGTGCGGTGGAAGCGGTACTGAAGAATGGTGAGGGGTGAGGCTGACGCTTACCCCAAGAGCAAATCAACCCCAATCACGCCCATCACGAACGCGAAACTGCCGTCAATCCACTGCCACGCCCGGGGGCCTTCCAGTTTGGGGGCCAACGCTGCGGCGCCAAGGGAAAGCAGCAGGAACCACATCAGGGAAGCGCTGGTGGCGCCCGCCCAGAACCACAGGGGGCTGACCTGTTCCAGACCGATCATGGGAATCAGTACAAAGGTATCGAGGTAAACCTGGGGATTGAGCAGTGTCACCCCGAGACAGGCGGCAATCACCACGCCCGCCGAGGCCTGGGTACCGTCACTGCGCTGCAGCCGTCCACTGCCCTGCCAGGCGCGCCAGGCGGAAGCGCCGGCATAGGCCAACAGCACCAGCCCACCGCCAACCCGCAGCGCCAACTGCAATTCCGGAAGCGCGGCGATCGCCTTCGCCACACCTGCCAGCCCCAGCCCAAACAGCACTGCATCGCAAAGCGCACAAAGCAGGGCAACCGTCAGGTGATGCGAGCGTCGCAGTCCCTGGGCCAGCACAAAGGCGTTCTGCGCCCCGATTGCCACGATGATCGCCGCGCACACTGCTATGCCCGTGAGATAACTCTGCACCATACCCCGTCTCCCCAAGTGCGAGACCCAAAGGTGCACCGGACGCAAGCATAAGTAAATGATGAAGTGACGGGACGAACAGCGAACGGAATGTTAAGAATGCAATGAGGCTGCAGCTGGACCACTGGCAGGGGGGGAGGGCGTCGGACGTCCTACATCAGACGTCCGACGCGCGAAGCGCCTTACTGAGTCGCGTCCTTGTACTCGTCCTTCGCTTCATCGTAGGTTTCGTTGGCGCTTTCCGTGGCAGAATCGACGGCTTCGCCCGTCTCTTCCCCCATATCCTCGGCGCTGTCCTCGATCTGCTCGCCAGCGCTGGGTGACTGCATGTCCTCGATCCCTTCTTCCATGCTGTCCCCGGCTTCATCGGCCATCTGGGCAGCGTTGTCACCGGCTTCCTCGACCGATTCCTGCATCTGCTCCATGTCTTCAGACGCGGCTTCCTGCTGGGAATCGCTGCAGCCGACAATAAACAGGCCCAGGGCCGATACGAACACGAAACTGGTCAACTTTTTCATAATGCTCCTCCTGATGCATTGGGTTCCTTACGAATGCGCTCAGTCTAACGGCGGGGGGATGCCGGTCACAATTTCATATGGATTAAATGATATTAAGAAACCGCTGTCCGATGGTCGGCGCGGTAGATCGGCCTGCCCAAAGGATTACCACCTGTTCATGGACCGCTGTTGAAACCCATCCATCGCGATGCCATGTCCGTAGTAGCAGTGAGCGACATGGAATGAAAGGAGGCAACATGAAAAAGAAGGTACTGATCGCAGTGACCAGTCATGGCGAACTGGGCAAAACGGGCGACCCGACCGGCTGGCATTGCGCCGAGGTCAGTCATCCCCTGAAGCGTTTTCGTGACGCCGACCTGGTGGTGGATTTTGTCAGTCCCACCGGTGGCGAAGCGCCCATGGACCCGGGCTCCGAGGATAACGATGATCCCGTGAACCGGGCCTTCATGGACAACGCCGATGACCAGTATGCCCTGAACCATACACTCTCCCCCGGCCAGGTGGACCCGGAAGAATACGGTGCCATCTTCTTCGCCGGCGGCCACGGCACCATGTGGGATTTTCCCGAGGCGACTCAGCTTCAGTCCGTGACCACCAAAATCTATGAGAAAGGCGGTATTGTCGGTGCGGTCTGTCATGGACCGGCGATCTTCGTCAATCTCAAGCTGGATGACGGCCAGTATCTGGTAAATGGCAAGAACGTCGCCTGTTTCTCCAACGAGGAAGAGCGCAAGGTGGGCAAAACCGATGTAGTGCCTTTCCTGCTGGCGGACAAACTCGAGGAGGAAGGCGCCGAACACGTCTTTGCCGAGCCGTTCGAAACCTGTGTGGAAGTCAGCGAACGGCTGGTCACGGGCCAGAATCCAGCGTCAGCCGACGGCGTTGCGGAGGAGATGATCCGGTTGTTGAAGGCTGCGGCCTGACGGCGTCGGAGAGTATGATAGCCCCTGCCTTACGGTGGGGGTTCTATATCGGAAGGCGTCGGGATGGACCCGGGGATGGGATCATGAAAAACTGATTGCTTTAACCCAAAGCAGTGAATAATTCACAATGACTGTAGCCTTCCGCTATCTCAAAACGGTCTGGCTTTTTTTCTGGGCCGCCCTGCTGACTCTGCTGCTGTTTCTCCCCATCACGATAGCCGCACTGTTCGGCCGCTCCGGCAATCTCGCCTTCAACCTCACCAAGATCTGGGCCTGGGTGCTGCTCAAGCTCTGCCGGGTGCATATGGAGATCCACGGCCGGGAGAATATCTCGCCGGGCCAGCGTTACGTCATCATCAGCAACCACCAGTCCTACTTTGATCCGCCAGTGCTAGTTCTGGCCCTGGGCCTGCAGTACCGCTGGGTGATCAAGAAGGAGCTGCGTCGCATCCCGCTGTTCGGCTTTGCCCTGCATGCCTCGCGCAACCTGTTTATCGACCGCTCCAATGGCGCCGCCAGCCTGAAAAGTATCCGCGACGGGGTGGCACGTTTACAGAAAGGTACCGGTCTGCTGTTTTTTGCCGAAGGCACCCGCTCGCCGGATGGCCAACTGCTGCCCTTCAAGAAGGGCGCCTTCCTGGTAGCACGGGACAGCGGTCTGCCGATTCTGCCAGTGACCGTCAACTTCTCCGGGGATCGCCTGCCCAAAAAGAGTGGGGTATTCACTGCGGGCAAGGTGGAGGTGCATATTCACCCGCCATACCAACCCGATCCGGAGGCGCCGCTGGAGGCCGTCAAAGACCGCACACGCCAATGCATCGCCTCACGTCTCAAGCCCCTTGAACGGTATCAGGACTCGCCGAATAGACTGGCCAATGCCCGCGGCGGCGATATGCCGTAGCCCTGCGCATAGTCCACGTCGATCTCCCGCAACGCCTCCAGGGTGTCCAGGTCCTCGACGAACTCGGCCACGGTCTCAATACCCAGAAAATGGCTGAGCTCGGTGATGGAGCGCACCATGGCATAATTGGTGAGGTTGCTCGCCAGATCCTTGACGAACACCCCGTCGATCTTGACCAGGTCCACCGGCAAACGCTGCAGATAGGCGTAAGAGGACAGACCGGTACCGAAGTCATCCAGGGCAAAGCGACAACCCAGCTGCTTCATTTCCCGCATGAAATCGGCGGTGTAGTGCAAATTGGCCACTGCCGCGGTTTCGGTGACCTCGAAACAGATCTTGCGCGCCAATTCGGGACAGCCTCGCAGGCGCTGTTCCAGAAATCCCAGAAACTCGTCGTCACTCAATGAGGTGCCCGAGAGGTTGATGGTGAGCCAGTCCAGCTTGGTAACGGCCTTGGGGTTGTCCATCATCCAAGTCAGAGTACGGTCCACCACCCAGCGGTCCACCCGGTTGGAGCGTTTGTAGCGTTCGGCCGCTTCGATGAACGCCTGCGGCGAAACCGGATTGCCGTCGTCGTCATTCACGCCCAACAGGATCTCACAGCAATGCCCGGCGGCATCGCCATCCACCGGTACGATCTTCTGGGCCCGCAGGGTCAGGGTATCCTCTGCCAGGGCCCGGTCAATGCGGGCCACCCAGGACAGTACCTCCTGCTGATGCTGGTGCTGACCGGCCTCTGCCCGGCGCACGCGGTCGCCACCGGCCTGCTTGGCCCCCTTGAGCGCCAGGTAAGCCTCATTGAGCAACATGCTGACGGCGGGCGATGCTTCGTCCAGGGCGACGGTGCCTACGCTGAGCGTCGTGGTGAATTCCACGCCCTGATGCCGGAAGGCATGGCCACGGAATTGTCGACCGAGCCGTTCGGCCAGATCCAGCATGTCTTCCTCACCCAGTGGCATCAATGCCAACCCGAACTCATTGCTGCCCAGTCGACCCATAACCCGGTCCCCCTCCAGCTGCGGGCACCACTGCCCCAACAGGACACCGAGCTCGCGCAGCATCTGATCACCGGCACCGGTGCCATAGCTGGCGTTGACGACACTGAACTGGTCGATATCCAGGATGATCAGTGCCCCCCGCTCGCCTCTGGCCTGGGCTTTGAGCAGAAGCCGGTCCAACTCCTTTTCGAAGGCATGCCGTTGCAGGCAACCGGTCAGCGGATCATGACTGGAGCGGAAAGCCATCTCGCGATACAGGTCCTGCACGATGTCGTAGAGGCTCTGATCCACGAAAGGCACCTGGTCGCGCTCGACCCGTTGGATTTCCCCCTGCGCCAGCCGGTCGACCAGATCGTTGAAGTCGTACTCCACTTCGTGCAGTCCCTTGGGTGTCAGGAACACAAAACGGTAGGCGTCGTCACCGACCCACACCAGGCGCATGCGCTGCGCTTCACCCTGCGCATCGTAGACGGCTACCCAGTCGCCGGTATGCAGCTGGTGTGCTCGCGCGGTCCAGCGATTGTCCTCCGGTTCAGGCGGTCGGGGTTCCTCTTCCAGGGTTTCCCCCAGAGGATAGTGAGCCAGCCAGACGTGCTCGGGGCGTTCCTCATCCATCAACTGGGACCGCAGCCGCTTGAGCACCTCGCGATAACGCCCGGGTTCACCGGTGGCCACCAGTTCACGCTCGATCAGCTCCAGCAGCGCCGGGCTTTCCAGCTCCCGTTCAAAGGCCATATCCTCGGTGTCACCTTCGCGCCCGAGCCAGGCCTGCAGCTGCTCTATGACATTGAACAGCTCCGCCACCCGGACACTGTCACCGCCCTCTTTCAGCAGGGCGAGCACCATCAGCTGTTCCCAGCCTGCCGCCAGCAGGTCCAGCAGAATCAGAGGGACCTCGCGCCCGGCCAGTCGCATGTGAACGCGACGCTGCACGGCACGACGGGCCTGATGGAGCTTCTGGCGCCCTTCAAAGCTCTTGGCAATGCGTTCGGCATTGCGCAGGAAGGCCTGATCCTGGCGTTCCACCAGTTTTTCCAGGCGTTCGCCGAGCCGTTGCAACAGCGCCGGCTCAAGAACATCGGCGGACATCAGCTGCTCCACCACATCGCCAACCGTGCGTTCCAGGTTCTTGCTGGACCCACGATCGGCCAGGCACAGACGCATGAGGTGGTTGATCAGTTGGCGTGCCGGATGAGCATCGTCTTCCAGGAATCCGGGATCGTCCAAGAGCAACTGCAGCACCGGCAGGCGCAGCTGGTCCAACATGTGGCGAAGCTCGGGCTGAAGCTGCTTCTGACTGTCCAGTGGCTGAAAAATCTGGTCCACCAGTTGAGCCAGATCCCAGGTTTGGGCCTGAACCTGGCGCGCCAGCTCCGGCGACTCCCGGGTCAGGCGCCCGAGAACATTCACCAGGCTGGCGTTTTCCGTTGATCCCAGGGCTTCACGAATACGTTCACGCTGTGGACGCAGCTCATTCAGCAGCGCCTCCCTATTGGACGGCTCCGGTGCTTCCAGATTGCGCGGATCACGATGCAGCCCCACCAATCGCAAGAGGCTGCCGCTCACTCGTTTGGGCACCTGTTGCGGCTCACTGACGACAGTTTCACTATCCCCCGGGACGGTATCGTCGGTGGTGCTTTGTCGGCGGCGAGCACGCTGCGCCGGTGCCGACCAGTGGCGCGGCATCTTCTCCAGACTCAGTGCACGCAGTCCCGCGGTTTCCAGCCGTTCAATCAATTGCGCGATAGCTTGAGGCCAGAGCTTCTCCAGAGCGTTTTCGTAGGCCTGGTAGAGCAAAGGCGTGATGCCGGCCTCAAAGCCCATCCGATGAGTGGCATACTGCAGGCACTGACAGAGGGGAATGGGCGCCAGTGGGTTATTGCGGTCGTCCAGATCATGGTGACTGAGCTGCGCCATCAGCTGGTTCAGCCGGAACAGTAGATCCCGGTGATGGTTGGCGAGCGTGGTGGCCACCATCTGCAATTCCAGCCAGTCCTCAAACTGGGCCTTGTCCACGATGCGCAGATCTTCCGGCCGGCGTCCGGCCGTGTTGCCCTGGGCCAGATCGCGCAGCGTCTGCCAACAGCCAAAAAACGCACCCTGAAAGCTCTCGCGTCCCTCCACCAGCAGCAGTCGCGTGTCCTTGAGCCGGTTGATTTCCTGCAGGTGGCCCGCTTTTTCCAAACGACGCTGAATGGTTTCCAGGGCTTCCTCGACGAAGGCATCCAGCAACGGATGCAGGAAGCGGACCGTCTCGTCCCGAAGAATCTGCCGGAGCTTTTGGCGGGCGTCGTCCGCCATCAGCACTCGGCGATGGCGGGACTGCGCCTCGACGTCCAGCATCAGGGCGGTCAGATCGGGCATGGGCTCCACAAATTCCACACCGATCCCCTGCGCCCCGATACGGCGAACATCCGCCAGCACGCGGCTGTGGATTTCCCGGCCGGGCCGATCCACGAACAGGTGCACTTCCACCCGCGCGCCAGGGTGATCAGCGAGATAACCGAGCAGCTTTTTCGAGGTGATGTGATCAAGCCACATGCCCCCATCGCAGAGGTTGGCGACTTCACAAGCGGCCGGATAGAAATCCCGCGCCACGATCAGGGCATCGTGGCGCAGTTCGTGGCGGGCATACTCGCGGCGCTCGATTGCGGTCATGTCGTTGGGGTGGCTCGCTGCTACGGAATCACAACCATGGTGAACGACTCGAATGGCGAGGTCGACTGCATGGGTTCGCTACTCTCTCACAAGTGTAGTCTTTGATGACTTGATTTGCGGCAATTATCGCCCCTTGAACACCGCTTCCCGACGCTCCAGGAAAGAGGCGATGCCCTCCTGTACATCCTCACTTTCCATCACAGGCTTCAGATCACGGAACAAGCGGACCTTGGCCGCGTCGTGCCCTTCGAGCCTTGCCAGACGTGAAGACCGCAGGCTGCCCTGGACACCCAACGGGGCTGCCCGGGCAATGCGCTGGGCGATATCGAGGGCGACATCAAACTGCTCACCCGGCGCCACCAGTTCCTGCACCAGGCCCCACTCCCGGGCCTGCTGGGCGGTCCATTCCTCGCCGGTCAGCAGATAGCGCTGGGCATTGGCCCAGCCGATCTCCTCCTGCAGGCGGATGGTCGCCCCGCCGCAGGCGAAGATGCCGCGTTTGACCTCCAGCTGGGCAAACCGGGTGTTGCTGGCCGCCACGCGCACGTCGGTATTGAGCATCATCTCCACACCGCAGGTGAAACAGATTCCCTGGGCGGCAAACACCACCGGCTTGTTCAGCGGCTCGCCCACCACGTGGAAAGGATCGAGCTCGCCCTCGTTCACCTGAATCCCGCCCTGGGCAAACACCCCGGCCCAGTCGTCCAGCTGCAGACCGGAGGTAAAGTTGTCCCCCTCGGCATAGAGCAGACCGACCCGCAGCTCCGGATCGCTGTTGAGACGGTAATAGGCCGCCGCGATCTCGTGGTACATGGCCCGGTTCATGGCGTTCATCTTTTCCGGGCGATTGAGGCCGATCAGCAGAATGTGGCCGCGTTGTTCGATATTAACCAGTGACATGAGTATTCCTTAACGATGTGGGTCGATCAGCCTGTTCAACTGCCCAGCAACCTCTGGAACTATCCCCTTTCTGTGTTGCCAGAACCCTCGCGTTTTCATTCCTACCGAGTTTTCCTTTATCCCTGCCCTCACGATCATCCCCGCCCTCCGTCATCCGCACCCTTCCGTCATCCGCCCCCTCCGTCATCCGCCCCCTCCGTCATCCCCGCCCCTCCGTCATCCCCGCGAAGGCGGGGATCCAGGGCGGAATGCAAGGCACTAACGCGGTTACCCGCTCTGGATTCCCGCCTTCGCGGGAATGACGAAGGCGCATCCGATGTGGAACATCGGACGTTTTAAAACCACTCCGGCTGCATCGCCAGGCAGGTATCATCGAGGTTCTGCAGCAGCACCAGATCCTGCGCCACCGTCGGCAGTTCCCAATGCAGGAAGTAGCGCGCCGACTGTAGCTTGCCCTGATAAAAAGCTTCTTCGCTGCCCGAGGCGCCGTTTTCCAGGGCGGCCTGGGCGGCATTGGCCTGGCGCAGCCACATCCAGGCGATGCAGATGTGGCCCATCAGGCGCAGATAGCAGGCCGCATTGGCCAGGGCCACGTCCGGCCCCTGTTTCGCCAGGGCTTGACCCAGAGTCTGAGTGACCTTGGCCGCCCGCTGCACGGTTTCACTGAGGGAATAGGCATACTGCTGATTGCGCTCGCCCTTGGCCGCTTCCAGGTCCTTCTGGATGGACTGCAGCAGCAACTGGATACCGCGACCGTCCTTCTGCCACACCTTGCGCCCCAGCAGGTCCATGGCCTGGATGCCGTTGGTGCCCTCGTGAATGGGATTGAGGCGATTGTCGCGCCAGCACTGCTCCACCGGATACTCCCGGGTATAGCCGGCACCGCCGTAGACCTGGATGGCCAGGTCGTTGGCCTTGGGCCCGAACTCCGAGGGCCAGGCCTTGATGATCGGTGTGAGGAAATCCAGCAACTGCTGCGCGTCTTCCCGCCCCTGGGCTTCGGGATGGGTTTCGATATCGTCCAGCAGCCGGGCCCCGTAGAAGCACAGCGCCATGGCCCCTTCCACATAGGCCTTCTGAGCCAGCAGCATGCGCCGGACGTCCGGGTGCTCGATGATGGGGATGGGCGGCGTCTCCGGGTCGTTGTTGGACGGCTTGCGCCCCTGCAGCCGCTCGCGGGCGTAGTCCAGGCTGTGCAGGTAGCCCCGGTAGCCGATGGCAGTGGCGCCGAAACCCACCCCTAGGCGGGCCTCGTTCATCATCTGGAACATGTACTTGAGGCCCTGGTGCGGTTCACCCACCAGGTAGCCCCGGCATTCGCGATCGTCCCCGAATGACAGCGCCGTCGAGGTGGTGCCGCGATAGCCCAGCTTGTGGATCAGGCCGGCCAGGGAGACACCGTTGCGCCCGGTGACGTGGCCCTCGTCATCGGTCAGGTACTTGGGCACCACAAACAGGGAAATACCCCGGGTGCCGGCCGGCGCGCCCTTGATGCGGGCCAGCACCAGGTGAACGATGTTGTCGGTGATCTCCTGCTCGCCCCCGGAGATGTAAATCTTCGCGCCCTTGATCTGGAAGTACCCATCGTCTGTGGGTGTCGCCGAGGTGCGCAGATCCGCCAGCGCCGAGCCGGCTTGGGGTTCGGTGAGGGCCATGGTGCCGCTGTAGCGTCCGTCCAGCATCGGCGGCAGGTATTTACGCTGCAGTGCCTCGGAACCGAACACCCGGATCACATTGGCGGCGGCGGTGGTCAGGAAGGGATAGCCGGCGGTGCTGGGATTGGCGGCCATGAAGAAGCCGTTGCAGGCGGTCATCACGGTTTCCGGCAGCTGCATACCGCCCAGTTCATGGTCGTAGCGGCCGGCGATAAAGCCCGCCTCGGCGTAGGCGTCAAAGGCTTCCTTCACCTCTGGAATCATCTCCACCTTACCGTCCACGAACTGGGGCTCCTCACGGTCACCCTTGGCGTTGTGATCGGCGAACTTGTCCCGGGCCAGGCGGTCGGCGGTTTCCAGCACGGCGTCGAAGGTGTCCCGGCTGTGATCGGCGAAACGCGGGCGCTGGCAGAGGCTTTCGGTGTCCAGCACCTCGTAGAGCTGAAAGGCCAGATCACGGCGGTTGAGCAGGGTATCGGTCATGCGTGGCTCCAGGGTTGTGCGACGAATGGCAATACCATGGCACAGTTGCCGGGGACTGCAACATTGTCATGAATGACATAAAATAGGCGGTTTATGCCATTCACCCTCTGGAGCACTACCATGCATACGGTTGCCATCCTCGGCTTCGAGGGCGCCCTGGCCACCGCCGTCACCGGCGTCATGGACCTGTTCCGGCTGGCCGGTGTGACCTGGGCGCGGATTGCCAACGAACCGATTGAGCGGCATTTCGATGTCCGTCTGCTCACCCGCGATGGCGCCCCCTGCCACTGCATCAACGGGGTGACGCTGCAAAGTCATGGCCACTGGGAGGCGCTGGAGGAGGCGCACATCGTCATCGTGCCCACCATCGGCGGGCCCATCGACCAGGTGCTGGCGGATAACCGTGACCTGCTGCCGGTGCTGCATCGCTATGCCGAACACGGCGCCGACATCGCCAGTAATTGCACCGGGGCCTTCCTGCTGGCCGAGGCCGGATTACTCGATGGCCGTACGGCGACCACCCATTGGGGCTTTGCCGACGCCTTCCGCAGCCGCTTCCCGAACGTCGATCTAAAGGCAGAGCGCCTGATCGCCGCCGACCCGCCGGTATTCTGCGCCGGCGGTGGCATGGCCTGGCTGGATCTCGGGGTCTATCTGGTGGAACGCTATTGCGGCAGCGACACCGCCCGCGAACTGGGCAAGGCCTTCGTGATCGAAACCGGCCGCACCAGCCAGGCTGCCTTCCACGGTCTGCCGCGACGCAGCCTGCACCAGGACCCGGTGATTCACGCCGTGGAAGCCCACATGGCCGCCCACTTCGGGGATCGCATCAATCTCGACCAACTGGCCGAAACCTTCCATCTCAGCCCGCGCACCTTCAAGCGCCGTTTCAGCCATGCGGTGGGTGAAACGCCCCTGAACTACCTGCGCCAGGTGCGAATCGATGCCGCCAAGCGGTTGCTGGAGAATCCGGGAATGACGCTGGATAACGTGACGGTGGCGGTGGGATACGAGGATGTGAGTTCGTTCAGCCGGTTGTTCAAGCGGGTGACGGGGTTGACGCCGGGGGAGTACCGGCAGCGGTTTCGGACGCGGGTTTAGGGTGAATCTCCAAGCATTAGAGATGCGCCTTGGAGCCCCTCTCCCCTCGTGGGAGAGGGGTTGGGGTGAGGGGGACCGAGGCAACGCCTCGGCCAAATAATCAGAGCAACTCCGGGCGCCTGATGGCGCCTACCCCTCTCCCTGGCCCTCTCCCACAAGGGGAGAGGGGATATAAAGGTAAGGCGAAAGGTTAGATCGCCGCGGCCACCTCCGTCCCCTGCCTGATGGCCCGCTTCGCATCCAACTCCGCCGCCACGTCAGCACCACCAATCAGATGCAGATTCAGACCGCTCTCCTCCAACTGCTCATAAAGCGAGCGATGGGGCAACTGGCCCGCACACAGGACCACGTTATCCACGTCCAGAATGCGCTCCTCACCCGGCTCGCCTTCTTTCTTGGTGACCGTGATATGCAGGCCCTGATCGTCGATCTTGCGGTAGGTGACGCCCGGGATCATCTCCACCTTGCGCTTCTTCAGTTCAGCGCGATGGACCCAGCCGGTGGTCTTGCCCAGACCCTTGCCCGGCTTGCTGGTCTTGCGCTGCAGCAAATACACCTGACGCGGTGACTTGCCAGGATGGGGCTGGGTCAGGCCGCCTTCACTTTCATAGGTCGGATCGACACCCCACTCCTCGTACCACTCCTCCACCGGGATCTGCTGGTCCTCCGGGCCGTGACGTTCGTGGGTGAGGAATTCGCTGACGTCGAAGCCGATGCCACCGGCGCCGATCACCGCCACCTTCTTGCCCACCGGCTTGTTGTGACGCAGCACATCCAGGTAGCCCAGGACTTTCGGATGGTCGATACCCTCGATCTGCGGGGTACGCGGAATCACACCGGTGGCGACGATCACATCATCGAAACCACCCTTTTTCAGGGTCTCCACGTCCGCCTCGGTATTGAGTTTGAGTTCGATATCCAGCAGTTCGATCTGACGCTGGAAATAGCGCAGGGTCTGGAAGAACTCCTCCTTGCCCGGAATGCGCTTGGCGTAGTTGAACTGGCCGCCGATCTTGTCGTCCTTCTCGAACAGGGTGACCTGGTGGCCGCGGCGGGCAGCCGTGGCAGCTGCGGCCAGACCGGCCGGTCCGGCGCCGATCACCGCCACCTTGCGGGCGATGGGAGCGATCGTGGGATTGAGCTCGGTCTCCCGGCCGGCCCGCGGGTTGACCAGACAGGAGGCTTTCTTGGCCTGGAACACATGGTCGAGGCAGGCCTGGTTACAGGCGATGCAGGTATTGATCTCATCCGCCCGGCCCTGTTCGGCCTTGCGCACGAATTCCGGGTCCGCCAGGAATGGGCGGGCCATGGAAACCATGTCCGCATCGCCGCGCTTGAGGATTTCCTCGGCGGTATCCGGGTCGTTGATCCGGTTGGTGGTGACCACGGGAATGTTCACCTCGTCGCGGAACTTGCGGGTCACCCCGGCGAAGGCCCCGCGCGGGACGGAGGTCACGATGGTCGGCACCCGCGCCTCGTGCCAGCCGATACCGGTATTGATGATGGTGGCGCCGGCCTGCTCGATGGCCTTGCCCAGCATCACCACCTGTTCCCAGGTCTGGCCGTCTTCCACCAGATCCAGCATGGACAGGCGGTAGACGATCATGAAATCCGGGCCCACCGCCTCGCGGATGCGGCGAACGATTTCCACCGGCAGCTGCATGCGGTTCTCGAACGGTCCGCCCCACTTGTCCTTGCGCTTGTTGGTGCGGGCACAAAGGAACTGGTTGATGAAATAGCCTTCCGAGCCCATCACCTCGATACCGTCGTAGCCGGCATATTTGGCCAGCTTGGCGGCATCGACGAAGTCATTGATCTGCTTTTCCACGCCCTTGGTGGAGAGTGCCCGCGGCTTGAACGGGGTGATCGGCGCCTTGATGGCCGAGGCGGACACGCTGTAGGGATGGTAAGCGTAACGGCCGGCATGCAGCAGCTGCAGGGCGATCTTGCCGCCGGCCTCGTGCACGGCGCCTGTGACGTGGCGATGCAGGGTCGCGGTGACGCGGTTGTTCATGGTCGACGCCATCGGCAACAGCTGCCCGGCAAAGTTCGGCGAGAAACCGCCGGTCACCATCAGTCCGACACCCCCTTCGGCCCGCTCGGCAAAATAGCGCGCCAGCTTGTGGATGTTCCAGAACCGGTCTTCCAGACCGGTGTGCATGGAACCCATCAGCACACGGTTTTTCAGCTCAGTGAAGCCCAGGTCCAGCGGCTTGAGGAGATTGGGGTAGTGTTGGCTCATGTTGAATCCTGTGGTGTCCGGATCGGTTGGAAAGCGAATAGTTGCGAGGCGGGATGATAACACAGCTATCCGACGTCCGAAGTCCGACGACGCATTCTCCCCCGGGGCTCAATAGTCCACCAGTCCGGTCTGGTGTATAGTCCCTAGCAAATTTATAACCCCGAAAAGAGAGCGACCATGGCAGAGCGCGTGCTTTTGGAGATTGAAGACGGTATCGCCACCGTCACCCTGAACCGCCCAGACAAGTACAACGGCCTCGACATGCCGATGTTCGACGCCATCGCCAAGACCGCCCGGCAACTACAGAAGGACCGCGACGTCCGCGTGGTGATCCTCAAGGGCGCCGGTGAGGCGTTCTGCTCGGGACTGGACGTGAAGACCGTCTCCCGCAATCCTCTCAACTTCGCCCGCCTGCTCATGAAGCCGGGACGCAAGATCGCCAACCTGGCCCAGGAAATGGGTTATCTGTGGCGGGAAGTGCCGGCACCGGTCATCGCGGTGACCCACGGCTACTGTTTTGGCGGCGGGCTGCAGATCGCTCTCGGCGCCGACTTCCGCTACACCACGCCGGACTGCGAGTTTTCCATCATGGAAAGCAAGTGGGGCCTGATCCCGGACATGAGCCTGATGACCACCCTGCCCGGCCTGATGGCCATGGATCAGGCCAAGCGTCTGGCCATGACCGCTGAACGGGTGGATGGCCACAAGGCCCGGGAACTGGGACTGGTTACGGAAGTGACCGAGGATCCGGAAGCCGCCGCCCGGGCTTTTGCCGAGGAGCTCAAGGCCCGCTCCCCGGACGCCATCGCCGGCATCAAGCTGCTGTTCAACCGGGCCTGGAAAGCGGACGACAAGACCGCGCTGGACTGGGAAACCAAGTTGCAGCAAAAGATCATCGCCCGCTGGAATCAGCGTGCGGCCATCAGCCAGAACACCTCGGACGAGCCCAAACCGTACCGGTCGCGTCGCAAGTTCTGACTGGTCATCCGGTTGCAATTTTTTCGCGCAGGACAAAGACTGGTCGAAAGAACTTCTGATCACGGCTGCTTCCAGGCCTAAAAACAGGACGCGCGGAACGCATCGCACATGGCGCGACGCCGTCCTGAATGCGCCGGAACGGGATCAGCGCTTTTCCCGGCAGAGCCGAAAACCGCCCTTGCGGGCCAACCATGGAGCCAAACATGGGGACGGATGCAACCTCGGACCTGTCACGAACCGATTTGCAAAGCCAGATCGATGCGGCGAAAACGGCTCTGGAGCGCACCGCCAATGCGCGCTCCTTTGCCAAGCCAAAGCACGTCGGCGAATTTCTCGACCGCGCGCGGCGATTGCTGGTCCACACTGCGGGCGTTGAAGCACTCTACGAGCTGGCCCCCCAGTTCGAGAGCGCGGGCATTTTCGCACTGACCGACTGGGACACCCCGGAAACCCTCAAGCCGCGTTTCGTTCCCCACACCTTCGACAGCACCGATCACCGCACGGTCACCCTGGAATGCCTGAGCGAATTGCGTCTGCTGGCGATCGCCCAGGGCGCCATGTTTCACGCTGGCATGTCCGCGGAGCAGGCCGCCAATTTCCTGACCCAGGTGCTGGCCTTCAACCTGCAGATCCTGTTCGGGATGTCGGACGAGGCCTCCCGCCAACGCGGTGCGGCGACCCAGCAGCTGTTGGAGTGTCATCTCAACTTCGTCGCCAACAACATTGGCTACGAAAGCCTCTTGGACCATGTGGTGGACGAGGTCTGGCGCCTGTTGCGTCAGCGCCCGGTGCATATCGAGCCGGTACGCCAGATGATCACACGTCTGGCGGTGTGCCTGTTCGACCCGGCGATCAAGGTGACAGTCTCGGCCCGGGGTGCGGAGCGCCTGGTCAGCGCCCTCTATGGCCCCACCCAGGGCTGTCAGGACGATCCGGGGCTGACCATCTACAGCCAGCGCCTGGCTGGCATGGATGAGGCTTCCCTGGAGCAGGAAGCCCGTGGCTTCGCCCGGGCCATGCACGATACCGGGGTGGTATCGCCCTACCACGCCACCTTTATTCAGCAACAGGGAGTGCCGCACACCCACCTGCTGGTCCACGCTCTGGGGCTGAGTTCCACCGGCTCCGACGCCCTGAACTGCTACCGCGAGCTGGTAATGACCCTGGTGGAATACGCCATCCACCCGGAAACCTGCCAGAGCATCTACGGCCTGGCCCTGATGCTGGAGCGGGGGATTCTCTACCAGCCCGGTATCGCCCCGGATCTGTGGCGCATCATGCATACCCCCATGCATCCGGCCGTCGCCCAGAAGCTGACCACGGTCTTCGGACCAGCCTGTCCCCCGCAAGTCTTCCTGCTGGCCGGCATCCTCTCGGTCCTGGGCCAGCCGCTGGGCGTTGGCCAGGGCAACAACCCGGCCTGCCAGTCCACGAGAGCCCTGGCCTACTGGGCCTATAGTGTGCCCGACTACCTGTTGGGCCTGATTCGCTGGGCGCTGCGGGACAACACCATCACGCTGCATTTCGAAGGGCAGCCGATCGAGTCCGGTGCCGACGGTGCCGGCGTGGTGACGCAGTGGAGCTACGACCTGGACCCGGTCTCGGTCCTGCTCTCCCCCCACCTCGACCGCATCTACACCCGCATGGGCGAAATGGTTGCGGACCGGCCCGACGACCCCCACCGCTGGATCAATCCGGAACTGCACGGCTGGCGCGTCCATCGCGGCTTTGCGCTGGCGGTGGATCTGAGCAATGGCGCCCTGAAGGACTTCGATACGTTTATCCGCATCTTCTACACGCTGTATCACCCTCTCCACAACGGCAATACGCCGGTGGTGCACCCGCAGCCGGCCGGTATCGCCGTGACCGACAGCCAGGCCCGCTTCGTCGGCTGGCATGCCATCACTATCATGCGTTTGTCTCTGGACCAGGACAA
Source organism: Marinobacteraceae bacterium S3BR75-40.1 (assembly GCA_042862465.1). Lineage (GTDB taxonomy): Bacteria > Pseudomonadota > Gammaproteobacteria > Pseudomonadales > Oleiphilaceae > JASTVH01. The sequence goes on along the minus strand of JASTVH010000003.1, from coordinate 473,310 downwards.
CGAGATGCGGGTGTACTTCTTCAACCCCAACAACGACAGCGGCCAGGACTGGGGCAATGGCGTGCATGTGAGCACCGAGGGCCGGGGCGAGCAGTTTGGCGAATCTTCACTGCCGGTGACCCAGTTCATCTCACGGCTTTACCTGTTCCACTACGACGTGACCGACTGCAAGATCCTCAGCTCGGAGATTCCGTCGGAAGAAGTGGAAGAGATCAAGGAGATGGCGGTCAATAGCTGGGCGCAGGGGCGCGTTTAGCGTCGGACGTCATTCGGCGTACCTCCCTGCGTTTGGAATTACAGCGCGGCGTACCAAATCCCACCCAGGATCGCCAAGGCGACCAGCACCAGCAACCATAACACCGTGCCGTTAACACCTCCGCTTTCGGGCTCCGGCGGTTCCAGCTCCCGGAGCAGGCGCCGGCGAAGCAGGCCGGCGTTGCGGCGGTTGGATTGCCAGTAAATATCGAAGGCGTCGCCGAACACCGGGACCAGCCCCACGATCAGCTCCAGACCGATGTTGCCGAGCATGCGCAGGACTAATCCCTTTCCCGCCTTGAGACGTATGGCTTCTGCGACGACGTAGAGCGACAACAGGGCCCCGGCGATATCGCCGACGCCGGGGAGCAGGCCGATCAGCCCGTCGACGCCGATACGCAACCGGGTGCCGGGCAGGGCCCAGTCGTAGTCCATGAGGCGGGCAAAGCGGTCGACCCGGTCCAGGGCGGCGCGATAATCCTCTTTCGAGGGTGTTTGCATCGTGGATGGCTCCGTTGTACCAATAGCAGAAATCCCCGGAGCGGGGTTCGGCGATGATTGAAGATCGGCGACGCTATTATGGTAGACTTCGAGGCAGCCGTCAGGCCGTGGGCCGATTCGCAATGGAAACAACACCGGCCCGACGACAGAGGAATCAGGACGAATGACTGCGTACTGTATGGGCAATCTCGGGTTTTGGTCCAGTCTGCGCGCTGCCAGCACGCGGACGGCCCAGTTGCGCCGCTCGCCCTATTTCCCCGACCCACCCGCCGTATCCGCTCAGTAATGCCCGGGGCCGTCCTGGCCGACATTTCGAAAACAATCAGAGTTCGCTGACGGATATGACACTCCTGTTCGTGGTTTTGCTGCCCTTCGTGGGCGCCATTCTGCCTCCACTGACTCGTCCGCTGGGCCGCAGCGCCTGCGCGTTTGCCACTGCGTTGCCGCCGCTGATGGGGCTATACCTGATAGCGCCGAGTATCGAAGACGTCCTCACCGGCGAGATGCTGCAACAGAGCCTGGCCTGGATGCCGTCTCTGGGGCTCAATCTGAGCCTCCGCCTGGACGGTCTCTCCCTGCTGTTCACACTGCTCATCCTGTCTATCGGCCTGCTGGTCATACTCTACGCCCGCTACTACCTGAGCGCGAAGGAAGCCATGGGGCGCTTTTACGCCCTGCTGCTCCTGTTCATGGGGTCCATGCTGGGGGTGGTGTTATCGGACAACCTGCTGCTGATGCTGGTGTTCTGGGAGCTGACCAGCCTCTCCTCGTTCCTCCTGATTGGCTACTGGTCGGACAAGGCCGACGCCCGACGCGGCGCCCGGATGGCGCTGGCAATCACCGGCGGGGGCGGTCTGGCGTTGATGGGGGGCATCCTGCTGCTTGGCCACATGGCGGGCAGTTACCAGCTGTCGGTGGTCCTGTCCTCCGGCGATATCATTCGCGACCACCCGTTCTACCCCGTGATGCTGGTGTTGGTGCTGCTCGGCGCCTTCACCAAATCGGCCCAGTTCCCGTTCCATTTCTGGCTGCCCCATGCCATGTCGGCGCCAACGCCAGTCTCGGCCTATCTACACTCGGCCACCATGGTCAAGGCCGGGGTGTTCCTGCTGGCCCGCCTCTATCCGGCCCTCAGCGGCACCGATCTGTGGTTCTACCTGGTGACATTCACCGGCGCGGCCACGTTCCTGGTGGGCGCCTATCTGGCCCTGTACAAACACGATCTGAAAGGACTGCTGGCCTACTCCACCATCAGCCACCTTGGCCTCATCGTCCTGCTGTTTGGCCTGGACACCCGTCTGGCGGCGGTGGCCGGGGTGTTCCACATCATCAACCACGCCACCTTCAAGGCGTCGCTGTTCATGGCCGCCGGCATCATCGACCACGAAACCGGCACCCGGGACATGCGGCGCATCAACGGCCTCTGGCGCTTCATGCCGCACACCGCCGCCCTGGCGATCGTGGCCGCGCTGTCCATGGCCGGGGTACCGCTGCTGAACGGTTTCCTGTCCAAGGAGATGTTCTTTGCCGAGACCCTGGAAACCCAGCTGCTCGGCGGCCTGAGCGGCCTGCTTCCGATTCTGGCGACCCTGGGCGGGGTGTTCTCCGTGGCCTATTCGGTCCGCTTCATCCACGACGTGTTCTTTAACGGCAAGCCGGTGGACCTGCCCAAATACCCGCCTCACGAACCCCCGCGCTACATGAAGATCCCGGTGGAGATCCTGGTGGCGGTCTGCCTGCTGGTGGGAATCTTCCCGGGCTTTGCGGTCGGCGAGCTGCTGGCATCGGCAGCCCGCGCCACGCTGGGGGGTGTCCTGCCCGACTACAAGCTGGCGGTCATGCACGGCTTTAACATTCCCCTGCTGATGAGCATGACCGCCCTGCTCGGTGGCCTCGCCATCTACGCCGTTCGCCGCAAGCTGTTCGAGCTCCACGATCGCTGGCCGGATGTCGACGAGAAGGAAATCTTCGAACGCGCGATTCAGGGTCTGCGGCGCGCCGCCGGTGCGCTGGTCCATACCCTGTCCAACGGTTCGCTGCAGCGCTACATGCTGCTGCTGATCCTGTCCGCCCTGGTGGCCCTCGGCTACGGGCTGCTGCGACTGCCGCAGCTGCAGGGTCCGGTGGCCCTGGCCCCGGTGGACAATGTTGCCGTGGTGGGGGGGCTGATGCTGGTCGTCGCCGCCGTGGCCACAGTGGTCAGCCACCACCGCCGCCTGGTGTCGCTGCTGATGCTGGGGGTCGTGGGACTACTGGTGTCCCTGACCTTTGCCCGCTTTTCCGCCCCGGACCTGGCCCTGACCCAGCTGTCTGTGGAAGTGGTGACCATCGTGCTGCTGATGCTCGCGCTCTATTTCCTGCCCCAGCGCACGCCCTGGGAAAGCACCCCGTCCCGCCGCATTGGCCATGCGACCATCGCCGGCCTGACCGGCCTCGGTGTGGGCGCACTGTGCTTTGCCTTCCTCACCCGGCCCCATGACCCGATTTCAGCCTTCTTCCTGGAAAACAGCCTCTCCGAAGGGGGCGGTGCCAACGTGGTCAACGTCATTCTGGTGGACTTCCGTGGCTTCGATACCCTGGGTGAGATCACCGTCCTTGGCATTGCCGCCCTGGGTGTGTTCGCCATGCTGGACGGCCTGCGTATCACCGCGCCGCGGGCCGATGCCACCGGCCATGCCTGGTCCACCGACATGTACCCGACCCTGCTGCAGGTCACGTCACGCCCGCTGCTGCCCATGGCGCTGATGGTCGCGTTCTACATTCTGCTGCGGGGTCACCAGTTGCCCGGCGGCGGCTTTATCGCCGGTCTGGTCACAGCCGTGGCACTGATTCTGCAGTACGTCGCTAGCGGTGTGAACTGGAGCCAGGAGCGTATGCGCATTGCCTACCGGCCACTGATCGGCGCCGGGCTGGCCATCGCCACCCTGACCGGCATGGGCAGCTGGTGGCTGGACCATCCTTTCCTGACTTCCTGGCACGGCCACTGGCACATACCGCTCATCGGTGACGTGGAATTCGCCACGGCGATGCTGTTCGACATTGGCGTCTATCTGACCGTGGTCGGGGCGACGCTGCTGATCCTGGCCAAGTTGGGCCGGGCCTCCACCGCCGACCAGAAATTCGCGGAGGCCAACTGATATGGAACTCTTGTTTGCAATCGTGATCGGGATCCTCACCAGCTGCGGTGTCTACCTTACCCTGCAGGCCCGCACCTTCCCTGTGGTGGTGGGGCTGACCCTGCTGTCCTACGCGGTGAACCTGTTTCTGTTTTCCTCCGGCCGTCTGGTGATCGGCAAGGCGCCCATTCTCGGCAGTGCCGACAGTTACACCGACCCGCTGCCCCAGGCGCTGGTCCTTACAGCCATCGTCATCGGCTTTGCCCTCACCGCCTTCATGATGGTGCTGGCCCTGCGCAACCAGGCCGAGAAAGGGCACGACCATGTGGACCGCCACGCCCCGGATGAGGAGGACGGAGCATGAACCACCTGCTGATCTTCCCCATCCTGGTTCCCCTGGTGACCGGGATCACCCTGCTGCTGGCATACCGCCAGAGCACCCTGTTCCACCGGCTGGTGTCGGTGACTTCGACGCTGGTCCTGACGCTGATCGGCACCCTGCTGGTGGCCCAGGCCGACACCGGTATCCACCAGGTCTATGCCCTGGGCAACTGGCCGGCGCCGTTCGGCATCATGCTGGTGCTGGATCGGCTCAGTGCCCTGATGGTGCTGCTGACGGCCATCGTCGCCCTGCTGACATCGCTCTATGCCTGCAGCGGGTCCGACCGCGAGGGGCCGCATTTCCATACGCTGTTCCAGTTTCAGCTGATGGGGCTCAACGGTGCCTTCCTCACCGGTGACCTGTTCAACCTGTTCGTGTTCTTCGAGGTGCTGCTGATCGCCTCCTACACCCTGCTGTTGCATGGCGGAGGCAAGTCGCGCAGCGGGTCGGCGATGCACTACGTGGCCCTCAACCTGCTCAACTCGCTGCTGTTCCTGATCGCCCTGGGCACCCTCTACGGCACCCTCGGCACCCTCAACATGGCCGACATGGCCTCCGCAGTGACCCAGGCCGATCCCGCCGATCTGCCCCTGATCCAGACCGGCGGCCTGCTGCTGCTCGTGGTTTTCACCCTCAAGGCGGCCATGCTGCCGCTGCTGTTCTGGCTGCCCTGGGCCTACTCCTCGGCCCCGGCGCCGGTGGCGGCACTGTTTGCAATCATGACCAAGGTGGGGGTGTATTCCATTGTCCGCGTCTACACTCTGGTCTTCGGTCCGCTGGCAGGGGACCTGGCCAACCTCGCCGAACCCTGGCTATGGCCCCTGAGCCTGGCGACCATCGGCATCGGTGCGCTGGGCGCGTTCTCTGCCAGCCACCTGCGGGTGACGGTCGCCTGGCTGGTCGTGCTATCGGCCGGCACGCTACTGGCCACATTCTCGCTCGGCAATGCCGACAGCCTGGCGGCGCTGCTGTACTACACGCTGCACACCACCTTTGCCACCGCCGCCCTGTTCCTGCTGGCCGGCCTGATTCGCTCCCAACGCGGCTCCGCCGAAGACGCGCTGGTCGCGGCACCGCCCATGCACCGCCCCTGGGCGCTGGGTGTGCTGTTCATCTTCGCCGCCATGGCGGTCATTGGCCTGCCGCCCTTCAGTGGCTTTGTCGCCAAGCTCCTGATTCTCGCCTCGGCCGATACCGCCAATACCACGTTCTGGCTCTGGACACTGGTGCTGGGGGGCGGTCTACTGGTCCTGATCACCCTGAGCCGGGCCGGCAGCACCCTGTTCTGGAAACACAGCGAGGGCACATTCCGGGAGGCGCCACCGCTGGAAGGGGCCGCTCTGGTGGCGACGGTCGCCATGGTGGCACTGAGCCCGGCACTGGCCCTGTGGGGCGAACCGGTGGCGGACTATGCCGCCGCCACCGCCGAACAGCTCCAGGCCCCGCAGGCCTATATTGATGCGGTACTGGGCGTGAAAACGATCGGCGCAACGGAGGTGTCGCCATGACCTGGCTTTCCCGCTGGTTCCCACGTCCCGAACTCAGCCTGTTTCTGCTGGCGCTGTGGCTGCTGCTGAATAACACCGTAAGCCCCGGGCATATCCTCCTCGGGGCAGTATTCGCCTGGTGGTTGCCGCTGCTGACCGCGCGCTTCTGGCCGGAGCACCCGGAAGTGAAACGTTACTGGCCATTCCTGAAGTTCCTGGGGCTGGTGATTCACGACATCATCCTCGCCAACGTCACCGTCGCGGGGCTGATCCTGTTCGGGCGCAAGCGGATCCGTCCGGGTTTCATCGAGATCCCCCTGACGCTACAGAGTGACTTCGCCATCACCATCCTGGCCAGCACCATTTCCCTGACGCCCGGGACCGTCTCCACCGATCTGGACGACGGCCGCACCCGTCTGCTGGTCCACGTGCTGGATCTGGATGATCCGCAGACGCTGATCGACCAGATCAAGCACCGTTACGAGCGACGGCTACAGGAGATTTTCGAATGATCGAGACCGCGGTAACCGTTTCCATCGGCATGATCGGGCTCGGCATGCTGCTCAACCTGTACCGGCTGGTGCGCGGCCCGGATACGCCGGATCGGATTCTGGCCCTTGATACCCTGTACATCAACGCCATCGCCCTGATCATCCTGCTGGGTGTGCGACTGGCCTCGGGGCTATATTTCGAGGCCGCCCTGCTGATTGCGGTGATGGGCTTTGTGGGGACGATTTCTCTGGCCAAGTTCCTGACCCGCGGCGACATCATCGAGTAGAGGAGAGTGCCCATGGCTGTGATCGAATGGATCGTCGCAATTTTCCTGCTGGTGGGGTCCGGCTTCGCGCTGGTGGGTTCACTGGGGCTGGCCTGGCTGCCGGATTTCTATACCCGCCTGCATGGTCCGACCAAGGCTTCAACCATGGGCGTTGGCTGCGTGCTGATTGGTTCCATGGTCTGGATTTCGGTTCAGACCGACAGCGTCAGCCTGCACGAGATCCTGGTGACCCTGTTCCTGTTCATCACCGCACCGATCAGCGCCCATATGGTGGCCAAGGCGGCCATCCACCTGCAACTGCAGCGCCACCCCAAAACCCGGGGCCGGACCTGGCCGGAGCAGGGTCAGCACGACTGAAAAACCTCTGATGAAGTCCGGGCGATTCAGGCCGAATCAGTGCTCCGGCTCGGCCGGGTCGTCCGGCATCACCATGCCGCACGCCTGACAGTGCCATTCACGGCGCCACAACCCCTCGCCTTCCGGCTGCAGCAGCGCCCGCACCAACACCAGAGGCCCGGCCTGGATCACGCTGCGCAAGTCGGGGCTGCCACAGCGGACGCACTGGCGTTTACCGCCGAGGGTTTCCTCCTCATGCAGGAGATTGGAGCGGTCTTCGCGGAGGATCGCCTCGGCCCGCTCGCAATCCGCTTCCGGCACCTGAAGCCGCAAGCCGCCCAGTGCATCCACGTAAAACTGTTGCAGCGTCAGGGTGTGCTCGTCGGGCAGCAGCACGTCCACCCCTTCACTCTCCAGGCGGGCCCTTGCCAGATGAGCCTCGTGCAGCATCGAGAAACGGGCCACCGTGATCCAGCGCATCAGCCTTTCCTCCCAGCGAGCACGGTGTGGTCGGCCGCAGCCGGCACGTTGCTATCGCAGAACGCCCCTCAGCGCAATGCTTCTGGCGGCCAGCCGGGCCCACCGTGCCATCAGGGAAGTGCTGTCCAACCCGCCGCGGGCCTGCACTCCCCTGTTTCAAGCATGGTTCGCGGCTGCGAAAGGGTCAAGATGTGATCAGATGCGGGTGGGCCAGGCGCAGGGCATCGACAAAACGCTCCGGGTTGGCCGGTGAGACCACGAGTCGACGGTCAGGGAAATGCAGCACCACAGTGCGGTCCCAGTCGGTCACGAAGGCCCGGAAACGGCCCAGTTTTTTATGACGAAACAGGCCGGAGAAAGAGAACAGGCCACCATTGCCGAATAGCCGCAGGCTCTGGCGCAACTCTCCCGGGCACACCTCTACCTTTTCCAGATCACCCAGGGACAGGCGGGTTTGCCAGAACAGGCGCCTAACCAGCAACTGGGCGTCGTCCACCCCATATCCCCGGATGGTAAACAGCCCGGCCATCGCGACCAGCAGTACCGGCAGCAGCCCGCCCCAGAAATGCATGCTTTCAGGCCCCTCGGTGGCGATAATTTCCCAAAGACTGAGTGTAATACCGAGACAAACGGCCGTGGCCAGGCCGCTGACGATTTTCAGGGTTCTGCCCCAGGGGGCGTCAAATCGCTGCATAGTGAACTTCCCGTAACTGCTTCAACCGCCGGAACGCTTAACGGTATAACCGGCCTTTTGCAGGACCTCGACCAACGTATCGCGATGGTCCCCCTGAATCTCGATCACGCCCTCCTTGACCGTGCCGCCCGTGCCACAGCGCGCCTTGAGCTTTTTCGCCAGGGCCTTGAGCTCCTTGCCGGCCAGGGGCACGCCGGTGACGACGGTCACACCGCTACCCTTGCGGCCCTTGGTCTCGCGCCCAACGCGCACGATGCCGTCACCCTCGGGCCCCCGCGTTTCCTGCCCGCAGGTGCAGGCCTCCACCGGTTGACGACATCCGGGACACATACGTCCCTGCTCTGTTGAATATACCAATCCTCCGTTTTTGCGCTGTCGAGACAAACCAGTTCCTCATTGTTCGAGAGTGGAAGATGAATCAGACGGCCCAGTTCAGGGCCTTCAGGCTCTCCGGCGAGTCGAGCTGACGGAGAAAGGCCTCCCCATCGGCCTCGCCCTGGGCCAGGGTGGCCCGAACACCGTCGGCATCGGTGTAATCCCAGGCGGCCACCGGCACTGGCTGTGAGGGCCGCAGGTAGAGGCGCTGGGGCGATTCCGGCACCCGTTTGTAGGGGCGTGTCAGCAATACAAGCGTTGGCGCCTCCGGGTCGTTCAGGCCTGCGACGGGCACGTTGTCCACCAGCCCCCCGTCCAGGGCGACGCGGCCGTTGATCCGCGCCAGACGTGTGAACGGGGGCGTGCAGGACGATGCCAGGATCAGGTCCTCCAGCGCCTGGGGCGAATCGCAGCATCGGGCGGCCACGAACTCCGCCACAAAACCGAGCCGCTGCCCCGCCACCGGATGCACCGGATGGTGCCAGCGCTTTTCCGCCTGATAGGCCGAAAGCCCCAGGGCCGTGGCCGTTCGCGCTCCCAGCCAGGGGGGAATCCGGGTGATTTCGATGCGGTTTTCCGGGCCCTTGCGGATGCGGGCCAGCCCGGTCTCGTCCAGCAGCTGGCGTATCAGGCCACGGTAAATGCCTTCATGGGGAAAGACCCGCTCGCCCCGCTGCCACAGGTGTGACCAGTATTGGTTGCGGGCATTGCGCGACAGGGCCTCGCAAGTCAGCTCCACGGTTTCGTCGATGCGTTCGGCGACTACCGTGCACGCCATCGCACTGCCGGCACTCACCGAAGCCATCTGCCTCGGCGCCAGGCCGGTTTCCCGGGCCACCCGCTTCCAGAATCCAAGTTGCCAGAAGCAGCGATTACCGCCCCCGGCGAAAACCACGTTGCGAACCCTCGACAGATCCGGCATTACAACAACTCCTGCAACGGTTTGGCCAGGTCCCGGGCAATCCCCTCGTCCCGCTCCCTCCAATCTGGCACCAGATGCAATCCAAGGGCACCATCGACCCAGGCGGTGCGGTATTCGATATGCACTGGCACGGAAGCCTCCAGCGGCACGGTCCGGGTTTCTCCGGAGGCCAGCTGCTGCTCGAATACCGGCTGTGAGAAGCCTTCCTGTGCGCCGAGCAGCCAGATGGCCAGTTGCCGGGCGTCCTGCAGACGGATGCAGCCCACGGAGAAGGGGGTGGCATGCCCTCCAAACGGTTCCACCTGCGGTGTGCCATGCAGCATGTGGCGACCGTCGTCGAAGCGGAATGCCAGGTTGCCGAGGGCGTTTTTCGGCCCCGGCGCCTGGATCAGCCGGTAGGGGACCGGATCGTCATCCAGCAGGGTCCAGTCGGTGGTTTCGAGATCCAGCTGCCGTTCCTGTTCGCCCCAGCCGGCGTAGAGGGCAAAACCGGCCCGCTCCAGTCGATCCGGGTGGCCCTGCACTTCATTCCAGAGGTGCTTCACCGCCACATCCGGCGGCACCACCCAGGAGGGATTAAGCACCAGATAATGCATTGTGTAGCTGTGGGTACTGGGCGTCAAACAGGCGGCCCCGACGCCAATATCCTGATTCTGGATCACCTGATCGTCAGCTACCGCCTCGAGTTCGAGCAGGGCCAGATTGACCAGAACGTACCGCTCACCCAGCTGCTCCGGCAGCCAGCGCCACCGCTCCAGATTGGCATCGATGGTTTCGAGCCGGGTCATCGGATGCATGTTCAGGATAGTGAGTGTCTTGGGGCCGATCAGACCATCATCTTTCAGCGAATGCCGACGCTGAAGGTGCTTGACCGCTTCTACTCGAAGCGCGTTATAGCGGTCGGTGGCAGGCACGTTCTGACGCAGATCCCCCAACTGCTGCAATCGCTGGGTGATCTGGGGCATACGGTCTGAGCGGCTATTGGGCCGGATGACCGGCCCGGTTTCGATCACTTGCCAGGGTTCTTGCAGCAGGGCCTGGATACGACGACGCTCCTGCAACAGGGCCTGATAGCCGGGCTGCTGCGGCCCCAGAGTGGACAGGATAGGCCCCACGGATTGCGAGGATAGGCCCTGCTCCAATAGCGGCAACAGCTCGCCCGTGGTCTGTTGGAAATGATCCTTCCCGATCAGCTTTCCCTCGCTCAGGTGTGTCCCCAGAGTCAGGAAAGCGTCCGAGAGCAGCAAGTCGAGGTCGATCCGCGCCTGCAATGACAGTTCATTGTTAGGCGTACTCATGAGCTGAACAATGCTGCGCTCATGATAATCCCGGGGTTGCAGCCCATGCCTCCGGGCATCCCGCAGGGCCTGCAGCAGGGCGTTAACCTGATTGCCAAGGTGGCCGGCGTCCAGCCAGGCTGACCGAAATCCCCGCTGGGTATAGAAACGCACCAGGGCCGGAGAGGCCCACAACTGTTGGTCCTGGACCTCTGGCGCAAAACCGGCTTCGATGGCTTCGATCCGTTGCCTCAATGATTCCTGCAATTCATCCGCCAGGGTAGTCGCCGTTACGCCAAGCAACAGCAGCACCACGACGATCCGGTAACGGGAAGAACGGCGGGACCGCCGGATGCGCTTGCTGTGATGGGTTTTGCTCAAGATTCTGTTCCTCGCTGGACGTCCTGGGATCTACCCTCACGTTGAAAGCTGTAACTGCGTTCCACTTTTGCAATATGCAACTGATAGCTTGCGTACCATTTTGTCCGCCCCAGTCGCTGGGCCTCACGGTGCTCGGCGTTCTCTTTCCAGCGCTGGATATCCTCCAGGCTGCGCCAGTAGGACACGGTAATCCCCACCGTTTCGCGGGCGGAATCGATGCCGAGGAACCCGGGCTGTTGGCTGGCCAGATCCACCATCGCCTGCGCCATGGCATCATAACCATGGTCGTCAGGCGCGAGGGTACTGGTAAAAATGACAGCGTAATACGGGGGTTTTGGAATGCTATCCATGCGTAAGCCATTTATTGTCTTTTGTTGGCCCTGAAAGCGGACGGGCAACGATCTGACAGGACAGTCGGCCTTCTTCGGACCTGGCTGCCCTGTTCGCTAGCAAGTGGCATCATACCCCAGAAAAAAACCTTACGGCATGGCCTCTTGGGTTTTGTAATCAACCCCCTGGGCACCGGCCCAGGCGTCCAGGGCCTCCTGGGCGGGGAGCGGAATCCGGCAATGACAGCGCACGGCCTGGCCATAGTCCACGGCGTCTATGGTGCCGCCATGCTGGGCCAGCCAGTGTCGTAGCGGTTGTTCCTGGGAGAAATCCAGTTCCATGACCAGGTGTATCTCCGGCTCGTGCTGGATCAGCGCGATCTGGGAGAGCGCATTCTCGGTGGCTCCCGCATAAGCCCGAACCAGCCCTCCGGCCCCCAGCTTGATGCCCCCAAAGTAGCGAATGACCACCACCATGACGTTACCGATGCCCTTGTGTTCGATGACGTTGAGAATCGGCTTGCCCGCGGTGCCGGAGGGCTCACCGTCATCGCTCATGGCCGCATTGGTGGCGGCTCCGGGTTTGCCGATCACGTAGGCCCAACAATGGTGACGGGCATCGGGATAGGCTTCACGGGCCTTCTGCAGTAAGGCAAGCGCCGCTTCCCGGGTCTCTACGGGAGCCACCCAGGTAATGAAACGGCTTTTCCTGACTTCGGTTTCAAAGGTCTCAAAGCCGGCCGGGGTCGGGAACAGAGCGTCATTGGTCATGGGCCTATTGTACGAGGCAAACCCACGCCCTGCCACGCGCTCTGCTGAAGCGGCAAATTCCAAACGTTGCAAAATAACATCGCAATACTATCTTTTTCCAACTAAACCTAATCTAGAGCTCCACGATGGGGCTCTTCTGGAAGTACATGCGTGGCACCAGGGTCACGGACAGGACCCGCCTTCCATGCCCGGCTTACGGAAAAGAATGCGGGTGCCCGTCGATGAACGACCAAACTCAAAGAGGTGGACAATGCTGCGTTTGAATGCTCTTCTCCTGATCTTGCTGCTGTCACTGACGGCTGCTGCCGACACCATCACTGCCGCCGGCGACCCCTGGCCCCCTTTCCTGGACCCGGATCATCCGCAACAGGGAGTGGCTATTGCCATTGCCCGGGAAGCGTTCAAAACCCAGGGGCACGACCTTGAATTCACCTTCGTTCCCTGGGCCCGGGCCATCGACGGTGTGAAGAATGCCGACTACGATGCCCTGATCGGCACCTGGTGGACCGAGGAACGCACGGCGTTTCTGGAATACAGCGACGACTACCTCACCAATCAGATCAAATTCATCAAACGCAAGGACGATGATTTTGAGTTTGATGGCCTGAAAAGCCTGAAGGGTAAAACCGTGGGTACCGTCCGCGGCTATGGCTACGGGGACGATTTCGCCAACGCCGACTACTTCTCCCGCGCTCCGGCGGCGCGATTGCTCACCAACATCCGCAAGTTGATCGCCGGCCGGCTCGATCTGACCCTGGAGGATGAACTGGTCGCCCGCTCCCTGATTGCCAAGGAAGCACCGGAGCTGCTCGACAAGATCGCTTTCACAAACAACCCGCTGTCCGCACAGACCCTTCATGTCACCAGCGGGCTGAAAAACCCCCGTCACAAGATGATCATCGAGGCCTTTAACAAGGGGCTGAAAGAGATCAAGGCCAACGGCACGTTCGAACGGATTCTCGAAGAGAACCATCTGAAATAGCCCCGCCAATCGCCACCGGCGGCACCAGGAGGGGCCGCCGGTTGTTCAATCGGCCTGCTGAAAACGCCGGATGCGTTCACGGGTGTGAGGATGACTGGAAAGGAAGCCCCCCAGTACGTCACCCAACTGATCGTCCTCCTCCTGCTCGGCGCGCTCCTGGGGCGGTGTATCAGCCGAACCTTTGTCGGAAGCCCTCAGGCGGCTCATGATGTTGGCAAAGTGCACGGGCGCCAACTGCTCGCGCTGCATGAATGCCAGGGCATACTGATCCGCCTCGCGCTCCATATCCCGGGAATAGCCCAGGCTGAACAGGGCGGCGGGGATGGAGGTGGTGCTTTCCGATGCCGATGACAGATCGCCGGTGACCGCCACCATGACCCAGAACGCCATCTGGCTCTGGACCATGCCGCGCATATTGTGGTGATACGCCACATGCCCCATCTCGTGCCCGAGGACCGCGAGCAGCTCCCGGTCGTCCCGCGCCAGCCGCACCATGTCATCGGTAAAGACAATGGTCCCGTCTGCCAGCGCGAAGGCATTGGCACCGATGGCTTCACTGCTACGGAACACCACCTGCACCTGCGGGGCATGCTCGCGCTCCAGGTATTCCCGGAAGCGGGCCCGCAGCTGGTCACGGCGTGCCAAAGGCAACGCGCTGGGTTCCAGCCAGTGCTCATCCAGCACCTCCAGGCTCTGCTTGCCCACATAGTGGTGTGCGCTTTCCGGGAGGGCATCGGCGATCAGTCGCGCCGTCCAGGGAATGCCATAGACAAACACCCAGGCTCCGATGGCGATCGTGATAGCGGCGGCAATGGCGATCCAGCCCAGGTTGGATTCCAGACGATGCAACAGGCGATGCCCGATTGATCCCTTCAGGGTGCGGTCCAGTTGATCGACACCGTCATTGTCGCCCGTTTCAAACACCGCCTTGTCGGGCAGGTAGAGATAGCGCGGCGCGTTGCCCAGGCGTGGCGAGATACGGACCTCTGCGGCCGTAAGCGGGCTTTCTTCGCCATCCACCTGCAACCGCAGTTGACCGTCTTTCAGGGTGAGGAAAGCCGGCCGCGGCTGGGAACCGCGGCCGTCAAAGAAATGCCCGTGAACCTGAGGGTCAGATGGGGGCGATACCGACGTCAAAGGCGTCCCCTATCTCTTGGCCGAGCGCACTGGTGCGTTCGCTTTCGGTGGCCACGAAATGATTCAGATCACCGTGAATGAGCATGCTGGTGCAGCTGGCCCGATAGCGCGCCATGCGAACCTTCGCCCAGGGGGTGAAGAGCCCGAGCGTCAGAGCAATCATGAGACTATTGGAGAAGTAGATCCACAGCATCCGCCCTTTTTCCAGGTTGGATTCAAGCTGATGGCCGTCGACGGAGGTGTTGCTGACGTAGAGGTTGGTGATACCGGCCATGAAGTAGCCGAGCAGGGTCAGGTAGCCGACCACGGCAACCACGATGCCCAACGCTTCATGAACCATGCTGCGGGCGACAAACATGACCACGCCGAAGGCCACCATCAACCCCAACCCCTTGAGGAAGAACATGAAGTAGGCACCGGCCTGGGCATTGAAGTCGAACCGCGTGGTGCCGTAGTGGGAGCCTTCCACCATGAAGCGGTGGGACTTGAACAGGGCCAGCGGGAAGAGCAGGAAAAAGGTGAAGAAACTGACCAGCGGCCAGACAAACGTCACCATGAAGGCCTGACCATAGCTGCCTTTGAAGTCAAAGCGGATATTGCGGTAAGCACTGTTCACCGCATTGAAACGCAGTGAGCGGGTGACGATCCAGGGCACCACGAAGATGAAACTGATGGCGAGGGCTGCGGCCGCCTTGGGGTAGAACTCGCTGACGAAGACCCAGATGGCCAGCATGATGAAAGCGATGATACGGCCCTTGAGAATAACCAGGGGGTTGGCCAGATACTGGAAGCTGGAGCCATCCAGATGGGTATTGCCGTAAAAATACTGTTTGTTGCGCACGGACGCCCAGGCGGAATAGATCCCCAGGGTCAGGATGGTCAGCAGAATATTGACGATCCAGATGCCGAAGTACTCCGAGCCTTTGCCGGTGAATTCCACAGGACTGCGCCGCACTGCATTGGGCTCACTTTCCTCGCGCAGCGCAACGGCTTCAATCTCTTCGGATTCGGCTGCCTCGGAATATTCCGGAGCCGCACCTTCGGCCACCGATTCCTCGTGGACCGGCGCCAGTGCCTCGGGTGCTTCCGGCTCAACAGCCCCGCTGACGCCGGCCATGGGCACCTGCTCCACCCGCAGCCCGGCGTCCGCCATACGCCGGCAATAATGCTCGGCGTCGGCGGCGCTCAAGTCGCTTTTCATGACAACCGGCGTCTGCGTAAACAGGTGCTCCACGCGGCGATCGCTGGCGCCGAAAAGGGCCTGGATGTTCGACCGCGCCTGCTCTTCGCTCACGCCCTCAACGAGCTGCCCGTCAAAGATAATCTGGTATCTGGTATCTGTCATAGCTGTCCTGCTAATCGTTCGCTGTCCGGGTAGAACGACGTACCCAGCCTTTCTTTTTCGTGCGCCGCCAATTGCGACCACCCCTTGTTGCGCATCGTCCGACACGCCCGTTCACGCCCTGTGAATGACAGTTTCAACCGCGCGCAACAACTCACAGCCCCCTGCGCTGAACGCCGGCAAATGGGCGAGAATATCAGGAAGTGAAGCAGTTAATGAACTTTCTGCAATATTTCGACGGGAATTTACTGTTTTTTTTGGTTATTGGCCCGAAGCCAGGGTGCTGGCAAAAACCAGAACCGCGCCAAGCAGATAGAGGGCCAGAATCGCGGCACTCTCAAAGCCAATCCGGGCGATGCCCTTTTCCTCGCGGCGGATCAGCCCCATCATCAGCACCGCCGACATGAGCACCGTCAGCGCTGTCCAAAGCTTCATCTGGTCCGACATGACGTGATAGATCGAGCCGTCCCGGTAAGCCAGATCCGAAGCTGCGGTGAACAGGGTATCGAAGGCATTGCCGCCGATGATGCCTCCCACCGCCAGGGTCAGGGCGCCCCGACGCACGGCGGCCACGGAGGTGACAAGTTCCGGCAGGGAGGTGCTGATCGCGGTCAGGAAGGTGCCCACGGCGGTTTCGCTGAGAAAGGTTTTCTCGGCAATGTGAGAGGCACTGTATTCCATGGTCCAGCCGGCGGCGGCCAGCACCGCCACCAGGATCAGGAACTGCGTCCACAGACGTGACAGCCGCAGCAGTTGGGAGCCGGCCTCGGGTTTGTCCTGGCGGGTTTCCCGGGTCTGCGCCGGCTTCCACATGGGTTCGCTGCGCACGCGCTCGATCAGTTTCAGGCCATAGAGATAGGTCAGGAACAGGATCGGTGTTACCGGATGCACGCCCAACAGTGTGTAATCCGGCAGATAGGGCGCCAACAGGATCAGTGCCAGCAAGGCAATCAGCAGGGCATTCTGCATCATGTTGGGGGCGGAAGCGGCGGCGTGTTCCAGGTTGGCGCGGCGGTAGACAATGTCCGCCACCGCCAGGAAGGCGGTCTGCACCGCAATGCCGCCCAGGGCGTTACTGATGGCCAGCTCCGCATAACCGCTCCAGGCCGCCGACACCGAGAGCACCGCACCGGACAGCGATGTCGAAGCCCCCAGCAGAACTGCCCCGGCTATAGCTTCCCCCAGACCAGTGCGATCGGCCAGCTGATCGACGATGCCCGTCAGCCAGGTGCCGAAAATACCGATGGTCACGGCCGCGGCCACAAACAGCACAGAGAGGGTCTGGAGTGAATCGGCATCAATCGTCGGCATGGGCGCTTCCATTCGCAGGTACCGTGGGCCGTATACCCTCTCCGGAGGGTTCCCGACAGGCTGAAGGTTTTAACCGGCTTTTACAAACAGTAACCCATCTCCCCACAAAGTCGTATTTTCCATTTCAGCTAACACCTGTACGCTTAAAGGAGTTGTTTGCCAGAGATCCGCCATGACCGCCATTCGTTCCTTTTTTGCCTGGACCTATTCCGCCCTCGGCTCCCTGATCGGTTTCCTGCTTTGCCTGCTGCGCCCATTCAACCCGGACAACAACCGGCTCAACGCCCGCCTGCTGTCCTGGGGCGGCCGCATCATTCTGGGCATCAAGGTGCAGGTTGAGGGCCGGGAACACCTTTCCGAGGATATGCCGCGCATCATCATTGCCAACCATCAGCACAATGAAGACCTGTTCGTGCTCGGCGGCGTGATACCGCGGCGTACCGTGGCCGTGGGTAAATCCAGCCTGCGCTGGCTGCCACTGTTCGGGCAGATGTTCTGGCTGGGGGGCAACGTGCTGATCAACCGCCGGCGGGGCAGTGCAGCCGCGGCGGCCATCGACGCAACGGCACGGGCCATGAACCGCGATCGCAAGTCGGTCTGGATTTTTCCCGAGGGCACCCGCAACCGCGGGCAGGGTTTGCTGCCGTTCAAGAAAGGCGCCTTCCATGCTGCCATCGCAGCCGGTGCTCCCATCACCATGGTGTGCGTGAGTGAATACCAGGGCGCACGGGGCCACGGTGGCAGAGCGGCGCCTGTCCGGATCCGTGTCCTGCCGCCGGTGGAGACCCGGGGCATGACGGCACAGGACGTACCAACGCTGATGGCCGCCTGCCAGGAGCGCATGCGGGCCGTGATCGACAATATCAGCCACCAGCTGCCGGCCTCCGCGTAGTTGCCTTTCGGGCTCAGGTGGTGGTCAGCACCACCACCTGATCGCCCGCTGCCAGCTCGAACTGGGCATCACGCCCCGGATTGAGCGCCAGGCGACGCTCACCGTGGCCCTCCCCACTGTTGAAAACCCCCAGGGCGGTTTCGCCCCGCCGGCCCATGACAATCTCCAGTTCGGCGAAGGTGAACTTGCGGGACAGCCCCAGACTGGCCGCATCGCGGAACATCACTTCGGCCCCGCCGGCGGTCAGCAGCTCATCGAATACTTCTATCAGCTCCCGTCTCAATGCCACCTGGGAGAGCATATGACTCATCACCAGCGGACTGACCAGGGTTTCACTGCGGTTACTGGCCAATAGCGACTTGTTGTCCGGATCGCTCAATTCCAGGAGCACCTGCGGGCGATGCGGAGCACCTGCGAGCAACTCCTCCAGCAGCAGGAAGCCCATCATGGCGCGGGCATCGGCTTCCTCGCCGGAATCCAGGCGGTCACTGCTGACAATGACGATCGCATCGTAGTTCTGCGGTGACAACCGGCTCAGTTCCCCGTGCAGGGTGTAATCCCCCTCGATGTGGCGACAGCCCACGCCGGCGGTGGCGGGAGCATAGGTGGCGATCGCGTTTTCGCGTTCTTCGGCGGGCACCGTGGACACCCAGTCGATCTCGAAGGACCAGCCGGCGTAACTGGCCAGCTCATTCACCAGCACCGGGTTGCGGCGATTCCAACCCAGCAGGAGCAAGCGCTTGCGGGAGGGTGGCTGACGATCGCGCCGCGCTGCTTTCAACGCAATACGCTTGAGAGGCTCGGACACCGCACGATCCGGTACCAGTGCCCGGGCCTCCTCATCGCTGCGCGCCAGCATCACCAGGCGGTCCTCCGCCGCTATCGGGGTGTCGCCGGGCAGGTTGAGCAGCGGCTGCCAGTGTTCCCCATCGTGCCGCAGGAGGCCGCACACCAATGCCCGGGCACAGCGCGCCGAGGCTTCACCGAGGGTCTGACCGACAAAGGGCGTGGCATCGCGGATATAGAATTCGTTGCCATCGGTGGCGGTGAGCAGCTCGCCGTAAACCGCGGACAAGCCGGGATGCAGGATATTCTGGGCCATCAGGCGGCTGACGGTGGCATCACCGGCGATCACCTCCAGCGGCCCGGGATAGGCCCGTTCGAAAACCGCCAGCTTGCGGCTGTCCTCGATCTCGGCCACCACGTAGGGCAAGGGCCGCTGATGTCGGCGGGCCTGTGCCTGCAACGAGAGCAACGCCTTGATGATCTCGATGTCGGAGGTCACCAGACTGCCGTAGCCGTGGCTGTTACTGGGAATAAGGATCGCCGCGGCGGTATGGCAGGCCGCCCGATAGAGCGCTTCGTCCTGCAGCGGCGAACCTTCACGCAGAATGACATTGCGCGCCTTGCGGCCGATGCCGGGTTCCTGGTGCAACTCCTGCAGCCGTGCGGCGGAAACGCCTTCGGCCAGAACCACCAGGCGCAGCCGGTGGGCATCGTAGGCGCGCAGAAAACGTCGCATCCGCCCGACCGAACCGAGCAGCTCGCTGACGATGGGCAGGGTCCGATTGGTCCAGCCCAGCACCACCACGTGATTGCGAATGGCCACCGGGGTAAGCCCCCGCTCCAGCTGGTTCATGCGGTCGATCAGCCAGCGGGTCATGATCGCCACCAGGGCGCCGAGGAAAACCACATAGCCGCTGATGGTGAGGACGGTGGAAATGACCCGTCGCCAGGTTCCCTGGTCGTCACCCAGATAACCGGGATCGGTCAGTCGCAGGAAGGCCCACCAGACCGCTTCCCCCAGGCCATCGAACTGCCCTTCCGCCGGGCGCACCATCAGTCCGCCGAGCAGCGAGATCAGTCCGATCACCGCCACCACCACGAGCAGCTGGAACAGCGCGCCCTTGACGAACTGGCGCTCCACGAAAAACTTGAGTCGATCCACAAACCGGAAAGGCAACATAAAAGGGTGATACTCACGTTTGACCAGACCAGCCCTCACCATAACCGATAGCAGCACCAAAAACAGGAACTTGCGCATTGCCGGCCAGCGCCACACAATAAAACGTTTCACCTTTTGTCTGCATCAACGGCGTGGCGCAGCGGGCTCCGGCGCTGTGCGGGCCGACTGTTGGGGAATACACGCAATGTTCTATGTACAACTGGTAGCCCTCGTGGCAGCCCTGGGTTTCTTTGCCTGGCTCGGCCTGCGGGCTCGCCACCGGGTCGAAGGGCTCGACGATTACATGACCGCGCGCAATTCCCAGGGTGCGTCCACCCTGGGGCTGTCCTTCCTGGCCTCGGGCATGGGGGCCTGGATCCTGTTTGCGCCCCCGGAAGTGGGCGCCTTCGCCGGCCCCGTTGCCCTGGCCGGTTACGCCATCGGTTCGGCCCTGCCGCTGCTGGTGTTTGGCTGGCTGGGCCCGGCCATCCGCCGCAACTTCCCCCAGGGCAAGAGCATCGGCGAATTCGCCCAGGCCCGTTTCGGTACCGGCCTGCGGCGCTGGATCTCGGCCATTTCGGTGCTCTACATGCTGTGCTTCCTGGCCGCGGAGCTGACGGCCATCGGCTCCATCAGCACGTTGCTCTCAGACCTGAACGGTAACGTCGTGATCATCGGCGTGGCGGTTACCACCCTGGCCTACACCGCCTGGGGCGGTTTGCGCGCCAGTCTGGCGACCGATCGCTGGCAGGGGCTTCTGCTGTTGGGGCTACTGGTCGCGGTGACCCTGGTGGATTGGGACATTCTCCCCCAGAGAACCCTGAGTGCCAGCATGCCGTCACTGCCCATGTCTGACGCTCTGGGTGTGGCACTAACCCTGATCCTTGCCGTGACCGCCGCCAACCTTTTCCACCAGGGCTACTGGCAACGCCTCTGGGCGGCCCATGACGACCGGGCACTTGGTCAGGGCGCCTACCTGGGGGCGGCCACAACCGTACTGGTGGTGGCCCTGGTCGGAGGTCTTGGCATGCTGGCCGCCATGTCGGGCCTGGCTCTGGGCCAGCCGCCCATTCCCTTCTTCGCCCTGCTGAGCAAGGCTCCAGGCTGGCTGGAAGTGGTCGCGCTGGTGCTGGCAGTCACCCTGGTCGCGTCGTCCGTGGATACGCTACAGAACGGGATTGCCTCGCTCGCGGTCGCCGAACGCCCTGGTCTCTCCATTGGGGCTGCGCGCTGGATCACCGTGCTCTTGATGGTGCCGGTGATCGCCATCGCGCTGCAGGGTATTTCGGTGCTGCGCCTGTTCCTGATTGCCGACCTGCTCTGCGCTACTGCCGTCTTACCGGTGCTGATGGGGCTCTGGACTCGGGTCACGCCGGGGGCAGCACTCGCCGGTATTATCGCCGGCCTGGCCGGTGCGGTGCTGCCGGGCTGGATTGTTGAAGGTAGCCTGATGGAGAGTCTCTACCGGGCCAGTTTCCCCGGCGGCACCCCCACACTAATGCCCTTTGCCGGCGCGCTGATCGCTTCAGGTGTGGCCACTGTGCTGCTATCGCTCCGCCGCCAGCCCAGCCCGGCCACGCTGGGCGGCCCCTGACCCACCCCGCAACACCGACGAGCTCGATAACAGGGCGGTAATTTACATCGCCCTGTTATCTCGGCCAGAATGTGCAGCAATGTGATTTTTTATCGCCACCACCAACTGACTGTCACTTTTCTTGGATTACGAAGCGCTCATACAACAGTTTGGCTACCTGGCCATCTTCCTGGGAACCATCGTGGAGGGAGAGGTTGTCCTGCTGTTGGGAGGATTCCTGGCCCAGCGGGATTTCCTGGATGTTTACGGTGTGATCGCCCTGGGTTACCTGGGGACTTACATCAGTGAATCCGCCATCTACCATTTTGGACGCAGCCATGGCCGGGCTTTCGTCAATCGGCGATCCCCAGCCTGGCAGACGCGTTACCACCAGTTTTCCAAGCGCCTGCATCGCCACCGCTATCCGCTCATCCTCTTCTACCGCTTTTTCTACGGCATGCGGACCGTAGCCCCTTTTGCCATCGGAACCAGTGGCGTCAATCCTTTGACCTTCCACTGCCTGAATTTAGTGGGTACATTCATGTGGACCAGCCTGTTTGCCAGCCTGGGCTATTTCTTTGGCCGTTCCGTCACGCAGTTCATCGAAAAGTGGGCGGAGTACAACACCTGGGCGGTGGCAGGTATTATTGGGCTGTTGTTGGTGGCTTTGACGGTGGTGCACCTGTGGCGATCGCACCAGAACAGTTGAAGTGACGCTCAGAAGACCAAACGATAAAAGGGCGTACCCATGCGCATGGATAACGAGGGGCACAACATGAATGAAGAAAGCCTGACACCCGCTAACCTGAGTTCACGCGAACGCAACCGCATCGCCTTCTTTATGGGGTTTCTGCGTGAACCCAGTCAGGTCGGCTCGGTCATCCCCAGCTCACGCTACCTGGAACGACGCATCATCGAAGCCGCCGACCTGGGCAGCGCCCGCCTGGTGGTTGAACTCGGTCCGGGCACCGGCGGGACAACCCGCGCCATTCTCCGGCGTCTGGGGCCCAAGGCCAAACTGCTGACCATTGACCTGAGTTCGGAATTCATCGATCTGATCAACGAGATCGACGACCCCAGACTGATCAACCACAACGGCAGCGCGGAGGAACTGAGCGACATCCTCGCCAAGTACGGCCTGTCCGCGCCTGATGTGGTCATCTCCGGGATTCCGTTCTCCACCATGCCCTTGCAGACCGGGCGCAACATCGCCCAGGCCATCCAGGACAATCTGGCGGATGACGGACGCTTTGTCGCCTATCAGTTCCGGGGAGACGTCGCCGATATCACCAGTCCGATCATGGGCCGGCCTTCCAGCCGCATGGTGATGCGTAACATCCCGCCCATGCGCGTCTATCGCTGGCAAAAGCGGAGCTGAACGAGCGCGGCCGGCTCTGTGCCCCAACGCAGGGGCACCGGCCGCCCTAACCTGCCGCTTCCGGCCGCCCGATATCCAACCCCAGATAATCCAGCAGTTCCGCCAACGCCGGCTGGAGACTCACCAATGCCTCCTTGCGACTTTTGGGCAGTCGCTTGATGCGGTATTCACAGCGCATCGCCAGACGCTTGTCGCCGACTTCGACACGGTAGGCCATGAGGACTGGTCTGGTCGCCCGAAAGTGACGGGCTCCGCCTGGACGCTCCCCCGCGTGCTGCAGAAATCGCCGCTCCACATCCACGGTGACACCGGTATACAGCGATCCGTTTTCCGTGCGCAACAGATAGAGCCACCACCGGCTTGTCACTCCGAGAGCTCCTCGGTCATCGTCAGCACCACCTTGCCACGCGTATGCCGGGATTCGATGTGCTGATGGGCTTCCGCCGCCTGACGGACCGGATAGCGGGCATCCAGGTGGGGGCGCAACTGGCCGCTCTCGACCCAGCGCTGCAGTTGCTCCAGATCCGCCCGGTTGCTGTGGACGATCACCAGTCTGGATCGTTTACCCAGCCCCATCCGGGCCCGGGCCTCGGCCAAGAAGGTTGTGGCGCTGGGAATGGTGCTGATGTAGATGCCATGCTTACCCAACTGGCGGGCAAAGGCTTTGGCCGAATAGTTGCCAAATACGTCAAAGATAATATCGAAGATTTGCTCCAGTTCGACCGGGCGCTGCTGGCGGTAGTCGATACAGTGGTCGGCGCCCAACGCCGTGACGAAAGCGTGGTTGGCCTCGCTGCACAACGCTGTGACCTCCGCTCCGAGAGCCTTGGCGATCTGCACCGCAAAGTGCCCCACCCCGCCACTGGCACCATTGATGAGGACACGCTGGCCCGCGACCAGGTGCCCACAATCACGCAGGGCCTGCAGCGCGGTCTGCCCTGCCAGGGGGAGAGCCGAAGCTTCCTCCAGGCTCAGGCTGGCCGGCGCCGGTGCCAGCTCATCGGCAGGCAGCACCGCGTATTGGGCGTGCACGCCGCCACAGAAAGCGTTAGTCATTCCGAACACCCGATCGCCCGGCTTGAATCGGGTCACCCCAGAACCGATATTCACCACTTCCCCCGCCAGATCAAAACCACAGCCGCGCGGCAGACGCTTGCGGGTCAACCAGCCCTGAAACTTGCCCTTGCGAAGCAGGATATCCTTGGGATTGAGGGCGCCGGCCACCACCCGCACCTTGACCTCGCCGGCTGCCGGTTCCCGGTCGGGCCAGCCCGTTTGCCACTCCAGCACATCCGGAGCGCCGAACCGGCGATAGATCAATGCATTCATGAGCGTTCACATCTCCCTGGGGTGTCCGGACAAACTCGCCCTGTATTCTGAAACGCCCGGGTTATGAGATGCAACGCCAAAACCGACGCAACCTCATTCGTTCGTTAACAGATGCTCCAGATCCGACATATCCACCAGGGGATCATCAAGATCGACGATGATACGCGAATGGGCCAAGGTCCAGGCGCGGCCGGTGATGTGACTGTGCATGGCCTGGTAATGCCCGACACTGGCGGTCCCGAGGATGGTGCCGACGAAACTGCTACCTCGGGGCGAGACGGTTTCCAGCTGATCACCGTCCTTCATGCGGCCGTTTTCGTACATCAGCGCCATGCGCGCGGAGGTGCCGGTTCCGGTGGGACTGCGGCAGATCACTCCGGGATGCACGTAAGTGGCGGAAGGGGAGCGGTAGTAGCCTTCGGAGACTTCCTCGATGGGGCCCATGAAATGGGCGAACGGCAGCGGGCCGGTATTGCCCAGATCCGGATGCTCCTCGCGAAAGTCCGCGCGGGCCGCATTGACGAATGTTTCACCAAACTGGGCGAGCGCATGCAGCTCATCCCGCTGCAGCTCGAAACCCAGCGCCTGGGCATCAACCAGGGCATAAAAGGCCCCACTCCAGACGATGTGGTAGGTGACGGGGCCAAACCCGGGGACATCCACGGACAGATCCTGGGCCGCCACATAGGCCGGTTCGCCCTGGGTGGTCACCGACTGCACCCGGCCGTTGCGGTTGTGGGTCGTCACATGGGCCAAGCCGGCGGGGGATTCCAGCGTCAGCGATTGATCACCTTCCTGGATGGGCACCAGTCCCGACTGCAACACCGCCGTGGCGGTACAGATGGTGTTGGAACCGGAATAGAGCGGATAGCCCATCGCTTCCATGATGATGTAGCCGGCCTGGGCGTCAGGGTGACTGGGCGGGACCAGCAGATCGATGGACATGGCCGGGTCGCCATAGGGCTCGGTCAGGAGCCAGCGTCGGAGACCGTCGCCGTGGTCCTGCAGGTAGCGCATTTTTTCCAGCACGCTGTTCCCGGGCAGATCCCCGACACCACCGGTGACAATCCGGCTGACGTCACCGCCGGCCTGCAGATCGGTGAGCTCGATGGAACGCAGGCGATGTTCCTGGTCTTGGATATCTTGCATAGGGGCTCCTGGCGTCTCCCACTTGTACTCCGTCAAGGTGATATTTACGGCGTCAGTGCGACGTTACGCGGTGGCCTTCCCTCTCTCCTGATACTCGCGAACACTTCCGGTGTCCTCAGAGCACCACCTGTTCCTCCCATATTAACGTCAACCCCGACGGTAACAACAGGCCGAATCAGGCGACTTTCTTGGCCCGGTTGAAGAAATCGATACAACGTTCCAGCGCTTTTTTCTCGCTGTGATTCAGTGCGTCGAAATGAATGCCGTACTGGTAACGATTGTCCTGTTCCTGCATGCGGACAATGTTGCCCTGGAGGGTGCAGACATCCTGATGCTGAAAGTCGTGGGTATCCTCGGTGGGCAGACGAATCCCCAGGCGCAGCTTCTGCCCCTCCCCCAGCCGGTGTTTGAGCAGCAGCTGCATGCCGGTCATGCTGATGTCCCGGGACATGCCCTCCAGCCGCTCGCCATCGACCTCCGCCGTCACCAGCAGGTGCCCCGGCACCCGCGGCGCGGCCCGCCGCTCATGGACGCCCGGAGGCGGGTTATCGGCGGCATTCACCTCGCGATAGGTCATGCCCTTGAGTTGCCCCTGCAAATCGCCGTTGAGGCTGAACAGGGCATCACCGATATTGGCGGTATTGCCAATCTTCTGGGCATTCTCCCGCAGGGTGCCGAACAGGGTCTGCAGGGTGTCACGCACATCATCGAGCCCCTGGATCTGATCTTCGGAGGCCTGGCTGATACGCTGGTTGAGTTCAGCCGTCTCGCTGATGTCCCGTCCCATGGATTCAATAATGGCGATGGTCCGCTCCGACCCTTCCCGGTTTTCCTCCATCTGTGAGACCACGTGACGCATCACCCCGGCCACGGTTTCGACACGGCCGATCAGGGTTTCCACGATCCGGGACACTTCTTCGGCAGACTGGCCGGTGCGGGCGGCCAGCGCCCGCACCTCGTCGGCCACCACCGCAAAGCCGCGGCCGCTCTCCCCGGCCCGGGCGGCTTCGATTGCGGCATTGAGCGCCAGCAGATTGGTCTGGTCGGAAATGGAGCGGATCGTCTCGACAATCTCGTCGATGGTGCCGGCGGCATTCTGCAATTCTTCCGCCTCGCTGGAAGCCTTGTTGACGCCCTCACCGATGGCCTGCATCCGCTCCAGGGTCTGCTGCACGGACTCCACCCCGTCGCGGCCATGGGATTCCGTCTCCAGCGCCTTCTCCAGGGTGCTGCCGCTCAGCTCGCGCACCTGTTCCGAGGCCTGGTGCAACGAATCCATGGCATTATTGACCTCGGAGGAACGGGCTTCCTGGGCGTTGCTGATCTCCTCGATTTCCCGGGAGACCGCGGCAATCTGGTAAGCGGATTGCCCCATGTGCAGAGAGGAATGGTGAATACTGGCGATCAGGCCATTGAGCTGGTCGAGCATGTTATTGAACTGGCGCTGCAGCTGACCGATTTCATCATCGGACGTCACTTTCACAGAACGGGTGAGATCCCCCTTCTCCACCGCCTTGAGCGAACGAATCAGCGCCAGAATGGGACGCACCATGAGTGCTGCCAGGATGGCGATCAATCCGAACTGGATCACGAATTCAAACGCCGATTCCCAGATGGCCGCTCCGAACACCTCATCGTAACGCTGGTACAGCACCGTCATGGTTGCCTGGTTGACGCCCTCCCGTTCTGCCAGATCGAGCATCGAACGCAGATCCCGCATTTCGATAAAGCGGTTGTAGAGGGTGGTCGCCATCGTCACCGCAAAGAAGGCAATTTGCAGTTTCCAGCGAATACTCAGTCGTGACCAGGCACTCATCAAAGCCATTCTCCTCTCAAGGACAGCATGAGTTCGCCGACCCACAACCACTGCGGGAGCAGCACGAACCGGGCAACCACTCCCGGGCTCTGCACCAGACATGTAAGCGACGACTCATCGAAAGTAACAACGCCTGAGCAGGCGTGCGGCCGCAGGGCCGACAAGACGTTCTGACCGGGCAGCGATCGCTACCCGATTGAAAACGCAATCAATATCATCTGTGAAAGGATAGACGTAAATTGCAGGGCCCTCACATTAAGATTGCAATTGTATGTTAAGGCCTGCAGACAGGAGGCAAGGGCTCAGTCAGATATTGGAGCTCCACTGACGCTGCATGTCGAGGAAGGTGTAGGACGCCGACCAGGTGATGATGGCAAAACCGGTCACGGCTTCCACCCCGAAAAGGAAACGCACGACGCCGTGGGGAACGACATCGCCGTAGCCCAGTGTGGTGAAACTGGTGGCCGAGAGGTAGACAAACTCCAGCAGGCCGGCATCCTGCCCCACGGAGATTGCCCCCATTTCGGGCCAGCGGGTCAACAGCCAGGCGCCGATACCGAACAGCCAGATCTCGATGAAGTGCGCCACCATCAGCCCCAGGATCAGCATCACCATGCGGGAACGCTGCCGCAGGCGGCTGGTGTAGAGACGGTGATTGAGCTGCGAGCAGACCTCATAGTGGAGCAGGACTGCGGCCAGCACTACCATCGCCGTCGCACCAACCATGACAAAGTGGGCCCAGGTCAACATGCGCTTTCCTTTATTCCGGACATATCTGGCAATCACGGGATCATTGGACGTCCGTCATCGAACGCGCGCCACGATCTGTTATGATGGGAAGCTATGCCAAGTAAGAGCCGGTGACAAGTCTCTCCCAAGGTGGTGAGAAGTTTTCACAAGGTATTAGTGCCGTCCATGGTCAATCCCGAGCGTTCCCGGGAACCCCTGTTTCCCCCCGGGCGCCGAACCGTCACGTCGAGTTCGCAGTGCGTAGTTATCCATTCGCATCGCCTCTCGCGGTCTCCATCCGACCGCCCTGTCCGACGTGATACTGACCCGAATCCGGCGCTGCAACGCGCCCCCACTGACCTTGCGGACCTCCGGCCGGTTGGATGCCGAATACAGCACGAGTGCCCTGAAGGAGCCCCTTAGTGAACGCCCCCGCAACCCAGCCCAAACGCACCGTCACGGTCGGTGACACCCGCATCACCCTGCTCGGTACCGCCCACGTGTCCCGGGTTTCGGCGGACGCAGTCCAGGACGAGATAGCCACCGGGGAGTATGACGCAGTGGCCGTAGAGCTGTGTCCCAGCCGCCATCAGAACATGGTCAATCCCGATCAACTGGCACGCCAGGAACTGCTCCAGGTCATTCGTGCGGGCAAGGCTCCCCTGGTGGCCGCCAGCCTGGCTCTCTCCGCCTTCCAGCAGCGCCTGGCCGACCAGTTTGGCGTTGAACCCGGCGCCGATATGCGCACCGCCCTGAGCGAAGCCAAGCAGGCCGATCTTCCCGTGCTGCTGGTGGACCGGGATCTGGGCACCACTCTCAAGCGCTGCTATCGCCAGCTGTCCTGGTTCCGCCGCCTGCCGCTGTTTTTCGGCCTGGTGGCCAGCGTGGTCTCCAAGGAGGACGTCTCCGAGGAGCAAATCGAGAAGCTCAAGGAAGGCGACATTCTGGAAGCCACTTTCAACGAATTCGCCGATGCCGACGAACGCCTTTATCGCCCCCTGATCGACGAGCGCGACCGCTACATGGCTGCCCGCCTCCGGCAGGAAGCCCAACGGGGCTACCGACATGTACTGGCTGTTGTGGGGGCCGGCCACCTTCAGGGCATCGCCCACTATCTGGAGGAGGCCAAACCGAGCGACCCGGCCTCGACCCTGGCCACGCTGGATACCCTGCCACCCCCGGCGCGCTGGCCCAAGGTGATCCCCTGGCTGATCGTGGCCCTGATCATCTCCGGCTTCGCGATTGGTTTCAGTCGCGATACCCAACTGGGCTGGCAGCTAGTGCTGGACTGGGTGGTCATCAACGGTGGCTTTGCCGCCATCGGTGCCGTGATTGCCCTGGCCCACCCACTCACCATACTGGCTACCGCAATCGCCGCCCCGCTCACATCGCTTAATCCCACGATCGGTGCCGGCATGGTTTCGGCGGCCGTGGAAGCCGTGGTGCGTAAACCCAATGTGGGTGATTTCGCCCGCCTCAAGAAAGACACCGCTTCGCCCAAAGGATGGTGGCGCAACCGCATTTCCCGGGTTCTGCTGGTCTTCGTGTTCTCCACCCTGGGCTCGGCGATTGCCACCTACACCGCGGGTTTTCTGATCGCCGATCGTTTGATGGGCGCCTGAACAGCCCCTTGCCGGTCACTGAAACCACGGTAATGTAAGTAGTTTCACGGAATAAAAAGGCCTCCTGCACTGCTAGCCTGATCCCATCGTTATCAAGCGATACCCGACTAACCAGGGAAAGCAGTGCAAGGAGCCTACATGAAGAAACTCACGTCTCTTGTTTTTGTTACCACCACCCTGTCCTTGATTACGCTCACCGGCCACGCCGAGGAGCGGGATGTGCGCCTGCAGCTGGGCGCCGGCGTCGGCGTGACCTTTGTGGACGAACTGTGCGACTCCACGGCAGACGATCCCATCGACTGCGATGACACCGCCACCAACTACCAGGCGCTGGCCGGCATCCGGGCCGGTGATTACTTCGGCGTCGAGGGCGGTTACGTCAATCTGGGCGAGGCCGAAAGCGGCAATGACCTGCTCAAGGGCACCGCAGAAGTGGATGGCCAGAAGCTGCAGGCCGTGGGCTACCTGCCCTTCAACCAGCACGTTTCCCTGTTCGCCAAGGGCGGCATGTTCTTCTGGGATCTGGAAGGCGATGCGGTCACGGGCGGTACGTCCATCGCGGACTTCAGCGAATCCGGGGAGGACCCGGTGGTCTCCGCGGGTATCGAAGGCGCACTGTCGGACAACGTTCGCCTGCAGCTGGCCTGGGACCGCTATTTCAATGTCGGGAACGAGGATAGGACCGGTGAATCAGACGTCGATACCGTAGGCGTCAACGCGATGTTGTTGTTCTGATTGCAGACATGTCCCTTTTTAACCTGGAGTGTCTTCCTTCAGGTTTAGCCGTTGGCCACCGATTCCATCCCCTGGAGTCGGTGGCTTTTTTGTAGCCAATCACTCAATAAGGATGCTACTTCCCCCATTGATTACCAATGACATGTTGTCGCATTGGAAGGTCAACTGAGCGCTCGAACCGTTACCACTTACCTCAACGACACCAGTCTGCGGGTAAGTACAGGAGTCACTCAGTGTGATCTCCGTGGTAGTGGTGATCGTCACATAGCCATGATTCGGATCATAGACTTTTGCTTCCACAGAATAGCCACTGGAACCCTCCGTTACCGTCGTTTCTGAAACCCGGTAAACGCGATCGTCGGTCCCAGTGAAGTCATTGCTGATGGTGCAGGTGGTACTGCTCGTGCCCACACCGGTGCAGGTGTAAGCCACACCATCGAGAGTCTGCGTTGCGAAAGACGGCCCGGATACGGTCAGATTGTCATAGGTAATCGTTACCGTGGTGTTGTCACTCTCGTAGTGCACGGAACCGTTGAAGGTGTATTCACCAATCACACAACTGTTGTAGCTGTACTCGGTGTTGCCGCTATTGTCTGTCTCGTAGGTTACGCTGCCGGAGTCACAAACCCCGTCAACGGTTTCGCTGGCATTCACTTCCTGGACAGCAGCCAGGCCGGCGTCAATGGCACGGCTTTGAAAGGTCGGTTCACTGTCAATGCTGCTCGTGGAAATACCAGGGATATTCGTACGGCTGGCATCTGAGACGATGGCCTGCTCGGTGCCATTGGCCACGGCGATACTCAGATCTTCTGCATTGCTGCTGGTGATTTGCGCCTGGGTCTCGGTGCCGGTATAGCTGGTGGACGTACCTGAGTCATCACCGGAAGAAGAGCCACTACCACCTCCCCCTCCGCCACAGCCCGTCAGCACAAGAGCCGCGGAGAGCAGAACCGACGTGGTGAGGCCACGTGCGTTAAAACCATGATTCCGTTTATTCATACCATCATCCTCTATTTTGATTCTTTGAGCGGCGGCCACGCGGATACCCAAAACGCTAGCCAGGGCGCCATCACGATCGACGCGAAAGGCGCAAGAAGGGCCGAATTGGAGCAAGGAGGGGGCACCGCGCAAAGAACCGCCTTGTTTCAAAGAAGCAAAGGCCTTGTTCGCCGTCAAGCACGCGGATGATGGTTGTTCCCGGAGGGGACCCTGAAAGAGTGCTAACAGCGCCCCTGCATCAGAATTGCACGACCAGCGAATCGCCCTGAATCCGTACATCCTTCAGCCCGTTCACCGGCAGCCCCTGGCTCAGCTGTTTGAGGTCCACCAGCAAAATCATGGGCAGCGGGCGGGAGAGTAACTGCATGTTCAACTGGTCCACAGTCGGTTTGAGATCCTGTGATATCTGGTCAATATCGAGCGTCTTAAGGGTTGGCTCGATCAGGTGCAATTGGCCCTTTGACTGCGAGTACGCCAGCTCCCCTTCCACAGTGGCGGTCCCGCGCAAGGCGGGCTTCCCGTTGTCGTCCACGGCGATATGCGCGCGCACGGAAACATGCTGGCCCTGCTCTTTCAGGGCCAGATGAGGATTGGTCAGGGTGACCTGGTAGTCCGCCGTCTGATAGTGAACGGGAAATCCGGCCCGGATCATCGGGTTCAGCTGATCAGGCGAAAAAAACAGTTCCACGGCATGGGCCGGCAGGGCCAGAACGGTAAACAGTAAGCCCAGAAAACGTGCACGCATGTCGGTCTCCCTCGTCGAACGGCATCAAGCCGTCAGCATAACGGCTGTGACTCCGCATTATGATTACAAACCCGCAAGACGCCCGGAATTACTGGGAGCGAAATACCGAGAGGGTATGGAACTCGTCCAGCGCGAACTGATCCGTCATGCCGCTGACCATGTCCTGAATCAGGCGGCAGCGGCAGTAGCGCTCCCAGAGTTCCGGATCCGTCGGCGCCTCGGCCGTGAGCAGCTGATAGGCCTTGACGTGTTTATTGGGAAGACGCTTGAACAGCCGGCTCTCGATGATGAGCCCCTTGCGTTCGCCCCGGGCCAGCCGCTCGAAATCACCACGGGACAATAGCAGCAGCGGCTTATAGTGATCCAGCAGACCGCTGATGATTCGATACCCCTGCAGCTCCAGGGTTTCCACCTCCGGAATAGCGAAAATGTGGCGGACCGCCACCTGCTTAAACGTCTCCACCACACTGTGGCAGGGTGAATCATCCTCCAGCAGGGCGCGATTCAGATGCCCGCCGGCCACTGCCTCCAGATTGGCGACAAAGGCATTGGCTGCATGCTCCACCAGCGGATGGATCAACCCCACCCGCAGCCAGACGAAGAATTCATGTTCCTTGTTGATGGTTTCCCGCTCCGCACGTTCGCGGGCGTAGTCGATGATCTGCGCAAAGGAGCGCTTGCCGAAGTGGGGCTCCGCGGCATCCTGCGGGCGTTGCCGCGCGAACTCGTCCACCAGCCGGTCTGCCAGCGCGGTATAGCTCATGATGCCCTTGTCCACGCCGTCCTCGATGTCCGCCAGGCAATAGGCGATATCGTCGGCCGCCTCCATCAGGTAGCACAGCGGGTGACGGTGGCCCGGCCTCATCTCCAGGGCCTGCTGCATCGAGGCTACGAACTCACGTTCGGAGAAGTAGTAGCCCGGCTTCTTCTTGAGGTAGCTGAGGGCATCGTCCGTCGCCGGCCGGGGCTCCGTGGCCGGGCGGGTGTACTTGAACACCGCCGCGGCCTGGGAATAGGTCAGGTTCAGTTTCAGCAGCTGACTGATCAGGCGAATGGCCTGGGCATTGCCCTCGAAGGATTGCAGTTCCCGCGCCAGCTGGGCCTTGAGGCCGTCATTCTCCTCGTCATTCAGACGCTGGAAGGGCTCCAGTTCATGCAGATGATCTTCAAACCACTTGGAGATGGCCACCTCCCCGAAGTGCCCGAACGGTGGGTTGCCGATGTCATGCATCAGACAGGCCATTTCCACGATCGATTCCGCGGCCCGCTCCAGGCCGGCCAGCCCAAGGCTCTCAAGACGGTCTTCCAGCTTTTCGAACACCTTGCGGGTGATGAACCGTCCGGTCTGCTGCACTTCCAGGGAGTGAGTCAGGCGGCTGCGCACCGCGGCATTGCGCTCCAGCGGGAAAACCTGGGTTTTCTGCTGCAGGCGCCGGACCGCAGCGGAGTTGATGATACGGCCCCGGTCACTCTCCAGCTGCCGCTCCAGTTCCCTCGCGCCGCACTGGGGCATCCGCAGACTGCTGCTGTCGCCCGTGCCGCGGGTATAGGGGCGCTGGATAGAAAATCGTGATTCGAACATGGGGCTCCCGATCGTGAATCTATGCCTTGGGCGGTTCCAGGGGTTCACCGCAACGCTTGCAGTAATGCGCGTCCGGATCGTGCTCGTGCAGGTGGCAGCGGTGGCATTCGCGGGTGAAACGCTGGCGGGTGCGCGCCGCCGAGATCTCGGCCGTCACAATGCCGGTGGGCACGGCGATGATGGCATAGCCAGTGACCATGGCCAGGGTCGATATCGTCTGGCCAAAAGGGGTTTGCGGTGAAATGTCACCATAGCCAACGGTGGTGATCGTCACCACCGCCCAGTAGATGCTTTTGGGAATGGACGAGAAGCCATGCTCGGGGCCCTCGATCACGTACATGATGCTGCCGAACAGGACCATCATGACAAACACCGAGAACATGAACACGCCGATCTTGCGCCGTGAACGGACCAGGGCGGTCACCAGTTCCCCGGCCTCCCCCATGAAACGCACCAGCTTGAAGACCCGGAAGATCCGCAGCACCCGCAGGAAGCGGATGGTCAGCAGGTAACTGGCCCCCGGGAAAAACAGACTCAGATAGGTGGGGATGATCGACAGCAGATCGACGATACCAAAGAAACTGCGGGCGTAATAAACGGATCGCTCGCTGACCCACAGCCGCACCAGGTATTCCGCTGTAAACAGAAGGGTGAAGGCCCACTCGATGATGTAGAGCTCTTGGCGGTAGACCTCGTGGATATGCTGCACGCTGTCGAGCATCACCGCGATGACGCTGAGAAAAATGGCGACGATCAACAGGCGATCGAACAAGGCGCCGGCCGGGGTATCGGTCCCGAAAATAATGTGACGCCAACGCTGGCGCATTTGCTCTACTGACATGCGGTACTCGTGTTCCATTGATGGAAAATTCAGCACCGGTCATCAACCCGGTCCACTGCCCCGTTACTATATGCACAGTGCGATGGCTTGTCAGCGTCCGCGGCCAGACATCGTCACGGAAGAGAATCACCCCTTGCCCTGCAGCGGCGTCTCCATGAGACAATGAATCCAGACAAGGAACACCGTTGAGGGCCCCGTCATGGATCAGGATGATATCCGCCGCGTGGGTGATTATCTCTGGGAAATCCCGGCCAGTTACAAGCCGGGAATGCGGGTTCCCGCCCGCATTGTGGCCTCCCCCGCCCTGCTGGAGGCCATGGACCCCGGTGTGATCGAGCAGATCACCAACGTCGCCTCGCTCCCGGGCATTGTCGACGCCGCCTACTGCATGCCCGATGGTCACTGGGGCTACGGCTTCCCCATTGGCGGTGTTGCCGCCATGGATGTGGACGAAGGCGGCGTCATATCCCCCGGTGGCATCGGCTTCGATATCAATTGCGGTATGCGCCTGGTACGTACCAACCTGACCTGGCCCGAGATCCAACCTCACCTCAAAGACCTGGTGGACCAGCTCTTCCACCGGGTCCCGGCCGGCGTGGGCGGCTCCGGCCTGATCCGGCTGTCGAAACCGGAATTCCGCAATCTGGTGCAGCGCGGCGCCCGCTGGTGTCTGGCGCATGGCTATGCCTGGCCGGAAGACCTGGAGCGCACCGAAGAAGGCGGCTGTGTGGCGGGGGCGGACGCAGGGGCCATCTCCGACCGCGCCATCAAGCGTGGCCTCAACCAGGTCGGCACCCTGGGCTCGGGTAATCACTACCTGGAAATCCAGGTCGCCGATCGCGACAACATCTTCGATCCGGAAGCCGCCAAAGCCTTCGGCATCGACCGCGACGGCCAGGTGGTGATCATGTTCCACTGCGGCAGCCGCGGCTTTGGCCATCAGGTAGCGACCGACTACCTGCGCCAGTTCGTCAACGTCATGGAGCGCAAATACCACATCCCCGTGAAGGACCGGGAACTGGCCGCCGCTCCCTTCGACTCTCCGGAAGGCCAGGCCTACTTCGCCGCCATGAACTGCGCGATCAACCTCTCCTTCGCCAACCGCCAAGTGATTCTCCACCGCATCCGCCAGACCTTTGAGGATGTCCTCGGCCGCAGCGCCCGGGAACTGGGGCTGGAACAGGTCTACGATGTCGCCCACAACACCGCCAAGCTGGAGGAGCATGAGGTGAATGGGCAAAAACGGCGGCTGCTGGTGCACCGCAAGGGCGCGACCCGCGCATTCGGCCCCGGCATGCACGATATGCCGGAGGCCTACAAACCCTGGGGCCAACCGGTGATTCTCGGGGGCAGCATGGAAACCGGCTCCTTCCTCCTGCGTGGCACGGCCGAGGCAGCGAAAACCTTTTACAGCACCGCTCACGGCAGCGGGCGCACCATGAGCCGCCGTCAGGCCAAGAAAACCTGGCGCGGCGAGACCCTGCGCCAGGAGATGGAAGAACACGGCATCTACGTTCGGGCGACAGGCATGGCAGGGCTGGCGGAGGAAGCCGGCGGCGCCTACAAGCGCATTGACGATGTGGTTGAGGCCATCGACCGCGCCGGGCTGTCGCGGCCGGTGGTGCGTCTGCGCCCGGTCGGCAACGTCAAGGGGTAGCCCACCATGTCCGAGAATAGTGGCTACCAGTTCCTCGAAGACATTGCGATCGCCGACGTCGCCTTCCGGGCCTGGGCCCCGGATCTTTCCGGCCTTTTCGAACAGGCCGCCCAGGCCACCATCGAGACCATGCTCCCGGAGCTGATGCAGCTGCGCGCCACCGAGCACCGCCCCGTGGAACTGAATGAGGCCGCCCTCGATATGCTGCTGTTCGACTTCCTGCAGGAGCTGATTTACTACAAGGATGCCGAACGCCTGCTGCTTCTGCCGCAAACGGTTGCTGTCACCGGCCGAAGCGGTGATTATCAACTGAAGGGGATACTTTATGGCGAGCCGATCGATCCCCGGCGCCATGGGCTCAATGCCGATGTCAAAGCCGTCACCCTGTACCGGTTTGAGGTGAAACAAACCGACAGCGGCTGGGAGGCCACGGTTGTCCTCGACGTGTAGAGCGGGAGGCAAGGATGAATCCGGACAGTCGAAATATACACTGGCAGGATTACGATCCCGAGTGGCTGGCCCGGCACTACCTGCTGGTCCAGCAGCGGGTGTTGCTGGTGGGTGAACCCGGCAGCGGCAAGAGCACCCTGGCAAGGACGCTGGCTCAAGCCCTGGCGCAACGGGACAAAAGCTGCCTGTGCCTCAGTGCGGACCCCGGCTCACCGGCCTTTGGTCCCCCCGGAGCGGTCAGCCTGGCCGAATGGCAGGATGATCACTGGCAGATCATGGCCACCGAAGCCCTCTGCAGCCTGGATGCCGCCCGCTTTCGGATGCCATTGAGCCTGGCGGTCGCGCACCTGGTCAAGCACCTCGATTACCGGCCCCTGATCATCGACGCTCCGGGCCTGGTTCGGGGCGTGGCCGGTGCAGAGCTGTTGCAGGCTCTGCTGGTCGCCTCGGGCGCACGGGCCGTGGTCCTTCTGGGCCGCCTGGCCTCACTTCCCCTGACCAACGAACTGGCATCCCTTCCCTGTCCTGTCGTGACCATGAACTCGCCCACAGGTGCCAAACGGCTCTCCCGACTCGAACGACGCCAGTTCCGGACCCAGTCCTGGGACCGGCATCTGCAGCCGGCGGGCACCGTCACCCTGGATTGCAGCCAGTGGCTGATCACCGGGACCCCACCCCCGCTGCATGCCCGTTCGGCCTGGCGCGGGAGACAGATCGCAGTCCTGCGCAAGCAAAAGACCGTAGCCCTCGGCGAAGTCGTGGATCTGGTGGACGGGCAGCTTGAAGTCAGGATTGCCGGTTCCAGCCCCGGCGATACACTGCTGGTGCGTAATGCCGTCAGGCGCAGCGACGGGATGCTGGCCACGGCCCGCAAACGGACCGCACCCGGCAAGGACCCCGAAGCCGGCGGCGAGGTGAGAGTCGCTCACCCGCCGGACGACGCGGTGCACTTCCGGTTGGGCCCCCTGAGCGCGCGATTGGTCAACGGGGTGTTTGGAGACCCGATGATCGATCTCCGTCTGAACGAAAGGCGCCGGCGCCTGCTGTTCGATCTGGGTGACCCCGGCCGCCTGCCGGCCCGGCTGGCACACCAGGTCAGCGATGTCTTCATCAGTCACGCCCATTTTGATCATATCGGCGGCTTCCCCTGGCTACTGCGCGCGCGCATCCTGCCGCTGCCAGCCTGCCACCTCTATGGACCTCCAGGCCTGGCGGCGCATGTGGCCCATTGGGTCGGCGGGGTGCACTGGGACCGGGTGGCCGAGCAGGCTCCGGAGTTTATCGTCCATGAACTGCATTCGGCCCCCACCGGCGCCGCTCGGCTGGAGCGCTACCACATTCGCGCCGGGGCGCCCAGCCAGTCCATGGAACCGTTGCCGGTGGACAAGGATGTACTGCTTTCCAATGGCCACCTCAAAGTGCGGGCCCGGGTCCTGGACCACGGCATTCCGGTGCTGGCCTTCGCGCTGGAAACCCCCGACCGTTTCAACGTGGACCGGGAAAGACTGGCCGCCAGGAACCTCGCCGGCGGCCATTGGTTATCCCGCCTCAAGCAGGCGGCATGGGACAAGGACCTGGAAGCGCTGATCGAACTCCCCGACCAGACCCGGGAACGGGCCGGCGACCTGATGGACCAACTGCTGCAGCGCACACCGGGCGAACGCCTGGTGTATGCCACAGACCTGGCTGATACGCCGCAGAACCGCGAATCCCTGATCGACCTGGCACGGGGCGCCAGTGTCTTTGTCTGCGAGGCCCCCTTCATCGACCGCGATGCCGAACAGGCCCGCAACACCGGCCACCTTACCGCTCGCGCCTGCGGTGAAATCGCGGCGGCCGCTAGGGTGAAGCAGCTGATTCCGTTTCACTTTTCACGGCGTTATAGCGGTGATCCGGCGGTGGTTTATCGGGAGGTGGAGGAAGGTTTTGGGGATATAGTGTTTGGTAGGAATTGATTGTTGGTCGTCGGACGTCGGACGTCGGACGTCGGACGTCGGACGTCGGACGTCGGACGTCGGACGTCGGACGTCGGCACTCAGCATGGGGCCGAGAGCACCGGAATCACGCGTTGTTTTCTACGTGAAACGTCCAACGTCCTACGTGAAACACTCACGGTATTTAAACTGCACCGTGAGCGCCAGAGCGATAGCGTCAGACGTCCGACCTCAGACGTCCGACGCGATCGGGCAATCAGTTAACCTTGGGATCCAACTCCCCAGCCTCATAACGCTGGAACATGGTCTCCAGGTTCACCGGCTTGATCTTGCTGGCATTACCCGCAGTGCCAAAAGCCTCGTAACGGGCGATGCAGATCTCGCTCATGGCCTTGATGGATTCCTTCAGGTATTTGCGCGGGTCGAACTCGGCGGTGTTGTTGGCCAGGAAGCGACGGATGGAGCCTGTGGAGGCCAGGCGCAGGTCGGTGTCGATGTTGACCTTGCGCACGCCGTGCTTGATGCCCTCGACGATTTCCTCGACCGGCACGCCGTAGGTCTCCGGGATCTCGCCGCCGTACTGGTTGATGATTTCCAGCCAGTCCTGGGGCACCGACGAAGAGCCGTGCATGACCAGGTGGGTGTCCGGAATGCGCTTGTGGATCGCCTTGATCTGGTCAATCGCCAGGATGTCGCCCGTCGGCGGACGGGTGAACTTGTAGGCGCCGTGGCTGGTGCCGATGGCGATGGCCAGGGCGTCCACATGGGTTTCCTTGACGAACTGCGCCGCCTCTTCCGGATCGGTCAGCATCTGGCTGTGATCCAGCTTGCCTTCGGCACCGATGCCATCCTCTTCACCGGCCTCACCGGTTTCCAGGGAACCCAGGCAGCCCAGCTCGCCTTCCACGGAAACGCCACAGGCATGGGCCATTTCCACCGCGCGCTTGGTGACGCGGACGTTATAGTCGTAGTCCATGGGCGTCTTTCCGTCTTCACCCAGGGAGCCGTCCATCATCACCGAGGAGAAACCCAGCTGGATGGAGCGCTGGCACACCGCGGGGCTGGTGCCGTGGTCCTGGTGCATGACCACCGGAATGTGCGGAAAATCTTCCACCGCGGCCAGGATCAGGTGACGCAGGAAAGGCGCACCGGCGTATTTACGGGCGCCCGCGGAAGCCTGGACGATCACCGGGCTGTCGGTCTTGTCCGCTGCTTCCATGATGGCGCGCATCTGTTCCAGGTTGTTGACGTTGAAAGCCGGCACGCCGTAGCCGTACTCGGCGGCGTGGTCCAGCAATTGGCGCATGGAGATGAGGGCCATGGGGTTGCTCCTACTTAAATGTCTGGTTTCGAATGTCTTGGTCTATCAACTATTGGGTCGGGCGCTGACTGTTGGACGTCAGACGTAATGCCTCCCCCGTTGTGCCCGCATAATGAAAGTCAGTGTTGCTGAGGACAGCCACAGGCAGCACGGGCTTCTAACATTGGCCGTGAAACGTCCAACGTCGTACGTCCAACGCTCACTTACTCACCGCGCTCTTCAAGCACAGCAACAGCCGGCAGAGTCTTACCTTCGACAAACTCCAAAAACGCCCCACCGCCAGTGGAGATATAGGAGATCTTGTCGGCAACGCCGTACTTATCCACTGCCGCCACGGTGTCACCACCGCCGGCCAGGGAGAAGGCATCGCTTTCGGCGATGGCGTGGGCCAGGGCCTTGGTGCCTTCGCCGAACTGGTCGATTTCGAAGACGCCAACCGGGCCGTTCCAGATAATGGTGCGGGCGTCTTTCAGTTTTGTGGCAAGCAGCTTGGCGGTCTCGGGGCCGATATCCAGGATCATGTCGTCCTCGGCCACGTCGTCCACCTTCTTGAGGGTGGCTTCGGCGGTTTCAGAGAATTCCTTGGCGACGACCACATCCACCGGCTGCGGGATCTCGGTCTTGGCCATCAGCGCCTTGGCGTCCTCGACCATGTCATGCTCGCACAGGGACTTGCCCACCGGCTTGCCCGCCGCAGCGAGGAAGGTGTTGGCGATGCCACCGCCGACGATCAGCTGATCCACCACCTGGGCCAGGGATTCCAGCACGGTCAGTTTGGTGGAAACCTTGGAGCCACCAACGATCGCGACCACCGGCTTCTCCGGGGTTTCCAGCGCCTGGGTCAGGGCATCCAGCTCTTTCGCCAGCAGCGGGCCGGCGCAGGCTTCCGGGGCAAACCGGGCGACGCCGTGGGTGGAGGCCTGGGCTCGGTGAGCAGTACCGAAGGCGTCCATCACGTAGACATCACACAGGGCGGCGTACTGCTTGGCCAGCGCCTCGTCGTCCTTCTTTTCGCCCTTGTTAAAGCGCACGTTCTCGCACAGGACGACTTCGCCTTCGGCCAGTTCCACGCCGTTGAGGTAGTCCTTTTCCAGACGCACAGTCTTGCCCAGCAGGCCGCCGAGATGCTCGGCCACCGGCTTGAGCGAGAACTCCTCTTCGTATTCCCCTTCGGTGGGACGGCCCAGGTGGGTCATCAACAGCACCTTGGCCCCGGCATCAAGCGCCGCCTGGATGGTCGGCAGTGAAGCCCGGATGCGCGCGTCGCTGGTCACCTTGCCGTCTTTCACCGGCACGTTGAGATCTTCCCGGATCAGGACCCGCTTGCCCTTGAGGTCCAGGTCGGTCATGCGTTTGATGGTCATAGTCGATTCCCTGTTTTAGCTCTGAATATTCTTTTGCGTCAGACGCTGGAAAGCCAGAAGGCCGCCACATCAATCATGCGATTGGCAAAGCCCCACTC
Organism: Marinobacteraceae bacterium S3BR75-40.1; assembly: GCA_042862465.1. Taxonomy (GTDB): domain Bacteria; phylum Pseudomonadota; class Gammaproteobacteria; order Pseudomonadales; family Oleiphilaceae; genus JASTVH01. The sequence goes on along the minus strand of JASTVH010000003.1, from coordinate 432,295 downwards.
ATTGTCGAACCAGCACAACACTTTCACCGTCCGCTCGCCGGTCACCCGGGTATGGCCCCCATCCACGATCACCGAGTGGGGGTCGTGATTGAAATCGCTGCTGGCCAGGGGCTCGTCGGTGTAACCGATAATCCGGTGCATGTTGCCTTCCGCCGCCTGTCGCAGGATGCGGTTGACGGCATCCACATCCACCGGCTGTTCCAGATTGACCACCAGGTCGATGGCCGAGACATTGATGGTCGGCACCCGCATGGCGACGCTGGTAAAGCGACCGGTCAGCTCCGGCAACAGGCGGTCGATGCCCTTGGCCAGGCCTGTTTCCACCGGGACGATGTTGTGCAACGCGCTGCGGGTACGGCGCAGGTCCTGGTGGTGATAGGCGTCGATCACCGGCTGGTCGTTCATGGCCGCATGGATGGTGGTGGTGGTCCCTTCCAGCACGCCAAATGCTTCATGCAGCGTCTTGATCACCGGCACCACGCAGTTGGTGGTGCAGGAGGCGTTGGAGACAATGCGGTCTTCCGGTGTCAGCAGCTGCTGATTGACGCCAAAGACCACGGTACGATCCACATCCGCCTCGGCGGGCTGGGAGAACAGCACCTTACGGGCGCCGGCCTGCAGATGACGCTCTGCCGTCGCGCGGTCCTTGAAGGCGCCGGTACACTCCAGCACCAGGTCCACCTCCAGGGCTTTCCAGGGCAGGTTGGCGGGATCGGCATCCCGCAGCACCTGAATGCGATCGCCCTCCACCACCAGGCAGTCACCGTCGACTTCCACATGGCCGCGAAACCGGCCGTGGGTGCTATCGTAGCGAGTCAGATAGGCGATGGTGTCGATATCGGAGAGCTCGTTGATCGCCACCACCTGCACGTTCTCGCGCAGGCCATTTTCATAGAGCGCACGCAGCACACTCTGACCTATCCGGCCATAACCGTTGATCGCGATCCGATGGGGCATGACGTCCCTAACTCCCAAATCGACACCGACCGCAAGGCCTGTCCCAGACAGGCAAGCAGCCCGAAAGCGTCAGACGTCCGACCTCAGACGTCCGACAGTCACACATCCAGCAGGTCTTCCGCGACGGAAACCACATTGTCGACGGTGAACCCAAACTCCTTGAACAGCTCACCCGCTGGCGCGGATTCACCGAAGCTGTGCATGCCGATCACCCGACCGTCGATGCCGACGTACTTGTGCCAGTAGTCGGCCATGCTCGCCTCGATGGCAATGCGGGCCGGCACGTCCAGCGGGAGCACCGCCTGACGGTACTTTGCGCTCTGACGATCGAAGGTGTCGGTGGACGGCATGGAAACCACCCGTACCTTGTGGCCCTTGCCACGCAGGGTTTGCGCCGCGTCCTGAGCCAGCGCCACTTCGCTGCCGGTGGCGATGAGGATCAGGTCCGGGTGACCGTCGCTGTCAGACAGCACATAACCGCCCTTGGCAATGGCGTTGACCTGACCTTCCGTGCGGTCCTGATGCGGCAGGCCCTGGCGGGAGAAGATCAGTGAGGACGGACCGTCCTGACGCTGCAGCGCAGCCTGCCAGGCCACTGCCGTTTCAACGGTGTCACAGGGACGCCAGAGGCTCATGTTCGGGGTCAGGCGCAGGGCCGCCAGCTGCTCGACCGGCTGGTGGGTGGGGCCGTCTTCGCCCAGGCCGATGGAATCGTGGGTGTAGACAAAAATGGAGCGCTGCTTCATCAGCGCTGCCATGCGCACGGCATTGCGGGCGTACTCCATGAAGATCAGGAAGGTGCCGCCGTAGGGGATGAAACCACCATGCAGCGCGATGCCGTTCATGATGCCGCTCATGCCGAATTCACGCACACCGTAATAGATGTAGTTGCCGTCCGCTTCCTTGCCATTGACGCCCTGACAACCTTTCCAGATGGTGTTGTTGGAACCGGCCAGGTCGGCGGAGCCACCCAGCAGTTCCGGCAGTTCCGGACCGTAGGCGTCGAGGGCCATTTGTGACGCTTTGCGGCTGGCCACGGTCTCGCCCTTCTCCTGACACTGGGCAATGTAGGCCTGGGCCTTCTCGGCAAAGTCACCCGGCAGTTCGCCACTCAGGCGGCGCTTGAGCTCCTGCGCCAGTTCCGGATACGCCTTCTCATAGGCGGTGAAGGCATCGGTCCAGCGCTCTTCGGCCTGGGCGCCCTTCTCACGCGCATCCCAGCCCTTGTAGACCTCGTCCGGAACCTCGAAAGGCCCGTACTGCCAACCCAGGTTCTCGCGGGCGGCGGCGATTTCGTCGTCACCCAGGGGTGCGCCGTGAACGCTTTCGGTGCCCTGCTTGTTGGGCGCGCCGAAACCGATCACGGTCTTGCAGCAGATCAACGTCGGCTGCTCGCTGTTACCGCGGCCTTCCTCGATGGCGCGGCGGATCTCTTCCGGGTTGTGGCCGTCGACGTTCGGAATCACCTGCCAGCCGTAGCTCTCGAATCGCTTCGGTGTATCGTCGGTGAACCAGCCCTCGACCTCGCCATCAATGGAGATGCCGTTGTCGTCGTAGAACACGATGAGTTTGCCCAGCCCCAGGGTACCGGCCAGGGAACAAACCTCGTGGGAGATGCCCTCCATCAGGCAGCCGTCGCCAACGAAGGCGTAGGTGTGATGATCGACCACCTCGTGACCGTCACGGTTGAACTGCGCGGCCAGCACCTTCTCGGCGATCGCCATACCGACGCTGTTGCTCAGGCCCTGACCCAGCGGGCCGGTGGTGGTCTCGACGCCCGGGGTATAACCGTACTCGGGATGGCCGGGAGTCTTGGAGTGCAGCTGCCGGAACTGTTTGAGATCGTCCAGGGCCAGATCGTAGCCAGAGAGGTGCAGCAGACTGTACAGCAACATGGAGCCGTGACCGTTGGAGAGGATGAAGCGGTCGCGGTTGGCCCAGTCGGGGTTGGCGGGGTTGTGCACCAGGTAATCGTTCCAGAGCACCTCGGCGATATCGGCCATGCCCATGGGGGCCCCCGGGTGGCCCGATTTGGCCTTCTGCACGGCGTCCATGCTCAAGGCGCGAATGGCATTGGCGAGATCTTTACGTGAGGGCATCAGGTTTTTCTCCGCAGCACTGGTCGTCGAAATCAATGTTCCGGCACACCCCGTTCATAGAGCGCCCGGATTTTAAGGGCGCTTATTTTCGCTGATTCGGGTGTGCCGGGGCAAATGGGGATGGGGAGAATCGGGTAAAAAACCGTCAAGTCTTTGCCAACATGGCAGCAAGCCTCGAAATAGTTGCTACATTGACTAGTTGCACCACAAACCCATATCAGAGGCCGAAACCATGAAAAAGCTGATCATTGTTGTATTGGCTCTGATGCTGCCGGGATGGGCTGCTAGCGAATCACTCAAGGATATCCGCTGGATGAGTGAGCAATATCCTCCCTACAACTACGTCGATGACAATGGCACCCCCAAGGGCGTCACCTTCGATGTCCTGTTCAAGATGTTTGAGAAAATTGGCTACAAGCTGCCGAAAGGCGATGTTGAGTTCCTGCCCTGGGCGCGTTCCTACCGGACCCTGCAGTCGGATCCCCACACGGCGCTGTTTTCCATGACCTACACGCCGGAACGCGAGAAGCTGTTTCAGTTCGTGGGCCCGATCATTCCCTCCAAGATCGGCGTCATCGCCAAGAAATCCCGGGGCCTGAGCGTCGCGTCGGCCGACGATCTCAATGGGCTGACCATTGGCGCCATTCGCGACGACATCGGTCACCAGATGCTCCAGAGCCAAGGCGTAAAGGACGGCTCGATCCACCTGATGAGCAATACCCGCAACATGCTCAAGATGTTGCAGCGTGATCGTGTGGACGCGGTGGCCTACGGCAACGATATTGCCCTGTGGAATCTGAAACAGATGGGCGCTGACACGTCGGAGTATGAGGTGGTCTACATCCTCAAGGATGGCAAGATGGGTTATGCCTTCCACAAGGACACGGATCCCGCGTTGTTGAAAAAGCTCCAGGCAGCGCTGGATCAGCTGAAAGCGGATGGCTCCGTCGAAAGCATATCCAACCAGTATCTTAAATAACCTGCCTCCACGTTGTGCCCGGAACACAAGCCGGGCACAACGTAGCACCTTCCGTTACAATCGCCCCGCCCAACGGAAGGACTCATTCATGAAGGACAACCTGATCTATTCGCAGCAAAAACGCGGCCACTGGTTCGCCTGGGTTTTCGGCACCCTGTTTGCCGGATTCAGCCTGCCCGGCGTCATCACCATTCCCGAGGAAGTTGCCCGGGAAAACTGGCTCATCCTCCTGGTGCTCCTGTTCCCGCTGATCGGGATCGGCGTGTTCTGGTGGGGTGTCGCCCAATATCGGGCCTGGCGCTTCTTCGGCCCTGCCCCGCTCACGCCCGACCCCAGCCCCGGCGCCCTTCACGGGGACATCGGGGGCACCATTGTTCTGGACCGCTACGATGCCCCGGATATTCCCCCGAGGGTGACCCTGCAGTCAGTGCGCGTGACCTACTCGGGCAGCGGCAAAGACCGGCGCCGCCATGAAAAGATCCTCTGGCAGGCCGACCAGCAGGCCTACCCGGACATCCAGGGCCAACAGACCCGGCTGGGTTTTGTCTTCCAGGCTCGCGAAGGACTGCCGGAAACCGGCAAAAGCGGCCGCGCCGATCATCACTGGCAGTTGATTCTGGAAGGTCAATGGGCCGGCCGACAGCTCACCCGTACCTACCGGATTCCGGTCACCACCTCCTCCCACAGCAGCACTATCCAGATCCCCGAGGCGTTCCGCCAGCAGGCCCGGCGCCAGGACGACCTGGAGGCGCTGGAAAGCGTGCAGCAACAGGTGGACGTCAGCCAGACGCCCTATGGCCTGCGACTCTATAACGCGGCATTCCGCAACCCGGTGCTCTACATCATGCTGATGGTCATGGGGCTGGTGTTTGGCGGGGCTGGTATCGGAATGGGGTATTGGGCCCTTCAGGGGGAATCCATGCTCTACCTCATGGCGGCGATCTTTTTCCCCGCCGGCCTGGCGATGCTCGTCTGGGGCCTTTGGCTTGCCGGCCGCAGCCTGGAGGTGTTCATCAAGGGTCAGGATGTCCTGGCCATACGCTATTTCCTGGGCCGCCCCCTCTTCCGCCGTCAAACCCGCCTGACCTCCTCCGACCAGCTGCAGCTGGTCAAGAGTGGCAGCACCACCAAGAATCACGAGCACGTTGAATACTTTCGGCTGGTGCTGGAGGACGGGGGCAATCGCATCCATCTTGCGGAAGGGATTGCCGGTGATGATGAGGCGCGGGTGTTTCGAGAGAACTTGATAAGGCTGATCGGGCTGTAGTCGCTGCAAGCCACTCCGGTACTCCAACCTGCCTCCGACTGTCATCCCTGCGAAGGCACACTGCTGTCCGGGGAAAATGCGTTCAGGCTTGGGAAGAGACCAGGCGTTGCTTTGGTTGAGGCCTCAAAAGCCACGGAGGCGACTCGAAAAGCATCGCAATGGGCCACTGATTCATCCAGTAGCTGGCGGCCAGACGCACAATTGGCGTTGCCCCCCAGCCGTCATACCCGCGCAGGCGGGTATCCAGGGCGGCCAGCACCAACCAGGATGCCAAACGCTCTGGATCCCCGCCTGCGCGGGGATGACGTGCAATCCCCAGCGCCCCGGCACCGGTGACGGTCTGGATACCCGCCTACGCGGGTATGACGAGAGAAAACCAGAGCGTTTACTCGGATAGCAGCTGCGCCGTCAGCAGGGCCGGGAGTGGTTTCCGTAGCAGCGACAGGGATGTCGCGGTAGCGTTGCCGGGCCCGGGAAGGCCCGGCAACGCGGCGAAGGAAACCACCCCCGGCCCTGCGAGAGATCAGATCGGCACCCCACAAGAGACCTATATCAAAATTTTTTGATATAGATGTTGACCTCCTTCTGCAGCCGGGCATAGACTCGTTGCCATGACGAATCTGGCCACCCTTCCCCCACAAACACAGACCTCCTTCGAGAGTCTGGCCGCGCTGTTCAAGGCCAGCGGTGATCCGTTGCGCCTGGAAATCCTGCGCGTGCTGCGCCGCAACACCTTTGGGGTGATGGAGCTGAGCCAGCTGTTCGATATGCGCCAGTCGGGCATGAGCCACCACCTGAAAGTGCTTGCCAAGGCCGGCCTGGTGGTGTCCCAGCGCGAGGGCAATGCGATCTTCTACCGCCGTCCCCTCGATGCCGGCGCCCACTCGGCGGATGCCTGGGCCGCACGACAGGTGTTTGCCGCGGTGGACCGCTTGCCGCTGTCCGAGGAACGGCGCGCCAAGGTGGACGCCATCCGCAGTCAGCGCTCGGCCCAGTCGCGGGCGTTCTTTGCCCGTTACGCCGAGCACTTCCGGGAACAGCAGGAACTGATCGCCGAATACGATCTGTACGCCGAACCGGTCACCAACCTGATCGATTCACGCCGCGACGACCTGAATCACACAGCGGCCCTGGAGATCGGCCCCGGAGAAGGCGACTTCCTCGCTACCCTGGCCCGGCGCTTCAACCGGGTCGTGGCCGTGGACAACTCCGCCGAGATGCTCTCCCAGTGCGAACAGACCGTGAGCGAGGCCGCCCTGGGCAACGTCGAGCTGGTCTGCGGCGAGGCGGGTGATCTGGCGAATCGGGCCGAGCGGTTCGATCTGATCGTGGCCAACATGGTGCTGCACCACGTGCCCAATCCCGCTGACGTCTTTGCCGACGTGGCCGAACTGCTGGCCCCGAGCGGCCGCCTGATCGTCAGCGAACTGAGCCGGCACGATCAGAACTGGGTGCGCGAGAACTGCGGCGATATCTGGCTGGGTTTCGACCCGGAAGAACTGACCGTCTGGGCGGAGGAAGTCGGCCTGGCGGCGGAAGAACCTTTATTCATTGGCCTGCGTAATGGGTTTCAGGTGCAGGTCAGGGAGTTTATTAAACCGTCGGACGTCAGACATCAGACGTCCGACGCCAAATAACATCAAAGCAATAGCGATTATTACGAGAGGAACTGTATCCAATGTCAGACTACAGCCTGTTTACATCCGAATCCGTCTCCGAAGGCCATCCGGACAAGATGGCCGACCTGATCTCCGATGCGGTGCTCGATGCCATCATCACCGAGGACCCGCAAGCGCGCGTTGCCTGTGAGACCCTGGTAAAGACCGGTGTCGCCATCATCGGCGGCGAGATCACCACCTCCGCCTGGATCGATCTGGAAGATCTGGTCCGTCAGGTCATCAACGACATCGGCTACACCTCCTCCGATGTCGGCTACGACGGCAACACCTGCGGCATCATCAACATCATCGGCAAGCAGTCCGTGGATATCGCCCAGGGCGTCGACCGCCAGAAGCCGGAAGACCAGGGTGCCGGTGACCAGGGCCTGATGTTCGGCTACGCCTCCAACGAAACCGACGTGCTGATGCCGGCCCCGATCTGTTTCGCCCACCGTCTGGTGGAGCGTCACACCGAAGCCCGCAAATCCGGCCTGCTGCCGTGGCTGCGTCCGGACGCCAAGAGCCAGGTCAGCTGCCGCTACGAAAACGGCAAGGTCACCGGCATCGACGCCATCGTCCTGTCCACCCAGCACAACCCGGACGTGACCCAGGAAGATCTGAAAGAAGCGGTCATGGAGCTGATCATCAAGAACGTGATCCCGGCCGAGCTGATTCACAAGGACACCAAGTTCCACATCAACCCGACCGGCAAGTTCGTCATCGGCGGCCCGGTGGGTGACTGTGGCCTGACCGGCCGCAAGATCATCGTCGACACCTACGGCGGCATGGCCCGTCACGGCGGCGGCGCTTTCTCCGGCAAGGACCCGTCCAAGGTGGACCGCTCCGCAGCCTACGCCAGCCGCTACGTGGCCAAGAACATCGTCGCCGCCGGTCTGGCCGACAAGTGCGAGATCCAGGTCTCCTACGCCATCGGTGTCGCCGAGCCCACGTCCATCGCCGTCAACACCTTCGGCACTGGTAAGGTGGACCAGGCCAAGCTCGAGCAACTGGTACGCGCCCACTTCGACCTGCGCCCCTATGCCCTGACCCGCATGCTCGACCTGCTGCACCCGATGTACCGCCAGACCGCCGCTTACGGTCACTTCGGCCGCACGCCGGAAGAGAAGACCCACAACGGCCAGACCTACTCCACCTTCCCGTGGGAGAAGACGGACAAGGCGGCGGCGTTGAAGGATGACGCGGGTATTTAATCCTGCGTCACCACGGAACATTCACAACGTAGGTTGGGCTGAGCCCCGCGAAGCCCAACAACTCGGCGAGCCCGCCTGTGTTGGGCTTCCTTCGTCAGCCCAACCTACGATGCCATGACAGATTTAGGAGAAGCATCCATGAACAATCCAGCCGAAAAACTGGACACCAATTTCACCGACTACAAAGTCGCCGACATCAACCTCGCCGGCTGGGGTCGCAAGGAAATCGAGATCGCCGAGAGCGAGATGCCGGCCCTGATGGCGCTTCGCACCAAGTACAAGGGCGAGCAGCCGCTGAAAGGCGCGCGCGTCATGGGCTGTATCCACATGACCATCCAGACCGCCGTGCTGATCGAAACCCTGGTGGAACTGGGCGCGGAAGTGCGCTGGTCTTCCTGCAACATCTTCTCCACCCAGGACCAGGCCGCCGCAGCCATCGCGGCACGCGGCATTCCGGTATTCGCCTGGAAGGGTGAAACCGAGGAAGAGTACATCTGGTGTCTCGAGCGCACCGTCGGTGCCGACGTGGAAGGCTGGGAGCCGAACATGATCCTGGACGACGGCGGCGATCTGACCGAAATCCTGCACGACAAGTATCCCGAGATCCTGGCCAAGTGCCACGGCATCTCCGAGGAAACCACCACCGGCGTTCACCGCCTGCAGGACATGATGAAGAAAGGCACCCTCAAGGTGCCGGCGATCAACGTCAACGACGCCATCACCAAGTCCAAGAACGACAACAAGTACGGCTGCCGTCACAGCCTCAACGATGCCATCAAGCGTGGCGTCGATCACCTGATGTCCGGCAAGAAGGCCCTGGTCATCGGCTACGGCGACGTGGGCAAGGGCTCCGCCGCCTCCCTGCGTCAGGAAGGCATGATCGTGAAGGTCACCGAGATCGATCCGATCTGTGCCATGCAGGCCTGCATGGACGGCTACGAAGTGGTCTCCCCGTACATCAACGGCCAGAACGACGGCACCGAGAAGTCCATCAACAAGGACCTGCTCGGCAACACCGACCTGCTGGTGACCACCACCGGTAACGTCAACGTCTGCGACAAGCACATGCTGAGCGCGCTCAAGTCCGGCGCCGTGGTCTGCAACATCGGCCACTTCGACAACGAGATCGACACCGGTTTCATGCGCGAAAACTGGGAGTGGGACGAGATCAAGCCGCAGGTTCACAAGGTCTACCGCAACAAGGCCGAGAACGATCACCTGCTGCTGCTCTCCGAAGGCCGCCTGGTCAACTTGGGCAACGCCACCGGCCACCCGTCACGGATTATGGATGGCTCCTTCGCCAACCAGGTTCTGGCGCAAATCTACCTGTATCAGGGTCGCTTCGCCGATCTGCCTCAGGACAAGAAGGCCGACAGCATCTACGTCAAGGTCCTCCCCAAGCACCTGGATGAGGAAGTGGCCAAGCACATGGTGGAAGGCTTCGGCGGCACCATCACCCGGATGACGCCGGAACAGGCCGAGTACATCGGTGTGGACGTGGACGGTCCTTACAAGCCGGATAGCTATAAGTACTAAGTCGGACGTTGGACGTTGGACGTTGGACGTTGGACGTTGGACGTTGGACGTTGGACGTTGGACGTTGGACGTTGGACGTTGGACGTTGGACGTTGGACGTTGGACGTTGGACGTTGGACGTTGGACGTTGGCGCTCAGCATGCGGCCCCGAGCAACAGAGTCAAGCTTTTTACGTGAAACGTCCAACGTCATACGTGAAACGCTCTCGGCTGGGGTGAGGGGAAAACGTGAAACGTCCAACCTGAAACATTCGGACTTCCAACGCCCGGTCTAAGACAGGAAATTTCAAATGCAATCACAAAAGCAATTCAAACGCCGTTTCAGCTTTGAATTCTTCCCCCCCAAAACCGACAAGGGTGTGGAGAAGCTCTACGCCACGCGGGACAAGCTGGCAGAGGTCGGGCCGGACTTTTTCTCGGTGACTTTTGGGGCGGGTGGCTCGACGCGCGACCGGACGCTGGAGACCGTGCGCCAGCTGAACAAGCTCGGCATCTCAACGGCTCCGCACCTGTCCTGCATCGGCTCCACCAAGGAAAGCATTGGCGAACTGCTGGATCTCTACAAGGAATCCGGGGTCAACCGGATTGTGGCCCTGCGCGGCGACATGCCTTCCGGAATGGGCGGCACCGCCGGTGAGCTGCGCTACGCCAACGAACTGGTCAGCTTCATCCGCCAGCACAGCGGCGACCACTTCAACCTGGAAGTGGCGGCCTACCCGGAGTTCCATCCCCAGGCCCGCACGGCCGAGGAAGATCTGCAGAACTTCAAGCGCAAGGTGGATGCCGGCGCCAACAGCGCCATTACCCAGTACTTCTACAACGCCGACAGCTACTTCTACTTCATCGACCGGCTGGAGGCGGCAGGCGTCACCCTGCCCGTGGTACCGGGCATCATGCCGATCGTGAACTACGCCAACCTGGTGCGGTTCAGCGAGATGTGCGGCGCCGAGATCCCGCGCTGGATCCGCAAGCAGCTGGACGCCTACGGCGACGACAGCGAAAGCATCAAGCAGTTCGGCGAGGAAGTGGTGACCCGGATGTGCGAAAGGCTGCTGGACGCCGGAGCGCCGGGACTGCATTTCTACACCCTGAACCTGGCCGCACCCAGCCTGAAGATCTGGGAAAACCTGGGCCTTTCAGAGCAGGCCAATCGGGTGGCGTTTTAACCCAGCCTGCTGACGCAAAAAAGCCCGCGCAACGAGATCCGTTGCGCGGGCTTTTTGGTATCCGGGGGCGGAATGAAGGAACCCTCAAAACCGCAAAGCATCCGAAGCCGCACATTTGACCTCGGACGCCTCACCCTCAGGCCTTTTAACCAGGGACCTGACGCCGGCAGATACGACCGACCAGCAGCAAGGCCAGCAACAGCATCCAGCCAGCACTGCCACCGCCACCACCGCCGCTGGAGCCGGATGAGGAGGTGGTGGTCGATACTGTTCCACTGGTAGTGGACTGATCGGACGTATTATCGGCAGTCGGTGCCACGGCGGCCGACTCCTGCGGCTTGCGCACCGCCACACCGCCGGGATCGACGATAGCGCCGTTGACCTTGCGGTCGCTGTCATTGGGGCCGCCATCCTCGATCAGCAGCTGGATACAGGCGTCACCCTCGTGCAGGCCAGGGCGATAGCTGTCATGCCCTGGGGCCGGACAGGAACCCAGCCTGCCAGGAGCCGAGGAAATGGCATTGTTGCCATCTTCGACAAAATCATACCAGCGCCCCCGCATAAACTTTCGGTAGACCCCGTTGGCGGGAATCAACGCCCGCTGCGGCAGTACGATGCGTACACTCTCGCCAGCCTTCGGCAGGTCCTCGACCACAAAATCGAAAATGCCTCCCTTGAGCTCATAGTCCAGATCCTCGCTCAGCTGGGCGGACTCGTAAGCCGACTCCTGGTCCAGCAGCACACTATCGCCGCCGCGCAGGGCCTCGGTTCCCAGGCCCAGCCGAACACCAGGCTCAGACTCGAGCACGAAACCACCAAAGTCCCCGACGCTTTCCGGCAGCACATGAGAGGGGCGTGGCTTATCCATAAAATCGGGCAAACCGTCGTTGTCGGTATCGCCCCAGCCTTCGGAGGCATCATCAATGCCATCGCGGTCCGTATCGTGCCCTGCCCCCAGAGTCGGACGCACAGGCATAACCCGGAAACGCACACTCTTTTCAGTTTCAAGCACGGGGTTGCCGTCATCACGAACCAGAACCGACGCCTCATAAAGGCCTGAATCCAAAGAGCTGACATCAAGCAATGCGATGGCGCTGGTGGTATCAGTGACCACGGCATCGCCGGGGAAAGTCCACTCATAGCTCAGCTGATCGCCAACGTTGGGATCCAGTGCCTGAGCCTTGAACTTCGCAATGCCACCGGTCGCTGAGAGGACACGCATTTCCTTGCCATCCTGCTCGATCGACGGTCGTGCATCCGGGGCAATGTTCTGTTCGGTGACAGTCATGGTCACACTATCAGCGGAGGCGAAGTTGCCTTCACCGCTCAGACTGATCGTCAGGGTCTCTTCACCTTCAATGCGGTTCTCGTCCACCACATTGAAGGTCAGCGATTCCTGCTCAGAACCTTCGGAGAACGTCACCTGACCCGCAGCGAGATCATAGTCAGCGCTGTTGGTGGTGCCGTCGAGACTGTAATTTACGGTCAGGGGATAGCTGGGTGCCGGACCATTGAGTGCAAAGTGGACAGTCACACTGCTGCCTTCCGCTACGATTGCCGGACCGCTCAGAGAAATCAGGGGATGCACGTTAATGGCCTGCTCCGCCTTTACTTCGTGACCAGCCCGATCCGTGACCGACCAGGTGACGCTATAGCTGCCAGGCCGCAGAGCATCGTCCAGCGCTGTGGCGGTGGGGGTCAGTTCGCCGTCCTCGTAGTCGCTCGCTGCCGGAGGGGTGAGCTCCGGTGCCGGCGTCCAGTAGCCGGTGGCCATGATGTCGAGCGTTTCCGGCGACGTGATGGTCGGCGGCACGTCGGCCATGAAGGGATCTGTCCCGGCCTGGTATTCCTCCAGGTTGGTAAAGCCGTCGCCGTCGCTATCGGCCGAGGCATCGCTGGCGTCTTTAGGGTCGAGGCCATTGAGGATCTCATACTCATCCTTGAGGCCATCGCCGTCATCATCGTCATCCAACGAATCCGGTACGCCGTCGGTATCGGTGTCCGCGATGACCGTCAGGTCGAAGGTGAGGAAGGCCGCGAGGCTGCCGTCACTGACTTTAAGGGTAATGTCCGCGTAGCTGCCGGCGTTGCCGACCGCGGGGATTCCACTCAGGGTTCCGGTGGTGCTGTCCAGATTCAGCCAGCCCGGCAGGTTGCTGGCCGTCACAGTCAGGTTGTTGCTGTCGATGTCAGACAGGGTCGGCGTGAAACGGTATTCCGCCCCTTCCAGCACCTCGGGGGCGGGAGAGCCACTGATATGGGGCGAGTCGTTAACCGGATTGACGGTAACACTCAGCGTGTAGGGTGCGCTGGTGTTGCGACCGTCGTCCACGGTCACCGGCACGCTGAGCTGACCATTGAAATTGGTGGCCGGCCGGATGCTGTTTCCGGAGACGGTGTAATTCGTGCCCGACTGCACATGCAGCGTGAAGTCGGTCGGATAGTTGCTGTCGCTGTCGTTGACCGTCAGATTGCTCAGATCAAGGGTCAGCGTGCTGTCTTCATCCATCGCCAGGGCGGTCTGACCGGTAATTACCGGCACCGCATCCACCAGCTGCCAGCCGATGTCCTCGAACAGGGCTTCGGTAAGCAGGGATTGGGAGGTTGGCGTGGCCACCGGCTCCATCAGCTCATCCGGAGACAGGGATGTATCGAAATGCGAGACCGACGAGCCGTTCTCGAAACTGGCCGGGGCATACATCCGCGCCTCACCGCCCTGGATGCCACTGCTCAGGACGTTGTTGACAATGGCACTCACTGCACTGCCACTCCAGACCAGATCGCCATTATCCGTGGCTGCTGCCCTGCGCTGGGCGTTGGTCATGTTGACCAGCAGCGTACCGGTGGAGCGGTCCTGGAGGAAACGCAGGAAATGATCCGGATAACCGTTAAACAGGGAACCGTCACTGCCCAGATTGGCGTAGGTCTGGAAGCCCAGGCCGTGGCCAAGCTCATGCAGGACCGTATCGTAGAAGCTAATGGTGCCGCTGGGTGCTGAATCGGTGCCGTAGTACCAGTCGGTACCGCCGAGGCAGGAACTGTCCTTGGCTGGATCATCCAGCTGCGCATTGAAACGGGCGCTGATATCAGAATGGCCGGTATTGAGGTCGTAGCCGGCAAAACGGTTGGCCAGGGCCTGGGGGTAAAAGGTGCCCGACTGGGGAGCGTTGGTAAAATCTCGGAAGACGAAGTCACTGCCGGCGCTGCCGAGGATGGCGCTAGACTGGGTACAGGTCAGATTGACGAAGTCCAGGTCCACCTCGATCACCACCGGACTGCTGATACGATCAGCCCAGTAACGGGCGGCAGCCTGAATTGCGGAAGCCCGATTGGCCGTATAGCCGGTGTCGAAATGAATCAGGAAGGTTGAACCCTGACCGTTAACCTGAAGGTCTGTTGCGGCAGCCTGCAAGGAAAGACTGATACAAAAGGCCGCCATCAAAGTGCGACTGAGGTACTTCACGACTGCTCTCCCCGTCGTTTCAGATTGTTCTATTCATTCGTCATTAACCAAACTCCTCCTTGAAGTTCTGCCTGCACATCCGGCTCAGCGGACAGGCGGCCTATTCGGCAATGGTCACCCGACCATCCTCGTCCATCGTGGCGTAGGGCACAGAACGGAAGCGCCCCTGCAGATTGACCTGCACCCCGCCACCCGGCAGTGGTTCTTCCACCAGACCACTGTCATCCCGACTGGTCAGTTGATCCACCTCCTGGCGAAGGGGATCGGGGAGGGGTTCCGCTGGTGCCGGCTGCGGTTGGGCGCCCTGCGCCGTGGGACTGCCCACAGGGGTATGACCTGCGTCCGAGACACTCCGGGCACTGTTCGCTGATGCGGACGGGTCCGACGTCATGGCATGACCGGACGACCCACTCCCAGTGCTCCACCAGAAAATGGAGGCACCCAGAATTGCCAGTGTCAGACCAATCAGGAACACCGTTTTGCGCATGTCGCCTCGACTTTGAAACAAAATTCCACGCCTTCCAGCATACGTGCTTGAACCGAGGGTGTGATGCGTGGCTTGGTGTCAAATTGTAAGATTTCTTGTAGCGCCGAGCCGTTATGTCGCTGTTTGAGGCGCATCCAGTCACTCAATCGCCATCAAGGAGCTGCTTCCGTTTACACGCCATGGAACGGCGCCGACCAATGTCAATACGACCACCCGCTAGCCCCTAACTCCTTGACATGCCTCTCAAGACCGCACATGGTCTGGTAGTGAGTCAATCAAAACCGGAGGACGTGCTGGATGCTGCCTCGGTGTCCGCGGTGCATGTGTCCTCACCAATACGGACCTAGAAGAACAATATGGGGGTTTACATGAAAATGAAGGGATTGAAGGCTCTGGGTGCTGCCCTGGCCCTGTCACTTGGCTTGACTTCGGTATCCGCCTCGGCGGAAACACTGCAGGCCGTCACCGACCCCAGCTTCGTTCCATTTGAAATGATGGATCAGGACAGCGGTGAGATGGTCGGCTTCGACATGGACATCCTGGCTGAAGTGGCCAAGCGCGCCGGTTTCGATTACGACCTGCGCACCATGGATTTCAACGGCATCATTCCCGCCCTGCAAACCGGCAACGCCGATATCGCACTCGCCGGCATCACCATCACCGAAGAGCGCGAAAAAATCGTCGACTTTTCCGATCCCTACTACGATTCCGGCCTGCGCATCATGGTGCGTAAAGGCAACGACAAGGTGAAGAAACTCTCCGACCTGGAAGGCAAGAAGATCGGTACCAAGATCGGCAGCACCAGCTATGACTTCCTGAAAAAGCAGCTGGACAAAAACGAAGGGGTCACCCCGTATCCGGGCAGTGCCGACATGTACATGGCCCTGATGTCCGGCAGTGTGGACGCGGTTTTCTACGACGCGCCAAACGTGGGCTATTTTGCCCAGACCAAGGGCGAAGGCCGCGCCAAGGTGGTAGGCCCACTCTATGAGGGGCAGAAGTATGGCATCGCGCTGGTCGATGGCAGCCCCTGGGTCGAGAAAGTGAACAAGGCCCTGGCGGCCATGAAGGAAGACGGTACTTACGCCAAGATCTACAAAAAGTGGTTCGGCAGCCTGCCGGAGTAATCCTCACCGCTTAAAGGAAGTTTGCATTACTTCCCGTAACCGGGCGGCCTGCGTTGCGCAGTGCCGCCCTGACTCGTTCTACGGCTGAGGAGGATTTTTCGTGGAATCCGGCTTCGTCTTCGATTGGCAAGCAGCTATCTCATCCATTCCCCACCTGCTCAAGGGCCTGCCCTACACCCTCCTGATTTCTTTTGGTGGCCTGGCCATCGGCTTCGTCATCGGCATCATTTTCGGCCTGATGAGCCTGAATCGACACAGGGCCGTGCGCTGGCCTGCGACCGCCTACATCGAGATCTTTCGAGGTACGCCCATTCTGGTGCAGGTACTGTTCATCTTCTACGGTCTGCCCGATGTCATTGGCGGCCCGATCAATGCCCTGACTGCGGGTATCGCCGCCATTGCCCTGAACTCGGGAGCCTACATCTCCGAAGTGGTGCGCGGCGGCGTCAAGTCCATCGACAAGGGCCAGACCGAGGCGGGCCTCTCCCTGGGCCTCAGCCGCACCCAGACCTTCTGGAGCATCATCTGGCCCCAGGCCCTGCGTCGCATGATTCCGCCCCTGGGCAACCAGGCCATCGTCAGCATCAAGGACACCTCGCTGTTCTCGGTCATCGGTGTGGGCGAACTGGTTCGGCAGGGCCAGATCTACATCGCCACCACGTTCACGGCCTTCGAGGTGTATTTCATGGTCGCCCTACTCTACCTGGCGGTTACATTGAGTCTGTCAGTCCTGCTGCGCTGGTATGAACGGCGCGGGTTGGCTACCTGAAGGAGTTGAACATGTCGCATATCGTAAAAATCGACAACATGAACAAGTACTTCGGCAGCCACCATGTGCTGACGGACGTCAATCTTGAGGTGGAACCGGGCGAAGTCGTGGTCATCATCGGCGCCAGCGGCTCCGGCAAGTCCACCCTGATCCGCTGCGTCAACGGGCTCGAGGAGTTCGAGAACGGCAGCATTGAGGTGGACAGCTACAAACTGAGCCCCAAGGGCGGCAACCAGACCAACCTGGCCGCCATCCGCAAGGAAGTGGGCATGGTGTTCCAGCAGTTCAACCTGTTTCCACACCGCACGGTGCTCGACAACATCACGCTGGCACCCATGAAGGTCCGCGGTTTGAGTCAGTCACAGGCCACCCAAACGGCGGAAAAGCTGCTGGAACGGGTGGGCATCGCCGACCAGGCCAAGAAGTTCCCGACCCAGCTGTCCGGCGGCCAGCAACAACGGGTGGCCATCGCCCGTGCCCTGGCCATGGAACCCAAGCTGATGCTGTTCGACGAGCCGACTTCGGCCCTCGACCCGGAAATGATCGGCGAGGTGCTGGACGTCATGCGCGAACTGGCCAACGAGGGGATGACCATGATGGTGGTGACCCACGAAATGGGCTTTGCGCGGGAAGTGGCCCATCGGGTGATTTACATCCATCAGGGCCAGATCGTGGAGGAAGGCAAACCGGATCAGGTCTTCGATAATCCGCAGAACGAGCGGACGCAGGCGTTTTTGTCGCGGGTGTTGAAGCACTGATACGTCGGTCGCTTGTGGTCGGTGGTCTGCCGCTTTTTGGCCACCGACCACAGACGCGTTATCAGCTGAGCTGATTGCGCAACACCTCATACTCCGCATCCATCTTCACCCGTGAATCCTCCGCCAGAAAGCGGGCGATTTTCTTTCCCATCAGCGGCACGTTGCAGTCCACCTTCAGGCGAATGCAGTTGGTGGTGCGCTGCCCTTCTTCCTGCAACGTCATGGCGCCACGCAGCTTGACCGGCACCCCCTTCACGCGGATGCGCAGTTCGCATTGCCACTGGCCATCGGAACCCCGTTCCCAGTGTTCCTCCTGCTCGATGCTGCTCCATTCCTGGTGAAAGGATTTCAGTGCCGAGGGAATCGGCGCCGAAGCCTGCACTTCACGTTGCACCACCAGGCGCGCGGTATCTTCGGATCGCTCCAGGGCCACCACCCTGACGTTGCGGTAACCCAGGGCATCGTTCTTGGCTTTGATCGCTTTCTCGTCAAAGAACGTATCAAGAAGACGTTCGGGTGATGCCTCGAAGGGGTGCTCCAGTTGAACTTCCATGGTGACTCCTTGTGAGTTCGTTCTGGGTTTTATTTTAGGGGCACAATGCTCGATCTCATTGGCTGGAAATTTCCGGATTTCGGGCTCTCAAGTCAGCCTTCCGGAAACCCGAAATGGATCGTCACTTGATAATTTTCAGATCCTGAGAGCGACAAAATAGGCTACACTTCAGGCCAATCTGGACGATCCTGCCCGCAATGCCACGGGCACCTGATTGCTCCCCACTGCGCAGTTAACAAGACGTATGACCAGCCCAAAAACCAGTTTCGTTCATGTTCCGGTCGAAAAACTCCAAATCGGTTTCTTTGTTGATCTTGAGTTGCCCTGGACCGACCACCCGTTTCTCTTCAGACGTTTTCGGATAAAAACCGAAGACGAGATTCGTGTTATCCGCAAGCTTCTGTCGGGCAAGATCAAGGTCTATCCGAAAAAGAGCCTCATCGCCAAAGGCTTTGAGCTGGCCGCCGAAGCGAAAACTTCGAAATTGGAAGAGCCCGCCCGGGAAACCGAATCAGAAAACGCTTTATGGGAAGACAAGCGCGCGCACATCGATCAGGCCAAAGCCTTTCGGGAAGAGCGTCGCAAGCTGCTGCGCGAGTATAAGCAGACCGCCCAGCGTGTCCGCCGCTTCACCAATGAACTCTCCACCGCCCCGGCCAACGCCATCCGGGATGCCGAAAGCGTCGTTAATGATATGGCCGTTTGCTTTGAACAGGGCGAGAGCGTGTTGATGAATCTCATCAACCTGGCCGACGACTCCTTCAGCACCTATGCCCACTCGCTAAACGTCACGGTGCTGTCCCTGGCGCTCGGACGTTCGCTGCAGTTGGGAGCGGAGGAACTGCGGTTACTGGCCATGGGCGCATTGCTCCACGATATCGGGCAGGTCACCCTGCCCAAGCAACTGCTCATCCAGAAGCAGCCGCTGAATGCCGGCGAGCAGAAAGTGTACGAAACCCATGCGATTCAGGGCGGAAAACTGGCCCGCAATGTGGGCACCCTGGACGACGCCGTCATCGTCATCATCGAGCAGCACCACGAACTGCTCGACGGCAGCGGCTACCCCAATGGCCTGAAAGGAGAAAAGATTGAGCGCCTGGCACGCATCGTCAGCATTGCCAACACCTACGACAATCTCTGCAACCCCCGCGATCCGGCCCGGGCCCTGCCCCCCAAACTCGCGATGGCCTATCTCTACCGGAACTACAACCACAAGCTGGACAGCGAACTGCTGGCCCACTTCATCAAATCCATGGGCGTCTATCCGCCGGGGACCGTCGTCAAGCTCTCGGACGGCAGCATCGGCCTGGTGACGACCGTCAACCCGGATCACCTGCTGAAACCGGAAGTGCTCATCTATAACCCCGACATCCCCAAGAATGAGGCGGTGTGCCTCAATCTGATGGAACGCGACGACATCGCCGTCGAGGACACCCTGAAACCCGATGAATACCCTAAACGTATCTACGACTACCTGGGCATTCACGAACGGGTCGGCTACTTCTACAGCAAGGCAGGCGGGCGTGCCTGAAGGAACACCCCGAGAAATCGCTGCCTGTATTGGGGAGGCCCACCGGTTTCAGGCATAATTGCGGTTTCGTTACCGGGCGTGTTCCTGCGCCGGCTCACCACTCAAAGGAGGCCTGTCTTGCCAACCAACCGAGAAATGATCCAGCGCGACCTCAAGACGGTCTGGCATCCCTGCACCCAGATGAAGGATCACGAGCATCTGCCCCTGATTCCCATCAAGCGCGGGGAAGGTGTCTGGCTGGAGGACTTCGAGGGCAATCGCTATATCGACGCGGTCAGCTCCTGGTGGGTCAACCTGTTCGGCCATGCCAATCCGCGCATCAACGCGGCCATCCGGGAACAGACCGAACAGCTGGAACACGCCATGCTGGCCGGTTTTACCCACCGGCCCGTGGTCGAGCTCTCGGAGCGCCTGGTGGAGGTGACGCCGCCCGGTCTGGAAAAGTGCTTCTACGCCGACAACGGCTCCTCCGCCATCGAAGTGGCGCTCAAGATGAGCTACCACTACTGGCGCAATGCCGGTAAGCCGGGCAAGAAGGATTTCGTCAATGTGGGCAACAGCTACCACGGCGAAACCCTGGGCGCCCTGGCGGTGAGCGACGTAGGCCTGTACAAGGACACCTACCGCTCGTTGCTGATGGATGTGCACACGGTGCCGGGGCCGGATGCGTTCAACCGCGAGCCCGGCGAATCCTGGGAAGACTATGCCCTGCGCCAGTTCGCGCACATGGAGCGCCATCTGGCGGAGCACCACGAGCACATCTGCGCCGTGGTGATCGAGCCGCTGGTGCAATGCGCCGGCAACATGCGCATGTACCATCCAGTCTATCTCACCAAGCTGCGTGAGGCCTGCGACCGCTACGATGTGCACCTGATCGCCGACGAAATCGCCGTCGGTTTCGGCCGCACCGGCACCCTGTTCGCCTGCGAGCAGGCCAACATCACCCCCGACTTCATGTGCCTGTCCAAGGGCCTGACCGCCGGCTACCTGCCGCTCTCGGTCACCCTGACCACCAACAAGGTCTACGAGGCGTTCTACGACGACTACGAAACCCTCAAGGCCTTCCTGCATTCCCACAGCTACACCGGCAACCCCATCGGCTGTGCCGTAGCCCTGGCAACCCTGGATATCTTCCGCGACGACAACGTGATCGAAGCCAACCAGGCGAAGATCCAGTGCATGGCGGACAGCGTGGCGCACCTGAAGGATCATCCCCACGTGGGCGACGTCCGCCAGCACGGCATGATCCTGGCCATCGAACTGGTCAAGAACAAGCAGACCCGCGAGCTGTTCCCCTGGCAGGAGCGCCGGGGCATGCGCGTCTACCAGCATGGCCTGACCCGCCAGTGCCTGTTGCGCCCGCTCGCCAATGTCACCTACTTCATGCCGCCCTATGTCATTACCGAGGAGCAGATCCGGCATCTGGCCCAGGTGGCCACCGAAGGGATCGACAAGGCGGTGAAGGACTGAAGGAGCGAGCCTTGCGTATTCCCCGAATCTACACCCCGGCCCCATTGACGAGCGGGCAGGCGCTCACGCTGGACGACAACGCCGCCAATCACGTGGGCCGCGTGCTCCGGATGAAGCCTGAACAGGCCGTCACTCTCTTCAACGGCGACGGAATGGAGTACCATGCCGTGCTGGAAAGCGTGGACAAGCGCCAGGTCACCGCCCATATCCAGAGCGCCGAGCCCAATCAGGCCGAATCGCCGTTGTCGATCACACTGGGCCAGGTGATCTCCCGGGGCGACCGCATGGATTTTGCGGTGCAGAAAAGCGTGGAAATGGGTGTCACCCGCATCGTGCCGCTGGTGAGCGAGCGCTGTGAGGTACGCCTGAAACCGGACCGCGAGGCCAAGCGTATCCGCCACTGGCGCCAGGTGGCGATCAGTGCCGCCGAGCAGTGTGGCCGCAGCCGGGTGCCGCAGATCGATGAGGTCTGTGCCCTGGACGACTGGTTTGACACTGCAGCGGACCATGACCTCAAGCTGGTGCTGCATCATCGCAGTGAGCACAGTCTCGATCACTGGCAGCAACCGGCCAGCGTGGCGCTCATGATCGGCCCCGAGGGCGGCCTCAGCCCGGGCGAGATCGAAACCGCCCTAAAAAGGGGCTTCCACCCAGCCACGCTGGGGCCACGGGTGATGCGCACGGAAACCGCACCAGTGGCGGCGATGGCGCTGCTGCAGTGGTTGTGGGGTGACTGGCAACCGCGGCGATAAAACCAATAATGAACAACCTCACGCCAGTTGGGCGTTGTGGAGAGAGGGACTAGCGTGTCGAGCAAGTTTCAGGGTTTGGGCAAACACCGCAAGCTACTGGTGCCCGTGGCGGCGGTTGCCATCACCGCTTTTCTCATTCTGGTGCTGTGGTGGTCAAAGCCCGTCCCGCCCAAAACCGAGAACCAGGAAAAAAGCTGGCCGGTGCAGACCGTCAGCCTGGAAAAAAAGGCCTACGCGCCGGAAATTCGCCTCCTCGGCCAAGTTGATACACCACTGAACGCCACACTGACTGCCCCGGTTGCTGCGGAAGTGGAGGCGCTGCCGTTTCTGGAGGGCGACAACGTCAAACAGGGCCAGTCCGTGGTGCAACTGGATACCCGGGACGCCCAGCTGATCGTCACCCAGCGCGAAGCCGATGTGGCCGAGCTCAAGGCGCAGTTGGCCCAGGAACGCAATCGGGCGGCCAGGAGCCGTGACGACCTGGCCCGCCAGAAAGAGTTGGCCGACCTGGCGGAAGCGGCCGTGGAGCGTGAGAAACGTCTGCAGAAATCCGACCTCAGCAGCCAGGCACGACTGGACGAGGCACGGCGCAATCTCGCCAGTGCCCGGTTGGCGCTGAATGCCCAACAGCTGGAAGTGGAAAACGCCGATGCCCGCCTGGCGGCCCTGGAAGCCAAACAGTCACGCGCCAGCGCCCTCCTGGAGCAGGCGCGCCTCGATCTGGAACGGGCCCAGATGCCGGCGCCGTTTGACGGCCAGATCACCCGCATCCATGTCAGCCCCGGTGAGCGGGTACGCACGGGGGAACAGATCGCGGCACTCTACGCTACAAAGGCCCTGGAAGTGCGCGCACAGATACCACAGCGTTGGGTGCCGACCGCCCGCACGGCGCTTGCCGATCAGCACGCGCTGGATGCCCGTGCCCGGATCAACGGTGAAACCTACCCGTTGCAGCTGAAGCGTCTGAGCGGCGCCGTCAACAATCGTGCCGGCGGTGTCGATGGCCTGTTCAGTATCAGGGCGGAGGACGTGGCGCTGCCCCTGGGCGAGACGCTCGACGTCACCTTGTCCCTGCCCCCGATTGAAAACACCTACAGCTTGCCGATTTCAGCCCTGTACGGCACCGACCGCATCTACCGGGTCGCAGACGGGCGCCTGGAGGGCCTGCAGGTCACGGTGGTGGGTGACCGGTACACGCCGGAAGGCCAGCACATCCTGATCCGTTCTCCCAAACTGAAGGATGGTGACACGGTCGTGACCACCCAGCTCCCCAACGCAGTCAATGGTCTGAAGGTCGACCTGCGCAACGCCGCTGAGGGGGAACCGGCCTCGTGAGCACACCCGACCAGCATCAGAACGACATCATCGGGCGCTTCGCCCAGCATCGGGTCGCGGCCAACCTCATGATGGTGCTGCTGGTGCTGGCGGGGGCCTTTGCCCTGAAGGAACTGAACCGCCAGTTCTTCCCCACCTTTGCGACCGACTTCATCACCGTTCGCGTGGTCTGGCCGGGCGCCTCCGCAGAGGATGTGGCCCGCTCGATTACCACCCCCCTGGAACAGGAACTGAAAAACCTCGATAACGTAGACGAAATGCGCTCCACCTCGATGCGCGGTGCCAGCTCCATTGTTATCGAGTACGAGGAAGGCACCGACATGGGCATCGCCCTGGACCAGGTCAACGAGTTTGTCAGCCTGGTGCGCAACCTGCCTTCGGATGCGGAGGAGCCGGAGATCTCCAAGGTCGTCCGCAACGAGGATATCGCCACCCTGATCCTGGCCGGCGACGTCTCGCGGGAATCGCTGCGGCCGATGGCCCACCGCTTCGAGAAGGAGCTGCTGGATCGGGGCATCGCCAAGGTGGAATTCTCCGGTCTGCCAGAGCGGGAAATTGCCATCGAGGTGGATTCCCAGACCATCACCGCCCTGGGCCAGTCCCTGCCACAGCTCGGTCAGCGCATCGTCAACCAGAGCCAGGATATCCCCGCCGGCACAGTGGGCGACGAGGATGCGGTGCGCGAAGTCCGCAGTCTGGAGAAGAAACGCTCGGCGAAAGATTTTGCCGAGCTCACCCTGCTCACCACCGAAGACGGCAAGCGGCTAACCCTGTCCGACATCGCCGATATCGAGCAGCGTGGCAAGGACGGCTCGCCAGAGATCTTCTATCACGGCAACCCGGCGGTGCTGCTCAAGCTCCAGCGCACCGAAAGCGCCGATGCCCTCACCGCCGCCGAGATCATGAAAGACTGGCTGGTCGACACCCGGCCCACCCTGCCGGAAGGCCTGGAACTACAGGCCGTCGACGAGCGCTACCAATTCATCGAACAGCGCATCGAACTGTTGGTCCGCAATGGTGCCACCGGTCTGCTGCTGGTGGTCGGCATTCTCTACCTGTTCCTCAATGGACGCATTGCCTTCTGGGTGGCGGCCGGCATTCCGGTGTCCATCCTCGGTACCCTTGCGGTGCTGTGGTTGAGTGGCGGCAGCATCAACATGATTAGCCTGTTCGCCCTGATCATGGCGTTGGGGATCATCGTCGACGATGCCATTGTGGTGGCCGAAGACGCCATGACCCACTACGAGCGCGGGGAGCGCTCGCTGCAGGCGGCCGAAGGGGGTGCCCGGCGGATGCTGGTGCCGGTCATGTCGTCCTCCCTGACCACCATTGCCGCGTTCCTGCCGCTGATGCTGATTGGCGGAATCATCGGCCAGGTGCTCAAGGACATTCCCTTTGTGGTGGTCTGCGTCATCATTGCCTCGCTGGTGGAATGCTTCCTGATCCTCCCGGGGCACCTGCGCGCCAGCTTTCATCGCCACCACCACAAGGAGCCCTCGCCCACCCGGCAGAAGCTGGAGGCGGCCTTCGCCCACTTCCGCGACAAACAGTTCCGTCCCCTGGCGCAGTGGACCCTGGCCCATCGTGGCACCACCATCGTCATCACCCTGTGCGCCATGGCGTTCAGCGTGGCCCTGGTGGCCACCGGCTTTGTACAGTTCAATTTCTTCCCCACTCCTCCGGGTTCCCAGGTGGTGGCTGGGGTCAAGTTCGCCTCGGGAACACCCCCGTCCGAGGTCAAGGCCTTTGGCCGGCAAATGGAAGACACCCTGTGGGAGGTCAACGAGCGCTTCAAGGCGGAAGAAGGCCAGGATCTGGTGACCTCCGCCCTGCTGCGACTCAACCAGGCGTCCTTTAATGGCGGCCGCAACATCGAGAACGGCGAGCAGTACGCCATGGTGTCGGTGGAACTGGTGATGCCGGATGAGCGCGAGGTCCGCAACGAGGAGTTCATCCGGGCCTGGCGTAAAGCCCTGCCACGCCCCGCCGGCATCGAGCAGCTGTCGATCACCACGCCCCAGGGCGGCCCGCCGGGCAAGCCGATCGACGTCCTGCTGACCGGCGCCGATGCGATCACCCTCAAGAAAGCGGCGGAAGAAGTGAAAGCAGCGCTGGGCGAGTTCGCCGGCGTCTCCGACATCATTGATGACCTACCCTGGGGCAAACAGCAATACGTCTTCCAGCTGACCCCGCTGGCCGAGTCCCAGGGGCTGACCATCGACGATGTCGGTCGCCAGATGCGGGCGGCGCTGGATGGCCAGTTGCTGCAGGTTTATTACGACGAATACGACGAGATCGAGGTCCGCATCCTGCTGCCGGAACGCGAGCGAGAAGCCCAGGCCACGCTGGATACGCTGCCCATCGTCACGCCCCAGGGCGGTGTCACGCCACTGGCCAACATCATCAACCTGGATTCGCGCCGGGGCCTGGAACTGCTGCGCCATACAGACGGTAAGCTGGGGGTACACGTCACCGCCGAGGTGGATGCCGCCATCACCAACGCCAACGATGTACTGGACAACCTGCGGACGAACACCCTCAACGACCTCACCGCCCGCTACGGGGTGGAAGCCACCTACAAGGGCCAGGCCGAGGACCAGGCGGAAACCACGTCGGACATGAAGGCCGGCGCCCTGGTCGCCTTTGCCATGATCTACCTCATCCTGGCCTGGGTCTTCGCCGCCTACACCTGGCCCCTGGCGGTGATGGTCGCCATTCCATTCGGGTTGTGCGGGGCGATCCTGGGCCACTGGCTGCTGGGCATCGACCTGACTATTCTCTCCCAGTTCGGGATGTTCGGCCTGGCGGGCATCGTCATCAACGACTCGATCATTCTGGTCACGTTCTACAAACAACTGCGCCAGGAAGGCATGGCGGTACGCGAAGCCCTGCTCGAAGCCTCCTGCCAGCGCCTGCGGGCGGTATTGCTGACCTCGCTGACCACCATCAGCGGCCTGCTGCCGCTGCTGTTCGAAACCTCCCTGCAGGCGCAATTCCTGATTCCCATGGCGGTCAGCATCAGCTTCGGCCTGGCCGTGGGGACCATGCTGATACTGCTGGTGATTCCTGTGTTGCTGTCACTGATCGAGGATACGGCAGAGTGGCTGCGGCGCATGCGGGGTGATGAACAGGGTGTTCAGCGTCCGACGTCAGACGTCTGACGTCCGACAATCTGACCTATTTAGCAGAACGTCATTTGTGTCATTGACTTCTCTCCACCCCCCGAGGATCATCTTTCGCCAACAAATGGACCAGGTGCCTGCCACTGGCTACCCCGCAGACGCCTGAAACGAGAAGAACCATCGTCAGGTTGTTTGGATGAGTGCGCTGTTATCCGATATTGAGTTCTGGAAGTACGTCAGCATCCCGGTGATTGCCGCGTTGATCGGCTGGTCCACCAACTGGCTGGCAATCAAGATGACCTTCTACCCTCTCGAATTCTGGGGCATCCGCCCCATCTGGGGGTGGCAGGGCATCATTCCCTCCAAGGCCCGCAAGATGGCCGCCAAGAGCGTCGATGCCACGATCTCCAAGATCGGTACCGTGCAGGAGATCTTCGAGCAGATCGATCCGCAGGTGCTGTCCAAATACATCGTGGAAACGGTGACACCGCGTACCGAGGAGTACGTGGACGAGATCATGCTCAAGGAATACCCCACCTTCTGGGAAAACCTCCCCGCCAGCGCCCGCAACATGGTCTACGAACGGGTGCGCAAGTCGGCCCCGCAACTGGTGGACGATCTGGTCGGCGATCTCTCCGACAACATCGAAGACCTGCTCGACATCAAGGCTATGGTGGTCGACCAGCTGGAGCACGACAAGCGGCTGCTCAACCGTATCTTCCTGGAATGCGGCGACAAGGAATTCAAGTTCATCATCAATTCCGGGCTCTACTTCGGCTTCCTGTTCGGCCTCATCCAGATGGCCGGCTGGTACTTCTACCAGTCCTGGTGGGTGCTCCCGGTGTTCGGCCTGCTGGTGGGCTGGGCCACCAACTGGATCGCCCTGAACGTCATTTTCCGGCCGCTGGAACCGGTCAAGATTGGCCCGTTCACCCTGCAGGGGCTGTTCCTGCGCCGCCAGCCGGAAGTGGCGCAATCCTTTACGGCCATCATCACCCACGAGATCCTGACCATCGGCAACATCATCAACGCCATTCTCAATGGCCCCAAGGCGGATCGCGCCAAGAACATGGTCAAGAAACACATCAAGCCGCTGGTGGACGAAACCGCCGGCATCTCCAAGCCGCTGACCCAGATGGCCTTCGGCCCCACCGGCTTTGCCACGCTCAAGAACAAGGTGGGCGAGAAAGCGATTGAGATTTCCGCGACCGCGTTCAGTGATCCGGTATTCGAGAAAGACCGGGCCGAAGCGGTGGAAGCCATCATGCGGGTGCGGATGGAGGAGCTCTCCTCACCGGAATTCCAGGATCTGCTGCGCCCCTGTTTCCAGGAAGACGAGATCAAGCTGATTGCGGTCGGGGCGGTGCTGGGTGCCGTTGCCGGCCTGGCCCAGGTGATCTTCGTTTTCGGCTGGACCTTTAACTGAAGCCTCTGGCGTCCAACGTCGGACGCCAGAGCGGTGCTTTCTTCAGCCCCCACCTTCCCGCCAGATTCCGGTTGGCACTTACTTTTGGTTGCGACCTATACTCAATCAGAAGTCATGGGCACGGAAGGGAGCATCGCCCCATGTGGGAATGGTTGACCCGGAGCTGGCGCGGCCCCGGAAACAAGGCGCCGACACCGCTTTTTGAACACGGAAAACTGACCAGCGGCAAACATCCGGACGAATTGCCCGCCATTGACCGGGACGATCTGGCCAAGCTGGATCGCTTTCTGTTCGCCTGGTTTCTGGATTGCGACGACCGTCTGCTGAAAAGCCCCCGCCATTCCGATCGCCCGCTACGGCGCGAGCTGCAACGGGCCCTGGCGTCACCGGAAGCGGCGCTCCAGAGCCTGCCCCGCCAGACAATGGTGCTGCCGCAGCTGATGAAGGCGGTAGCCGATCCCACCATCAATCGCCATGCCCTGGCGGAAATCATCCTGGCCGACCCGGCCCTGACTGACCAACTGCTGCATATGGCCAACTCGCCCTACTTCCGCCCCGGCGAGCTGACCATCGAGTCCGTGGACCATGCGGTTTTTGTGCTGGGAATCGAAGGTGTACGCAGCCTGATTGCTGCTGCCGTTATGCGCCCGATGATGCGTGCCCGCAGCCAGGCCGAGGCCCTTTTCGCCAAGCGTGCCTGGCACTGGGGGCTGGCCTGTGGTCGGGCGGCGGAGCTGATTGCCCGCAGCCAGAACCGTGATGGCACAGAGTTTTTCATGGTGGGGCTGCTGCCGGCCCTGGCCGATCTGGTGCTGTTCCGGACGATACTGGGTTTGCACGGGAAGCGTGGCGAGAGCCGGCCGGCCCCAGACCTGACCTACCAGCTGATCTCCGAACACTATTGGCGGGTATGCGCCCTGATAGCCGAGGAATGGGATCTGCCGCCGCACTATCATGCCCACCTGCTGGAAGCCCAGCGCCCGTCCATCGTAACCGCTCACACGCCGCTCAATGACGGCATGATCCTGGCGACCCGCGAGGTGCTGCGCCTCGCCCATCAGCGCAACCTGCCGGAAGAACGGCTGACGGCCCTGTTACGGCTCAGTCCCGAGCGTTTCCCGCCCATTCGGGCGCAGCTTCTGGAGATGTTGAGATCGCGTTGAGTCCTGCCGGGTATGCGGCTTCCGCCCCGGGCTGGCGCAACAGTGACTGTAGCGAAACATCCAGCTGATCGCCGCTGGCCGTTACCAGGTCAGGCCCCGGCCAGGCCGGTAGGCGCTGCACAAGCCCTTCCTCGTCGACCCGGGTCGCCTGCAGCACATCGCTGACGCTGATCTGGTCAAGGGGCCGCCCGGGTAGCAGACAATCGCCGTTCTCCCCGGCCAGAACAAGGATATGCTGTCGCAGCAGCTTGTCACTGATACGCCGACTCAGCTCCCCGGGGACCGGCAAACTGGCCTCCATGGCCTCCTGCTGAGGAGGTGGCTGGCGGAATTCAAAGGCCTTGGCCACCCGCCAGACAATGGTCAATGCCAAGTGCTCCTCCAGCTGCGGAGAAGAACGCACCTGCCAGCGTCGGGCAATGGAGTTCTCGTGCTGGTGGTAGTAGCTGATGGCCGCCCCGACCAGCAGAACCAGCCAGCTGATGTAGAGCCAGATGAGTAGAATGATGCCGATGGCGAAGCTGGAATAGATCGCCTCGTACTTGGTCGAGCCCACCACGAAGGAGGCGAAAAGCACACCGCCGGCCTGCCACGCCACCCCTGCCAACAGACCGCCAAAGAACGCACTGCGCAGCCTTACCCTGGTATTGGGAATAAACACGTAGACGAAAGTGAAGGCGCCCACCACCAGGAAAAACGGTGTCATGCGACTCAGCAGCACAAACACCGAACCAAACGGCTCAATGGCCAGCAGCGCCTGGACAATTTCCGAGGAGAAGACCGTGGCGGACACGCCAATCGCCGACACCATCAACAGCGGGCCGATCATGATCACGCTCAGGTAATTGGAGAAGCGCTGAGCCAGAGAGCGCATGTCCGGCACGTGCCAGATCATATTGAAGGAGCGCTCGATTTTCTGCACCAGGGAAATGACGGTATAGACCAATAACGCCAGGCCCATGGAACCAAGCACCCCGACCTTGATGTTGTCGACAAAGTCGAGGATTTGCTGTGCCAGCTCATGGCCACGGGTGCCCAGCGGATCGAAAAACTGGTATAGCAGAGGTTCCAGGCGCTCATGCACCCCCATGGCCTTGAGCACCGAGAAGCTCAGCGCCAGGAGCGGCACCATGGACAGCAAGGTGGTGTAAACCAGGCTCATGGCGTGCAGGGTGAGCGTCCCGTTCAGCAGGTCGCGCCCCACCGCATAGCCAATACGGGCCACCCGGTGCAGCAACCGCCACAGCCGCCCCATCGGCTGGTCCGGATTTTTCAGGATCCAGTCCTGGAATTGGTGGGCCCTGTCTTTGATTTGCCTCGAAGCCACGCTGTCGTCCCTTTAGCCCTTGTCGCCCCAAAGTGTCGCCACCACACGCCGGCTGCCGGCATGATTGCGGTGTTCCCCGAGATAGATCCCCTGCCAGGTGCCCAAATTGGGCCGCCCCTGCGTTACGGGAATGGACAGACTCGAACCCACCGTCACCGCCTTGATGTGCGCCGGCATATCATCGGCCCCTTCCAGGGTGTGCTGGTAATAAGGCGCATTTTCCGGCACCGCTTGGTTAAAATGCGCCTCCATATCGCTGCGCACCGTGGGATCGGCATTCTCGTTGATGGCCAGGGAGGCAGACGTATGCTGGATGAATAGGTGGAGCAGCCCGACCTTCACCAGGCGCATTTCCGGCACACCATCCAGGATTTCTTCGGTAACCAGGTGAAACCCGCGGGGCCGGGCACGCAATGTAATGGTTGTTTGATGCCACATAAACAGGCTTCCATCCTCTGACCATTAGCCTATACAGGCCAGTGTACCCAATATCAATGACTTTGCTGCAACCGGAGCGTCTGTCAGCGATAGCCATCCAGGATACGGTCGACAGTCCCGTCGGCATACATCGACTTGAGAGCGTTATTGAGCCCGGCGATCACCGGTTCCGGCACCGCAAGGTTACAGCCCAGTGCCCGTAACGTCGTGAAATACACCAACTGCTTCTTGAGCAGCACTTCACCAAAGTGCTGAATCAGGTAGGAGGCGGTCAGGGTGTCCACGGCCCAGACGTCGAGACGCTTGAGGGCCAGTTTTCTCATGTTGGAAAGGTTGGTGGAGGTCAGTTCCAGTTCAAAGCCCTGATCTTCCAGGTATTCGGCGTCCCCACTGCCCAGATAACTGCCAATGGTCAGGTTCTCCACGTCCTTCAGACTGCGGATGCGGAATGAGGCGTCCGCCAGGCTGTAAAATGCCGAGTGGGAAATGAAGATGGGACTGACCCACTGGAACAGGACTTCGTTCTCCTGACTGCGCTGAACCGGGAAAACACAGCTGTTTTCCTCCGTGCGCCCCATCAGGTAGGCCCGTTTCCAGGGAAGGACCTTGACCTGAAAGTCGTACCCGGCACGCCGGAACAACTCAGTCACCACGTCAACACCGGCTCCGCTGATCTGCTTTCCGTCGCGCATGACGTAAGGGGGCAGTTCCTCCGTGTACAGGGTATAGGTTTCCGCCTGTACGGAGGACGCGAGCCCCATCAGCAGCCAAGTCACCACAAAGCCAATGACGGGGATCGGGCCTGCCCCCGGCGACCGGTACAGCATCCCCCTTGCACTACGGCGGATTCGCCGCATAGTTTCACTCCCTCTCCGTCCCCGGACACACCAGCTTATAAGTTAGCAAAATGACCGGATTCCATCCGGACACAATTCTGCATCGCACACATTATGTCGCACAACGCGATGCATTGCCTGTTGCCCGTTCAGACGTTGCAGCGGGTCAATCACCCGAACTGCCGGCACGAATGCCGGCGTAACGCTCACTCCCAGGCCTTGAGCGATTCTTCATAGGGGACTGTCTTGCCCCGGGGTTTCTCGTTGTCGAGCCTGGGCTTGGGCGCCCCGGGCCGGGACAGCCATTCGCTCTCCGGTCGCGGCGGATTCAGTTTCGGCGCACATCGCAACTGCCCTTCCTTGGCCAAATTCCCCAGGCGCTCATCCATCTCGGCGGCCATCCGGTTCATGGCGGCCTGGGCGGACATTTCGCCGTTGGCGGCAGGCGCGATACGCTTCCACCAGAGGTCCGCAAGCCCCGGATAATCCGGCACATTGGTCCCTGTGGGGGTCCAGGCCGTCCGTGCCTTGCTGCGGTAGAATTCAATCAGCCCGCCATAGCGCGGGGCCAGCTTCGTCATTGTTTGCGAGTTGATGTCCGAGGCCCGGATCGGTGTGAGCCCAACCATCATCTTCTTCAAAGACACCGTTTTGGACACCACAAATTGGGCATACAGCCACGCCGCCTTGCGACGTTTCAGAGGCGTGCTCTTGAGAAACGTCCAGGAACCGGCGTCCTGATAGCCCAGTTTCATTCCCTTTTCCCAATACGGCCCTTTCGGTGACGGGGCCATGCGCCACTTGGGTGACCCGTCGGCCTTGGTGACTGGCAGAGCGGGATCGGTCAGGGCCGCAGTAAACGCCGTATACCAGAAGATCTGCTGAGCAATATGGCCCTGACCGGGCCAGGCCCCGGCTTCGGTAAAGTTCATTTCCCTGGCGCCAGGTGGTGCATATTTGTTCAGCCACTCCGCGTACTTGCGGATAGCAAACACCGCCGCCGGGCTGTTCAGTGCACCGCCTCGCGAGACACTGGCCCCCACCGGATGACACCCTTCCACCCGAATGCCCCAGTCGTCCACCGGCAAACCGTTGGGAATGCCCTTGTCCCCGGCCCCGGCCATGGACAACCAGGCATCGGAGAAGCGCCACCCCAGCGAAGGGTCTTTCTTGCCGTAGTCCATGTGACCGTAGACACGGTGTCCGTCGATTTCCTTGACGTATACGGTGAAGAACTCGGCGATATCCTCGTAGGCGGACCAGTTCTGCGGTACGCCCAGGTCGTAACCGTAACGTTTTTTGAAGCGTTTCCTCAGATCCGGGCGGGAAAACCAGTCGTGGCGGTACCAGTAGAGATTGGCGAACTGCTGATCGGGCAGCTGATAGACTTTGCCGTCCGGACCGGTGGTAAAGGTCAGGCCGATGAAATCATCCAGATCCAGGGTCGGCAATGTCACATCCTTGCCCTCCCCGGCCATGAAATCACTCAGCGCCACCACCTTGCCGGACCGGTAGTGCAATCCTATCCAGTCACTGTCATTGACGTAGGCATCGTAGATGTTGTGGTTCAGATGCATCTGGGCGGAGATCTTCTTGACCACATCATCTTCACCGGTGATTTCGTGAATCACCTTGATACCGGTAATGTCCTCGAAGGCCGGGGCCAGGACATTGGCCTCGTACGAGTGGGTATCGATCCGCTCTGACACCACACGGATGGTCATGCCCCGGAAGGGCTTGGCAGCCTTCACGAACCACTGCATTTCCTCAAGCTGCTGCTCACGGCTCAAGGTGCTTTCGGTAAATTCCCGATCCAGCCAGGATGTGGCTTCTTTCATGCCAGCCTGGGCCTGTCCTGAATGGACGGCCAGGAAAAGTGCCATGGCGACACCGAGGCAGGCATTCCAGGGTGCGCCCCTGCGGGAATCGGATACTGGGCGGTTTGACAACATCCGGGCCTCAAATCAAGTGCCAAAAATAACGTACACGAATAAAAGTAGTCGGCAACCGGACTTATCGCCGCAGTTTATTCACTTTTCCTCGTCGCCCCTTTACCGGACTGGCGCCTTGGCCAGAGGCCCCGGCGTCGCGCAGTAGGTCAGCGAATTAACCAAACGGGACTCTAGACCACCCAACGCTCCAACGTACCATCCCGCATCCCCCGCAAATTGGCTGCGGTTTTCTCCACCATCCGCTGGCGCGCCTCTTGAGTGGCCCAGGCGCAGTGAGGCGTCACGATGAGGTTGGGGATGTCGGCGCGCAACAGGGGATTGCCGTCAACCGGCGGCTCCCGGGTCAACACGTCGAAACCGGCCCCCGCGATTTCCTTCTGCCGCAGGGCTTCGACCAGCGCCTCCTCGTTGACGATGCCCCCGCGGGCGGTGTTGATCAGCAGGGCACTGGACTTCATGGCACGCAGTTGCTCCCAGCCGATGAGGTCGCGGGTGTCTTCGCTGAGCAGGCAGTGCAGGGACAGCACATCCACCCGGGGCAGCAACTCCGCCAGGGCCACCCGCTGCAAACCGTCCGTGACACCGGTGGACTGGCCAGGCCGGGCGCCGAGCAACACCTCCATGCCGAAGGCCTGGCCCAGCCGCGCCACGGCGTGCCCCAACTCGCCGTAGCCGACGATCCCCAGGGTCTTGCCCTCCAGTTCGGTCATGGGGTGATCCATCAGGCAGAACTGGGGGCTTTGCTGCCAGCGGCCGTGATGCACGTCGGCGGCATAGTTCAGCAGACTGCCCGCCAGCGCCAGAATGAGACTGAAGGTGTGCTGGGCGACGGCCGCCGTACCGTAACGGATGGCATTGACCACCCGGATACCGTGCTCCTGTGCCGCCTCAAGATCGATGTTGTTGACTCCCGTGGCGGTCACCACAATCGCGCGCAGTTGCGGCAGCTGTTCGAAATGCTCGCGTTTGAGCACCACCTTGTTGACGATGGCCGTATCGCACCCTTGAAGGCGCTCAATCACCGCATCCGGCCCGGTCATGGGATACAGCTCAAGCTCGTCCACCGCTGCTTCGATCGGGGCCAGGTCGACATCCTCTCCGAGGGTGTCTGCATCCAGAAATACCGCTTTCATGACTGCATCCTTTTCATCGGGCTATGGGGTCAGACTGTCGGCAATCGCCGAAAGGGCCATACGGTAGCTGATCGCAGGCTCCCAGCCCAGTTGCTCCCGGGCCTTTTGGTTGGAGAACTCGTTCGGCTGTCCCACCAGACGGTAGGCCAGCGGCGTGATGGGCGGGCGGCGCTCGGCACCCACCAGTTGCCACAACCAGTTCATGACCGGCGCACTCCCGCGGGCCAGCCAGTCCGGCACCGACTTGGGCGGCGGCACCTGCGCCAGGGAGGCCAGGTCCTCCATATACTGGCGCCAGGTCACGCCAAAGCCATCGGCACCAATGAAGGTTTTGTTACGGGCCTCGGAGCGCTCAAGCGCCCGTTTGAACAGGTCCACCAGATTGTCCACGTAGACCAGCCCGGCATCGAACTCGCCCCCGCCCACCAGGGTCGGCGTGCCCCGTTTCATTTCCTCCAAAAGGCTCAACACCCAGGGCCCCGAGCCGGGGCCGAAGACATTGGCCGGCCGAATCACCGTGTAGGGTATGTCGGCATTCCGGGCGTAATTGACGAACAGGGTTTCCTGCGCCTGCTTGCAGCGATCATAGGGCGCCAGGGGATCACCAAAGGGATGCGACTCATCCAGCGGCCCCGAGCCGATATGGTGCCCGTACACCACGATGCTGGAACTGAGGACCAGGTGTTCAGCCTTCTTTTCCACCGCCACCGCCAGCAGATTTTCTGTCCCCTGCACCGTGACCCGATGATGGGCCTGTGGCTCGCCCCAATCCCCCACCATGGCGGCCAGGTGCACGA
Organism: Marinobacteraceae bacterium S3BR75-40.1; assembly: GCA_042862465.1. Taxonomy (GTDB): domain Bacteria; phylum Pseudomonadota; class Gammaproteobacteria; order Pseudomonadales; family Oleiphilaceae; genus JASTVH01. Next base: position 396,984 of record JASTVH010000003.1, on the reverse strand, counting down.
TCCGGGCACCCTCGGGGATGGATGCACGCAGGGTTTCAATACGCGTGACGTCGCCCCGTTCCAGCGTCACGTCTGCCGGCCAGTCGGGTGCAGGGGGCTCGGCCTCCATCAGCAGCGCTGTCACGGGGTGACCGTCCCGTGCCAGGGATCTCACCAGGCGGCGGCCGATGAAGCCACCGGCGCCGGTGACAAAAACGGGGGAACGTTCCATGACTCATCCTTTTGGTCCAAAAGGTTCCTTGGCAAAGCACTTCGCAAAGTCCGCAAAAAAAGATCAACAAACGCTTTCTCAGGTTATCCACTATACAAGAATCTCGTTTGGCAACGCACAGTTGGCTCCGGTTAAAGCACGGTCCCCCTATGGTTTCTGTCCCTCTCCGGCCAATCTTAACAGCCTGTAATCCCTGAAAAAGAGTTTCGGAACCGTGATGAATTTACGCTGTCAAAGGTACGAACTCTGAACTATGCTGAGGTTATCAGGGCGACGCCACGGGCGAGCGGTCAGAAGACGCGACAAGTCGTCGATACACCGCACCATGCCCCTCACCGAAATGGGTTGAGCGGTTCGCGCCAGAACAAATTCCAGCCATCCGATGGGACCCGGTCCGACACCTCAATATCTGACCGGCCATCCCCGAATGCAATCGCCAGTCGAGCGAGCGACTGAATGCCGACTGGCCAAACCAAAGCTTTGAGGGACCATGCCGTGTAATCGCGCTTGAATGACAAGCAAGGGGGCCAAGTATGAGTATTTTGCAGCACTTCAAGAACCGGTACGACTCGACACAGGAGGAGGAATACAGCCTGGAGGAGTACCTTCAGATCTGCAAAGAAGACACCGCTGCATACGCCACCGCCGCTGAAAGGATGCTGATGGCGATTGGTGAACCGGAAATGATCGACACGTCCAGAGACTCCAGGCTGTCGCGCATCTTTTCCAATAAGGTCATCAAACGCTATCCCGAATTTGCCGAGTTCTACGGCATGGAGGACGCCGTCGAGAACATCGTCTCCTTCTTCCGCCACGCCGCCCAGGGGCTGGAAGAGAAGAAACAGATCCTCTATCTGCTGGGCCCGGTGGGCGGGGGCAAGTCCTCCCTGGCCGAGAAGCTCAAGCAGCTGATGCAGAAAGTGCCCTTCTACGCCATCAAGGGCTCGCCGGTGAACGAATCCCCGCTGGGGCTGTTCGATCCCGGTGAAGACGGCCCCATCCTGGAAGAGGAATACGGCATCCCGCGCCGTTACCTGAAGCCGATCATGTCACCCTGGGCGGTCAAGCGCCTGCACGAGTACGGCGGCGATATCAGCCAGTTCCGCGTGGTCAAGCGCTACCCGTCGATTCTCGACCAGGTGGCCATTTCCAAGACCGAACCCGGTGACGAGAACAACCAGGACATTTCCGCCCTCGTGGGCAAGGTCAACATCCGCATGCTGGAGGAGTTCCCCCAGGATGATCCCGATTCCTACAGCTTCTCCGGCGGCCTGTCCCGGGCCAACCAGGGGCTGATGGAATTCGTCGAGATGTTCAAGGCCCCGATCAAGGTCCTGCACCCGCTGCTGACCGCGACCCAGGAAGGCAACTACAACACCACCGAAGGCATGGGCTCGGTGCCGTTCGACGGCATCATTCTGGCCCACTCCAACGAATCCGAGTGGCAGACCTTCCGCAACAACAAGCACAACGAGGCCTTCCTCGACCGGGTCTACATCGTCAAGGTGCCCTACTGCCTGCGGGTCAGCGAGGAAATCGAGATCTACAAGAAGCTGCTGCGGGAAAGCTCCCTGGCCGGCGCCCCCTGTGCCCCGGACACCCTGAGCATGCTCGCCCAGTTCACCGTGCTCTCGCGCCTGAAGGAGCCGGAGAACTCCAGTATCTACTCCAAGATGAAAGTGTACGACGGCCAGAACATCAAGGACACCGACCCCAAGGCCAAATCGATCCAGGAATACCGCGACGCGGCCGGCGTCAACGAGGGCATGGACGGGCTTTCCACCCGTTTCGCCTTCAAGATACTGTCCAAGGTGTTCAACTTCGACACCACTGAAGTGGCGGCCAACCCGGTCCACCTGTTGTATGTGCTGGAAAAGCAGATTGAGCAGGAACAGTTCCCGGCCGAAGTGCAGGAACGCTATCTGCGCTTCATCAAGGAATTCATGGCCCCGCACTACGTGGAGTTCATCGGCAAGGAAATCCAGACCGCCTATCTGGAATCCTACTCCGAATACGGCCAGAACCTGTTCGACCGCTACGTCACGTACGCCGACTTCTGGATCCAGGATCAGGAGTACCGCGATCCGGAAACCGGCGAAATCCTCGACCGCGCCGCGATCAACGACGAGCTGGAGAAGATCGAGAAGCCGGCGGGCATTTCCAACCCGAAGGACTTCCGCAACGAGGTGGTCAACTTCGTGCTGCGGGCCCGGGCCAGCAACCAGGGCAAGAACCCGTCCTGGCTCAGTTACGAGAAACTGCGCGGTGTGATCGAGAAGAAGATGTTCTCCAACACCGAGGATCTGTTGCCGGTGATCTCCTTCAACCCGAAGGGCTCCGAAGACGATCAGCGCAAGCATCGCCAGTTCGTGGAGCGGATGATCGACCGTGGCTACACCGAAAAGCAGGTGCGTCTGCTTGCAGAATGGTACCTGCGGGTGCGTAAATCCCAATAAGGGACGGGAGGTGAAAAAGCACCGATGCGTTTCCCCGAGAAACCGTTGAAGGCACCGTCATACCCGCGAAGGCGGGTATCCAGAGCGGCCATGGGTTCCCGCCTGCGCGGGAACGACGGGGACCCGACTCAACGTTTCCCTCACCGTTCGGGAGAGTTTTTATGGGCATGACCCACGTTATCGATCGACGGCTTAACGGCAAGAACAAGAGTGCCGTCAACCGCGAGCGATTCCTGCGCCGCTACCGCCACCATATCAAGCGTGCTGTGGCGGACGCGGTGCACAAGCGTTCGATCACCGACATCGAGCGGGGCGAGAAAGTCAGTATCCCGACCAAGGATATCAGTGAGCCCACTTTCCACCATGGCAAGGGCGGACGGCGTGAAGTCGTCCACCCCGGCAACAAGGAATTCGTCAGCGGCGACCGCCTGCCCAAGCCCCCGGCTGGCAGCGGCGGTGGCGGGGGCGAAGGCCAGGCCAGCCCCGATGGCGAGGGCATGGATGAGTTTGTCTTCCAGATCACCCAGGAAGAGTTTCTCGATTTCCTGTTCGATGATCTGGAACTGCCCAACCTGGCCCGCAAACAGCTCAAGGATGCCGAAGCGTTCAAGTACGTGCGCGCCGGCTACACCTCCCAGGGGGTACCGGCCAAGCTCAACGTGGTGCGCTCCCTGCGCGGCGCCTACGCCCGGCGCCTGAGCCTCTCCGGCTCGCGGCGGCGCAAGATCCGTGAACTGGAACAGCAGCTGGAGGAACTGCGGGCGGAGCCGGATATCCCCGATCCCGCCTTCAGCAAACAGGACCAGATCAAGGCCCTGGAGCAGGAACTGGCCGATCTCAAGGCCCGGGTGCGCCGTATTCCCTGGATCGACGAGATCGATCTGCGCTACAACCAGCACGTGCGCGAGCCCAAGCCGGCCACCAGCGCGGTCATGTTCTGCCTGATGGACGTGTCCGGCTCCATGAGCCAGATGCACAAGGACATCGCCAAGCGCTTCTTCATCCTGCTCTACCTGTTCCTGAAGAAGAACTACCAGCGCATCGAAGTGGTCTTCATCCGCCACCACACCAGCGCCAAGGAAGTGGACGAGGAAGAGTTCTTCTACTCCCGGGAAACCGGCGGCACCATCGTCTCCAGCGCCCTCAAGCTGATGAAGCAGATCATCGAGGCGCGCTATTCCCCGGCCGAGTGGAACATCTACGCCGCCCAGGCCTCCGATGGGGACAACTGGAACGACGATTCTCCGGTGTGTGGCAAGATCCTGTCGGAGCAGCTGCTGCCGCTGGTGCAGTACTACGCCTATGTGGAGATCACCCCACAGGATCATCAGATGCTCTGGTACGAGTACGAGAAGATTCAGGCGGAAAACCCGGAAGCCTTCGCCATGCAGCAGATTACCGATGCCGGCGACATCTATCCGGTCTTCCGACGGCTGTTTGAGAGGAAAGCGGCATGACAGAGCCCATTTCCACCGGGTCGGAATGGACCTTCGACCTGGTCAAGCGATATGACGAGGAAATCGCCAAGATCGCCGAAGAATTCAAGCTGGACACCTACCCCAACCAGATCGAGGTGATCAGCGCCGAGCAGATGATGGACGCCTACAGTTCCGTGGGCATGCCCGTGGGCTATCATCACTGGTCCTTCGGCAAGCAGTTCCTCAACACCTCCAAGCGCTACCAGCGCGGCCAGATGGGACTGGCCTACGAGATCGTGATCAACTCCGATCCCTGTATCGCCTATCTCATGGAAGAAAACACCATGCCGATGCAGGCGCTGGTCATTGCCCATGCCTGTTACGGGCACAACTCGTTCTTCAAGAACAACTACCTGTTCAAGACCTGGACCGACGCCAGCGCCATCATCGACTACCTGGTATTCGCCAAGCAGTACGTGGCTGAATGCGAGGAGCGTTACGGGCTGGAAGAAGTGGAATCATTCCTGGATTCCTGCCACGCCATCATGAACTACGGTGTGGACCGCTATAAGCGCCCCGCCCCGATCTCCGCGGCCGAGGAACGCCGGCGCCAGAAGGAACGGGAAGAATACCGTCAGCGCCAGATCAACGATCTTTGGCGGACCATTCCGCAGCTGGAACCGGAAAAGGAGCAGGAAAAAAGCGGCCACCGCTACCCGGCCGAGCCGCAGGAAAACATTCTCTATTTCATTGAAAAGAACGCGCCCCTGCTGGAAACCTGGCAGCGCGAACTGGTGCGGATCGTGCGCAAAATCGCGCAGTATTTCTATCCACAACGCCAGACCCAGGTGATGAACGAAGGCTGGGCCAGTTTCTGGCACTACACCATCATTCACCGCCTCTACGACAAGGGGCTGGTGACCGACGGCTTCATGCTGGAGCTGCTGCAAAGCCACACCGCCGTCATCTACCAGCCGCCGTTCGACAGCCCCTGGTATTCCGGCATCAACCCCTACACCCTGGGCTTCTCCATGTATTCCGACATCCGCCGGATCTGCGAGGATCCCACGGAAGAGGACAAACGCTGGTTCCCGGACATCGCCGGCAGCGACTGGCTGGAAACCCTCCACTTCGCCATGAAGAACTTCAAGGACGAGAGCTTCATCCTGCAGTTCCTCTCCCCCAAGGTGATCCGGGACCTCAAGCTGTTCGCCATCTGCGACGACGAGCGCGAACCGGTGTACGAGGTTACCGCCATCCACGATGACGCCGGCTACCAGGCCATTCGCGAGAAGCTGGCGCGCCAGTACAACCTCAGCTACCGCGAGCCCAACATCCAGGTTTGGAACGTGGACGTGCGCGGCGACCGCTCCCTGACCCTGCGCCACATCCCCGTGGACCGGGTGCCCCTGGACGACGAGGCCGAGGAAGTGCTGCGCCATGTGCACCGGCTGTGGGGCTTTGATGTGCACCTGGAGAGTGTCGAGGACGGGGAGTTGCTGGACGAGTATCACTGCCCGCCGCAGGAGGATTATGACGACGAGGATGTGTTGTCGAGCTGACGCTGGACGTTGGACGTTGGACGTTGGACGTTGGACGTTGGACGTTGGACGTTGGACGTTGGACGTTGGACGTTGGACGTTGGACGTTGGACGCTTTCAGCGTAAACCCCCACACTCAGATCTCGAAACGTCATCCCCGCGCAGGCGGGGATCCAGAGCGTTTTGCATCAAGGCTCGGTGATGGCCGCCCTGGATACCCGCCTGCGCGGGTATGACGTGCAAAGGGCCTAATCCATCCTTAAGGAACCTCTCGCCGTCCGCGATTCCGCTCCCGCCCCCTCACCGGACTGCCAATGCGCCGCCCCCACAAAAATCAGCTGCAGATACCGCGAAGTACGCTCGCGCACCTGATCAACCTGATAGTCATCCCCCGGCGCAATACTCAACAGGTCGGTCAGCGTAAAGGCCACGGTGCGGATCACCAGTTCGCTCACCATGTCCAGATCGGCATCGTTCAGATGGTCAGCCAACCGCATCCGGCGCAGGTCGTTGGCCAGTTCGCTGGCGAAGAAGCGCATCTCGCTGCGAATGCCCTCCTGCACCGCCCGGCTTTCCCCCGCCAGGCCCTGGGCCATAAACATGAAGAAGGCGCGATTGGCCAGCACATAATTCACAAAGGTATCGACCGATTCGGCGATCAGTTTTTCCGCATGCAGGGCCGTATTGCGGGCTTCGCGCATCAGCTTACGCAGGATCAGGCCCAGCTCGTCGACCAGTTGCAGTCCGAGGTCATCCATGTTGCGGAAGTGGCGGTAGAAGGAAGTGGGCACCACACCTGCTTCGCGCGTGACCTCGCGGATGCCCAGGCTGGCAAAGTGGCGCCCCTTGCCCACCAGACCCAGCGCTGCCCCCATGAGTTTATCGCGCGTTTCTCCCGGCTTTCGCCGTGGCTTGCTCTTCGACATTTTCAAACACCCCGCCAACATCATTCGGCCAAGGTAAACGATTGTACACAAAAAACACCTACCACCGCCATCCCGCCTGTCATTTCGGGCCACAAAATGGTGCGGCCAGGCCTGCCTCTACCAGAACTCCCGCAAGGAGCAACTGATAGTCCATTTAAATCATGGAATTAGGAAAAACCCCCAAATCGACCGATGGTGATTGACGAGACCACACCTCTTTGTGCACACTTGTTCACATGATGTGAACACTCGTACACATAGAGAGGCATAACCATGCTGCACCAGAACACCATGGCCCAATGGCTGGGCCGGCAGCTTTCCAACCAGAACAACCCGGCGGCGTATTTCGATCCGCTGCTGGAGCGTCTCAATCCGATGTGGGTTCGGGGCTACACCCCGGTGCGGGTCGAGGATGTGTTCGAGGAAACCGCGGACACCAAAACCTTCGTTCTGCGCCCGTCACGCCGCTGGCAGGGATTTGTGGCCGGACAGCACGCCAACCTGACGGTGGAAGTCGATGGCGTCCGCCACCAGCGTCCATTCAGTCTGTCTTCCTCGCCGGAGCAGTGGGAGACGGAAGGCACGGTCACCATGACCATCAAGCGCCAGCCCCAGGGGTTGGTGACCGGATGGCTGCATGACCAGGTGCGCGCCGGCGACTGGCTGGAAATCGGTTCGGCCTATGGCACCTGCGAGCCGCCGCAACGGCCGCAACAGCTGCTGATGATTGCCGGGGGCAGCGGTATCACGCCCTTCCTGTCTCAGCTGCAATGGCTGTACACCCGCGGCTACACCGCGCCCATTACACTGATCTACCTGACGCGGACGCCGGAAGACCAGATTGGCGCCAAGGTATTGCACCGGCTGGAGTCCAGCTGGCCCTGGCTGACCGTTCACTGGGTCACCACGGAGCCCGATGGAGATGTGCCGGTGCTGCTGTCGGAGCAGCTGGCACGGGTCGATGACCTGAAACGTCGGGAAACCTACCTGTGCGGCCCGCCGGGCCTGATGGACCTGGCCGACAGCCTGCTCGGGGAAGCCGGCCATCCGGAAGCGCGGCGCCATCGGACCTCGTTCACCGTCGCCACTGCCCCGCTGACGGATGAGGATCTGGGCGGCACCGTGACCTTCAGTCGCAGCGATGTGGCGACTGAGGCCGAAGACGATGCCTCACTGCTGGAAGTGGCAGAGTCCGCCCAATTACGGCCCGAACATGGCTGTCGTATGGGCATTTGCCACCAGTGCAGCTGCCGCAAGCTGGAAGGCACCGTCGTCAATCGCCTGACCGGCAAGACCTCCGGCCCCGGCGAAGAAACCATTCAACTCTGCGTGTCCGTGGCAAAGGGCCCGGTCACGCTCGATATTTAAGGAGGACTGTCTGTTATGAAACAGCTGAGCCCAACCCAACTGGACCAGTTACAACAGGACCTCGATGCCATCCGCGAAGAGGTGGTGAAAGACCTGGGTGAAAAAGACGCCCGGTACATCCGCAAGGTGATCCGCATGCAGCGGTCGCTGGAAGTGTCCGGGCGCGTACTGATGCCCTTCGGCTTCATACCGCCGGTCTTCGTGGCCGCGGTCACCTCGCTGGGGCTGGCCAAGATCATCGAGAACATGGAGATCGGCCATAACATCATGCACGGCCAGTACGACTGGATGAACGATCCGGACCTGTACTCCCAGAACTATGAGTGGGACACCGTGTGCGACAGCGATTCCTGGCGCCGGACCCACAACTACGAGCACCACACCTACACCAACATCCTCGGCAAGGACCGGGATTACGGTTATGCGGTACTGCGTTTGGAGGAAAGTGAGTCCTGGAAGCCGCGCCACGCGCTGCAGCTGATCAACTACATCCTGCTCAGCGTTTTCTTCCAGTGGGGCGTGGGCCTGCACGAGCTGGAAACCGAAAAACTGCGCCGCCGGGAAATCAAATGGTCCGACAAGAAGGGCCTGTTCAAGGCCTTCCTGCGCAAGGGCGGTCGTCAGGCGTTCAAGGATTACGTGTTCTTCCCGCTGCTAACGCTACCCGTGGCACCGATCGTCCTGACCGGCAACGTGCTGGCCAACCTGATGCGCAACCTGTGGTCCTCGACCATCATTTTCTGCGGCCACTTCACCGAACAGGCCCAGACGTTCACCGAGGAAGAGTGCGAGAACGAGTCCAAGGGCCATTGGTACTACCGCCAGATGCTGGGCTCGTCCAACTTCACTGGCGGCAACTGGCTGCACCTGCTGAGCGGGCACCTGAGCTACCAGATCGAACACCACCTCTTCCCGGACATCCCGGCCCACCGCTACCGTGAGATGGCGCCGAAGGTGGAAGCGGTCTGCCGCAAGTACGGCCTGCCCTACAACACCAACAGTTTCCTGAAGCAGTACAGCACGGTGTTGAAGCGCATCGGCCAGTACTCCCTGCCGGATCGGGTGCGGGAGCAGATGCAGGCGACGTAAGCCGCCTGGCGTCGGACACCGAAACAGCCTGCTCTCACCCAAGTTAATGTATACATCCCCTCTCCCCACCGCGGGAGAGGGCCAGGGTGAGGGGGCAGGCGCCGCCAGGCGCCCAGAACACATGCTATGGATTCGGCCGAGGCTATACCGCACCATCCACCGACACCCCTTCCGGATAGAACCACCGTGGCTTCAGCGCCCGCAAAGTCAGGAACGCCAGCGGAGCAATCACCCCCAGACCCAAGGTGAGCACAAGAAACACAACGACCACCCCCGCATTACCTCCCCGTGCCTTGTGATCCCAATAAATGAACTGCCACAACAGCAGTAACGAAATCGACAGGTCCAGCACCACCTGCAAAGTCGCCGAGTTGCCGATCAAACCGAAAAACCAGCTCCAGAATCCCTCCGGATAAGTGGCCAGGACCCAGGCGGTAAACGCCGCAAAGAGCACAAAAGCCATCGGAACAATCAGTCGCATAACCATATTGTGAAGCGCCTCCTGACGCGGTCGATGGGATGGATTACGCTGTCAGGATCATCTTCATCTTTGGGAAGGCGGACCGCACTTCCCGAAAAGGTAATCACGGAAGGATCAGGATGGGATCGGTAGCAGCCCCGGCCGCAAAGCAGGCCCAGGTGTCGGCCTTTGGGCGACAACTCAAACAGTGGCGCAAACAACGCCGCATGAGCCAATTGGATCTGGCCGTGGAGGCGGAGATTTCCCCACGTCATCTCTCTTTCATCGAGACCGGTCGTTCACGCCCCAAACGCGAGCTGGTGCTGAAGTTGGCCGAGACCCTGGACGTCCCCCTGCGGGAAACCAACCACCTGTTGACTGCCGCAGGTCTGCCGGCGGTCTATGCTGAGCAGGACTACGACAGCCACGCGCTGAAGGTCTACCGGGAAGCGGTGAGCGAGCTGATCAACAACCATGCCCCCAACCCCGCCTTTGTGCTCAACCGCTGGGGCGACGTCATGCATGCCAATCCCACCGCATACCGGATGCTCCCCCAGGACAGCGAAAGCGGCCCGCTCAACCTCTATGAAGCCTACCTGTTCTCGGACCACTGGCCCCACATCATCGACAACTGGCCCGAAGTGGCCTGGTCGGCCTATTGGTACCTGCAAAAGGATGCCGAACGTTTCTGGGGCGACGCCCGCATGCAATCACTGGTGGAGCGGGTATATGACCTGGTGAAGGAACTGCCACGGCCGGCCGCACTCGGTGCCTCGCCATCCGTCCGCACCCGCCTCAACATGGGCGGGCAGATCCTGGAAACCACCACGATGGTGGCCCACTTCGGCCCAACCAACGATGTTTTCCTGTCAGAGCTCCGCGTCGAGATGATCTTCCCCACCAACCCGCAAGCTCGCACATTCTTCGAAACGCTGGGACGTGAAACGTGAAACGTGAAACGTCCAACACTCTAAACCAACCCGCCCCGCCGAGCGTATGCCCTCCCATGCGCAACCTCATCCTCATCCTCGGCGACCAACTCTCCGAAAACCTCTCCGCCCTGGCCCACGCCGATCCGGAGCAGGACCGCATCGTCATGGCCGAAGTGGCCGACGAGGCGGGTTACACCAACCACCACAAGCAGAAAATCATCCTCATCTTCAGCGCCATGCGCCACTTTGCCCGGCAGCTGCAGGAGCAGGGCTGGACGGTGCATTACCATCACTTCGATCCCGCCCGGAGTGAGAAAAGCCTGTTCGCGGTGGTGGCGAAGGAGGTGCAGGCCCATCGCCCGCAAGCGGTGATCACCACCGAATGCGGCGAGTGGCGGCTGCATGAAGATATCCAGCGCTGGTCGGAACACCTGGCGGTGCCGGTAGCCATTCGCCCCGATACCCGTTTTGTCTGCAGCAAGGATGAATTTGCCGATTGGGCCCGGGGCCGCAAACAGCTGCGCATGGAGTTCTTCTATCGGGAAATGCGCCGCAAGACCGGGTTATTGATGGACGGCGATCAGCCCGCGGGCGGGGATTGGAACTACGATGCGGCCAATCGCAAGAAATGGACCGGCAAGCCTCCGGCGCCCCGGCCTTTTCGCATCGAGCCCGACACTCTCACCCGGGAAGTCATCGACACCGTCGAGACACACCTGTCCGACCACTTCGGTGAAACCGGGGGATTCGGCTATGCCGTGACGAGGGAGCAGGCCCGGCAGGCCCTGACACATTTTATTGATTATGCCCTGCCCTATTTCGGTGATTATCAGGACGCCATGTCGGATCATGAGGACCTGCTGTTCCACTCCATTCTGTCCCCCTACCTCAACATCGGCCTGCTGGCGCCCCTGGAAGTCTGCCGGGCCGTGGAGGACGCCTGGCACGATGGCCGGGCGCCGCTGAATGCGGTGGAAGGTTTTATCCGCCAGATCATCGGCTGGCGCGAATTCGTGCGTGGGATCTACTGGTTGCAGATGCCCGGTTATGCCGACGAGAATCGCCTCGGTAATGACCGCGCCCTGCCCTGGTTCTACTGGACCGGGGAGACCGGCATGCGCTGCCTGCACCGGGCAATCGACGCCACCCGGCGCAATGCCTACGCTCATCACATCCAGCGCCTGATGGTCACCGGCAACTTCGCGCTGCTGACCGGCATCGCACCCAGGGAGATCTGCGACTGGTACCTGGCAGTCTATGCCGATGCTTTCGATTGGGTGGAACTGCCCAACACCCTGGGCATGGTCATGCACGCCGACGCCGGCTACCTGGGCTCCAAGCCCTACGCGGCCAGCGGCAAGTACATCAACCGCATGTCCGACCATTGCCGCCATTGCCGATACAACGTCAAGGAAACCACCACAGAGGACGCCTGCCCGTTCAACAGCCTCTACTGGCATTTTCTCGATCGCCACCACAAGCAGTTCGCCAACAATCCGCGCATGGGCATGATGTATCGCAACTGGGACAAGCAGGCCCCGGAACAACGTGTCGCAGTGCTGCGCCGGGCTGAGTGGATACTGAATAACCTGCAGCAGCTCTAGTGTCTCTGGAGGCGCTTTCCGGACAAAGACCGTTCAGGCTCGCGGCGAGGAGGCGACAGACAGGGACTCCATGGCCCCGGGATCCCGGAACAGCCCGCCCGCGAGGCGTAGCGTCAACCGCGTCAGCGGATTGTAGGGTTTGGCGAGGGAAAAGCGTGTAATGGCGAAATACTGCGGCCCGAACTGCAGGGCATGACGCCACCGATAGACGCGCAGGGCCTGCGCAAGCCGCGCCCGACCGGCATCCCGCGCCAGTACCGGTGCCGTGCTGCGCGCCAGAAGCTGCGCGGACTGAAAGGCCCAGGCGCAGCCAACCCCGGCCAGTGGATCCACCGCCATGGCCGCATCCCCCACCAGCGCCAGTCCCGGCAACCGGTTGCGGCGAACCAGGGACGGCATCCGGCGCATGCCGCGCAGGGGCGTGACCTGCACACCTTCGGACAGATCCGGACCCTCAGGCTGACGGGCCACCATCTCCTCATAGCGCTGCTGCGCCCGCCCACGCCACTGGTCGTAACGGGACAGCGGAACGTAGCAGCTCACCAGGGTCAGATCACGATCGTTGGGAAAGGCGGCAACGTAGGATTGGCCGCCATCGGCCAGCCAGACCTGCACGTTATTGTCCGGATACCGGTGCAGTCCGCGGTAGTAACTGAAAAAGCTGAAACGCTCGTTGCGGGTTTCCCGAGTCTCGAGGTCGGCCAGGCGGACCATGGAGGAACTGCGGCCATCCGCGGCGACCACCAGACGGGCATGCAGGGTCAACGAGTCGCCCTGATCATTACGCGCCACGACGCCGCCGATCCCAGAGCCCTGCCTGACCAGCTCCGCCGGCCGCACGCCCAGCATCAGGTCAACGCCGGACTGGCGCTGAACCGCCCGATGCAGCAGGGGATCCAGCAGGCTGCGGCGAACGTTCAGGCCGCGATCTCCCCGCCCATGAGGCACCGTAAAGGCACCCCATGGCGAGCGGATATGCATGCTTGAATGCAGGCCACCCTCGGCCAGAACCGCTTCATAAAGCGACAACTCCCGGAGTACCGGCACGGCGCCCGGCTGCAGATAATGAGTACATAGCGGTTTGTAATCATCCAGGGACGCGGCCCGCTCCAACAGCGCCACCTTCAGGCCGGCTCTGGCATACAGCAGCGCCGCTGTGCAGCCGGCGATGCCCGCCCCGACGATGGCCACATCGTAGCTCGCTTCTTGCGTGTCCATAACCAACGGCATCCCCTGGAGTGGTCAAATCTGCAACAGCTCTATAGGGCATGGTATCAGGTCTGCTGTCGTCACTCCTTAAGAGCACCCGCCCTCCCCCTTATCCGCCCAGAAAGATCGACACCATCAACGGTATATAAACCAGCGCGAACAGGGTGCTCAGGAGCGTGGTTCCAGCCACCTGTCGCGGGGGATAGCCCACGAGGGTGGCGATGACCACGGTATTGGCCGCCACCGGCGTGAGGGAAATGAGAAACAGGGACTGATAAACCGCCTCTTCGTATATCCGCGGACCGGCGACGTCGAGACTCCAGAGCGTCAGTACCAGCAGTGGCCACGCCACAAAACGCCCCACGCCCGTGGCGCCGGTGAAACGCCAGTCTCCGGCCAGTCCCGAAAGACGTCCGATGCTCATGCCGATAATCATCATGCCGAACGTGCTGTAGGCGCCGAACATATTGTCGAAAAACGGCGCCACCGCCTCGGGCATAGCGATCCCGTTCGTGTTGAGGATGGCGGCGGCTGCAAAGGCATAGAGCGACGGCAGGCGCAGTACCCGGGCGAAGCACTCGCGGGCACCATAGCGCCCACGGGCGGCAATGTAGAAGCCGACGGAATTTTCGAACAGGGTGGTGCCGAGCATGCAGATGATGTACAGGCCCAATCCCTCTTCGCCGAACAGCAGCAGCGCCACCGGAATCCCGAAATACCCGGTATTGCCGGTGCCGACCGCCAGCGCCAGAATGTTCGCACGATTGTCGCCCAACAGGCCCTTACCCAGCTTCAGGAACACAAGGCTCATCACCACACAGGTTGCCCAGACCAGCAGGGGCAACAGCAAAACCTGCGGCGTCAGCGGGGCGGACATGACACCACTGAAGACCACCGCCGGCGTCACGAAATACATCATCAGCGGCGCGATATGCTCGCCCCGCGCACCCACAAAGCGCCCGGCAAGCCAGCCCAGCACGATCAGCAGGTAAAGGGGGATCAATTTGACGAGCAGTGCGGTAGCGACGGCCATGAGGGCAACCTGTTGAAAAGGCGCAGTATAAACGGGGGCCCTGGGGGGACGCACATCTTTACCGGGATCGAGAGCGTCCGACACTCTCTGACTGCCACTTTGCGCAGCGCCCGGAAACAGCGGTAAGCTTCCCCCTTTCTTTGCCAACCCCTGGAGAGGCCGATGCCACGTCTGCTCACCCTGCTTGCCCTGCTTGCCCTGCTTTGCTTCGCCATCACCGCCCATGCCGAGCCGCTCAAGGACAAGGAAGCGGTGGGCAAGGCCACGGATCAGTTCCTGACCGCCGCTACCGACGGCGATATCGCCAAGGCCTACGCCGGTATTCGCAATGCGGTCGGGGTGGATGTGGAAGCCTTTGACAACAGTGGCGACAAGGCTGCCGGCTACTTCAAGAAGGTGTTCGAGCAGGTGGGCAAGCCCCTGGCCTGGGACCGTGTGCGCACCGAACACATCAAGGACCACCTGCTGCGCATCACCTACCTGCAGAAATTCCAGCAGGCAGCGCTGTTCTGGGAGTTCACCTTCTATCAGCCCACCGAGGGCTGGTCCCTGGTCAACATCAGTTACGGCACGGATCTCAGCCATCTATACGAACCTGTGAAGTAACATCTGAGCGTCCGACGTCGGACGTCTGACGTCTGACGTCGGACGCAATTTACCGCCAAACCCGGTATAATCCCGCCTGAAAAGTGCCCTGATCAAACAACAACCAACAAATTGCGCAAAATACCTGACTATTTTACTCTGTTATTGTACAATCTCGTCCCAAAAGAAGGACTGGAAGTCCTCCCAGACCAACAAAAACTGGCGGCAACACGGCGTCGTACAGTTTCGGAAGCATCGTTCCTGAACAGTTTAATCGCCGCCCTGCATGATGGGTGGCGCAGATAATGCAAGGCGTTCGCCGAAGTGCGAACCCTGTTGAGAGAGACCGACGGAGCATTAACCATGGCGAATACAGGCAAGCCGGTCGACGAACTCATCAAACATGAGTACGAGCATGGCTTTGTCACCGAGATCGAGGCGGAAACCTTTGAACCGGGTCTGAACGAAGACGTGATCCGCCGCCTCTCCGAGGTGAAAGGCGAGCCCGAGTGGATGACCGAGTGGCGCCTCAAGGCCTACCGCAGGTTCCTGGAAATGGTCGAGCCCGACTGGGCCCACGTCGATTTCCCCAAGATCGACCTGCAGTCCATCTCCTACTACTCCGCGCCCAAGTCCAACAAGGACAAGCCCCAGAGCCTGGACGAGGTGGATCCGGAGCTGCTGCGCACCTACGAGAAGCTGGGCATTCCCCTGCACGAGCGCGCGGCCCTGGCCGGTGTCGCCGTGGACGCGGTGTTCGATTCCGTCTCCGTCACCACCACCTTCAAGGACAAGCTGGCCGAGGCCGGCGTCATCTTCTGCCCCATCTCCGAGGCGGTGCACAAGCACCCGGAGCTGGTGAAGAAGTACCTGGGCAGCGTGGTACCCCAGGGCGACAACTATTTCGCCGCCCTCAACTCGGCGGTCTTCAGTGACGGCTCTTTCGTCTACATTCCCAAGGGCGTGCGCTGCCCGCTGGAACTGTCCACCTACTTCCGCATCAACGCGGCCAACACCGGCCAGTTCGAGCGCACCCTGATCATCGCCGACGACGCCAGCCACGTCAGCTACCTGGAAGGCTGCACCGCCCCCATGCGGGACGAGAACCAGCTGCACGCCGCGGTAGTGGAACTGGTGGCACTGGACGATGCCGAGATCAAGTACTCCACGGTGCAGAACTGGTATCCGGGCGACGAGAACGGCAAGGGCGGCATCTACAACTTCGTCACCAAGCGGGGCGCCTGTCGCGGCAAGAACTCCAAGATTTCCTGGACCCAGGTGGAAACCGGCTCCGCCGTCACCTGGAAGTACCCCAGCTGCATCCTGCAGGGCGACAACAGCGTCGGCGAGTTCTATTCCGTGGCCCTGACCAACAATTACCAGCAGGCCGACACCGGCACCAAGATGATCCACCTGGGCAAGAACACCAAGAGCACCATCATCTCCAAGGGGATCTCCGCCGGGCGCAGCAACAACAGCTATCGCGGCCTGGTGCGTTTCGGTCCGGCCGCGAAGAACGCGCGCAATTACACCCAGTGCGACTCGCTGCTGATCGGCGACCAGTGCGGGGCCCACACCTTCCCGTACATCGAAAGCAAGAACCAGAGCGCCATCGTCGAGCACGAGGCCACCACCTCCAAGGTCAGCGACGAGCAGATGTTCCTCTGCCGCCAGCGTGGCATCGACCCGGAACAGGCGGTGTCCATGATCGTCAACGGCTTCTGTAAAGAGGTGTTCAAGGAGCTGCCGATGGAGTTTGCGGTCGAGGCGGGCAAGTTGCTGGAAGTCAGTCTCGAAGGGGCTGTGGGCTAATCAAACCCGTTAGCGCCCTACTTCCCCTCTCCCCTGGTGGGAGAGGGCCAGGGAGAGGGGGAAGGCGCCGACAGGTGCCCATAATGCAGGCCGGTGCGAAAACCGCCGCCCCCTCTCCCCAACCCCTCTCCCACCAGGGGAGAGGGGCTAGAAGGCCGGACAGAATTCAAAATTGAGCTTTAAATCAGGACGTAAGACAACATGCTGAGCATCAAGAACCTGCAAGCCTCGGTGGAAGGCACGCCGATTCTCAAGGGCATCGACCTGGAAATCGGTAACGGTGAAGTCCACGCCATCATGGGCCCCAACGGCTCCGGCAAGAGCACCCTGTCCCAGGTCCTGGCGGGCCATGACGCCTTTGAGGTGACCGGTGGCAGTGTGACCCTCGATGGCGAGGATCTGCTGGACAAGGAAATCGAAGAGCGCGCCTGGGCGGGCCTGTTCCTGGCCTTCCAGTACCCGGTCGAGATTCCCGGTGTCAGCAACGTGCAGTTCCTGCGCACGGCGGTCAACACCATACGCAAGCACCGCGGCCAGGAAGAGCTGGATGCGGTCAGCTTCATGAAGCTGGCCAAGGAAAAATGCAAGCAGGTGGACCTGGATCCGTCCTTCCTCAAGCGCGGCGTTAACGAAGGGTTCTCCGGTGGCGAGAAGAAGCGCAACGAGCTGATGCAGATGCTGCTGCTGGAACCGCGCATGGCGATTCTCGACGAGACCGACTCCGGCCTCGATATCGACGCCCTGAAAGTGGTCGCCGATGGCGTTAATGCCCTGCGAGCCCCGGATCGTTCGATCCTGCTGGTCACCCACTACCAGCGCCTGCTCGATCACATCGTGCCCGATTACGTTCACGTCCTGGCGGGCGGCCGGATCATCAAGTCCGGCGGTCGCGAACTGGCCCTGGAGCTGGAAGAGAAAGGCTACGGCTGGTTGGGTATCAAGGACGAAGCGGAAGCCGCCAGCTAAGGAGTCACGATGAAAGCGAAAGTCGCACCGACGCTGCCCGATCCGTTTCTGACCGCCGGCGGCCAGGACCTTCCCGGCCCGCTGCAACGCATCCGCGAGGCCCGCAGCCAGGCCCTGGCGGCCATGCCGCTGCCTACGCGCAAGACGGAAAACTGGAAATACTCCAGCCGTCACCTGCAGCTGGACGACAGCCTCGCCGGGCCCCTGAGTGGCGCTGGCATGGGTGACGAACTGCCGCGGCCGCCGGCCTATCGCGCCGTGATTCGCAATGGCCGCCTGGATGCGCAGGCCTCCGAGCTGCCGCAACAGGAAGGCGTGCAGGTGAGCCGCTTTGCGGACCTGGACGAAGTGACGGCCCAGCGCCTGTCCGAGCGCCTCGAGAGCACCCTGGACGCCGAAACCACCCAGCTGGCCCAGCTCAACACCGCGCGCTTCGAGGATGGCCTGTTCATCCGCCTGGCGCCGCAAGCCAAGCTGGACAAGCCGCTGTACGTCATGGTGGACAACGATGCCTCCCAGTCCGGTTCCGCCTACCCGCGCCTCTACGTGGAAGCCGGCCAGGACAGCGAGATCACCCTGGTGGAGGAATACTGGGCCGCCGGCGACCAGCCGATCCTGGTGGATGCGGTCACCGAGCTGAATCTGGACACCAACGCCAAGGTCACCCATGTGCGCCTGAGCCTGGAGCCGGAACACGTCCGCCACGTCGGCGCCACCGGTGCCCTGCTGCAGGGCGGCGCCCATCTGGACAGCCACACCGTCGGCTTCGGCGGCGACCTGCGCCGGCACGACCTGCAGGTGCGCCTGGAGCAGGAAGAGGCCACCTGCCGCCTGAATGGCGTGGTGGTGACCCAGAATCGCCAGCACTTCGACAACCACACCGTGATCGATCACGTGGCGCCGCACTGCACCAGCGAGGAAACCTATCGCTGCATCGCCGCCGGCAAGTCCCACGCGATCTTCAACGGCCGCATCCATATTCATCGGGATGCCCAGAAGTCCCTGGCGGAGATGAACAACAAGAACCTGCTGCTGTCCTCCGAAGCGGAGATCGACACCAAGCCGGAGCTTGAAATCTACGCCGACGACGTCAAATGTGCCCATGGGGCCACGGTCGGTCAGCTCGACGACGAGGCCCTGTTCTACCTGGTCTCACGCGGCATCGACCGCAACCAGGCCGCGACCCTGCTGAGTATGGCGTTTATCAATGAACTCGTGGGGCAGATTCCTCTCGAAGAGGTACGGGATACCGTTGATGCCCAGATCGCGGGCTTCATCCATGAGACATTCGAGGAGGCCTGAGAGGTCATGAACCAGGCAGCATCCAAGGCGACCGCAGAGTGGGATGTGGAACGCATCCGCCAGGACTTCGAGATCCTGGGCCAAAAGGTCCATGACAAGCCCCTGGTGTATCTGGACAACGCCGCATCGGCCCAGAAACCCAAGGCCGTGCTGGATGCCATGGATGCCTATTACCGGCAAAGCCATTCCAACGTCCATCGCGGCGCCCACACCCTGGGCGACCGGGCAACCACCGCCTTCGAAGGCGCCCGGGAGCGGGTGCGGGTTTTCCTGAATGCGGACAGCACCCGGGAGATCATCTGGACCCGCGGTACCACGGAAGCCATCAACCTGGTGGCCAACGGCCTCACGGAGCGCCTGGGCCAAGGCGATGAGATCCTCATCAGCCACATGGAACACCACGCCAACATCGTGCCCTGGCAGATGCTGGCCAAGCGCACCGGTGCCGAGCTCAAGGTGGTGGCAGTCAACGACGCCGGTGAACTGGATCTGGACAGTTTTCATGACCAGCTTAGCGAACGCACGGCGGTCTTCGCCGTCGGCCATGTCTCCAACGTGCTGGGCACCGTCAATCCGGTCCAGCAACTGGTCGCGGAAGCAAAAGCCAAGGGCGCTGTAACGCTGGTCGATGGCGCCCAGGCCGTGCCCCACGGTGCCGTGGATGTGCAGGCGATCGGCTGTGATTTCTATGCCTTCTCGTCCCACAAGCTCTATGGCCCCACGGGCATTGGCGTGCTCTACGGCCGCGAGGCAGTGTTGGCGAAACTGCCACCCTATCAGTACGGCGGGGAAATGATCGAGCGCGTCAGCTTCGATCACGTGACCTGGAACGAGCTGCCCTACCGTTTCGAAGCGGGCACGCCAGCCATCGCCGAGGCGGTGGGCCTGAAGGCCGCGATCGACTATGTCGACAGCTTCGACCGCCAGGCCTTCCAGACCGCCGAGAAAACCCTGCTGGACCATGCCCACCAGCAGCTGAGCGAGATTCCCGGGCTGCGCCTGATCGGCACGGCCCAGCACAAGGTGCCGGTCTTCTCCTTCATGATGGAAGGCCTGCACCCGAGTGACATCGGCACCCTGCTCGACCAGCAGGGCATTGCCATTCGTACCGGACACCACTGTGCCATGCCGCTGATGGAACGCTTCGGCGTGCCCGGCACGGCCCGGGCCTCGTTCGCGTTCTACAACACGCTGGATGAGGTGGACCAATTCGTCACGGCGCTGAAGAAGATCCAGCGCCTGTTTGCAGCCTGAGGTGGATGATCATGAGCGCTGAAGTCTTTACGCCCGAAACCGGCGTGACCATGACGCCGACAGCCGTGGAACACGTTCGCAAGCAGCTGACCAAGCGGCCGGAGATGGCCGGTATTCGCCTCGCGGTGAAGAAAAGCGGCTGCTCCGGTTACATGTACGAGACCGAATGGGTGGATGCCCCCAATGAAGACGACGACGTCTTCCCGGTGGCGGACGACGTGAAAGTCTTCGTGCGCCACAACGACCTGCACCTGGTGAACGGCACCGAGATCGACTTCATCACCCAGGGCCTCAACTCCATGTTCCATTTCCGCAACCCCAACGCGACGGCCGAATGTGGTTGCGGCGAAAGTTTTTCCATCGCTTGATATCAGGGTATCGCCATGCAAGAGCGTGAAGTTGTACTGACCAAACGGGAAGTGGAAGGCCGCCTGGTGCCCTCGGGCACCGAGATCATGATCCCGGGCGACACCTTCGTCACCATCACCCAGGCCCTGGGCGGCACTTTCACCGTGGCAGTCAACGGCAACCTCGCGCGGGTCGACGGCAAAGACGCCGACGCCCTCGGCAAGGAAGTCCCGCAGAGCAGCTTCGACACCCCCAGCGACGGCTCGGTGAACGAAAACCAGGTGTGGGAAGCCCTGCGCAATGTCTACGACCCGGAGATTCCGGTCAACGTGGTCGACCTGGGCCTGATCTATGACTGCCAGGTCAGCCAGAACACCGACCAGGGCAACCACGTCTTCATCCTCATGACCCTCACCGCCCCCGGCTGCGGCATGGGCCCGGTGATTGCCGATGACGTCAAGCGCAAGGTGGAAGACGTGCCCAACGTGGACAAGGTGGAAGTGGAACTCACCTTCGATCCGCCCTGGAGCAATGAGATGCTGACGGACGAGGCAAAATTGGAGCTGGGGATGCTTTGACCGTCGGCAATTTCTACCCGGTCACTCCTACGCGTTCCATACTGCCATCCCCGTACTTTCTATACCGTCATTCCCGCGAAGGCGGGAATCCAGAGACGTTGGCTCCGGGATTCAATGGATCCCCGCCTTCGCGGGGATGACGGCCGCGGGGCACCGACGTCTAGGACAGGGGACAGAATTGAATTCTGTCCCCTTCACGAAATAACGCAGGACACCATGACTGACATCGCGGACTTCAAAAACACCCCCTTCGGCACCGAACTCCACATCGACGACGTCCTCGAAGCCTTCGAGCTGCTGGACGACTGGGAAGAGCGCTACGCCTACATCATCGACCTGGGCCGCAAGCTGCCGCCCTTCCCCGAGGAAGAAAAATCCGAAGAGCACTATGTGCACGGCTGCCAGAGCCAGGTGTGGCTGATCCACCGCAAGGACCCGGAAAGCGGCAAGCTGTATTTCCTCATCGACAGCGACGCCATGATCGTCCGCGGCCTCGCCGCCATCATACTGATCGCGCTCAATGCCCGGGAGCCCGGCGAGCTGCTGGAAGTGGATATCGACGATCTGTTCCAGCGGATCGACCTGTTCCGGCATATTTCGCCGACGCGGGGGAATGGGCTGCGGGCGATGGTAGGGAAGATCAAGGGGATTGCGGAGGCCGCCTAGTCGGAGAGAGGCACGCAAGACCGTAGGTTGGGCTGAGCCTGCGAAGCCCAACATTCCCGGCTCCGGGCACCTTTCATCAAGTTGGGCTTCCTTCGTCAGCCCAAGCTACCCTATTGCTCTCTCGTCATCCCCGCGAAGGCGGGGATCCAGTGAAACCCCGTGCCAGAGTCTCTGGATTCCCGCCTTCGCGGGAATGACGGGAGGGTATGGGGAATGAGGTGTTTACGTCGGTCGTCGGTCGTCGGTCGTCGGTCGTCGGTCGTCGGTCGTCGGTCGTCGGTCGTCGGTCGTCGGTCGTCGGTCGTCGGTCGTCGGTCGTCGGTCGTCGGTCGTCGGTCGTCGGTCGTCGGTCGTCGGACACAAGAATGGAGGCCTCTTAAGCCACTGACAACCGACCACAGACCACCGACGCCCTCAATCCAACGTCCGCCGATACCGCAACAACCCCAGCAACATCACCACCACCATAAACACCAGCAGCGGCCAGATATGCGGCCACAGCAGTTCCCACCCGTTTCCTTTCAGCAGCAGCCCCCGCACAAAGCGCAGAAAGTGCGTCAGCGGCAACCCCTCTCCCAGATAACGTGCCCACAGGGGCATGCCGCGGAAGGGAAACATGAAGCCCGAGAGCAGGATCGACGGCAGGAAGAAGAAGATCGACATCTGCATCGCCTGAGCCTGGTTGCGGGCGACGCTGGAAAAGGTGATGCCGACGGTGAGGTTGGCAATGATAAACAGCAGGGTCCCCGCCACCAGGAGCACCATGGAGCCAAGCATGGGCACATGAAAGACCCAGCGGGCTGCCGCCAGTATCACCGCCACCTGCACGAAGCCCACAAAGATGTAGGGCACGATCTTGCCCACCATCACCTCCAGCGGTTTGATCGGCATCGCCAACAGGTTTTCCATGGTGCCACGCTCGTGCTCGCGGGTTACTGCGAGCGCCGTCATCACCACCATGGTCATGGTCAGGATCACGCCCATCAGGCCCGGCACGATATTGTACTGGGTCACGCCTTCCGGGTTGTAACGTCGGTGGACGACAAACTCGAAGGGTGTGCTCTGATCCCCCTGCAGGTCTGCCAGAGGCCCCCGCAACAAGGGCGTGAGGGACTGGGCTTCAATGCGCGAGAGCGCCGCCAGGGCATTGGACGTGGCCGCCGGGTCCGTGGCATCGGCCTCCAGTAGCACCTGGGGCTGCTCGCCCCGCAACAGCCGGTGGCTGAAGTCGGCGGGAATCGACAGCACAAACTGCACCTCGCCGGCCGCCAGCAGGGCCTGTCCCTCGGCCTCGGAACCGGCCCGGGCGACAATGTCGAAATAGTCACTGTGGCGCAGTGACGTTTCCAGGGCATGGCTGAAGGCAGAATGGTCGGCGCTGCGCACCGCGGTGGGCAGATGCTTGGGGTCGGTATTGATGGCAAAGCCGAACAGCGCCAGCTGGATAATGGGGATGCCCACCATCATGGCGAAGGTCAGCCGGTCACGGCGCATCTGCACGAATTCCTTGCGCACGATGGCCCAGAGCCGTGCCAGGGAGAAAATACGATTCATCGCCTGTCCTCCACGCCTTTGGTCAGGCGGATAAAGATATCCTCCAGACGCGGCTGTACCTGCTGTATCCGGTAATCGGGCCGCTGACCGATCTGACGGACTTCCCGCTCCAGTCTGTCATGATCAGTCCCGGACACATAGAGACGGGTACCGAAAGGCACGATCTGTTCCGCCGCCGGGATGTCCTTGAGTTCATCCCCCAGTTCGTGGATATCCGGCCCATCGATGGCCCAGGTAGCCAGCACCGACTCCTCCACCAGCGCCAGGGGCGTGCTGTTGGCCAGCAAACGCCCCGAGGCCAGGTACCCCAGCCGGCTGCAGCGCTCGGCTTCATCCATGTAATGGGTGGAGACCAGTACGGTGACCCCATCGGCCGCCAGGTGGTGGATCTCATCCCAGAAGTCCCGCCGGGCCTGCGGATCGACGCCGGCAGTGGGCTCGTCCAACAACAGCAGCTTCGGGCGATGCAGCATGCAGGCGGACAATGCCAGGCGCTGCTTCCAACCGCCGGACAGGGCCCCCGCCAGCTGGTCCTGCCGTTGCCCCAACCCCAGCTGTTCGATGGCCTGGTCCACGGTCCGCGAACGATCGGGCATGCCGTAGATCCGGGCGACGAAATCCAGGTTCTCGCGGATGGTCAGGTCTTCGTAAAAACTGAAGCGCTGAGTCATGTACCCCACTTGCCGCTTGATCTGCTCCGCCCCCTTGATCAGGTCGAATCCCAGACAATGACCCGTGCCGCTATCGGGGGTCAGCAGTCCGCACAGCATGCGGATGGTGGTGGTCTTGCCGCTGCCGTTGGGGCCGAGAAAACCAAAAATATCCCCCTGGTTAACCTGGAGGCTTACTCCATCCACCGCCCGCTTGCCGCCAAAGGATTTGGTCAAATCCCGCACGTCGATGATGGTTTCGGCTGCGTGGTTCACGAGCCCTCCGGCAAACGCACGTCGACCGGCTGACCGGGATGCAACCGCCCGGCCTTGTCCGGCGTTGGTCGGGCCTCGACGCGGAAGACGAACTTGCTGCGGTTTTCCTTGCTGTAGATAAAGGGTGGCGTATAGTCTGCCCGCGGATTGATGAAGGTAATCCTGGCGGGAAACGGCTCGCCACAGCCATCACAGCGGACCAGAACCTGCTGTCCCACCTGCAGCTGCCCCAGCATGGGCTCGTCCACAAAGAAGGGGATGCGCACCCGGTTCGGGGGCAACAGAGCCACCACGGGACGCCCGGCGGGCACGAATTCCCCCGGCCGGAAAAGCACGTCCTTCACCTGCCCCGCTTCCGGCGCCACCTGCCGGTTCTGTTCCAGTTGCCATTGCAGCTGGGCCAGATGCGCCCGGGCCGCCTCCACTTGCGCCTGGGTGGCCTGAATCCTGTCTTCACGGGCGCCCATATTGGCAACCTCCCGCTGGGCCGCCAGCTGGCGAACCTGTTGCTGATCCCGCTCGACCCGGGTTTCGGCGTCATCCAGCTCGGCCTGGGAGACCGCGCCCTGCTGAAACAGGCGCTGGAGCCGCTTGAGCTGACGCTGGGACAACTCCAGCGAGGCCCTGGCCTGCTTCCACTGGGCCTCCAGCATTTCCAGTTCCGCGGGGCGCTGGCCCTTGCGCAGATCCGCAAGCTCTGACTCGGCGCTGTCCACCCGCGCCCTCGCCTCCTCGACGGCGGCCTTTTCCGGCGCCCCGTCCAGCGTAAACAGCTCGCTACCGGCTTCGATGGTCTGACCGCGATCCACCGCCAGGGCCTGCAGCGTGCCCGCCACCGGCGCCCCAAGGTAGAGCGTGTCGCCCTCGACGTAGCCCTGGAAGTCCCACGGCGACTGTTCGGAACACCCCGCCAGCCCCAGAAGCCCGAGCAACAGGATCCATCTCTTCATCGTGACAACTCCCGGTAATCCCCGTAGTGGCGCAATGCGGCCAGGCTGAAGGCGGTGATATGGTCCGCCAGGCGCTCCAGACTGGCGTCATCCGCATACAGCTCCGGTTCAATCCGCCCGATGACCGGACGTCCGAACAGGTACACCAGGCACTGCCCCATGATGCTGAAGGCGCATCGCCGCACCACCTCCGGCTCGGAATCACTGCCCATCAGCTCCGCGACAATACGGCTCATCTGGGCCAGTTGCGGCTTGCTCACGTGCTCCACCAGCTGATCGAGGGCCCGGGTCGGATTGGCCATTTCCCGGGCCATCAGACGGGCCATCAGCGAGGGATCGCGGGGGGCGATAAAGCGACGCAGCAGGTTACCCACCAGGCAGCGGAAGCGTCGCTCTGGAGAAAGGCTTTGGGCGTTAGACGGCAGCAACGGGTAGCGATCGATGGCGCTACGGGCCTGGTACTCCAAAACCGCCTCGTAGAGCCCCTGCTTGCTGCCAAAGTGATAGTTGATCGCGGATAGATTGGTGTCGGCCCGGCGCGCAATATCCTGCACCCGGGCAACCTGGAAACCCTTGTCGGCAAAAATGTCACTGGCCGCTCGCAGGAGCGTTTCGCGGGTGCCTTCCGGATCTCTGGGAGTAGTGGTGGTCATGGGCTGGCCCGATTAGAAAAAATTTTTGAAAAAGTTTTTCCAATCGTATCGAGCTTCGCAGGAGTACGCAACGGTGAGGGGTGAGGGGTGAGGGGAATTTGGGAAAGGAGCCAGCAAACCTGTGCCTGATCGCCCGATGTCCGACAAAGCTCAGGGTTAGACATTACGCCCTCCCCCTCACCTCCTTACACCTCACCCAATCACCAAATAATGGCAATATCACCCCGCTGAATATTTAACCGCCCGGCCTCCTTCGCCATCACCCCATTACTGAACTCCGGATGCACCTGGGTCACCCGCATGCTCGATTCCGTCGGCTGGAGTTCATACTGGCTGCCGGGAAGATCAATGAAATCGTAGCGGCGATAGAGCTGCAGGGCATCGCCGGGACGCAGGCCGGAAGCGGCGCCGGAGGCGAGATAGACCTTCTTGCCTTCCACCCGGGTAATGCGGGTCATGAAGGGCTGGCAGGACAGTTCGTGGTTGATGTCCTGGGCGGCCTGGTGAATCAGGGCATCCACCTTGCGGCCATAGGGCGTGGCGGCGAACTCGGGCGTGCCCAGACGCAAATCGGCCTCGCGGTCGGCGGTCCATTCACCCTCGGTCTGATAGCGTCGTTCAAATACCGGTGCGCCACTGAAACCGTCATGGACGACCACATCCATCACGAACTTGCGGTTGCGGTTGGTCAGCCCCAGACCGCTCTGGAGCTTGTCCAATACTGAATCCCCCCAGGCAGACTGATCCACCACCCCCATATCGCGGACGATACCGGACACCACAAATTGCACATCCAGGTCCTGCGCCAGCTCCAACGTTTTGGTGACCTGCTGGGCCGTGGTGGAATGTGTCGGAGCACTAAGGGCATCGGCATAAACTTGCCGGTCGCTCACGGAAAAGGGCTGGACGCCCCCGGATTCCTGTAAGGTCGCGTAGATACCTTCCGGTATCGCACGCTGCACCTCGAACAGCCGACCCAACGCGGCCTGCTTGGGATGGACAACAGCAAAGCCTGTAACCGCCACGCGCTTGCGGTAGCTGGCGGTATCCCCCTGGCCACAGGCGCGCCCGGCGGTCATGTCCGCCTCCAGATTCACACGATAGGTATTGCCGTACCGCTGTTGGGAAAGAATACGGATACGGGTGGCATGGGCCCGGCTGGCCACGGTCAGTTTCGATTGCTTGAGGCTGCCGTTCTCCACCGTCTCCTCGCTGGCAATCCGGGCCTCGAACTGCAGTGCGGCGTCACGCAGCGCATTGCGCCGCGCCTCTTCCCGCGCTGCTTCCACGTTATTATTGACGATGGCGGCCTGACCGACCCCGGTGATCCATTGCGCCAAGGCGCCTGCCGGCGCCCAAAGCACCACAAACAGGACCAGCAAGCCCATCCGAGCCAGTAACGGAGACAATCTTGTCATCGCTTACTCCAGGTAATACAGGGAGTCGACCGAGCTGGTCGCTTGTACATCGCCGGTATCCTGCCGTTCCTGAGGCATCGGAATCGGACACAGCTCCTTGGTGACTGCCGGATCGACGGCCGCCACGCAAGCCCGGAATCGCGGTTCCAGCTTCAGTTGCATCACGGTTTCCACAACGCCGTCATCGTGCTCGGTGACTGCCACCACCCGGGCGCCCCGGATATAGCTGTCAACGAAGGTGCGGAAGCTGTCGTGCTGCAGGACAAAATCATTCACCGTGGCACTGCCATAGATGACCGTGCCATACACCCGCTCGGCCAGCGCCCGATAGGCGTCCAGTTTGGACGCGCGACGCGCTTTCAGGCGCTCTCGGGGGTTGCTGCGCTCGTCGGCATCGGCGTAGGTCCCAAAGCCGGATACGCGCACAACGATCGGCTCCAGCAGCTCATCCGGGGGCGGGTTTTCCGGCTCCGGCGAGCGGAAGCCGGAGCAGGCGGACAGCAGAAGCACCAGGGCGAGAAGGCCCACCCACGGGCGGCAACGGTAAAACATGTTCGGGACTCCCATGCAGGTCCGGGGCGAATGTGTCGGCCTTTCTTCAAGAGGCAACATCCACGCCGTACGATTCGATTACCGATAGCCTAGAAAAAACCGTGCCAAGTGCTATCTATCTGATAATAAAGGAGCTTCAAGATATCACCAAAACGAGGCGGCAATTTTTCGCCGTTCCCACCCCGCACACAATTGCTTACATCATGGCACATGCCAATTCGCCGGGGTCGACTAGACTGTTTAACACCAACATGAGAAGTCTCTCAAACCTTTATACAGCACCCTCGATCGAGGAGGAGAACCATTCCAATGTTCATGCGTAAAGTGGCGCTGGCCACCACCATCGCAACGCTGGCCGGCGCGGCACATGCCGGCCCCGACAGTTTCCGTGACGCCCGTTCCTTTGCCATGGGCGGCACCGGTGTCGCAGCAGCCCGGGCCTCGTCAGCCAGCTTCTTCAATCCCGCCCTGCTGAGCGTTAAACAAAACGATGAGCACGATGATTTCGGCCTGACCCTGCCTTCCGTCAACGCCCGGGTGGCCGATGACGAGGAAGTGGTGGACACCATCGATGACGTCCAGGACCAGATCGACCGCTTCGAAACGGCTATCGACAATTACAACCCGATCACCGAAAGCGGCAAACAGGAAGTGGTCGATTCCGGCACTGAACTGCTCGACAGCCTCCGCGCCATCGATGGTGACGCCATGCGTGCAGACGTGGGCCTGGGTCTTGGCCTGACGCTGCCGAGCCAGCGACTCGCAGTGGGATTCTTTGCCGACTCCACCCTTCGGGCCGGGGTCCAGGGCACATTGGACCAACAGGACGAAGACCTGCTCCAGGAAGTGATCGACAACGTCGATAACGGCACCCCGGCAGAACGTGCTGCCACGGCCGTCAAGGCGAACAATCACAGCTTCCAGTCCAAGGGCCGGGTCATTGCCGCTGCCCAGGTGGAAGCAGGCCTGACCTTCGCCACCGAGCTGGACGTGCAGGGCAACCGCCTCGCCATCGGCATCTCCCCGAAATATGTTGAACTGCGGACCTTCGATTTCAGCGAAACCGTGGACACGTTCGACGAGAACGATTTCGACTCCGATGAGTACGAAACCTCCGACACCTTCGTAAATGCCGACATCGGTGCAGCCTACCAGTTCGGCCAGGCGGACCAGTGGACTGCTGGCCTGTCGGTACGCAACCTGGTGCCGATGGATCTCAAGACGGTCAACGGTGACAAGGTTGAAGTGAATCCGCTGGTGCGCGCCGGTATTGCCCACTCCAGCGAGTGGCATACCCTGACCGTGGATCTGGACCTGACCAAGACCGAAGCCTTCGGCTTCCTCGACGAAACCCAGTGGCTGGCCGTGGGCGGCGAATTCGACATCTACGACACCCTCCAGTTGCGCGCCGGTGTGCGCCACAACCTGGCGGGCAGTGATGATGCGGCTACCGGCATCGAGGAAGATACCCAGCTGACCGCCGGCCTGGGCTTCTCCCCGTTTGGTGCCCGCGTTGAGGTCAGTGGCCTGGTGGGTGGTGACGGCGAAGTCGGCGCCGCAGCCGAACTGGGCGTGAACTTCTAAACGCCTCCGGCCCTGCACCCATCTCCAAAAAGGCGGCGGAGACTCGCCGCCTTCCCTCCTCTTCCCGTACCATAGGCGCATCAAGGCGCAAGTGGGAATTCGCAATTCAATGGATGTGTATCTGGTCGGCGGCGCAGTCCGCGACAAGCTTCTGGGTCAAAGCGTGGTGGACCGCGACTGGGTGGTGGTCGGCGCCACACCTCAGCAGATGATCGATCTGGGTTACCAGCAGGTTGGGGCCGATTTCCCGGTGTTCCTGCATCCGCAAACCAAGGAAGAATACGCCCTGGCCCGCACCGAGCGGAAAAAGGGCCATGGCTACCACGGTTTTGAAGTCTACAGTGCCCCTGACGTTTCCCTGGAGGATGACCTCAAGCGCCGGGATCTCACCATCAATGCCATGGCCGAAGACGATCAGGGTCGCATTGTTGACCCCTTCAACGGCCAGCAGGACCTGCGTGACCGCCTCCTGCGCCATGTCTCCCCGGCATTCAGCGAAGATCCCCTGCGCATCCTGCGGGTTGCCCGCTTTGCCGCCCGCCTGGCGCCCAGCGGATTCAGGGTGGCGGAAGAAACCCTCACTCTCATGCGCCAGATGGTGAAAGCCGGGGAAGCGGATTACCTGGTCGCCGAGCGTGTCTGGCAGGAAACCCAGCGGGCGCTGCACGAGAACACGCCCCGGGTGTACTTTGAGGTCCTGCGCGCCTGCGGCGCCCTCGCGGTCGTCATGCCTGAACTGGACCGTCTGTTCGGCGTGCCGCAGCCCGAGGCCCACCACCCGGAAATCGACACCGGCGAGCACACCCTGCTGAGTCTCGACCAGGCCTGCCGGCTGAGTGACAGGACCGCGGTGCGCTATGCCACTCTGGTGCACGATCTGGGCAAGGGCCTGACGCCCGAGGAGCAGTGGCCGCGCCATCATGGCCATGAGCAGGCCGGACTCAAGGCGATCGGCGCCATCAGCGAGCGCCTTAAAGTCCCCCGGGACTGTCGCGACCTGGCGTTGCTGGCCGGTGAGTTCCATACTCATGTTCACTGGGCAATGGAACTACGCCCCAAGACCGTCCTCAAGGTGATCGAGGCGGCTGATGGCTGGCGCCGGGGCGAACGGCTGGAAGATCTGCTGACCGTGTGCGAAGCCGATGCCAGGGGCCGGACCGGCCTTGAGAATCGGGCGTACCCGCAGGCAGACCTGTTTCGGCAGGCCCGGGAAGCGGCCCTGCAAGTCGACCCCAAGGCACTGATGGAGGAAGGCTTCCAGGGCAAGGCCCTTGGCGAAGCTATCCGACGCACACGCCTGCAACGCATCGCCGAGGCGATCCAGTCAGAACAGGAATCACAGGGAGAGGCTGACCATGACGGATAATTCTCCGGTATCACTGGTAACGGGGGCCGCCAAGCGCCTGGGCGCAGCAACCGTTCGGGCCCTGCACAAGCGCGGTCACCGCGTCATTATTCACTACCACAACAACGAGTCCAAAGCGCGCACCCTTCAGGAGGAGCTCAACGAGGAACGGGCCGGCAGCGCCGTCGCCCTGGGTGCGGATCTGAGTGAGCTGGCGGGCGTCCGCCATCTGGCCGAGCAGGCGCTGGAGCAATGGGGACGCATCGACAACCTGATCAACAACGCCTCGGTTTTTTACGCCCGCCCGTTAAGCGAAAGCACCTCCAAGGACTGGGACCAGATCATGAACACCAATGTCCGGGCACCCTTCTTCCTGGCCAAACGGGTGCTCTCGGAAGTGCGACTCCAGCACGGCAGCATCATCAACCTGATCGACATCCACGCCGAACATCCCCTGGCCGACCACCCCCTCTACTGCGCCAGCAAGGCCGCCCTGGCCGGACTGACCCGGGCCTGGGCGCGGGACCTGGCTCCCGATGTGCGGGTCAACGGCATTGCGCCGGGCACCACCCTGTGGCCGGAGGGCGAGAACGCACTGAACGAAGCGCAAAAGCATGAGGTCCTTGAAACGGTTCCGCTGCATCGTGTGGGCTCCGCGGAGGACATCGCCGGCGCCATCACCTGGCTGGTCTGCGATGCGCCCTACGTGACAGGACAGATCATCGCCATCGACGGCGGGCGATCACTCAGCGTCTGACGTCCGACGTCCGACGTCCAGCGTGTTACAATCGCCGCCATCGCAATCAACGGGAGATCCCCCACATGAAAGATGTCGTCATCGCAGCCGCCCGCCGCACGCCCATCGGCACCTTCGGCGGCGGCCTGTCCAGCCTGACAGCCGCACAACTGGGCTCCGTCGTCTTGCGCCAGTTGCTCGCCGACACCGGGATCGACCCCAAGCAGGTCGATGAAGTGATCCTGGGGCAGGTGCTCACCGCTGGCGTGGGCCAGAATCCGGCCCGCCAGGCCTCCATCAACGCCGGCCTGCCCGAAGCGGTCCCGGCCATGACCATCAACAAGGTCTGCGGCTCCGGCCTCAAGGCCATCCACATGGCCGCTCAGGCCATCCAATGCGGCGACGCCGATCTCATCATCGCCGGTGGCCAGGAAAGCATGAGCCAGGCGCCGCATGTGCTGCCCAACAGCCGTAACGGCAAGCGCATGGGCGACTGGAAACTGGTCGACAGCATGGTCAACGACGGCCTCTGGGATGCCTTCAACCAGTACCACATGGGCATTACCGCCGAGAACATTGCCGAGAAATACGGCATCAACCGCGAAGATCAGGACGCCTTTGCCGCCGCCTCGCAGCAGAAAGCGGAGCAGGCCCGTGATGGCGGCCGTTTTGACGACGAGATCGTCGCGGTGGAAGTCCCGCAGCGCAAGAAAGACCCGATTATCGTCGATCGCGATGAAGGCCCGCGGGCCGGTGCCACCGCCGAAGGCCTCGGGGGCCTGCGCCCGGCGTTCAAGAAGGACGGTACGGTCACCGCCGGCAACGCCTCCACCATCAATGACGGTGCCGCCGCGGTCATCGTCTGCAGCGCCGAAAAGGCGCAGGAACTGGGGCTCACGCCGCTGGCCACCATCCGCAGCTACGCCAACGCCGGCGTCGACCCGCAAATCATGGGCACCGGCCCGATTCCCGCCACCCGCCGCTGCCTGGAGCGCGCCGGCTGGAACGTCGGTGATCTGGACCTGATCGAAGCCAACGAAGCCTTCGCCGCCCAGTCCATCGCCGTGAACCGCGACCTGGAATGGGACACCAACAAGGTCAACGTCAACGGCGGCGCCATCGCCCTGGGCCACCCCATCGGCGCCTCCGGCTGCCGCATCCTGGTCACCCTGCTGCATGAGATGGGCAAGCGGGATGCCAAGAAAGGACTGGCGACGCTATGCATCGGTGGCGGCATGGGCGTGGCACTGGCCGTAGAACGCTAGGGAGTGCTGCACCTCGTTCTCTTCGAGCCGGAGATCCCGCCCAATACTGGCAACATCATCCGGCTCTGCGCCAACACCGGCGTCCAGCTCCACCTGATCGAGCCGCTTGGATTCGACATCGATGACAGGCGACTGCGACGGGCGGGGCTGGACTACGCCGAATTTGCCCAGCTGAAGGTTCATCGCGACTTCGAGGCCTTCCTGCGTGAAGAGCAGCCGAAGCGGATCTTTGCCTTCACCACCAAGGGCGAGCGGCACTATCACCAGGTGACCTATCAGAACGGCGATTACCTGCTGTTCGGCCCGGAAACACGCGGCTTGCCCCAGGCAATCCGGGAACAGCTACCCAGGGACCACTGGCTGCGCGTCCCCATGCTCCCCCACAGTCGCAGCCTGAACCTGTCCAACACCGCCGCACTGGTCGTCTATGAAGCCTGGCGGCAACTGGGCTTCGAAGGGGCTGTCTAGACGCCCCTTCCCCATTGTTTGCACATTACGTCCTCATTCCCTCCAATATCCAATCGCACACTGCACCTGCTCCCCAATCCAAATTGCTTAAAAAGAGCAGCGTGCCATGACTTACAAATACAACGGCAAGATCACTGCCAGCTGTTTGCTGGCATTACTGTTGACCGGCTGTGGCGGTGATTCACAGGACAGCAGCACCTCTGCCTCTGCAGAAGCCACCACACAGGAAACGGCGCCGACGGATACCGTCGTGTCTTCCAGCCCCGAGCTGGTCATCAACGAAATCGTCGCCAAGGACAGTGAGGCCGGCCATGACTGGGTCGAACTGTATGCCGCCGGATCACAGGACATCACGCTTGGCGACTACCGCCTGAAAGACGAGGACAGCGAATCGGCCCTCCCCCTGCCCGACGTCACCCTGTCGCCGGGCCAATACTATCGGCTCTATTGCGACGACGAACTCGCTGACGATGAGACCGGCATTGCCATCAAGCTGGGCAGCAGTGACAGCGTGAGCCTCTACCACGGCGATGACCTGATCGATTACCTGGAGTGGGATCAGGGCCAGGCCCTGATCGGCTTCAGTTTTGGCCACCTGCCCGATGGCTATGGCGCCATCCAGACGTTGACGCCCACGCCCGAAACCGGCAACCAGGCCGCCGAGCGCGGCCCCCTGATGATCAATGAAGTGGCCGTGGCCGAGGGCTGGTTCGAGTTGTACAACAACGGCTCGACGTCGCTCGATCTGCGGGACTATGCCATTGAGAACAGTACCGCAGACGCCGCCGCCAATCTGCCCGACGCCACTCTCGCGCCGGGCGAGCACCGCGTCGTGGAAACTAACGGGAGCGAGGTTGCCCTGGAGCTGCTGGCCGAAGACGAGCTAAAACTGATCCACGACGACGAAACCGTGGACTATCTGGCATGGGACGCCAGCGATGCCCCGCAAGGCTACAGCTTTGGCGCCACCAGTGACGGCAGCTGGATCAATAACATCCTGGAAGTCACCCGGGACCAGCCCAATCAGGCATTGGTGTTCTTCCACAGTGATGCCGTCAAGGACCTGCATATCGACATCGGCACCGACGATTGGCGGGCACTATTGGATGCTCCCACCGAAGAGGCGTATTTCAGCGCCGATGTCACCTATCTGGGGGTGACCACGGAAAATATCGGCTTTCGGACCAAGGGCAACTCCAGCCTCTCCCACGTGGCCCAGAGCGATAGCGAACGCTACAGCTTCAAGGTGGACAGCAACGAATATGTCGATGGCCAGAAGGTGCTCGGCATGAAGAAATTCAACCTCAACAACAACTTCAAGGACCCCTCCTACCTGCGGGAAACCCTGGCCTACGAGATGCTTCGCGACCTGGGAGTTCCGGCTCCCCGCACCGCCTACGTCAACCTCTACATCAATGGCGAGCTGTACGGCCTGTATACCCTGGTCGAACAGGTGGACGGCGAGTTTGTGGAGCGCAACTTCACCGATCCGGAAGGCGACCTCTACAAGCCGGACGGTACCGGCAGCGACCTGGTGTGGATCGACGACAACTTTGCCAGCTATGACGGCGTGGCCCTGAAGACCAACGAGGACAGCAGCGACAATCAGGCCTTCATCGATCTGCTGTACGCCCTCAACAAGCAGGGCGCCGCCGCGCCGGTGGTGGATGTGGAACGCCTGCTGAAATACCTGGCGGTCAGCACCGCGCTGTCCAACCTCGACAGTTACCAGGGCCCCCTGGCCCACAACTATTACCTCTACGAAGAGGCCGGCTACTTCACCCTGATTCCCTGGGACTGGAACGAATCCTTCGGTTCCTTTGCCGGCAACTGTTCCGACGATGAACGACTGCAACTGTATATCGACGAGCCTACTGCCGAGAGCCTGTCCGAGCGCCCGCTGCTTGACGTGGTCCTGGCCGACGACGACCTCAAGGCCCAGTATCACGATTATCTGACACAGCTCCTTGCTGGCCCCCTCGAACCTACCACCTTCTCCACCCGTGTGGTCGAGCTGGCAGATCTGATCCGTGCTTCCGTCTACGCCGATCCCACCGCTTTCTTTACCCCCACCGAGTTCGAGACGGCTCTCAATAGCGACGTCAACGGCATCTTCGGCCTAACCGATTTTGTCGAAGAACGCGGAGCGGCCA
This sequence comes from Marinobacteraceae bacterium S3BR75-40.1, assembly GCA_042862465.1. GTDB lineage: Bacteria > Pseudomonadota > Gammaproteobacteria > Pseudomonadales > Oleiphilaceae > JASTVH01. The sequence goes on along the minus strand of JASTVH010000003.1, from coordinate 361,622 downwards.
TCGAGGATCAACTCAGCGGCGCCACCCCCTCAGCTGGAGACGGCAGCGGCAGTTGCAGCGGCGACAGCATGATACCGGGCGGCCCTGGCGGCGACATGCCCCCTCCGCCGCAGTAATACCGACGCCCGAGGCGCGTCCTGCCGGCGTGCCATCCCCCTTCATCCACAGACGCGAGGTGCCCTCATGAACTCGAAGGCCCCGATCATTCCCTTGCGCTCCGAGAAGCCGAGTCTCGGCATTCTCCACGCTCTGGCAGCGCTTGCACGCCACGGCCTGGACGACCTGCCCAATACCCGGCTTCAGAATCGCGTGGACACCAAGTACATGCTGCCGCTGGCCCTGCTCACGCAGTTGCTGGAAGCGGCCCGAACGCACTATTCGGTGTTGGACATCAATGGCTCCTGCATCAGCCAGTACCAAACCACCTATCTGGACACCGCCGACTTCCGCTGTTTCCACATGCACCACCGTGGCGAACTGGAACGCTACAAGGTCCGGCTGCGGCAATACATCAACAGCGGCCAGCGCTTTCTGGAAATCAAACACAAAACCAATCAGAAGCGCACACACAAGACCCGGCAACAGCTGCCTACGCCGCCCAGTGGTGCACACCCCTGGTCCGCCCATCACGACTTCCTCACGGCTCAGTTGCCACGGACGCTGCACGAACTGAGCCCCAGTCAGTCCGGGCGCTACCAGCGTATCGCCCTGGCCAGTGACGCCCTGGGTGAAAGGGTCACCCTGGATTTTGACCTGCATTACCAGTCCCTGCGTAACGGCACGACCCAGGCGCTGGACAACATCGTGATCGTCGAGGTGAAACAGCATCGCCTCAGCAAGCACTCCCCTTTCATCCAGCTGCTGACACGGCTCGGCGTGCGACCGATCAGCTTCAGCAAGTACTGCATCGGCTGCTGCCTCACCCAGCCCGAGCTCAAACGCAACCTGTTCAAACCCACCCTGGCCTACCTGGCCCAACTGAATCATGAGGAGGCGGCATGAACCTGATGGAACTGCCCTTTATCGAAAAGCTGCTGACGGATCTGGTGGCCCTGATCGCCCTGGTCTGGAGCGGCCAACAACGACAAAGTCTCAAGCAGAATGTGGCCGGGTCGATGGTGCTCTTCGGCATGGGCGTCTTCCTGGTGACCTACCTTTTACACAGCATTGAGATGTCGATGGGATTCGTGTTCGGCCTGTTCGCCATTTTCTCGATGCTGCGTTACCGCACGGAATCCATGACGGTTCAGGACATGACCTATCTTTTCCTGGCCATCAGCCTGTCGCTGATCATTGCCGTCTCCAACCTGTCGCTGCTGGAAAATGCCCTGATCGCCGCTTTTGTCTGCCTTGCAACCTGGATGGTGGACAGCCTGTGGAACCGCCAGAGCCGGCCGGCCAAGACAGTGCGCTACGACAGGATCGACTGGATACAGCCGCAATACCGCCAGCACCTGCTGGACGACCTGCGCCGGCGCACCGGCCTCCCCATCGTCGACGTGGAGATCGAAAGCGTCGACTTCCTGCGCGACTCCGCCCTGCTGAATGTCCACTGCCAGACAGCGAAACGGGCAGCCCCCAGCCACGTTCGCCGGAAGGTATTCTCATGAGATATCTGCTCGCAGCGGCGTTCGCAGTCGCCGCCTTGCCCACCCTGGCCGCCGACTTCGAAACCGACAATGGCACTGTCTCTCTGGAGGCCTTGCTGATGCTCGATTACCGCGTTTACAACGACCCCGGGGATCTGGATCAGACCCGGGCGGACGGCACCATCCGGCGCGCCCGCGCCACGTTGGAACACGAACTGGAGGACTGGTCGATGCAGTGGCAACTCGACCGGGAAGCGGATGGTGCCATCGAAACGAGTGACGCCTACATCGCCTATGAGGGCTGGAAGGATCTGACACTCACCGCCGGCCGGATGAAAGAGCCGCTGGGTCTGGAAAACCAGACCAGCAGCACCGACCTCCCGCTGACAGAACGCAGCCTGGCGACCGAAGCCTTCAAGACCGGCCGTCACATCGGGCTGGCAGTAAATTACGAGGACACTCCCTACACCCTCAGCCTGGGGGGCTTCGATATCAGCGAGGAAGACAGCGACAACGAGGCAACGCCCTACGCCTTCACCGGCAGGGCGACCTGGGCGCCCTGGCAAACCCTGGGGCAGGTACTGCACCTCGGAGCCGGGTATTCACACCGGGAATGGCGGGGCGAGATGCTCAACTTTGATGCGGAGTCCGGCATCTACGATACGGAAGACCTACTGGAGACGGCGGATTTTAGCGTCGAACGCCAGGCTCTGGGCAACCTTGAGCTCGGCTGGATGCAGGGTCCGTTCCTGATCGAATCGGAATGGTACCGCAGTGAACTGACGACAAGCGCCGGGGATCGGATCGCGTTCGACGGTGGCCGCGTCACGGCCAGTTTCTGGTGGGGAGCCAGTCTGCGACATTATGACGATGGCCGTTTTGAGCTCGACACGCCTGCAGCCGGAGCCTGGGAGCTGGCCCTGCGCTACAGTACCCTCGACCTGAGCGACGCAGACAAAGACCTGAATGCCGCCACCATTGATCTCGGGCTCGGGTATTACGTTAATGCCCAGACCCGATTGCAATTGAGCACGTCTCGCTTCGAGAGCGACGAGGATGGAGAAAAGGAGGAAGGCTATGGCGCGGTGGGGCGCATTCAATACGCGTTCTGAAGCGTGCCCGTTACGATGAGGGCGGATCAGGCGCCAGCCGGCGCCTGACACTCACGGTCCGTCAGTGCTGACTTTCCGCCTCTTGCCCCTGCTCCTGCTGACGCTGCAGAGCATTCTGATAGATGGCATCGAAATTGACCGGTGCCAGCATCAGCGCGGGGAAGCTGCCCTTGGTAACCATGTTATCGATGGTTTCACGGGCATAGGGGAACAGCAGGTTCGGGCAATAGGCGCCGAGCATGTGACCCAGCTGCGGCCCTTCCACGTTCTTGACCATGAACACGCCGGCCTGCTGGATTTCCACGATGTAGGCGACATCCTCGCCCTGCTTGGCAGTCAGCGTCAGGGACAGCACTACTTCATACTGGGTATCGCTGATCTTGGTGTGCTGGGAATTCAGATCCATATTGACCTGCGGCTTCCACTCACCCTGGAAAACCGCCGGTGAATTGGGGGACTCAAAAGAAAGGTCCTTCACATAGATCCGCTGGAGTGCAAACTGCGGTGCGTTTTCGGTTCCCTGTTGCGCGTTGCCTTGTTGTTCGTCTGCCATGATGTTTCCTTTGAAGGTCGTTCTGTAATCCGAGAGCCCCGATGCGGGGGATGATGGTCGCGAGTATAACGTGTCTGCCACCGCCACGTTGTGACCGGTTTAGTACGCCACCGCGCGCCTTATTTTTTGGTCAGCGGCAGGTTGGCTCCACGCCAATCCATGATACCGCCACTCAGGCGCGCCACATTGCCGATTCCTTCCGCCTGCAGGAGTTTTCCGGCATGAGAGGTATGCTGGCCGGCCTTGTCCACCAGAACTATCTGTTTGCCTTCGTGCTTTTTCAACTCTGAGGCCCGCTCTTTTACCGCGGAAAGCGGTATATGAATGCTGCCCTTGATGTGGCCTTCGCTGAATTCCTTGCGCTCACGAACGTCCACGACGACCGCTTCGTCGCGGTTGAGCAACTGAACCACTTCCTGCGGACCAATCCGGCGCCCGGCACGGCGCCCTTCCACGAAAAACAGCGCGGCCAGCAGCGCAAAGAACAGGGAAACCAGGATCCAATGATTGACAGCAAATTCGAGAAACCTTTCCATCAGGTGCTCCGTCAGGGTGGTATGTGCGGCGCCAACGGTCTGCTCGCACTCTGCGCAAGACAGCGCCCGCCATTGCACGGGTCAATACCGCGGGAAAATTTGGTCGCGATTATACACGGCCAGCCCGTGCGACAGAAGGTTGCGCCGCCGCGGCCGACCGCCAGCCCCCTGAAAACCGGCGGTGCCCTGCCCCAGACTTTCTCCGCCCCAGCAGGGCCTACGGATCGGCAATGGTTTCAGAGCGCCAAAAACGTTAAAATTGCCCCCTTTGAATTTCCCGACATCTGTTCATCGAGAAACGGCTGGATACCTACATGACCGAACCCCGCAGGACGACCGCACTGATCATCCTCGACGGCTGGGGCTATCGCGACCCGGCGGAAGACAACGCCATCAGTAATGCCAACACGCCTTTCTGGGACAAGATCTGGTCCGAGCGCCCCCATACCCTGATCGCCACTTCCGGCATGGCCGTCGGTCTGCCGGAGGGTCAGATGGGCAACTCGGAAGTCGGACACATGAACCTGGGGGCCGGCCGCATCGTCTATCAGAACTTCACCCGCATCACCAAGGCGATTGAAGATGGCGACTTTTTCGAGAACCCGGCGTTGACCCAGGCGGTCGACAAGGCCGTGGCCGCTGACAAGGCGGTCCATATACTCGGCCTGCTCTCACCCGGCGGTGTTCACAGTCATGAAGACCACATTGCCGCGGCCTGCGACCTGGCCGCCCGTCGTGGAGCGAAAAAGGTCTACGTGCATGCCTTCCTGGACGGGCGCGACATGCCCCCACGCAGCGCCGAGCCTTCCCTGCGCAAGATGAGCAAGAAGCTGAAGGACATGGGCGTCGGCCGCGTTGCCTCGATCGTTGGCCGCTACTACGCCATGGACCGGGACAATCGCTGGGAACGGGTCGAACAGGCCTACAACCTGCTGACGCTGGCCGAGGCCGATTACGAGGCCGGCACCGCCGTGGAAGGCCTCCTGGCGGCTTACGAGCGTGGCGAAGACGACGAATTCGTCAAGGCCACCCGCATTCAGGGTGTCGACGAGGAAACCGTCACCATCGGTGATGGCGACGCGGTACTGTTCATGAACTTCCGCGCCGACCGCGCCCGGGAGCTGAGCCGCACTTTTGTGGAAGGCGAGGCGTTCGAAGGGTTCCAGCGCAAGGTCCACCCACGGCTGGCGGATTTCGTCATGCTCACGGAGTATGCTGCCGACATCCAAACCAGCTGCGCCTATCCGCCCGAATCGCTGCCCAATGTGCTGGGCGAGTACCTGGCGAACCAGGGCAAAACCCAGCTGCGTATCGCCGAGACGGAAAAGTACGCCCACGTCACCTTCTTCTTCAGCGGCGGCCGTGAAGCCGTCTATCAAGGGGAAGAGCGCATCCTGGTGCCCTCCCCCAAGGTGGCCACCTATGACCTGCAGCCGGAAATGAGCGCACCGGAGGTCACGGACAAGCTGGTGGAAGCCATCAAGAGCGGCAAGTTCGATCTGGTTGTCTGCAACTACGCCAATGGCGACATGGTCGGCCACACCGGCAGCTACGAGGCGGCAGTCAAGGCGGCCGAATGCCTGGATAGATGCCTCCACCGGATCTCCGACGCCCTGGACGAGGTGAACGGTCAGGCACTGATCACCGCCGATCACGGTAACTGCGAGCAGATGACCGATGCCAAATCGGGCCAGGTGCATACGGCCCATACCACAGGCCCGGTTCCGCTGGTTTACCTTGGCGGCGACAACATCAAGCTGAGCGAAGGCGGCCGCCTTTCCGACGTGGCGCCAAGCCTGCTGAAGCTGATGCACATCGACCAGCCCAAGGAAATGACCGGGCATTCGCTCGTGGAGCCGGCTTGAGCCTGAGCGACCTAGAAGCGGTTTCCGCGCCACATCCGGTTCGGCGCGGAAGCCTGTGCATACTCGCGGCCCTGCTGTCGGCATTGTTACTCCTCTCGCCCGTCGCCGGCGCCGAACCCCAGGTCTCCCAGCAAAAGCTGGACGCCCTAAAGGAACGCATCAGCGACGTCAACGAGTGGCTGGAAGAGGCGGAGGCCAATCGCGGCAAACTCCTGCGCCAGCTGCGGGATGCCGAACGTGAAATCAGCCGCCTCAACGCCAGCCTGCGCCGCACCGAGGAAAAACAGCAACGGCTGAACCGTCACCTCGATGAACTCAAGAGCGAGCAACAGAAACTCGAGACGGACCTGGAAAACCGCAAGGCCGATCTCAAGGCGCAGATTCGCTCCGCCTGGAGCCAGGGCGAAGTACCGGCCCTGAAAGTCCTGCTCAACGAGGCGAACCCACAGAAACTGGCGCGGACCATGACCTACTACGAGTACCTGAGCAGCTACGCTCTCGAGCAGCTCAAGGCCTTCAACGCCACCCTCAAGGAACTCCGCCAGAACCGCCAGGAAGCCCTCGATACCCGCAAGGCACTGGCGCAAACCCACGCCGAACAACTGGAACAACGCGAGGCCCTGGACCAACGCAAGGGCGAGCGACAGGCCGCACTGGCCTCGCTGAAAACGGAAATTTCTGCCAAGCAGAACGAACTCACCAAGCTCAAGGAAGACCGCGAGCAGCTGGAAAAACTGCTCCGCCGCGTGGAAAAGGCCGTGGCCGGCATGGAACTGCCGAAAGATTCCACACCTTTCCACAAGTTACGCGCTAAACTTCCCTGGCCAACCCGTGGTAAAGTGACCGCTCATTTTGGCGATCACATGGCCGAAGGCCGCTTGCGGCGCAACGGTATCGTGATCGCGGCATCACCCGGCACACCAGTCAAGGCCGTGCATTATGGACGCGTGGTCTTTGCCAACTGGTTGCGCGGTTTTGGGCTCCTGCTCATCGTCGATCATGGCGATGGCTACATGAGCCTCTATGGGCAGAACGAGAGTTTATTGAAATCCCCCGGCGACTGGGTGCGAGCCGGCGAGACCATTGCCCTGAGTGGCAACAGTGGCGGCGCTCGCCAGCCCGGCCTGTACTTCGAAATCCGCAAGGGGGGCAAGCCACGAAACCCGCTGAAGTGGTTACGCCGCTCTCCCTGATGCAGGGCTGATAAACGGCTCATGCATCGAGAGTAAGGCAAAACGCCCAGACGTCGTTTTGCGTCGTACACCCGACCCGAGGGCAAACTGACGCCCAATGGTCTATGGTTGGGACAAGCCGCTTCCTTAGAAACAGGTGTTGCAGGACAGGACCAATTTCATGACAGCTTCCAGACTATCTTTCCTTGGCACCGTGGCGCTGGCTATGGCACTTTGCTGGACCCCCTTGGGCCAAGCCGCGGAGGACACACCCGCACTCGAAAAAACAGCGCCGCCCGAGCTTCCCACGGATGATGCCGGCGACACTGAGTCCGATGACAACACCATCCCGGCCCAGCAAGACAACAAGAAAATCCAGCTCAAATTACCCGACCCCTCCAAACAGCTGCCACTGGAAGACCTGCGCAAGTTCGTGGAAGTCTTTGATCGCATCAAGCGCGGCTACGTCGAGGAAATCAGCGACCAGGAACTGCTCAACAACGCCATCGAAGGCATGTTGTCGGGACTCGATCCCCACTCCGCATACCTGGAGCCGGACGCCTACTCTGATCTCGAAGAAAGCACCACCGGGGAATTCGGTGGCCTGGGCATCGAAGTCGGCATGGAAGACGGGTTCGTCAAGGTTATCTCGCCCATCGACGACACCCCCGCAGAGAAGGCGGGCGTGCAGGCAGGAGACCTGATCGTCAAGATCGATGATCACCCGGTCAAGGGCATGACCCTGGAAGAAGCCGTCACGATCATGCGTGGCAAGCCCGGCACCGACATCAAGCTGACCATCGTGCGTGACAACGAATCCGGCCCCATCGAAATCACCATCAAGCGGGATGTCATCAAGGTCAACAGCGTCAAGAGCCGACTGCTCGACGACGACTTCGGCTATATCCGCATCACCCAGTTCCAGGCCACCACAGGCGACGACTTCAAGGGCGCCTTCAAGACCCTGGAAGACGACAACAAGGGTGAGCTTAAAGGCCTGGTCATTGACCTGCGCAACAACCCCGGCGGTGTACTGCAAGCCGCGGTTGAAGTGGCAGACGCCCTGCTTGAAGAAGGCCTGATCGTCTACACCGAAGGCCGGATCCAGAGTAGCCAGCTGAGCTTCAGCGCCTCACCGGGCGATATCACCCACGGCATTCCCGTTGTCGTGCTGATTAACGGTGGCTCCGCTTCCGCATCGGAAATCCTCTCCGGCGCCCTGCAGGACCAGCACCGGGCGGTCATCATGGGCACCGAATCCTTCGGCAAGGGCTCAGTCCAAACCGTCATGCCGCTCAACGAGGATTACGCCATCAAACTCACCACCGCGCGTTACTACACGCCGAGCGGCCGCTCGATCCAGGCCCTGGGCATCACGCCGGATATCCAGGTGAAAGCCGCCAAATTCACCGAGGTGGACAACCAGCCGTTCTTCACAGAGGCCGACCTGAGCGGTCACCTGACCAACGACGAGATGGAGCAGGTCAAACAGCAGAAGAAGCAGCAGCAAAAGCAGGGCAAGGACGACGCCCAGAAGACCGACAACCAGGTTGAGAAGGACTTCCAGCTGCGTTCCGCACTGCAATTGCTCAAGGGCCTGACCATCCTCGGGCAGCCGGCAAACGGCGTCATCTATGAAAAGACCGATGCCAAGGGTGATGCCGATTCAATGGACGATGCTGAACAGGAAGAGGATTCCGAGGGCGAGGATAGCGGTTCGTGATGCCCTCAGTCCGCCGAGGTGCTGCGCCCTGGGGCGCAGCCCTGCTGTTCCTCGTGCTGACTGTTTTTACCGGACAGGCCCTGGCCGAGCACTCGCCCCCTACCATAGCCATCATCATTGACGATATGGGCCACAACCAGGGGCAGGATGAACGTCTGGTTGATCTGGACTATCCGCTCACCCTGGCCTTCCTGCCCTTTCGACCCTATACCGACAAGCTGGCCCGTGAGGCCTATCGGCATGGCAAGGAAATCATGCTTCATGCCCCTATGGCCAATACCATCGGATTGCAGCTGGGAGCCGGCGCACTGACCCCGGACATGTCTCGCGACCAGGTCATCCAGGTTTTACGGCGCTCGCTACAGGCCATTCCGCATGTCCGCGGCGTGAACAACCACATGGGCAGTCTCCTGACGCAACTGCAGTCACAAATGGACTGGGTCATGCAGGAAGTCGAGAAATACCCCCTGTATTTCGTGGACAGCCGCACTATAGCCACCACGGTGGCCGCGAAAACCGCGGAAGCGCACCGCATTCCCACGGTCAGCCGTGATGTCTTTCTCGATCACCAACAGACCGAAGAATACATCGACAGGCAATTCCGCAAGCTGATTGCCATCGCCAGGCTCAAGGGCTCGGCAGTCGCCATTGGCCACCCTCACCCGGTTACCATCGACTATCTGAAGAAGGCCCTGCCAGAGCTGGACCGTCAGGGCATCGCCGTGGCGACGGTCAGTGCGTTGTGGCGACTTCGTCACGATAACCGGGATCTGTATCAGGCGGGCCGCCAGCCGGTGCATCAGCATCTGGCGCAAAAGCCTGAGGCGGAATAGTCGAAGGACGTTGGACGTTGGACGTTGGACGTTGGACGTTGGACGTTAAGAGCGTATTGCACTTTGAACTGGCCCCGAAATAGTAGACACCGATTTTTAGTTCTTAAGACGCGGCTTCATAGCCTGCCGGGGTCATGCCTCCGAGTGTGCTGTGAAGGCGCGTCTTGTCATAATACTCCTCGATGTAATAGCGCAATTCAGCCCGCGTTTCGGCTCGCGTCATAACACCCAGCTGGGAAAACCATTCCAGTTTCATTTGGGCAAAAAAGCTTTCGGAGCACGCGTTGTCCCAACAGTTTCCCCGGCGCGACATGCTTAGGGTCACTCCGCGGCGATTCAGCCAGGCCATGACTTCCTGGCTACGGTATTGCGCTCCCTGGTCTGAGTGGAAGAGAAGCTCTCCTCCGTTCGGCTTACGCCACTGCCAAGCCTGCTTGAGTGCCTGAAGCACCAGCCACCCCGTGTTCTGCGGCCCACAGGACCAGCCCACAATACGACGCGATGACAGGTCCATCACCATGGCCATATAAAGCCAGCCTTCTTCGCAGCGAACCTGAGTGATATCAGAAACCCAAACCTGATTGGAGCCGTCGACGGTGAATTCACGATTCAGCAGATTCGGCAAAACGGGCAAGCCCGACTCCGGGCGGCGATAGCCCGGCTTCAGGGCGCGAACTGAACGGTACCCTTCCTTCTGTAAAAGCCGTTGTACACGGTTCTGGCTGCACCTATAGCCAGCATTGACAGCCTCCTCCCACAGCTTGCGATAACCCGGAATGTGATGCTGACGTTGCGCCTGCACTTGGAGAAACGCCAACAGGTCTGCGTTGGCCTTACCTCGTCGTGAAAGCGGACGCCCCAACCAACGATAAAAGCCCGCCTTGGAGACATCGAGCACTTCGCACATCAGGACTGTCGGCCAACGAACGGACCGATAGCGCCTGATGAAGGCGAACTTCACTTGCTTTGCTTGGCAAAGTACTCGTCGGCCTTTTTTAAAATCTCCAACTCCAGTTCGGCTCGTTCCAGGCGCTTTTTCAGGTTGCGATTCTCACGCTCAAGCTGCTTGGAGTTCTTCTCCGGGCCTTTATTCGGTAAAGACTTGTTTGATGAGGCAGATTTGGAAACCAAGGTTCGTCTCCAGCGGCTTAATAGATCGGGATGAACGCCCAACTTAGCAGCTACCGCTGCCAACGTCTCGTGAGACTCGAGAGAGCGCAGAACAGCCTCTCGCTTGAAAGCTTGCGAATAGCGAGTGCGTCGTTTGAGTTTCATAAACACCTTCCTTCGACTTAGGGTTAAGAAAGGTGTCTACAAAATCGGGGGCGCATCACTTTGCAGGGGCTGCAAACCGTCATTCCCGCGCAGGCGGGAATCCAGAGCGGACATCCCCCCCCAACGATGATACATACATCCCCTCGCCCCAGCGGGGAGAGGGTCAGGGTGAGGGGGAGGCGCCATAAGGCGCCCAGTGCATCCGCTGCGGATTCGGCCTCAGCTGCCCCCTCACCCCAACCCCTCTCCCCGGCGGGGCGAGGGGCTCTGCCGCCACCTCTTCACTTTTCCCCAAAGCACGGCGCCTTTTCAGAAATGACTGACAAGGTGCTCACCAAAAAAGTTGAGGAGCAAAGTGAAACCGAAGTGAATTCAGGCTTCCAACGGAATCCGCACCTCAATCCCCTGCTCAGCCATGAACTGCTTGGCCTCGGGAATAGTGTGCTCACCAAAGTGGAAAATGGACGCCGCCAGCACCGCATCGGCACCACCAATCTTGATGCCATCCACCAGATGCTGCAGGTTGCCCACGCCGCCGGAGGCGATCACCGGCACGTGCACTGCATCGGAAACCGCGCGCGTCAGCCCCAGATCAAACCCCACCTTGGTACCGTCCTGATCCATACTGGTCAGCAGAATCTCGCCAGCCCCGTAGTCGGTCATCTTGCGGGCCCATTCCACCGCATCCAGCCCGGTGGGTTTACGGCCACCGTGGGTGAAGATTTCCCACTTTTCGGGCTCGCCCGGCTGGCTGACCTTCTTGGCGTCGATGGCCACCACGATGCACTGGCTGCCGAAACGCTCAGCGGCCTCGCGTACGAATTCCGGCTCGAACACCGCGGCGGTATTGATACTGACCTTGTCGGCACCGGCATTCAGCAGGCGGCGAATGTGATCGACGTTACGCACGCCGCCGCCCACCGTCAGCGGTATGAAGACTTCCGCCGCCATACGCTCGACCGTGTCGTAGGTGGTGTCGCGGCTTTCGTGGCTGGCGGTGATATCAAGGAAAGTGATCTCGTCGGCGCCCTGCTCGTTATAGCGACGGGCCACTTCCACCGGATCGCCGGCGTCACGGATACCGACAAAGTTGACGCCTTTGACGACGCGTCCCTTGTCCACATCCAGACAGGGAATGATGCGCTTGGCCAGTCCCATCAGCCCTGCTCCCCTTTGGCAGTCTGACTGTCACACCACTGTTGCGCCTCGGCCACATCCAGGGTGCCTTCGTAAATGGCGCGGCCGGTAATGGCACCAGCCACCCCGCGGTGGGCCACTTCGGACAGCCGCTTGACATCGTCCATGTTGGTTACACCGCCGGAGGCGATCACGGGAATTTTCGTGGCCTCCGCCAGACGGACCGTGGCCTCCACGTTGACGCCCTGCATCATGCCGTCCCGGGCAATATCGGTGTAGACGATGGCGCTGACGCCGTCGTTGGCAAAACGCTGGGCGAGATCAGTGGCTTCCACTTCGGAGACTTCCGCCCAACCGTCGGTGGCCACCTTGCCGTCACGGGCATCAAGACCGACGATAATGTGCCCTGGGAAACGCTGGCACATCTCGGTCACAAACTCCGGTTCCTTGACCGCCTTGGTACCGATAATCACCCACTGCACCCCCGCATCCAGATAGGCCTGGATGGTTTCCGCCGAGCGGATACCGCCACCGATCTGGATCGGCAGGTCGGGATAGCGTTTGGCGATGGCCCGCACGATTTCGCCATTGACGGGCTCGCCGGCGAAGGCCCCGTTCAGGTCCACCAGGTGCAGGCGACGCGCGCCGGCATTCACCCAGCGGGCGGCCACATCGACCGGGTCGTCGCCGAATACCGTGGAGTCGTCCATGCGGCCCTGGCGCAGGCGTACACACTGGCCGTCTTTGAGATCAATGGCGGGGATAATCAGCATAAATCAGCTCGTTCAGACTATAGGTAAAAGACAACTATCTCACTGCAGCGGGCAGCGTGCACAGAGGCCGGGCCGTTACAGACGGCCGTCCCAGTCCACGAAGTTACGCAACAGCCGCAACCCGGCGTGGTGACTCTTTTCCGGATGGAACTGGGTGGCAAAGACATTGCCCCGGGCCACCGCGGCGCCAAAATCGACCCCGTAGTGGGTCACGCCAGCCAGGTTGTCATTGTTGGCCGCTTCCACATAGTAACTGTGCACAAAGTAGAACCGCTCGCCGTCCTTGATACCGTGCCACAGTGGATGGTCGAGGGTTTGCTGAACCTCGTTCCAGCCCATGTGGGGCACCTTCAGGCGTTCGCCATTCTCGTGCAGGTCATTACCGAAAAACCGCACTTCCCCGGGAAGCAGGCCGATACAGTCGACCCCCTGGTTTTCCTCGCTGTGGGTCATCAACGCCTGCATGCCGACACACACACCCAGCAGCGGACGATCTTCAGCCACTTCTCGCACCAGCTGGTCCACGCCCAGACGGCGGATCTCGGCCATGCAGTCGCGAATGGCCCCGACACCGGGCAGGATCACGCGATCGGCCGCCCGGATCTGCTCGGCGTCATCGGTCACCAGCACGCGCACATTGTCTGCGGCGTGTTCCACCGCCTTGCGTGCCGAGTGCAGGTTTCCCATGCCGTAATCAATGATGGCAACAGTCTTCATCTTGGCCTCTTGAAGATCAGACAACACAGCCTGAAACCTGCCGGGCAAGCGGGCCCGGCGGTCAGATCAGGTGTTAGAGCGCGCCCTTGGTGGAGGGGGTGATACCACTCATGCGCTCGTCATGTTCCACGGCCATACGCAGGGCACGGCCGAACGCCTTGAAGATGGTTTCGATCTGGTGGTGGGTGTTCTTGCCCCGGAGGTTATCCAGGTGCACCGTCACCATGGCGTGGTTAACGAAGCCGTGGAAGAACTCCTCGAACAGGTCGACATCAAAGCCCCCCACCGCGGCCCGGGTATAGGGCACGTGCATCTGCAGACCGGGCCGACCGGACAGATCGATCACGACCCGGGAAAGCGCCTCGTCCAGGGGCACATAGGCATGGCCGTAGCGACGAATGCCCTTCTTGTCACCCACCGCCTGCTTGAAAGCCTGCCCCAGGGTAATGCCGATATCCTCGACCGTGTGGTGGTCGTCGATGTGCAGGTCACCCTCGGCGTGAATGTCGAGGTCAATCAGCCCGTGCCGGGCGATCTGATCCATCATGTGCTCAAGGAAGGGAACCCCGGTATCAAACCGGGACTGGCCCGTACCATCGAGATTGATGGAGACGGTGATCTTGGTTTCCAGGGTGTCGCGTTGAACCCGCGCGGTGCGTTCCGACATGCTGCCTCGTGAATAGGTTGGGTGCCGTTGAAGAGGCTGTATTATACAGGGGAATGGGGCCGGGCTGAACTGCAGCGCCCTCCCGGCCCTTCAGCCGATCAGGCGGGCTCGCCAAGTTCCTGCTGCAGGTTCTTGACGTAGGTGTCCACCAGGCTGTTGAACTCGTGCTTGACCACCGGGCTGATCGCCAGCTTGAGCAGGCTCGGCAGCTTCAGGGTCAGTTCCGCTTGGGTGAAGAACTTCAGGTGGGAACCCTTGTCGCTGCTGCTGATGGTCCAGCTGCCGCTGACCACGCCATTGCCCTCACCCTTGATCGGCTCCCAGGTGATCCGACCGGCGTCCTTGTCCGCAAAATACTTGCAGGCATAGACGCTTTGGATGGAATGCTTGTCGATACCGACTTTCTCCATTTCCCAGCGGTAGGCGTTATCCCCCAGCGGGGTCAGCTTGTCCAGCTTGGGGAAATGGGATGCCGAACCGGGTACGTCCGCCAGCAAATCAAATGTGGTGTCGAAGTCGGCGGCAACTTCAAACTCGCGATTAATCTCAATGGCAATGGTGATGGCCACGGATACTCCTCCCAGGATACCTGGCGCCCAGTCCTGTTCTTTGGCGCCGCTGTCTATTGTTATCGTCGCTGTACAGGCTACGCAAAAACACGCACCCTCCAAGTTGCGACACATTGTACATGGCTGGCGAGCGAACCGCATCGTAAGCGGCTATAGGAATCCCAGCCCCAACTCCGATATGCTTGGCCCCATAATCAGGGGCAGGGCTTAGCCCCATAATAATGGAAATCATCTCAAGGATTCGTGCATGGCTAACGTGATCAAGAAAACACTGCTCGTCATCGTCGCTCTGATCATTCTGCTGGTCGTCGCTGCCGTCAGTGCGACACTGATTCTGGACCCGAATGACTACAAACCCCAGATCGAAGCGGCGGTGGAGAAAAACACCCATCTCCAACTCGACCTGAACGGCCCGATTGACTGGTCACTGATCCCCATCGGGCTGGAACTGCAGGACGTGGAAGCACAACTGGAAGACAAGCGCCTGGTAAAACTGGATAACCTGGTCGCCCAGGTCGACTTCTGGTCCCTGATCACTTTCTCGCCCTCGGTCGACACCTTCGTGCTGGACGGCCTGGAAGCCAACCTGGTGCGCAACAAGGCAGGCCAGGGCAACTGGGAACGCATCATGCCGGAAAAGACCGGCGGTGAAGCCGCACCGGAACCGCAGCCAACTCCGCAAAAAGCCGGCGGCAGCCCGCTGCAGTTTGAAGTGCAGGAAGTGCAGATTGCCAACGCCGTGGTGCATTACACCGATGAAGCGAGCGGGCAGTCCATCAGCCTGGACGAATTCAATCTGAGCGCCCAGGACATCACCCTCGGCAGCGACTTCCCGCTCGCGCTGTCATTCCACCTGGCCACCGGCAAGCCACAGATCGACATCAACGGCGAGCTGAGCGCCAGCCTGAGTGGCTCGGAGAGCCTCAAGATCTTTACCGTGAAGAACCTCCAGAGCAATTTCACGCTGCAGGGTGAACCGATCAGTGGCGAGAAGGTGACCGCGGCACTTTCCGGCGATCTGGCCGCCAACCTGGAACAGGAAACTGCCACCATCAAGGGACTCAAGGCCAATATTGCCAATGCCGAGCTCGCCACGGATCTTTCCGTTAACGGCTTCGGCGACAAGATGGCCCTGGAGGGTCAACTGAACCTCACCGAATTCTCCCTGCGCCAGCTGCTCGACCAACTGGGACAGCCGCCCATCGAGACCCGCGATCCAGAGGTGCTCGACAAGGTGGCCCTGAGCACCCGGATCGGCGGCCCGGCGGGCATGATCAAGCTCAGCGACTTCGCCCTCACCCTGGACGAAACAAAGCTGACCGGCGGCCTGCAGTACGGCCTGGCTGACAGCTTCGTCGGCGTGGACCTGACCGGCAACCGCCTCAATCTTGACCGCTACCTGCCGCCCAAGAAGGAAGAAACCGGCACTCAAGAGAGCGAGCAGCCCGCCCCGACCGAAAAAGCCGACACGGCCGCGGCAGCGCCTCAGCCTGAGGGCGACCTGCTGCCTCTGGAGACCATCCGCAAACTCGCCCTCGACATTCAGCTCAAACTCAACGAGCTGGTGGCCTCCAACCTCAAGATGAACGACATCGGGATCAAGGTCACCGGCAAGGACGGTCTGATCAAGGTGGAACAGTTTGGCGGCCAGCTCTACCAGGGCAAGATTGGCGCCAGTGCCACTCTGGATGCCCGCAAGGACACCCCGACCTGGCAGATCAGCGAAGAGATCCATAATGTTCAGGTTATGCCGCTGCTGACCGACCTGGCCCAGGTCAAACTGTTGTCCGGCGGCGTCAATCAGACCGCGGAAATCAAGACCAGCGGCAACAAGATCAGCGTGCTGCGGGAAAACGCGGCCGGCCAGATCGACTTCAACATGGCCGAAGGCGCGTTTGAAGGCATGAACCTGACGCACATGGCCTGCCAGGGCATCGCACTGGCCAATCAGGATAGCCTCAGCAAAACCGACTGGGCTAACAAGACCCCGTTCGACAACCTCTCCGGCAAGATGGTGATCAACGGCAACACGCTTAAGAACACCTCCCTGGTCGCCGCCCTTTCCGGCCTCAAGCTGGAGGGAGAGGGTACGGTGGACCTCAAGCAGCTGATGATGGACTACCGGGCCGGCCTGCGCGTGGTGGGCGAGATCGAGAAGGATCCCGCCTGCCGGGTGAACGAGCGGGTCCAGGATGTCGTGATTCCGGTGGAATGCAAAGGCAGCCTGATCGGCGAACCGGCCAAACTCTGCTCCTTCGACGGCTCGCGCTTCCGTGACACGCTCAAGGACATCGTCAAGTCCGAGGCCAAGCGCAAGGCCCGCAAGGAGATCGAGGACAAGGTCGGTGACAAACTGGACGAGAAGCTCGGCGGTGAAGCCGGCAAAGAGATCAAAGACAAGCTGAAGGGACTGTTCCAGTAATGCAGGATTTCGCCGCTCGTCTGCTGCAGTGGTTCGACCGCCATGGCCGCAAGGACCTGCCCTGGCACCGCGAGCCGACGCCGTACCATATCTGGCTGTCGGAGATCATGCTGCAGCAGACGCAGGTGGCCACGGTCATCCCCTACTATGAGGCGTTCACACAACGTTTCCCCGACGTGGCGGCTTTGGCCGCCGCCGAAGTGGACGACGTGCTGCAGTACTGGTCCGGCCTGGGCTACTACGCCCGGGCCCGCAACCTGCACAAGGCGGCGCAGCAGGTGGTGGCGAAACACGGCGGGCAGTTTCCTTCCAACCAGGAGAGCCTGGAAGCCCTGCCCGGCATCGGACGCTCCACCGCCGCGGCGATCCGGGCCCAGGCCTTTCATCAGGCTGCCACGATCCTGGACGGCAACGTCAAGCGTGTCCTGGCCCGGTACCATGCGGTGGAAGGCTGGCCGGGGCGTACCGCGGTTCTGAAGCGACTCTGGGAACACGCCGAGAGCCACACTCCGGATCAGCGCGTGAAAGACTACACCCAGGCCATCATGGATCTGGGCGCCATGGTGTGCACCCGCCGCAAACCGGACTGCGGTGAATGCCCTGTTGCCGAAGGATGCGAGGCCTACGACCAGGGCAACCCCGAAGCCTACCCCACGCCCAAGCCCCGCAAGAAAACGCCGGAAAAAGCCTGCTGGCTGCTGTTACTGGAAGACGACCAACAACGCCTGCTGATGGAACGCCGCCCGCCCACAGGTATCTGGGGTGGTCTCTGGAGCCTGCCGCAAGCTGAACCGGATCTGGACATCGAGGACCTGCCCGGCTGGTGCCGCGATCAACTGGGACTGGACAGCGAATTCCCGCAGCGGTTGAGCACCTTTCGCCACACCTTCAGCCACTACCATCTGGACATCATGCCGGTGCGCCTGACGGCCCGCGACAGCCATCGCGTACAGGACAACCCCAACCTGGTCTGGTACAGCCCCGAAGACGCCCTCACCCTCGGCCTGCCCGCCCCGATCCGCAAGGTGATTGCCGAACCCGCGCAGCTGTCGCTGACCGATTGACCGCGACCCATCACGCCCCATCGGCAGGTTTGTTATCATCCGCTGACATCACATCAAAGCCAGGAGACACCAATGAGCCGCAAGGTATTCTGCCGCAAGTACCAGCAAGAACTTGAAGGCCTCGACTTCCCGCCCCTGCCCGGCGCCAAGGGCGAAGACATCTACAACAACGTCTCCAAAAAGGCCTGGACTGAATGGCAGGCCAAGCAGACCATGCTGATCAACGAAAAACACCTCAACATGATGGACCCGCAGGCCCGCAAGTACCTGCAGGAACAGATGGAAAAATTCCTCAACAACGAAGAGCACGACGAACCGGAAGGCTACGTCCCGCCCGAGCAATAAGTGCAGGATTTTTTTGCCTGGTTCCCTTGACTCAAATATAAGAAACCGGTTTAATACGCCCCCGTTGTCGACGGCAAAACCCAGTCGACAGCAGGATTGCCCGGATAGCTCAGTCGGTAGAGCAGGGGATTGAAAATCCCCGTGTCGGTGGTTCGATTCCGCCTCCGGGCACCATTATTCCAAAAAGCCCAGCTCGAAAGAGTTGGGCTTTTTTTGTGGCCAGAGGGAAATCCCCTACCCCGTTTTCAGTCTCCAGCTTATCCCCTAATCAGGTGGTTTCGGTGCAAGATGGAAGATACTCGCTTGATCTTCGATCGTTCAGGCGTGATCGAGGAAAAGGAGAGTACTGAGTCATTCTCATTCTGTTGTCGCCGCGCTGCAATCCGCGTGGCCCTTGCCCCAGACAGCTCGGGTAGACACCCACCCGTTTGCTGTCCACTTGGCCTACCGTGGCCACCTTCCTGACCCGGTAGGCTTTTTTATTCTGGCACGCACCTCTCAGCGGCGGGGCTGCTTGACTGCCAGCCGCCATCCCTGATGACTCAGTCCGATAAAGGTGAGCCCCCACGCCAGCAACGCCACGAGCAAGACCCCCACGGACAGGTGCCGCAGGATCGGAAGGGCGAATTCTTGGGACAGGGCCAGGGTGCCCAGGCTGTACATTCCCAGCGGATAGACGAGCCCCCAGTAACCCGGCTGATAACGGATCGGCAACCGCGCCAGCACATGCCGCCAGAACCCCAGTGCGAGCAGAATCGGCAACCACCACCCGCTCAGCGTCCAGAACGCCAATGTGGCCAACTTCAGCGCCCCACTCATGTCATGTAACCAGCCGAAGTGACTCGCATGCCTGACCAACTGGACACCGGCCAGGGTGGTCGTGGCCTCCACACCCATGTTGATCCAATAAGGAGGATCCACGTCTCTCAGTGACAACGGCTCAAAGAATACGCGCTGAAACACCGAAGGCATGATGAGCATGTAAAGCAGGATACCCAGCAAGTGG
This sequence comes from Marinobacteraceae bacterium S3BR75-40.1, assembly GCA_042862465.1. Taxonomy (GTDB): domain Bacteria; phylum Pseudomonadota; class Gammaproteobacteria; order Pseudomonadales; family Oleiphilaceae; genus JASTVH01. The sequence continues at coordinate 342,264 of JASTVH010000003.1, read as the reverse complement.
AAACCGGTCGCAAGCCATAACCAGGCGGCCGGTTCCATCCATACCGCGTGGCCGGCAAGCATCCCTGCCAGCACAGACAGGGACTGCGTGGCCACGACAACCACCAGCCACAGGCTGTTCACTTCATGCGCCAAGTCCGGTTTCTGCTCCTTGACTGCGACCAAAGGGAAAAACGTACAACACAGAACCAGCCAGAGCAGGAGGGACACAAACCAGAGGACGGCCGCCCCCACCCAATCCTGCAACACCATTCCCATTTGCGATCCCAGCACCGCACTGCCAGCAACAGCCGTGAAAAAGCCCGGCCCGGTGGCATGCTGGGAAAGATCATGAATCAGACTGGGAAAACAGAAGCAGCTCCGCAGCATCGTCAACAAACACAGGACGGCAAAGGCACCCAGGTTGAACACAGTCAGCCCCCAGGCCAGGGAATTCCAGTCCCAGCGATGGCAAGCAAGCGCCACCACCCCGGTCGCCATGACCAACGTAAAGTAGCCAGGAGGAAGATTTTTCGCAAAACGCATCCAGTGCATTGGGTTTCAGCCTTCCAGTTTGCCGTCCTCAGGCTGCCACGCCCTTTGGCCGACGACCTATCCACTGACTTCAAGCATGTGAGACAAGCGGCCGATCATCAACACCTGAACCCTGAAAGCGGCTCTCGAAACGGTAGAAATGCGACTTTTGGGGGCAGAATAATGTGCGGAGCTTTCACAGTGACAAGCTCCGCGAACGCGAGGGCATCAGGTGGAAGGGCTGGTCCGGAAACGGCCCGCCAGGTCCTTCTGCTCGGAGGCCAGGCGTGCCAGGTTGTCGCTGGCCTGAGCGGATTGGTGGGCGCCGGAACGGGTCTGCTCGGACATTTCCACGATCGCTGTGATATTACCGTTGACCTGGTCCGCAGCGACAGATTGCTGCTCCGACGCGCTGGCGATCTGCTCGCCCATACTGGTGATGTGCTCCACGGCGGCCTCGATTTCGCCCAGGGCACTGGCCACCTCCTCGCCCAGGGTCTTGCTGTCTTCAACCTTCTCCAGACCCGACTGCATGACCGCTGCGGCCTCCTTGCTTTCGCTGACCAGATCCTCGATCACGCCCCGGATTTCCTCGGTGGACTCCTGCGTACGTTGCGCCAGGGAACGCACCTCGTCGGCGACGACGGCAAATCCACGCCCCTGGTCTCCAGCCCTCGCGGCTTCAATGGCGGCATTCAGCGCCAGGAGATTGGTCTGATCGGCAATTTCATTAATGACATCCACCACTCGGCGGATGTCGGCACTTTTGGTCTCCAGTTCCTGAACCTTCTCGGCCACACGGCGAATTTCCGAAGACAGCACCTGCAACGATTCACTGCCCTTCTCACCGGTGGCGCGACCTTCCTCGGTCAGCGAACGGGCGCGGCGAGCGGCGCTCTGGGCCTCTGAAGCGCTACGCGCGACATCTGCTGACGCCGCGCTCATCTGGTTCATGGCCGTGGCCACCTGGTCCGTTTGATCCGCCTGGGACTGGATGTTCTGCAGGGCCTGTTCATTGATCGACGAGAGCTCTTCAGCGGCCGACGCCACCTCATCCGATGCCGCGCCCAGGCGGCCGATCACGCCATCGAGAGACTGCAGCATGTCGTTGAAGGCCCCGGACAGCTCGGCAACCTCATCCTTGCCCACGACATCGAGACGCCGGGAGAGATCGGAATTTTTGGCCACCTGAGTTACGGTACGGCGCATGTTGTCGAGGGGCACAGTGATGGAACGAACAATCAGAAAGCTGGCTGCCAATACGACCAGGGTAATCACCACCGCGGTCAACGGATAAATCAGCTGCGTGGACTGGTACTGCTCGCCCACCTGATCCCTGATCCGGGAAGCCTCTTCCAGTTGGTGATGAACCAGCTCGCCAATCTTTCCGGTAATGGGATCAATCACCTCGTAGAGCGGACCATCAAGACCATCGAGCCGGCCCTCGGCCGAACCCGATACCTGCCCCAGCTCGCGAATGGCCTTGTCGATGGCCCGATTCGCCGGACCGAACAGGGACTGGGCCTCACTCACCAACTCCTTTTCCCGAGGCGTCAGCTTGGTAGCCATGAACTTGTCCCAAAGCTCATCGATCCGGGTCTTTGCATCGCGCAACTGCCCCTGAGCCTCCGAAGCACTCAGAATCCCGGCGTTGGCCTTGTTGACAGCATCCACGACCTGCACGGCATAGACATCGGACATGATCTTGAGATCTTCCAACGGCACCACGCGATCGTTATAGATGCTGGTAACACCACGATTAATACTGGAAAAGACGTTGAGGGCGTATAGGGTCAGTGCAGCGATTGCCACGATGGGAATGACGTTCACGATGACGAGACGCCATTTGATAGAGGTGTGATTCAGCACGGACATTCCAAACAACTCCTGTTGTGGAAGTCCATCTCCCCGGCGACGATGTGTCCTGTTCGTCATTTTTCTGCGGGCCGCGCGAACGGCGCTCGACAAGTGTCGTTCACGCTTACCACAAAATCAATAAACCCATGAATTATGTCCGTTTTTTTGCAACACGCGGACATAGATTACATCAGACTAAAAACTATTCGTCTGCAACCCGGGGCTGGATCACAAGCCAAACCGGTCGCTGGAATGGTGCAGCGGCAACTGCAGCTTGCGGGCCTTTTCCTTGATCGCCTGGTGGGGCCGCTCGAGACGGTCGGCGATCATGATGGATGGCGTGCCCTGGCGGGCCAGTTTCTTCAGGGCGTACAGATCCCCGTCGCTCCAGGATTTGCGATCAATTTCGCGAGCCGTCATAGCGAAACCTCCTTGCTCCTTTATGGTCCGGCCGTGTCACAGGTACACACAGGGTGCCCGGACGCTCAATCGTTGTCACTGGGGAGCTTGTCTTCCTCGCCTAACAGCATATGAAAGTAGGCAGTGGCATCACTGAGATTACTGGAGCGATGCATCACTCCCTCCCCCTCCAATACCACCTCATAAACCGGGTGATGGGTACCGTCTTGCGGTACGGACTTCTCGACCAGATGACACAGGCCAACTCGTTTAAGTGTTCGCATTTTTACGGCTATTGGGTGAACTATCGTCGTTCTTGTGATTCTCCATTATAGCTTTCGCCTTCAACACGAACATTAAAATTCGACATCCTCCCTGTCACCAAGTTCCCCGCCTGCCGAAGTCGTCACTTGCAAGCTTTCACTGGCAGGCGCCAAACCCGGTTTTGTCTATCCTTTTGATGGATCTACAGCCCACCATTATCGGATGGCAAAAAACCATCATCCATACGAGTTAATGCTTACCGTGTTTCTTGTGAGGAGCGATCTCGTGGGCCTCCTCCAGCACCGGCTCCTCCTCGGGGGCATTGAATTCACGAATGAAAATGCCCCAGAAGGCGGTAAACAGGGCGGCCACCAGCGGCCCAACCACAAAACCGTGGAGGCCGAAGAGGGCCAGCCCACCCAGCGTCGAGAGCAGGATGACATAGTCCGGCAGTTTGGTGTCGCGGCCCACCAGAATCGGCCGCAGGATATTGTCCACCAGGCCGATCACCCCGACCCCAAACACCGCCAGAATGATGGCATCGACGACCTCACCCACCGCAAACAGGTAGATCGCCACCGGGGCCCAGATAAGCCCCGCACCCACGGCCGGTATCAGGGACATGACTGCCATCACAACCCCCCAGAGGACCGGAGCCGAAATATCCAGGAACCAGAAGATCAGACCACCCAGGGACCCCTGCACCACAGCCACCACCAGATTGCCCTTGACCGTGGCGCGGGTGACTTCCGCAAACTTGGCGAACAGGTGGCGCTCGCGCTCATCGCCGAGGGGAAGCGCCCGGATCATAAGGTTGACCAGAGTGCCCCCCTCGCGGATCAGGAAAAAGGCCAGGTAGAGCATCAGTGCCATGTTGATGAAGAACCGGAAGGTGTTCTGTCCCAGGCTCAGTGCGTTCTGGGCCACAAACCGGCTGGATGCCATGGCTGCGCTGCCGGCCTGATCCTTGAGCCTGTCCATGTTGACCCCGAGCCGTTCCAGAAAATGCTGCAGCGTGGGGAAGGCGGACTTGATCTGGTCCAGGTAGGCGGCCGGGTCGATCTTGCCCGCCTGAATCTGCTGGTAAAGCGCCATACCCTGATCGAGGAAGGAAATCAGCACGAAAAACACCGGAATCACGACGATGACGACGCAAACGGACAAGGTGGTCAGGGCTGCGGCATTGTGACGGTCCCCATAGAGATTGAGGATACGGCGCTGCAGTGGGGCAAAGATCACGGCGATCGCACAGGCCCAGAAAATCGGCCCAAAAAACGGCTTGAGCAGAAAGAGAAACAGTATGGTGACCAGCACCAGCATGAAGAGAAAGGAGCGCTGTTCCAGTTTTTGGTGCATCGAGATCCATCCGGTCGCGTTTGAAAGCGGGTTATTGTGGCCTGTGGTCGGGCGGAGTTTAAGCTAGCCCTTTAGAGGTAACCAGTGGACGAGCTTGCCGCAACTCGCGTTATTTTTGCTATCTTAGCTAGCTTTCGAGTTCGTCCGCGACCTTTCAGCGGATCCGCCGCCGGTGAGTGAGGATAACCCCATGAGCAAATACAAATACGCCCCCATGCCCGACGCCAAGGGCTTTTTCGGTGACTTCGGTGGCGCCGAAGTGCCCGAGCCGCTGGGAACGATCATGACCGAGATCGCCCAGGCCTACCTGGACATCAAGGATACCGAAGCGTTCCAGGCCGAACTCAAGGACCTGCAGAAGCATTACGTGGGCCGGCCCAGCCCGGTCTATCACGCCAAGCGACTGTCCGAGCACTGCGGGGGTGCGGAAATCTACCTCAAGCGTGAGGACCTCAACCACACCGGCGCCCACAAGATCAATCACAGCCTGGGCGAAGCCCTGCTGGCCAAGCACATGGGCAAGACCAAGGTCATCGCCGAGACCGGCGCCGGACAACACGGCGTCGCCATGGCCACTGCCTGCGCCCTGGTGGGGATCGACTGTGAGATCCACATGGGCCAGGTGGACATCGAGAAAGAAGCCCCCAATGTGGGCAAGATGAAGATCCTGGGCTGCAAGCTGGTCCCCGTCACCCGCGGAACCGCCACCCTGAAGGATGCGGTGGACAGCGCCTTTGAGGAATACCTCAAGGATCCACAGAACTACTTCTATGCCATTGGTTCCGTGGTCGGACCACATCCTTTCCCGATGATGGTGCGTGACTTCCAGCGCATCATCGGCGAGGAGGCCCGAGCACAGTTCGAAGAGATGACCGGCACCCTGCCCGACACCATTACCGCCTGCGTCGGCGGCGGTTCCAACGCCATTGGTCTGTTCACGGCCTTTCTGGAAGACGAGAACGTCAACATTGTCGGTGTTGAGCCCGCAGGCGAAGGCCTGGACACCCCGCGCCACGCCGCCACCCTGACCCTGGGCAAGCCCGGCGCCATTCACGGCTTCAAGTGCTACGTCCTGCAGGACGAGGCGGGCGAGCCGCTTCCCGTGCATTCCATCGCCTCCGGCCTCGACTACCCGGGTGTTGGTCCGCAGCACAGCTACCTGAAACAGCTGGGGCGCGTGGACTATGCAGCGGTTACCGATGACGAGTGCCTGGATGCCTTCATGAAGCTCTCCCGCCTGGAAGGAATCATTCCGGCGCTGGAGAGTGCGCACGCGGTGGCCTATGCGATGAAATGGGCCAGTGAACAGAGCGCGGACAAACGCATCCTGGTGAACCTTTCCGGAAGGGGGGACAAGGATGTGGACTATGTGGCTGAACGGCTGAAGCTCTAGCTCCCAGTCATACCGAGACTTCCGCGGGTGGTTCTTTGCCGCCCGCTGATCCCGGAAGCCTATTCGATTGCGGCAGCCCCTTTCAGGCGCTGTGTGAGAAGCGCCACCGCAAGGTCAAAGCGCGTCATGCTACCCGCGAGACGAGCCGCAATCTGCCCCCCTTCCGCCATCGCCAGGGCCGCCGCCGCTTCCTCACGGGGATCGCCCACCGCGTCCACGCTTCCATCCTGACAGGCCACCTCGAAGCGCGATTCAAGCCAGGCCACGACGGCTTCCCTGAAACGCTGGATTTCCCCAGTGACACGCGAATCCAGCCCCTGGGGATTGACCGCCGAGGCAACGCAAAGACAAAGCGCGGTACAGTCCTTGAGGGCACTGCGATACAACGAGAGAAAGCTGGCAATACTGGCCGATGCCGCCCGTTCATCCTGCGCGAACAGTTCCAGCTCTGCCAGGATACGCGCCCGGTAACGGGCCATGATGGCCACCAGCAGGTCTGCCTTGCCAGGGAAATGATAGTGAATGCTGGCCTTGCGGATGCCAACGGCCCGGCTCAGGTCCGCGTAGCTGAAGCCGTCCACACCCTGTTCGCGAACGGCCCGCTCGGCAGCATCCATCAGGGCCGCCCTGGTATCGCTGGCACTCATGCGAAGCCTTCCCCAATCAGTTGATCCGCCAGGCACTCTGCCCGCTCCAAGGCGCCCTCCATATAACCACCGTACTGCTCTGCCATTTCCGATGCCCCGAACAGCAGGCGTCCATCCCAGAGCCCCTCCAAATCCGGTGGCAAACCGTAAGCGGGATGATACGCAGGCGGGTTGTGATCCGCTACTGTCGCGCTTTCCGGCTCAAACGCCCAATCCTGCATCGCCTGGAAACGGGGCGAACGTGCTTCAGGCCCGAAGAGCCGTTCCAGTTGTTCCAGAGTGGCGTCGATCACAGCCTCACGATGCTCGCCACGAACCGGAGCGGGCACCCCGTAGAAGCCAAAAAGTGCACCCGGGCTGCCTGAACGGGGAGAGGCATCATGTATTTCCATCAGGGGGCCACTGCGACTCATGGCATCCCCGGAGAGCCCTTCCCGACGCCAGAAAGGCTCATCGTAAATGGCGAGAAACTTGGCATGTCCGCCCATCCAGGTGGGCATAGCTGCCAGCAGTGCCCGCTGCGAAGGAGACAGGTCCGGGGAGAAATCCAGCGCCGCGGCGACCCTGGGAGGGAGCGCCAGCACAATGCGCCTGGCATACCAGCGCTCGCCGCTCGCCAGCCTGATCTCCCCTTCCGCGCCAAGTCGGCGCACAGGCGCCCGAAGCTGAAGGCGTTCAGATGGCAAGGCCTGGGCCAGCCGATCCACCAGGACACGGGCTCCGCCCTCGACACGCAGAGAACCTTCCATCGACACATAGCCAACACCGCGCTGAACCTTGCGTTCGGCGTTCTCGTAGAGCAGGTCGCCGTCACTGTGCTGTTCAAAAACAGTCAGACCAAACCGTCGACAAAGCGCGGCGATGCGGGGCTGAATGGGCCAGAACCAAGCTGGCCCCACATCAAAGCTGGCCTCGCGAAAAGTCAGTGACTTGATGCGCCCGCCCCAGCGATCACGCGCCTCAAGAACGCGATAGTCCACGCCGGCCTGCTGCAGCCGGTCGGCCAGCGCCAATCCGGCCAGGCCGCCGCCGACGATGGCGACATCGGTATGGTTTTGCCCCATCTGGTTTGGAATCCTCAAAACATGGTGTGATCTGGCATGGCCCCCCCTCCCGTTGCCAACCCTCCCGAGCATCAAGCCGTTGGCTGGCGAATCGTCTGCAGGTGACCGGTTTTCATCCAGATTCTGGCCCCCTGGGGACCCGCGGCGCCCTCAAAAAACTGCCCGGGAGGCAGTCGAAGCCAGGAGTGGCGATGCAGCGTGACCGAGTCCGCGCAGAGCGATCCCGCCAGAACCAGGATTTCGATACCTCCCGGATCTCCGGCACTGAAGGGGGCACCCGGCAGGGCTTCGGTATAGGTGACTCTTTCCTCTTCATCTTCGTGCAGAAACGCCACCGAGCGGTCCCAGCTGACCCCCTGCAACTCGTCCGGCATGTATTTGCAGCACTGCACACGGTCGTCCGGGCGGAACTGCCAGAGTTTAACGAAGATTGTGCAGCCCTCCCGGGACCGGGGCACATGCTGCGAGGTTGGCGGGTTGCGGACATAGCTGCCGGCTGGATAGGCCCCATGTTCATCCTCAAACGTGCCTTCCAGAACAATGAATTCCTCCCCGCCCTCGTGGACGTGGGATGAAAAATGGCTGCCCGGCGCGTAACGGACAATGGAGGTCGCCCTTGCCACCTCATCACCGACACGATCCAGCATGCGCCGTTCCACACCCGGCATGGGCGATGGTATCCAGGGCGCACGACTGGCTTGAACCAACGCAGGACGAGTGAAATCGGCATTCACTTCCACTGATTCACCTCACATCCCAGCCAATGTCCTTTAATGACGGTCGTTTCATGCCCGGGGCTTTGGCTTGTCGCCCTGAAACGGTTCGGGCCGGCCTCGCTGGTTGTTCTTCTCATACCATGGATTCCCGATTATCTACCTACTGGTAGGTAGCCTACCAAAGGCGAGCAGAACACAAAAGTGCGTGAGCTGCGAAACGGAAAGTGAATTCCAGGCTGACTGCAAAGGCGAGAGACAAAAAAGCCCGCGAAGGGCGGGCAGGAATGCAGAAATCTTACCTACCGGGCCGGGTCCGGCCCCGCAGGAACAACCTTGGTGAGTGTGCCGGGCACACGAGTCATTAAACATCCCAGGGATGACAGCCTGATGACATCGCTGCTTTTGTCACATCACTGTCCAGAACGGTGAGACGGGAGGCCCCTGCCTGTCCTCACGCCATTCGCCGCAGCGTCCGGTCTCCCATCAGATACTGGTGCGCCAGCGCAGCGGCCACATGCAGGCCGATCATAATCCACAGCACCGTAGCCAGGGCCTCGTGCACTTCTTCGCCGCCTTCTTCGAGCCACTCCATTTCGGGGCCGGGAGCGATCAGTGTGGTGCCAAAGAAGTGAACCGCATGGCCTTCACCCCAGGACGTGATCAGGCCAGAGAGTGGCATCAATATCATCAGCGCATACAGTGCCAGGTGACCCAGCCTGGCCGCGGTGGCCCAGTGCGCCGGCGGAGCGACACGTCCGTGGTTGAGGCCGCGCCAGACGATACGGAACAGCATCAATCCGAAAATCAGCAACCCCACGCTCTGGTGCCACCCCATCAGGGTGCCTTCAGAGGCGGTGTGTTCAAAGGCTTCAAACCACCATTCACTGGTCAGCATGGCCAGCAGCAACGCGGCCATCAGCCAGTGCAGCAGGCGCGACACGGCGCCATAGCGATTGTCGGCATCCATCAACGTCATGACTTGTTTCCTCCCGGAATCAGGGCGGGAGCCCGACACTCGTGCCGGGCTCCCGGGTTGGCAGGCAACGGATCAGTCACTACGTTTGCCGCGCACCGGCATGCCATAGAGATTGAACTCGTTCTCGCGAAGAAGATTGTTGTCGGCATCGCGGACCTTCATCAGGAACGTGCCGTCCTCGGTCTTCTCCATGGCCACCGTAGTGCCCGGTCCATACCGGCGCAGGGCATGGGCCTGTGCCATCACCCGGATTTCCTCGGCACTGTATTCCTTCATCTGGGCGGCCATCATCTTGCCGCCGCGGTGGTGTTCATACCCTTCGCCCCGCTCCCAGCGGTCGCCATCGGCAGAGGCCAGGAAGGGGGCTGCGCCCAGCACAGCGGTCAGGGACAGGGCGGTGATGATGCTTGCTCGTTTCATTATCCAACTCCTTGCTTGGGTTTGATGACCATCAACGGTCGGTCGAGTGTCATTGCAGCAGCTGGATGTCGCAGGATTGTCTCCGGACAGGGGCCAATTTGTCGCAAAATATGTCAGCCCCTGCGAATGGGACAGTTTTTGACAACACCGCCCCCAACAAGCACCGACGCTCCCCTATAATCGGGTCAGACAACGCTTGACGGGGAACGACTGAAAGTGAGCACCGCACCCACCATTCTTGTGGTCGACGACCATCGCGAGATCCGCGATCTGCTGGGACGTTACCTGGAAGATCACGGCCTGCGCGTATTGCTGGCCGATGGCGGGGAAAGCATGAAAAGGCAGTTACGCGATCACAGCATCGATCTGGTGGTCCTGGATATCATGATGCCCGGTGACGACGGCCTCACCCTGTGCCGCTACCTGCGCGAGCACACGGAACTGCCGGTCATCCTGCTGACCGCCATGAGCGAGGAGACGGACCGGATCGTCGGCCTGGAAATGGGCGCCGATGACTACCTCACCAAACCCTTCAATCCCCGTGAACTGCTGGCCCGCATCAAGGCCGTGCTGCGTCGCACTACGGCCCTGCCCCCGCAACGTGCCCCCATGGCCGGCCAAAGCCTCACCTTCGAGGGCTGGACCCTGGATGTGGACCGCCACCAGCTGACCGATCCGGAAGGGGTCGAAGTGCCACTCAGTACCGCGGAGTACAAATTGCTGCTGGCCTTTCTGGAGCATGCCGGGCGGGTGCTGTCACGGGACCAGCTGATGGACCTGACCCAGGGCCGGGAGGCGGATGCCTTTGATCGCAGCATCGACAACCAGGTCAGCCGCCTGCGCCGCAAGCTGGACCCGGATCCGCGCCACCCGCGCCTGATCAAGACCGTCTGGGGCGGTGGCTATCAGTGGATTGCCCCGGTCGAGGAGCACGCCTGATGGGATTGTGGCCGCGTCGAGCGGGCGGGCAGCTGGCTCTGCTCTTGGTAGCGGTGCTGCTGGTGGCCCAGTTGATTACCGTCTGGATTCTGGCCGGCGAACGTCAGGGGGCTTTGCGCATGGCCGGCCTGGAGCACGTGCTGCAACGGGTCAGCGATGCCTACACCCTGCTCGCGACCACCGACGACCAGCACCGGGACCGTGCCACGCGCCTGCTTTCCAGCCGCAACCTGCTACTGACAATTGACCCGCAGCCCTACCTGGCCGAAGACCGTGCCCCCCGTTTTTCCCGGCAATTGGCCGATGAACTGGGCCTTGAACAGGCGCGGGTGCGCAGTGCCCTGGAAGTGGACGAGGAACGCTGTGCCGCCATGGGCCGGCGCGATCACGACGACGATGACGATCATCACGAGCGGGACGACCATGACAGACACGGCGAGCACGCGGAAGACCGCCACAATTGCCCGCCCACGCTCAGCCTGTCCGTGGCCCTCGCCGATGGCCAGTGGCTTAACGCCGGCGCCCGGGCACCTCGCCCGTCCTGGTTGTGGCTGCGGGCCACGCTGACCAGCGTGGGCATCACCGCTGCGCTGCTGATCCTCACCGTGCTGGTGGCGATCCGCTATATCCTGCGACCGGTTAACGAGCTCAGCAATGCCGCCCATGCCTTTGGCCGGGGTGAAAAGGTGGCGATTCAGGAACGGGGGCCGGAAGACATTCGCGAAGTCACCCGCGCCTTCAACCAGATGCAACACCAGGTGACCCGCGCCCAGGCCGACCGTGAACGCCTGCTCGCGGCACTGGCCCACGACCTGCGCACCCCCATCACCTCCATGCGCCTGCGGGTGGAGCTGCTGCCGGAAGGCGAAGACCGCGACCGTCTGCTGGATACCCTGGAAGACATGCAGCAACTGGCCGAAGCCACCCTGGACTTCATCCGCGGCAGCGCCACCGAACAGCACCGCCGTTTCGACCTCTCCGCCCTGCTCGACAGCCTGTGCGACGACCTGCGGGAACTGGGCATGCCGGTAATCTGTCACGACAGTCCCCGCTGCGTGCTGCAGGGCCAGTCCGAGGCGGTCAAGCGCGCCCTGCGCAACCTGATCGAGAATGCGGTCAAATATGGCGAGCAGGCCGACGTCCACCTGGAAATCGGCGAACGCGATGCCACCGTCGTCATTACCGACCGCGGCCCGGGGATTCCCGCGACAGAACAGGAAAAGGTCTTCGAGCCGTTCTATCGCCTGGAGCAATCCCGTAACCGCGAGACCGGCGGGGCCGGCCTGGGTCTGGCCATCGCCCGCACCCTGGTCCGGGGATTGGGGGGAGAGATTCACCTCGGCAGCGGCCCCGATGGTCAGGGCCTGAGCGTGCGTGTCACCCTCCCCACAACGGGGCAAATTGCCTGATTTTGCCCTGTTTTTGCGCCATTCCCACCCCCGTTCAGAGGGTCGGATGACGATCCTGTTGCATTTCAACTATTGATTTTTTGCAGCCGTGTCGTTGAGAATCAGAAAAGTCCTGCAAAGAAAGCCAGTATCACAAGAACTGGTACTTCCTTTGCAGGCCATGCGAGCAGCGAACAACAATCATATGCCGCAAGCGACGATGATGACGCATTCGAGCCAACCACAATTTGCCCCCACAGCCAGCCCGGCGTCGGCCACCCGCCGCCCGCAGGCGGCCGCGTTCATTCGTCAGTCCCCTGTCGCCAAACTCGTCCTCGCCAAAGTCCTCGACGAGTAGCCACCGTTATCCTCCCGTCACGGAGCGACGCCCGTATTCCCTCTATCCCAAGGAAAAGACCGCCCGGACAGGCTGGTACTTGAAGGGAATGGGTCTATGTTTATGTTCAGACAACCAAGCTGCAATTCGAGAATCCTCCGCAGGAGAATGCCATGAGCGAACCGGCGTCACTGGTCGTCAAGGACCTTCACAAATCGTTCGGAAACCTTGAGGTCCTCAAAGGCGTTTCGCTGGAAGCCCACAAAGGCGACGTCATTTCCCTGATCGGCTCTTCCGGTTCGGGCAAGAGTACCTTCCTACGCTGCATCAACGTGCTGGAGACCCCTTCCAGCGGCGAGATCATCGTCCACGGCGAACCCATGCAGTTCAAAACCAACAAGCGCGGCGTGCGGGTCCCTGCCGACAACAAGCAGGTCGAGCGGATGCGCGCCAAGCTGTCGATGGTTTTCCAGAGCTTCAATCTCTGGTCGCACATGACGGTGCTGGAAAACATCATCGAGGCCCCGATTCACGTGCTAAAAGTGCCTAAGGCTGAGGCCATCGAACGGGCCGAGCACTACCTGAATAAGGTCGGCATATACGAGCGCAAAGACTACTACCCGGCCCAGATGTCCGGCGGACAGCAGCAGCGGGCCGCCATCGCCCGGGCCCTGGCCATGGAACCGGAAGTGATGCTGTTCGATGAGCCGACCTCGGCCCTGGATCCGGAGCTGGTGGGCGAGGTATTGCGGGTCATGCACGGTCTGGCGGATGAAGGGCGGACCATGATCGTGGTGACCCACGAAATGGCTTTCTGCCGTGAAGTTTCCTCACAGGTGCTGTTCCTGCACCAGGGGCAGATCGAGGAACAGGGGACGCCGCAGGAAGTCTTCGACGAAACCAAGTCGGAACGCATGAAACAGTTCCTGCAACCGAACTACTGATTCAGGAACGGCCGCGACTCGCGGCTATTCCCTGATATAAAGCCAAGTTGGCAAACAAAACGGAGAGCGACAATGAAAAAACTGCTGATAACACTCGGGTTGATGCTGTGCGTAATCGCCGGCCCCCTCCACGCCAAAGACTGGAAGGAAGTGCGGATCGCCTTTGACGTTCCCTACGAGCCGTTCGAGTACAAAACCCCTGACGGCGAACTGACCGGCTTCGAAATCGAGCTGGCCGAGGCCGTGTGCAAGGAAATGGGCGTTGAATGCAAGTTCGTGATCCAGGCCTGGGACGGCATTATCCCGGGTCTGCTGGCTCGCAAGTACGACGCCATCATGTCCTCCATGTCCATCACTGAAGAACGGGCGCAGATGGTGAACTTCACCAAGCCGTACTACAACACGCCATCCGCCTGGTTCGCCAAGAAGGAAGAAGGGATCGGCGCGATCAGCAAGGACAGCCTGAAAGGCAAGGTTGTCGGCGTACAGCGTGGCACCACCCAGGACGCCTACGTGACCGAGAACTTCGGCGATACCGTCGAAATCAAGCGCTACACCACCGCTGACGACCTGGTTCTGGACCTGGAAGGCGAGCGCCTGGATCTGGTGTTCCTGGACTATCCGGTGGGCGAGCAGACCCTGCTGAGCAAAGACGCCTATGAAGTGATCGGCGATCACGTCAAGCTGGGTCAGGGGGTAGCAGTTGCCCTGCGCAAGCGCGACGAGGACCTGGCCGAGATGTTCAACAAGGCGCTGGCCAAAGTGAAGCAGGACGGCACCTACGACAAGATCATGAACAAGTACTTCAGCTACGACATCAAGATGTAAACCTGCGATTCGCTGAACGCGGGGCACCGGTCCTGCACCGGTGCCCCCAACAACGGATGAGATCATGCTGGATTTTCAAGGCTACGGCCCGTCAATCATGGAAGGCGCCCTGCTCACCATTGAGCTGGCGTTCCTGTCCCTGGCACTGTCCCTGATACTGGGGCTGCTTGGCGCGGTCGCCAAGCTTTCCAAGAGCCGTGCGGCTCACGGGATTGCCGTGACCTACACCACCCTGATCCGGGGCGTACCGGATCTGGTACTGATGATGCTGATTTTCTTCGGCGGCCAAGTACTGCTCAACGACCTGTCCGACTTCGTCTACGAGAAGTTCGACATCGATTTCTTCATCAACCTGGATGCCTTTATCGCCGGCGTCATCACCATCGGTTTTATTTTTGGCGCCTACATGACCGAAACCTTCCGCGGTGCGTTCATGGCCGTCGCCAAGGGCCAGATTGAGGCCGGCATGGCCTACGGTTTCTCCCGCTGGCACATTTTCCGGCGCATCATGTTCCCCCAGATGCTGCGCCACGCGCTCCCGGGTCTGGGCAACAACTGGCAGGTCCTGCTCAAGACCACGGCCCTGGTCTCCATCATCGGGCTATCGGACATGGTTCGCCTGGCTTCCGAAGCCTCCAAGGCGACCCACCAGCCGTTCAAGTTCTTCATTCCCGTGGCCGCCGTTTACCTGGCCCTGACCGCGGTTTCAGAGCTGTGGATCCGCTGGATGCTGAAACGCTCCAACGTCGGCTTTACCCAGGAGTGATGCCATGATCGATCAAATCAACGCCTGGCTCTCGCAGAACCAGATTTTCACACCGACGACCCTGCTGCATTACTGGGACGGCCTGGTGCTGACGGTACAGCTGGTCTTCCTGTCACTGGCCATCGGCCTGGTGATTTCGGTACCGCTGTCGATTGCGCGCACCTCCCGCAACCCGTTCATTTACGGTCCCATCTGGTTCTACACCTACATCTTCCGGGGCACGCCACTGCTGGTGCAGCTCTATATCATCTATTACGGCGTCGCCCAGATCGAAATGCTCAAGGGCACCTTCCTCTGGGAAGAGGTCTTCCGCACCGCTTTCTACCCGGCCCTGATCGCCTTCACCCTCAACACCGTGGCCTACACCACGGAAATCTTCCGTGGCGCCATCCAGGCCACCCCCTACGGTGAAATCGAGGCAGCCAAGGCCTATGGCATGTCCTGGTGGCAACGCATCCGCCGCATCGTGCTGCCCAGCGCCGCCCGCCGCGCGCTGCCGGCCTACAGCAACGAAGTCATCTTCATGCTGCACGCCAGCGCCATCGCCAGTGTGGTCACCCTGGTGGACCTGACCGGGGCAGCAAGGGATATCTATTCGCGTTTCTATGCGCCGTTCTGGGCCTTCAGCTTTGTGGCGCTGATTTATCTCTGTCTGACGTTCACGATTGTGTTCAGCTTCAGGAAACTGGAAAAGCGGATGATGGCGCATCTGGAGCCGGTGAAGAATTGATTTTGGTTGTTGGACGTTGGACAACGAGGATGACGCTGCGCCGTCGGCAGGGGTAGGGGAGGTTTCCGGAGCAGTGACAGGGAGGTCACGGTAGCGCTGCAAGGCCAGGGAAGGCCTTTCAGCGCGGCGCAGGAAACCTCCCCTACCCCTGCGAGAGTTATAGGATCAGCTAATGATGAACCCTCACGAAAGACTTTTCGACATCAATCAGGACTTCCTCAACCACACGCTCAACCACGCCGAATCCAAGGTGGACGAAAAAGAAGTCGTTCTGGATAACGGCTGCCGGGTGCGCCTGCTGGACCTGGGCGTGCTGCAACTGGATCCCCCCGAGGCGAGTGCCGAACAACTGGTCATTTCAGCCGGTGTCCATGGTAACGAAACCGCCCCCATCGAGGTCTGCAACCGACTGGTCTCGGAAATCCTGGCGGGTGAATGGACTGTTCGAACCCAGACGCTGCTGATCTTTGGCAACCCCATCGCCATGGTGGCCGGGGAGCGATTCATGGATTACAACCTCAATCGCCTCTTTGCCGGCACCCATGACGACGAACAACACCGGGGCACCCGCGAAGCAGCCCGGGCCAAGCGACTGGAAGCACTGGTGGAAGACTTTGCAGACGGCCGGCGGCCGCTATTTCACTACGACCTGCACACCGCCATTCGCCCCTCCAAGCGCGAGAAGTTCGCCCTCTATCCCTTTGTGCCCGGCCGCGAGGTCCCGGAGCAGCAGGTGGCGTTCCTCAAGCACAGCGATGTGCATACACTCCTGCTGCAACACCGCGAAGGCACCACCTTCGCCTCCTGGACCTCCAGCCATTTCGGTGCCGAGAGTTTCACCATCGAGCTGGGCAAGGTACGGCCCTTCGGCCAGAACGAGCTGTCACGCTTTGCGGGGATCGAGAACAGCCTGCGGGAGCTGCTGCAGGGTCACTGGCCGCAGGCGGAAGGAGATGTCTGGCAGGACATGGTCTGCTTTGAGGTGGTCACGGAAATCCTGCGCACCGGCGACGACTTCCGGTTCCACATTCCCGATAACGTGCCCAATTTTACCGAGTATCCACCGGGCACCCTGATCTGGGAAGACAGCAAGCAACGTCACGAGGTGGGCGACAAGCCCGAAGCCATTGTCTTCCCCAATCCCTACGTACCCGTTGGCCAGCGGGTGGGACTGTTGGTTCGCCGCCGGGACTAGCGTCCCGGGGCGAGGCATTACCCCAGCACCAGGCCCTTATCGAGGAATTCCTGCAGCCGGATGCCATGGGTGCCTTGCGGCAGGTCCGAGACGATCTGATACAGCCGCCCCTCGTCGTCCTTCGGTGCCTTTTCCAGATCCACCAGTTTTTCCTTCGCACGTCGGGTGCCATTTTCGTGCGCCACCAGTAGCACGCGGGGCTGCACCTTGGCCGTATCGCGGGCCGACACCACAATACCGATGGACCCGTCCTGCATAGTGACCAGGGTACCCGGCGGATAGCGTCCGATCAGCTCCACGAACACCTTGGCCATTTCCTCGTCAAACTGGGTGCCGGCATTACGCAGGATGATGCTCTGCGCCTGGTGATTGCTCTTCACCGTGCCGTAAGGGCGCTCGGAGGTCATGGCGTCGAAGGCATCGACGATACTGACGATCTTCGCCAGCAGCGGGATTTTTTCCGCCGTCAGCTTACGCGGATAACCGGTTCCGTTGGGACGCTCATGATGGGCATGGGCGATGTCGATGGCGTGCCGCTCACCCGGGGGCAGACTCAGCAGCAGATTGCGACCATGGATGGGGTGCTGCGCCATTTCCAGGGCCTCTTCCCGGGTAAGACGTCCCGGCTTGTTGAGAATCTCCAGGGGAATCTTGGCCTTGCCCACATCGTGCAGCAGCGCACCCAGGGCCGCCTTCTTGATCTCCTGTTCCGGCAAACCCAATGCCCGTCCCATGGCAGCGGTGAACACGCAGACACTCAGACTGTGTTCGGCGGTATATTCGTCCCTGTTTCTGATCTGGCTCAGAAAGCGCAGCGCCGCGGCACTTTCAAGGACACTGTCGACCACGCGCTCGGCCACCTCGCGGGCGCCCTTGAGATCGATGGCCCGTCCCTGACGGATGCTTTCGAAGAGATTGCAGGAGAAATCGCGACCCATCTCGTATGTGGGCCCGGCGTTGGCAACGCCCTCGGCAAAGCCAACCTTGTCTACGTATTGAATGCGTTCACGGGCCCCCTGGGCGCCTGCTCGCTTGCTGCCGGAACTGAGGGTCTGGACCTTGATCCGGATGCGAACCCTGCGGCACTTGTTCCTGAGCTCACGAAGCTCTTCCGGATGGCGAATGACGAAGCCCTGATACATGAAGCTGGTTTCTGTCCATGGGCAGTCGAGCTCGACCACACGCATACCCATGCTCAATTGCGAAACCGGTATTTCAATATCCCGGAACTCTGGCGTACCCATAAAACCAAACCCCGATCAACCACCATCACCCTGGCATCACCCGTGGACGCCAACAGCCACACCTGTCCAGCAAAGGCCCCAGCCTCCAAGCAAAAAAATAGCAGGTAATTGAAGGCTGGTTCAGAACAGAACTGTGTCGATATGTTCAGTTTTTGTACGCAGCGAATGCCAAGTCAGATCTGGAAATCGTATACGGCGCCGAGCCCCAGAATTCGGGTCAGTTCATCCAGCGCGGTTCGGCTTTCCTGCAGCAGGGCCGGATCTGCCAGGTCGTCCTGGTTCAGCCGGTCGCGGTAGTGCGCCTCCACCCAACTCACCAGCTGGGCATAGAGCATGTCATCGAGCAACACGCCGCGATGCATGGCCTGCTGTTCCGCTTCCGTCAGCACCACGCGCAGCCGCAGGCAGGCGGGACCGCCGCCGTTGCGCATGCTCTGCTTGACGTCAAAGACCTCCACCTGATCGATGGGGTGGTCGCTGTCGATCAGCGTGTCCAGGTAACGGGACACCGACGGGGTTTCACGGCACTCCCCCGGCACCGCCAGCAGCATACGCCCATTGGGCAGCGACAGCAGCTGGCTGTTGAAGAGATAGGAACTGACCGCATCCGCAATCGGCACTTCGGCTGTGGGCACCTTCACCGGCTCCAGCTCGGCCCCCTGCAACCGCTTGCGCAAGGCATCGAGCACGGCCTCCTCGTTGAGAAACGCCTGCTCGTGATAGAACAGCACCGTGCCGTTGCCCACGGCAATGACATCGTTATGGAATACGCCGGCATCGATGGCCTCGGGATTCTGCTGGGCAAACACCGCATGCTCATCACTCAGGCCATGATGACGGGCGATGGCCTCACATGCCTCCAGGGTCTGACGCGCGGGGTAGCGATAGGGGCGCGGGACCTGTTCATTGAAGGCCTCCCGGCCGTACACGAACAGCTCCACTCCGGGGGCGCCGTATTCGGCACAGAAGCGGGTATGGTTGGCGGCGCCTTCATCACCGAACTGCCCCACCGGCGGCAAGGCCGGGTGATGAGCGAAGTGCCGTTCGTCATGAAAAATACGCTGCAGAATGCGCCCAGTCACCGGATGTTCGATGGAACGGTGAAACTTGGCGTTGAGGTTGGCCGGTGTGAAATGCAGCCGGCCATCGGCCGTATCCGCACTGGGCGATACGGTCGCCGCATTCGCCGTCCACATGCAGGATGCCGAACTGGCCGCTGCCAGCAAGACCGGGGAGGTTTTGGCCACCTTCGCCAAGACCTGCTCATCCGAGCCGCTGAACCCCAGCTGGCGCAGGGTCGGAATATGCGGGCGCTCGTGCGGCGGCAGGATGCCCTGGACGAAACCGCGGTCCGCGAGTGCCTTCATCTTCGCCAACCCCTGCAGGGCCGCCTCCCGGGGATTGGACTCCGAGCGCACATTACTGTGGGACGCCACGTTGCCCCAGGAGAGACCGGCGTAATTGTGCGTCGGACCGACCAGGCCGTCGAAGTTGGCTTCGTTTGCGATTTGCCCGCTCATTGCGTGCCACTCCCCATATTCATTGCTGCTATCGAGTTTGTAACAGGGCGAAAGCGTCCGACGTCGGACGCTAGAACTTCATGCCCGGCGATAGGTTCTCCGGCAGGCTCGCCGTGTCCGCCTCCATGGACGCCATCGGCCAGGCGCAGTAATCCGCCGCGTAATAGGCGCTGGGGCGGTGGTTGCCGCTGGCGCCGATGCCGCCGAAGGGTTTGTCGCTGCTGGCGCCGGTGATGGGCCGATTCCAG
Organism: Marinobacteraceae bacterium S3BR75-40.1; assembly: GCA_042862465.1. Lineage (GTDB taxonomy): Bacteria > Pseudomonadota > Gammaproteobacteria > Pseudomonadales > Oleiphilaceae > JASTVH01. Next base: position 322,521 of record JASTVH010000003.1, on the reverse strand, counting down.
TTGACGATGCCCGCTCGGGCCTCTTCCAGGAAGCGCTTGTAGCGGAAGCCGTCGTCGCTGATGAGGCCGGCGGAGAGGCCGTAGCGGGTGTCATTGGCAATGGCCAGGGCCTGCTCGAAGTCGTCACAGCGAATCAGGCTCAGCAGGGGGCCGAAGAACTCCTCGTCGGGGCGGTTCTGCACGGCCGTGACATCGACGATACCCGGTGACAGCAACGCCGCACCTTCCTGAACCCGTTGCATGCGCAGCAGCACCTGACCACCACCGGCCTCGAGCTTATCCTGGGCCTTGAGCAGCTGGTCCGCGGCGGCATTTGAGATCACCCCGCCCATGAACGGCTCAGGCTGTTCATCGAAGCGGCCGACCCGCAGATTGCCGGCCACCTCTACCAGACGCTCGACAAAGCGGTCGCCGTCCTTGCCTCGCGGCACAATCAGGCGGCGGGCACAGGTGCAGCGCTGGCCGGCGCTGATGAAGGCGGAGAAAATGGTGTGGTGCACCGCCCCGTCCAGATCGCCGTATTGGTCCACGACCAGGGGATTGTTGCCGCCCATTTCCAGGGCCAGTATTTTCTCCGGCTGGCCGCCGAATTGCTGATGCAACACGTGTCCGGTGGCGGAACTGCCGGTAAAGAAAAGGCCATCGATGCCCGGATGCCGTGCCAGCGCCACGCCGGTTTCCTTGGCCCCTTGCACCAGGTTGATCACCCCGTCCGGCAGCCCGACTTTCTGCCAGATCCGCAGGGTTAGCTCGGCGACGCCGGGTGTCAGTTCACTGGGTTTGAAAACCACGGTATTGCCCGCCAGCAGCGCCGGTACGATGTGGCCATTGGGCAGATGGCCGGGGAAGTTATAGGGACCGAACACCGCGACCACCCCGTGCGGTCGATGGCGCAACACCGCGCGCCCCCCGGCAATCTCGTTTTCCCGTTCGCCGGTGCGCTCCTCGTGAGCCTTGATGGAAATGCCGATTTTGGCCTTCATCGCCCCCACTTCGCCCCGGGCTTCCCATAGCGGCTTGCCGGTTTCCTGGCCGATGGCATAAGCCAGTTCCTCGGTGCGCCGGTCGAGTTCGTCCGCAAACCGGTTCAGCAGGCCCTTGCGTTCATCCAGGGACAGCTTGCGCCATTTGCCAAAAGCTTCCCGGGCCGCCTTGACCGCCGAGTCCACATCCTGCGGCGTGGCGGTGGCGCCCTGCCAGACAATGTCGCCGGTAACCGGCTGCTGGGCACTCAGCAAGGGCCCCTTGCCGTTGGTCCATTGACCGTTAACGAACAGTTCTCCGGTGAAGGTCAGGTTCATGCGGTACTCCTTTGGCGTTGGGACGCGGACGATTTCTGTTTCAGGGCCACGAAGCGCACGATGTCGCCAGAGGCCAGTGCAAGCGCCTCCGCTTCTTCGCGTGTCAGGCTGATGGTGTCGGTGCGTACCCGGTCTTTCGGAACCGTGATGACTCGGAAGTCGGAAAAGCTGCGGTTGGACACCATGATCTGCTCTTCCGGCGGCACCGGGTCGCGGGTGGCCTGCTTGCTCACCATCACGTAACGCTTGTCGCTTTCGCGCACGCAGCGGATGTTGCGGGTGAAGGCCTCGATCACCGGGCCGGCGTCGAAGATGTCCACCAGGCCGTTGAAGTTGAAGCCTTCGGTTTCCAGCATGTGCAGCGCCGGCCGGGTATGGTCATGCACCCGGCCGATGACCTCCTGGGCCTCCGGCTGCAGCAGGGGCACATAGATCGGATGCTTGGGCATCAGCTCGGCAATGAAGGACTTGTCGCCCAGGCCGGTCAGCACATCGGCGCGGTGAAAATCCATATTGAAAAAACGGCTGCCGAGGCTGTTCCAGAACGGGCTGTTGCCCTGCTCATCCGACACGCCACGCATCTCCGCGAAGATCTTGTCGGAGAACAGATCGGCGAAATCGGCCAGGAACAGGAAGCGGGCCCGGGAAAGGAACGGGCCGTTGCCGTCTTTGCGCCAGTCCCGGTGCAGCAACAGGCTGCAGATTTCGCTGCAGTTGGTCATGTCGTTGGTAAGGTAAAGCGTGGCGTTCTGCACATAGACGCCCAGCTCCCGTGAGGCGTTGACCGAGGTGCTCAGACGGTAGTTGTACCAGACCTCATCCAGCCCCACCCGGGCCTCGATACCACAGATGCCGACACAGCGGTTGGCGGCCAGGTCCTCCATGGCGAAGAAATACTTGGCGTGCTCCGGGGCCACGTCCTGGGCGAACGACTGTTCCGAACGTTTAATCTTGCCCGACAGCACGCCCTCATCCGGCGGCAAACTGGTCAGCCCCATGCCTGCATCCCTGGCCATGTCCATCAGGTCCGCCAGATCGCTGGAGCGAATGGGTCGAATCACTAGCATTGCTACCCTCTCCTAAAACCGTAGGTTGGGCTGAGCTTTGCGAAGCCCAACATTGCCACGGTAAACCATATTGTTGGGCTTCCTTCGTCAGCCCAACCTACGCCTGCGCTACACCGCTACCAGTGAGACGGTGTCGTTATCGGCAACATCCAGGGCCTGGGCAATCTCCGGCTTGAGCCGGATCACCTCGCCCACGCCTTCGTTCAGGTTGGCCAGAGTGCAGCGGAAATCCGCCATGCCGGTGTTCGCCACCAGGTATTTCACCCCGCGACTGGCCTCACCCACCTTGACCGACTTCAGGCGCCGACGCTTGATGCTGCCCAGTTCGTCGGTGTGGGCTTCGAAGGTCGGGCCGCCATCGAAAATATCCACATGCTTACCGGGCCGGAATCCTTCCCGCTCCAGCAGCTGGCAGGTCTGATGGGCTGCCTCGTGGGGTTGGCCAAGCGCATCCTGGGCCGCCTCTGACAACAGCGTGACATAGATGGGGTGCGGCGGCATCAGCTCGGCGATGAAGGTTTTGCTCTTGATCCCGGAGTAATAATCGGCGGTGGCAAAATCCATCTCGAAGAAGTGTCGGCCAAGACTGTCCCAGAACGGCGACTGGCCCTCGGCATCCTGAACCCCCTGGATCTCCACGATCACCCGGTCCGAAAACAGCTCGCGATTCTGTTCGATAAACAGGATGCGCGAGCGCGACAGCAGCTCGAAGGCGGACGTGTCACGCAGGTCCGGCTGCAGGGTGAACGAACACAGCAGGGTGGTGTCGGTCAGCTCATGGGTGAGGTAGAGAATGTCCACCCGCTGGGAAATATCCAGCTCATGGGAGCTGTGGATCAGCTCGTCCAGGCGGTAGTTGTAGAAGGGCTGGCCGCAGCCGGCCCGGGCGTCGATCCCGGCCGAGCCGAGGATCTCGCCGCTGTCGGTCTCCTCCAGCACGAACAGGAAACGCTCGCGGCCGCGCAACTCGCTGTCGCCGGCCAGCGCCCGCTGGCTCTGATCGATCTTCTCCGCCAGCTTGTCGCGGGACTGCGGCAGGGTGCTGACGCGCGCGCCCTGCCCCACGGCCAGCTGCTCGATGCCCGCCAGATCCTCGTGGCGGGCGGGTCGGACGATCCACATATAGGACTCCTCTGGGAACCGCTGATTGAATCAGCGGTTCCTTAACCGGCGACTTTGGCCACAGCCCGCTCGAAGCGGGCCAGAGCCTCTTCCATATCCGCTTCGGGGATGATCAGCGACGGTGCCAGGCGCACGACATTGGGCCCGGCCACCAGTACCATCACCCCTTCCTCGATACCGGCATTGAGGAATTCCTTGGCCTTGCCCTGCCATTTCTCGTTCAGGGCACCGCCCAGCAGCAGGCCGAGGCCACGCACTTCCTCGAATACATCGTACTTGCGCCCGATCGCTTCCAGCCCCTTGCGCAGGAACTCGCTGCGGGCCTTCACGCCCTCCAGGACCTTGGGATCACTGATGATCTCCAGCACCTTGTCCGCCACAGCGCAGGCCAGCGGGTTGCCGCCGTAGGTGCTGCCGTGGGTGCCGATGCCCAGGCTCTGGGCGATGTCGGCACGGGTCAGCATGGCGCCGACCGGGAAGCCGTTGCCCAGGGCTTTGGCGGTGGTGAGGATGTCCGGGGTGATACCGTAATGCTGATAGGCATAGAGCGAACCGGTGCGGCCGACGCCGGTCTGGACCTCGTCGAACACCAGCAGGGCGCTGTGCTTGTCGCACAGCTCGCGCAGCCCCTCCAGGAACGCCTGCTCCGCCGGACGAATACCGCCTTCACCCTGCATGGGCTCGACTACGATGGCGCAGGTCTTGTCACTGACCAGTTTGGCCACGGAAGCCAAGTCGTTGAAATCGGCATGATGGATGCCGCCCGGCGCGGGCTCGAAACCCTGCAGGTACTTGGCCTGGCCACCGACACTGACGGTAAAGAGGGTGCGGCCGTGGAAGCTGCTGCGGAAGCTGATGATTTCATGCTTGCCCTCGCCATGATGGTCCCAGGCATAACGCCGGGCCAGCTTGAAGGCCGCCTCGTTGGCCTCCCCTCCGGAGTTGGCGAAGAACACCCGCTCGGCGAAGGTCAGGTCGGTGAGCCGCTGGGCCAGGCGCAGCGCCGGCTCGTTGGTCAGCACGTTACTCAGATGCCAAAGTTTCCCGGCCTGATCGGTCAGGGTCTGTACCAGCTCCGGGTGGACATGGCCCAGTGCGGTCACGGCGATGCCGCCGGCCAGGTCGATGTATTCCCGGCCTTCCTGATCCCACAGCCGCGAGCCTTCCCCGCGCACCGGAATCACCTTGCCCGGGGCATAGTTGGGCACCATGACCTCGTCGAAAACATCACGCGTCAGCTTGTACTCGCTCATACCTCTCCCGCCTTGTGAAGGAATTATTCATTCAAGCGTAGCGGGTTTGGGGATGGGTGGCTTTCGTGGGTGCGACGTGGAGTTATAGGAATGCGTCAGACGTTGGACGCGTTGGCACCCAGCATACGGCCGGTACAGCCAAGGTCAGCCGGTTTTAAGGTGAAACCTGAAACGTCAAACCTCGGGCATCGGACGGCCGACTTCCCGATCTTCACTCGGCGTTACCCCATAAAAATTCCGATACGCCGTACTGAAATGCGCCCCGGAAGAAAATCCACAACCCAGGGCAATGTCGGTGATGCTGTCGGTGCCCTCGCGCACCCGGTCCCGGGCCTTTTCCAGGCGAAGTTGCAGATAGTAGCGCGACGGCACGGTGTTAAGGTGGCGGCGGAAGAGGCGTTCCAGTTGGCGGCGGGAGACGCCAGCGTGGCTGGCCAGTTCTTCGGCGCCCAGGGGCTCCTCGATGTTGCTGGCCATCAGATCCACACTGGCGGCCAGGGCCGGCTGTTCCCGGCGCAGGGTGTCGTCCAGGTGCAGGCGTTCAGGTTCGCTCGTTTCACCGACCCGTTCGCGGACAAATGCTTCGGACAGGGCCTCGGCCACATCGGCGCCCTGCTCACGGCCGATCATGACGCCCACCAGGTCCAGTGCCGCGGTACCGCCCCGGCAGGTAAACCGATCGCGGTCGGCCACCAGGACGTCACTGCTCAGGCGTACGCGGGGAAAGCGTTCCTGCAGCACCCGGTGATCCCCGCCATGCAGGGCCGCCCGGTAGCCATCCAGCATACCGGCGTCGGCCAGGGCCAGTCCGCCGGAAGCCAGCCCCCCCACGGCGCGGCAATGGCGACCCTGGGACTGCAGCCACCTCTGCAGGGCCGGTTCATTGCGGTATTGCGAGGCGGTGCCACCGCAGATCAGCAGCCACTGTGGCAAGGCCTCTGGCGCCTCCGGCAGCGCCTCCGTGGCTACCGCCAACTGCGAGCCAAAGTGGACCGGCCCGCCCACGTGGAAATGCCGCAGCCGGTAGCGTTCTTCTCCCACCAGCCGGTTGCAGACCAGCAAGGGCTCGGAAGCCGAGGCATAGACCAGTGCGGAACACCCCGGCAGCAGCACCAGACCTACGTCCGTGATCACGCGAAATAACCCCGGTGCAGGATCTCACCGTCACGCATTTTCACCCGGCCGCGCGCCACCACATGCCGCAGTTTGAGACTGTCTTTTTCCAGCACCAATAAATCAGCATCAGAACCGGGTTCAAGCCTGCCCTTGCGAGGCATCTTGAGGATACGGGCGGGGTTGGCGGTGACCGGCGTCAGGGCTTCTTCCAATGCCAGTCCGGCCTCCAGCACACAGTCGCGCACCGCATCCAGCAGACTGGTCATCTGGCCGACCTGCAGCCCGACGAAACGCCCTTCCCCGTCGAAGCGAGGCAGGCTGGCATGGCCATCGCTGGTAAAAGTGATGCGCTCCAGCGGCACCTTGGCCTTCAGGGCCCGGGGCAGCGCTTCCACGCAGGGCACATCGCCATCGGCGATCAACTCCGGGGTGGTGCTGGCGGTAAAGTCGATCAGCCCCCCCTGGCGGGCGTAGTCGATGGCGGCACTGAAAACCTCGGCGCTGCGGTTGGCATGGGTGGGCCAGAACTGGGTCAGCGGAATCGCAGAATGGTTGGCCACGTCCAGCAGCGGATCAAAATGACTCGGGGCGTCGCCGGTATGGATGAAGACGATACCCGCCTTGCCCGCCAGCATCCCCCCAACCCGTGCTTCGGCAGCCAGCCGGGTGAGTTCCTCGCGGCTGGGATGGCTCGAGCGGTGGTCGGATATGGCGACCTCCCCCACCCCTACGAAGCGGTCGATAAGGACGATGTCATCCTGCACGCCGCCGGTCACGGTACGCACCGGAACCTGATAGGAGCCGGTGTAGCAGAAACAGGTCAGGCCGTCGCTTTCCAGGGCCCGGGCCTTGGCCAGCAGCGCCGGCAGAGTCTGGGTCACGGCATCGGTGCCCAAAGCGCCCATCAAGGTGGTGACACCCCCGCGAATGGCATCTTCGGTGCGCATCTCCGGCGTCCGGGTGGCAAAACCGCCCTCCCCGCCCCCGCCAATTATGTGGGCCAGACCATCCACAAAACCGGGCACCACCACGCATCCCGAGGCGTCAAGCGTATCCACAGGCAACGCGCCGGTGTTGCAGTCATCTCCGATGCGGGCCAGACGGTCGCCGGTCACCATCAGGGTCTGTTTGCCTTGGGGCTGGGGTGCGTATAGTTCGCCACCGGAAACTTTTAACAATGCATTCGATGATTCAGCCATCGAATTCGATCCTTTTTGACTATGCTTTAAAAACGTTAGCAGCCGACCTACAGGGAGGGGGACGGCCTCACAACAATAGATGCAATAAGGCGCGGCACGCCACCTCAGAGGAAGATCGACAGGGTGAACGTGCAGCCTGGAGCCGAGCCATGACGTTTGCAATTCCCAAAAGGTTTACCATCTTTCATCGTGCTCTGGCCACGGGCCTGTTGTTCGTGGTTGTTCTGGTCGGTGCGTTTTCCTTCGTCCTGGCCAACGTCAACCAGATGCTGGAGAAGATCGACAGCCAGCATCAGTACATCGACAGCCAGAACGACGCCATTGCCCAGCAGAATAAACTGGTAAAAGCGCAGCGGGACTCCCTCGACCTGCAGGGCCTGACCCAGAAAGCCTACAGTCAGTATGCCCAGGTGCTCTACTGGCGAATCAACGCCGTGGCCAGTCTCGATGAGCAGGCCATCGAAGAGGGCAAGCGGGCCGGAAAGGAATTGCGGGACACTCTGGACAAGATTGCTGCCGCCAATGACGAGCTGGGCGAAGCTACCAACGTCGTCACGCTCTACCTCGACCAGTTTAACACCGCCACCACCGAAGCCCTGGAAAAAGCCCAATCCGAGGACGCCACTCGCCTGGAGGTCGCCAGCTCCATGGGCCAGGCCCAAAGTAAGGTCATGGCCATGAACGCCATGTTCGACACCATCCTGCAGCAGGCCGCGGAAGCTACGCGGGAGTCGAGCGCCGGTGTCGTCGAAATGGGAGAAAAACTTTCCGGTGCCGCCGATCAGGTGCTGGCCTCGGCCGAGGCGGTGCAGAACCGGGGCGAAGGGTTGAAGCAGCAGGTCATCCTGATCCTGATCGTGGCCGCCCTGATCAGCGTGGTCGTGGCCGGCTGGCTGGCCTGGTCGATCAGCAAGCCGCTCAAACGCCTGGCGGAAGTGATACAGGACATCGAGGCCAACAACGATCTGGCGCAGCGGGTGAAATACCAGGGGGCCAACGAGATTGGAGACATTGGCCGCGCCTTCAATGCCATGCTGGAGAAGTTCTCCAATATCGTGCGAGAGCTGGCGGACGCCTCGGATCACCTGGCCGGCTCGGCCCGGGACAGTGCCGAGGCCAGCGACCAGACCGACGCCTCGGTGCAAAAACTGCACGAGGAAACCGATCAGGTGGCCACCGCGAGCAACGAAATGGCGGTCACCGTCAAAGGCATCAACGATCACACCTCCGAAGCGGTGGAACAGGCCAGTACCGCCCGGGAAGCCTGTCAGGAGGGCCAGGCCATCGTCGACCGCACCATGAAGGCCCTGGAAGCACTGACCGACCAGATCTTCACCAGTGCCAATTCGGTCAAGACCCTGGCCAGAAACGCCGAGTCTATCGGTTCGGTGCTCGAAGTCATTCGCAATGTCGCCGAACAGACCAACCTGCTGGCCCTCAACGCCGCCATCGAAGCCGCCCGGGCAGGCGAGGCCGGCCGCGGTTTTGCTGTGGTAGCCGACGAAGTGCGTACCCTGGCCCAGCGCACCGGCGAATCCACCGACGAAATCGCCAAGATCATCGAACAGCTTCAGGGCGATACCGATGTGGCCGTCAAGGGCATGGAAACCTCCCGCGAGCAGGCTTCCGGCACGCTGGAGCAGGCCGGCGAAACCACCACGGCCATCGACCGCATCTTCGATGCCGTCGGCGCCATCGGCGAAACCAACCAGCAGATTTCCAGCGCCACCGAGGAACAGACCGAGGCAGCGGAAAGCATCGACCAGAGCATCACCAACATCAGCCAGCTCACGGCCTCGGTATCGGATGCGGCCAGCAAGACCTCGCAGGCCAGTGCGGAACTGGAGAAGATGGTGACGTCATTGCGGGAGATGGTGGTGCAGTTTCGGTATTAGGTGAGGTTAGCACCGTAGGTTGGGCTGAGACCGTAGGTTGGGCTGACGAAGGAAGCCCAACACCATGGCCAGCCAACATGTTGGGCTTCGCAGGCTCAGCCCAACCTACGGGGTTACTCCGTTTCCATCACCAGTTCCGGCAACGCCACCTCGCCCATTTCCATGACCTCCAGCTTCCGCTCCGGCCCCAGCAACGCCTTCACGATCAGCTTGTAGGAATCCAGATCAAACGCCACCTGCCCGCCGCCCAGGGTCAGGTCATGCAGCTCCGATTCCGATTGCACCGTGGTGATGTGGGCCCAGTTGTAGATGACGTGGATATCCGTGCGACCGGTCTCGGCATTACGCTCGACCACACCAACCATGCCTTTCCAGGGCCAGGTCTGCAGGCGCAGGGTGTGGAAGGCGATCTGCATGCGCAGGTTGTAGCGGGTGACGTCCTCTTCCCCTTCGCAGGCGCCCTTGCAGCGGCCCAGGTGGCGCTGGAAACAGGGTCCGAATCCGGCGTTGTCGATGCCCAGCAGCTTGTTGCAGAGCTCGTTCTTCTGCGCGATGCCCGACAGTGCCTTGAGCGCCTGGGATTTGCTGCGAAACAGGCCGTAATACTCACCCAGCCGATTGGGGTCGATATCCCAGGCCAGTTCGGCGGTCAGGTAGCCTTCCTGGTTAGGCACCAGCCGGAAACTGACGAGGTTCTTGGCGGCCCGGGAACGGCGGTTGTAAAGGGGATTGAGCGTCTTGATCTGCTTGAGTTCGAGCAGCAGGGCGCCCAGTTCGCCAGCGGTTTCGGTCCAGTCGACGTGCCGTAGGCTCTGGGACAGGCGCACGCCCTTGCCGGTCTGATGGTCGCCGGAAAAATGCGACGCCACGCGCTGGCGGATATTGGTGCTCTTGCCCACATAGAGCAGCACATCATTTTCGCCGTAGAAGCGATAGACCCCCGGGCGCTCCGGCAGCGACTTCAACAGATCCGGCGGCAGGTGCGAGGGGATGCTGGGGCGCTTCAGCAAACGTTTGACCTGGGCATAGAAGGCCTCGTCACCGTGCTCGGCACGGGCCTTCTGGAAAAACTGGAACATGCTCTCCACGTCGCCCATGGCCCGGTGGCGCTCGCCCGCCTGCAGGCCGTGGCGTTCGATCAGGGTGTCCATGCTATGGCGGCGATACTGCGGGTAGAGCGCCCGGGAGAGTTTGACGGTACATAGCACCCGTGCCGCGAACGGCTCCCCCAGGCGGCGAAACTCGCCCTTGACGAAGCCGTAGTCGAAACGCGCGTTGTGAGCCACAAAGATGCAGTTGTCCAGCTTGTCGCGGAGGGTGTCGGCCACTTCCTCAAAGGTCGGCGCATCGGCCACCATGGCGTTGGTGATGCCGGTGAAGTGCTCAATGAACGGAGATATCCGGGTTTCCGGGTTGACCAGGGTCTGCCACTCGTCAATCACCTCGCCGTCGCGCCAAAGCCGCAGGCCGATCTCGATGATGCGGTCCCAGCCGGCATTACCGCCGGTAGTCTCCAGATCGATGAAGGCATATATCGAATCGTGCATGACTCTCACTAATGACGTAGCTGCTTGAGGGCGCGATTGAAATCATCCCGCAAGCGCCTGCCCTGGGGAAGCTGACGCGAAAAGCCCGCCCGAAAAGCGCGTACCGCGCCGACCGTCCGGGGAATGGCCTCCAGCTCGCGCAATTCGGGGAATTCATCCTGATGCTGATGGATGATGTAACGGCACACCGAGATCTCACAGATGAACAGATCGATGCGTCCAAACGCCAGCATTCGCAGATTGGTCAGCTCCGGCTCGTCATGGCTGACAGGCGAAAAGTAGGCCCTGCCTTCCTGCATCCAGGCCATGAACTCCGGCGCATAGCTGTAGGCGCTGGAAATGCCGATCACCTTCCCCGCCAGATCGTCGAGGTCTTCCCAATCGACTGAATCGCCCTTGCGCCGGAAGAACACGTCCCGCACCTGATTGATCGGTTCACTGAAGTAATAGCGCTCATTGCGTTGTTCGGAATACGTCAGGGAGTAGATCATCGCCCGATCCCCGCTGCCCACCTCTATTTCCGCCCGGGCCCAGGGCATCATGGCAATGTCCGCTTCATACCCCATCATCTCCACGGCCCGCCGAATCAGGACCGTGTCCTCACCGACCACCTGGCGGTTCTCCAGGTACTCGAACGGCGGGTACTGGGAGGTGGCAATGGTGAGTTTGGGCTTGGCGACGGCAGACATGGCAAGCCCAAGCAACGCCATCAGTGCCATCCAATGCAGGCTTTTCATGAACCTCACTACAGTCGCGGTGGTCGATTGGGGCGGGATGATGCACGGATTGAACTAAAGTATAGAGACTACGCTGGAGAGACGCGAACAACATCCGCAATGCCGGCAGGGGCGCGGCCTTCGCCCCCTCCAATCGTCCACCGAGCCCATTCCAGACGCTGCCGCGGAGGTGCAATGGAGTCCAACCCGTTTATTCGTCAATGGCACTACGACCCACAGCGACCCGCACTGGCGGATTATCCCGCCAGCTGGGATGACCGGACCACGCTCGACGCGCTGGACCGGAACCTGGAGCGGATCGGCGAACACCATCGCCGGCTTTGGGCCCACAAGCGCCAGGCGGTGCTGCTGGTGATCCACGGCGTCGATGCCAGCGGCAAGGACAGCCTGATCCGGACACTGGCCCGCTATGCCGATCCCGCGGGTTTCCACGCCTGGTCATTCGGACGTCCTCACGGGGCCGAGGCCCGTCACGATTTCCTCTGGCGCACCACACCCCACCTCCCGGCCTTCGGCGAGATTGCGGCCTTTAACCGCAGTTACCACGAAGCCGTTATGGCCGAGCGGGTCTGGCCGGTACACGCCCCCGAATGCTACGACTGGGAGGCCCGTTTTGCCGCCATCAGGGCCTTCGAAGCCCACCTGGAGTCAGAAGGCACCCGGGTGCTGAAACTGTGGCTGCGGGTCTCCCCGGAAAAACATCGGCAACGTCTGCTCAAGCGCCTGGACAAGCCCCGCAAGCAATGGAAATTCGACGCGTCCGACATTGAGGCCTGGACCCGGCGCCACGATTACCTGCACTGCGTGGAACAGGCCATCGCCGCCACCCACACCCCTCAGGCACCCTGGCTGATCATCCCGGACGACCAGAAATCCATGGCCCGCGCCATTGTCGCCCGGCTGCTGGCCGATACCCTGGAAACACTGGCACCGGACTATCCGCCGGTTGATGAGGCGGTGCTGGCCAAGTATCGGGCGATGCTGACGGAGTCGGGGTGAGCCCCGGACCAACCTGATCACCACAGGAAAATCCCAGGATGCCTGGTGAAGTCAGTCATATTGCCTTCATCCAGCTCAGTGCCATGATGGCGCTAACCGTTGTGCCATGTGCGAAAGGCCTTGGTGTCGTCACAGCTCTTGAAAGGTAGTCGTATGTTCAACAAAAAATGGGCATGGGTCGGATTTCATAGGTGCAATCAGAGAAAGCCCGCTTATCGTGACGCTCTATCTCGATAGACTGTTTCAATTGCAGACTGCCTATAATAGGCTGCCTTCGCTCTGCCGGAAACGAATCATTGATGGAATATTTGCAAAAGGAATTGGCAATGACCGATCTCTCAATCTCCCCTTCGGAGCGAGCCTTCCTCGCTCAGAAAAAGCTCAAGGATTTTTGGCTCAGCCGACTACGAAAGAAGGATCCAATCGCCCGCATAGGTTACGGGCTTTGGTGTGAATCATCGGAAGACCTGAAACGTGAAATACGAAAAGGTGATCCCGCCTTCTGGGCACACGAGGGGTTTGCCTATTGGGAATTCATGGCCCGATCAACCGTGGTCAATATATCAGTTGGTCTTCAAAAAGCGGGGTTTCAGGGGACGATGGCAGAAATGCGCGAGAAAATTCGGGAAGTCGGTTTCGAGGTTGCCAGGCAGCATGCGCTGGCGGTAGAGACCGATTACAAGAACAAGCTCGGTACACAGCAAGGACTGCTGAGCAAAAAACAAATCGCCAAATATCACCACATTGCTTTCAAGTCCTTTGGCATTTCGCCCGATTCTTATGGTGGTACCTGGTTCGGAGCCATCCCCGATAGCTGGGAGCTGGAAATGTATGGCAGCCTTTACTGCCACGACTGCGACCCAAAGGGTGAATAAATGAAGCACCCAACCCCGCTCATCGTAAGTGCAATGATTCTTACTGGCTGCATTTCGTCAAATCCGGGCAGCGGTGAAGGCCAAGGAGATTTTCTGTGCATTCCCGACGAATACCAGGTGTCGATCGGAGCGTCAGATAGCATGGATGACCAATTCGATACCGAAGGTGGCGGGTACAACACCAGTATTCTGCTCAGCGAAGAATACATGGCACGGGCCATCAGCGATTATCAAGCCAGGGTTCAAGTCGGGGAAAGCGAACGGCACCAGTCCCTTTATGTGATGCTGGCACCGGAATCCAATTTCAGGAGACCTCTGTCAGACATTCAACCAACCAAGCCCCTGGCTAAAAACAAGTATCTACTTCGCGAAGACACCAGTGACCTGACATGGGAGGTACTGGAGAAAAAAAGCAATAAACTGGCTCATTGGGGCACCTGTGCCGACCAATTCACGACTCCGTCATCTTTCGATTGCCAAAGAGCCCTTAAAATCCACGATTTGGTGCTCACCTACACGATTGACCGGTCCAACCTCGATCTTTATCCACAGATCGATGAGCTTTTGCGCGAGAAGGTCAGTCAGTGGCGCTGCAGTTCCGGAACGATTCCGGTGGAACGTTAATATTTTTGATTTACGCGGGGCTAAGCAGAAAAATATCAATGCACACAACCGCTTGGGGCGCGACGTTTTTGCTGACGGGAACCGCATTAAATCTGGTTGTTTCTATCCACGCGCCCGCGTGGGGCGCGACGAAATTGAGACTGATGGCGCTTCAACCAACACGGTGTTTCTATCCACGCGCCCGCGTGGGGCGCGACCACGGACACGTTGCACCAGTTCTTCCCGACTCTGTGTTTCTATCCACGCGCCCGCGTGGGGCGCGACGTGTCATGGAAGTTCGGACAGCATTACCGAGGGAGGTTTCTATCCACGCGCCCGCGTGGGGCGCGACCCAGGGCCTCCTGCTGCAACTGCTTGTGTAACTGCAGTTTCTATCCACGCGCCCGCGTGGGGCGCGACAAGCGAGCCGCGATAAAGCGGAAAAACAAACGGAGTTTCTATCCACGCGCCCGCGTGGGGCGCGACTTTCAGCACGGGCGCACTTCCGCCCGGCGTGGTGCTGTTTCTATCCACGCGCCCGCGTGGGGCGCGACCGGCCATCAAAAATCCGCACACACCGCCGATTATCGTTTCTATCCACGCGCCCGCGTGGGGCGCGACATCTTGAGTCTATTGACAACCCAATCATATTGCCGGTTTCTATCCACGCGCCCGCGTGGGGCGCGACACCCTGATGAGATGATCAGCTTTAGTTCTGAGATTGTTTCTATCCACGCGCCCGCGTGGGGCGCGACTGACCGCCACCACTTGCAGCCACAAGGACGCATTGTTTCTATCCACGCGCCCGCGTGGGGCGCGACTACACGTCAAGCGTGTCGATGTGGCGGATGTCTTTGTTTCTATCCACGCGCCCGCGTGGGGCGCGACCTCCGTGAACCGGCATCCACGGTTTGTTGAACAGGTGTTTCTATCCACGCGCCCGCGTGGGGCGCGACATAGCGGACGACTTGTCCTTCCCAGTTGTTTGCGTTTCTATCCACGCGCCCGCGTGGGGCGCGACTGTAGATATGTCCAGATTTATTTACGGCAGGTGGGTTTCTATCCACGCGCCCGCGTGGGGCGCGACGTATGTTATGGTGCCACACCGACGCCGGTAACAGGGTTTCTATCCACGCGCCCGCGTGGGGCGCGACCAGACGCTATGGCCTTTAGCGCTCACCAGCGACCAGTTTCTATCCACGCGCCCGCGTGGGGCGCGACGAGGGCATCCCGACACGTTACCGCAACGGGCAGGTTTCTATCCACGCGCCCGCGTGGGGCGCGACGTGGTCGGAGTGGAGTTTTCGTAGTCGCTTAGCCGTTTCTATCCACGCGCCCGCGTGGGGCGCGACTCCTGCCCTTGGGTGATTCCTGTTGGCTGATAACTGTTTCTATCCACGCGCCCGCGTGGGGCGCGACTGGGATGGGCCTGAAAGAGGCAAAAGATATGGTCGTTTCTATCCACGCGCCCGCGTGGGGCGCGACTGGGACTTAGAGGCGTAGTCTTAGGGCTACAGTGGTTTCTATCCACGCGCCCGCGTGGGGCGCGACTCCCTTCCCGCGCCAGTCCGATTCTAATTGACTTTGTTTCTATCCACGCGCCCGCGTGGGGCGCGACGCCAATGGCTTGAAACCGCAGTCGCATTGGCTCAATGTTTCTATCCACGCGCCCGCGTGGGGCGCGACCTTGGAGGGGGATTAACCTTGACCTTGGAAACAGGTTTCTATCCACGCGCCCGCGTGGGGCGCGACAACATTCAGGTTAAGGTTAACCGTCAAGACATAGTGTTTCTATCCACGCGCCCGCGTGGGGCGCGACCTGGTTTTCTACGGCCTGCCTGACGGCTATTCCGCGTTTCTATCCACGCGCCCGCGTGGGGCGCGACGGCCGTCCTCTGCGTTTTCGTTAATGCTCTCAAGTTTCTATCCACGCGCCCGCGTGGGGCGCGACCGTTCCATTCTAAGTTGTTAAAGAGCAACGTGAAAAGCTCACGCATCCGCTAATAAATTGCTCAGAAGCGGTTTTCATATACCCATTGCCTTAAGCCTTAAAGAATCGTTTATTTTTAACAAGATAACGATCGCTAACGTACGGGGATTTTATGAGAGCCAAAGGCTAGCGGCTATAGGATCAGCGGGTCATTAATAGGATCTTGAACGGGCTTGGCCCCTAAGTGCTCGACTTTTTGGCGCCCCTTCTTGCCCAGGAAATAGAAACGAAGGCTATCTTCCTCAGGATCGTAAATCTCGGTGAGCTGGTTTTTCAGCTGGACGAACTGATCCGGTTCCACTTCGCATTCAAATACCGAATTCTGGACGCGCACCCCATAGTCCAAGCAAACCTTGGCGATATTCCGTAACCTTCGCCGGCCTTCCGGTAACACGACACTCACATCATAGGTCACCAACACCAACATCTTATTTCACCATGTAAGGGGGGTAATACCGGGTGTCACCACGGAGATGGCGTGACAACAGGAGTGCCTGGCAATGCGGTAACAAACCAATCGGAACCTGTTCTTCCAGGTAGGGGTGCAAGACCTCAACCTGCTTTCGTTCCTGGTAGGCAGTGAGTAGCTTCTTCCTCGCATCCTCTTTCAGGCGCACAGCCCCGCTGGCCTCGGTAATGAAGTCATTAACCTGAACCTGGCGTCGATTGACGAGGGTCAGGACAAACCGGTCAGCCCAGGATGCCCTGAATTCTTCCAGAAGGTCCAAAGCCAGACTCGCTCGACCGGGACGGTCCTTGTGAAGGAAACCCACATAAGGATCTAGGCCGACGCCCTGCAGAGCGGAAACACACTCTTGAGTAATCAGGGAGTATACAAACGACAACAAGGCATTAACGGGGTCCGTTGGCGGACGCTTCACTCGTCCGCCAAATGCGAACCCGGAACCTTTCAGCAGCGCATTGAAGACTGAAAAGTAGGTTGCTGCCGCATCACCCTCGATACCCATGGCCTCCTCCACGGAAGAAGCACCCTTGGCGCGGCGCAAACTGATGGCCAGTTTCTCCACGGCTTTTCGTATGGATGGATTCGCACCATGATTTCGAAGCTCCCGCAACAAGACAGAGCGACTGTTCGCGATCTTGGCAGCCACAGACAGGCGCGCCACCGCGCAGGCTTTGGCCGGATCGTCTGCCCAGCGGTACTGAGTTCGGCGCAGCAAGACATTTCCCGTTTGCCGTCCCTGTACCCGCGCCAGAAAGCGTCCGTATTCGGTATAAAAAGCGATGCCAATGGCATTATCGGCACAATACCCCATCAGGTAAGGCGACATGGATATGCGCCCAAAACAAAGAATGCCTCCCAGCGACAGCGCCGGAAATTGCCCGAGCTTTTCATCGCCCTGCTTGATGACGATGGTTTCCCGCTCTTTATGCAGGTAACACTCCTGTCGGGTGATGTAGAGGGTATTCAACAATTTCTTCATGGCTCATTCCCGGAACAGAGCTTGGACATAGCGGGCAGATCTGTCCTTGCGAAAACGGTCCGGCTGGCACAGCTGATTGAGTGAGCAGGCACGGCATCGTTTTCTGTCTTCAATGGGGCGGGGTGTTATACCTTCTGCGAGCAGGTGGCGTGCGGCTTCTATGATCGAGATGGTGAGTGAACGCAACGCTTCATCGATGGTGACCCGCTCCCGATGTCGGGTCTCCCAATACCAGATGGCGCCTTCCTTCACATGGCAGTCGCGCATTTCCTCCAGACACAGGGCTTGCGCGCAAAGCTGAATGCGATCCCACTCCTCGGTTTTCGGTTTGCCGCGTTTGTATTCGACGGGACGATAGATGCGTGACTCGCCCTCCTCCACTTCCAGCAAGTCCATTTTTCCGGAAAGCCCGTAGTGCTGCGATAGCAACAGTACGCCCCGCTCAAAACGCACCTTTCCCCGCTGTTCAGGCTCTCCGGCATCCACTCTTGTATGCAGAATGCGGCCTTCGGCGGTAAAGCGATTTTCTGCCCACACCTGCTCCACATGAATCAACGCAAACTGCCTTGGGCAGTACGCGTAATGCTGTAGAGCCGATATAGGCAGAAGGTCCTCCATCGGTCACAACTTCTCTTCAACGCTGATGCCTGCCGGCAAGCCTTCCGAATCGACAGAAACTTTGTAATCAGAGAAGCTTCGTGCCGGCGAGTCCGCTTCACCATCCACGCGCTCAATGTTGACCGAATCAAAAAGAAGGTGCGCGGGAGCATTGCCCATGGGGTTATCGTGCTTGAAGACGATCAGCTTACGCGCGGCCATTTCTCCCCGCGCCGCCGAACGATCATGCTCGAACATATTGATGAGTGCCCGCCAGAAAAGGGCCAGATCATCCTCGGAAAACCCGGTCTTCTCAGCCAACTTTGCGGAAATAAAACCATGAGCCTGATAGAGACCGTAGGGCACAATATGCTTGCGTCCCATGGTCCTTTCCTTTTCCAGGTCGCGCTCATTAGTCACTGCCATCCGCGTAATGGACACCTCCATAGGAACGATAGGATCGATGGAATTCGCGAAGGCCATCTGGATCGGCCCCTTGACCTGACCGGCGTTGACTTCCGTTGTCATCACGGCCCCAAAGGTGCGCACATCAAAGAAGTTCTTGCACATCCAAGCCGTCAGCTCACGGGCCTTGGCCTCGTCTTTCGGAAGTTTTTTGGACTCCGGCTCAATGTCCAGCGCCTCGTAGGCTTTTTTGTGCTGATTATTCAGCACCGACTTTTCCTGCATATAGATGGCATAGCCGGACTCCCCTCCCTTTTCCAAGTCAACGTAGTTCCTGATTTTCCGTTTGAGGCAAACATCGGTAACAAGCCCCTGATTGGTTTCCGGGTCAAGCCGAGGCAGGTTGCCCGCATCCGGGTCACCGTTCGGGTTCCCGTTGGTGACATCGAACAGATAAACGAATTCATAGCGGTTGGAAATGGCCGACATTATTCCTCTCCTTCTTCGGCGGTAACCTGAGATTTGGTGTAACGCGCTTGTGTCTGGTGGTAGTAACCGATCGCAAAGCGCCCCTGGGCTTCGATCCGCAAGCTACGGGGAAAACTGCTGCCCAGAAGGTCCACAATTTCCCCCATTTGTTTTTCGAGGTTGACGGCGAGGCCGGGCTTTTCCTTTCTGACTTTGCCCAGATGGTTCTGGGCATTGCGAATCAGAACGGGAAACACACTGGCCGGTGTGGCCGAGGCCGCACCATAGTAGCGATCGCGTATGGTCGCGTTGACGCTGTTTCCCTGAGCGGACTGCTGGACGTTTTCGAGCGTCGCAAACAGTCGCCCCAGCAGGTAGCCGGGATCGGTGTTATCGGTTTCTAGACTCACGGGGACCTCCGTTTCGATACCTTTCACGCCCAGGCGCCGATCACGGGCCAGGACACCTTTGCACATCGATACGCGCAGCGACGAAATATCGCCGTCCGCACGCATTCTCATAATAAGGTTGGTTAGCAAGCTTCTCGGGTACCGCCTGCCAGTGAGGATTGCTCGGGTCATCTCGCCGGCCAGCAAGGGTTGAACATCATCCAGCTTTCGCTTGGCGCCTTCACGGTGCGGCACGGTTTCCAATAACAGGCGCCAGACCGCTGGCTCCGTTTTCCAGGGGGAAGGCGCGAGATTCAGGTCCTGGTAGTGTTGCGCCAGTCGCCTGGCGAAAAGGTCAAGACTTCCACGCTCCCAGAACCGGATGGAAAGACGGGAGGCATTGGGGGCGAGCCCCAGCACGAAGATTTCCGTATTGGGGGCCAATTCAGGATCAAACTCATTGAGGGGGCGGCCTTTTGCAACAGCATCCAGAGCCGAGCGCATACGAGACGTTTCCGACGCATCGGTCTCCGCAGGCGGCTGGAACAGATCGGCAAAAAGCAGCTCTGCCGTTTGAGTCTGTTTTGCGCTGTGTGCCTTTGCCCAAAAGACCACCGTTGTGTCACCGATTTGGAGGCGCTGGCGGTTGTCTTCGTCACGCCTGAGCAAATGATTAAGCACCGTGGTATACGCAAAGGCAACCTGCTCGGAAACAGGGGCATTGTTCCCCTGGGATTTTTGGAAGGAGCTAAAAGCATCCAGGTTAAATGAGACAATGGAAGCCCCCGAACTTTGGGCTCCATTTACTCCTTTAATGGCTGGATGTAATCTTGAAATAGGTTGCTGACTGCCGGTGACCAAACAGTGCGCTATATCGCCCGCACCGCTCTTGATCATCTCCGCACGTATCCTTTTAGCCGCCGGCGCTTCATGCACGTAACCCTTTTCGCCGTCAATCCGAAATACAAAGTTGGCATCCAGCATGTCATCGTTGAACAATCCATTCGCTGTATATTTCTCTGGTGTCCACTGCTCCAGGAATTGCTCGACAGCCCTCAGAGAGGGGTCCGTTTCATGTTGCAAAAGATCAGCATGCAATGACTTGAAGGCTTCATGCTCTTGCAGAACCCTTTCACCTGTCTTCGAACTTACACCCAACACATAACTGGACTTGTCCCACAGAAAATTGGATTTAACCCCCGAAGTGCGCTTCTCCGGTTGAGGGACCATAAAGCTGCGGGCCCGAGGCTTTTTACCCGACGTATCCCTAAGATCCTGAACATCAACAAGCTCACCGTTTGGTGAAAGCACCAGGGCGTAGCTGATTTTTTCCTGGCTGTAGCCAAACGGCGCGATGTCCTCCTGCTCCCGATCCAGCAAGTAGTGGTAATAATCATTTAATGCCGCGAGAATCATGCCTTCACCTCCTGCCCCTGGAACGGCGGCACTTCCACCACACCATCGGTCATTCGGGCCCGGAAAAAGTGCGGGGTATAATCGTTCTCGAAATCGATGTCGTGAAGCATCCAGCCAAGGTCGATGTCTCCGTGCAGAGACGGGTCGCTCTCCCGGTCCGCCTCATCATGCTCCAATAGTTGAAAGTAGGCCGGGAACTCCCTGACACCCAGGCAAGGCGCATGGAAATACTGTCCTTTACGGGCGCGCCGATTAAAAATATCCAGATGCTTGCCTTCGGTGTCGTCGACTCCCGCTTTATCGGTCAACTCAAAGTGAGCCTCGATGACATATGCCACGTTCCGCAGGACCGTAGCCGCACGTTGTTGTCGGTCCCGGTCCACATAGTTGGCAAGCCCTTCCGTCGATTTGGCGTTCATGGCCTTGGAGACACTCCGCGCCGAGATTTTGCTGCCCACCTCGTTGCGCCGTATCGACTCGAAGCGAATCGGTTTTAGCACCCGAATCCGGTCAATCACCCAGCGAATGGCCGGCTTCCAGTGGATGGCCTCCAGAATGCCTCGGGCAGCGGACGGCGTGATCACGTCATAGCTGACCCGTTCAACTTTCATTTCCGGCCGGGTAAAGCAGGCTCTCTCGCCCCAGACCAGCAGTTTGATTCCATAAGCCATTTGCCTTCTCCTCTGAATCCACGTTGCGTCATTGGCAACGACTCAAATCACCGAACTTTCTGCCTTGATGAACACATTGTTGTCCCAGCTCAGACCATACCGTGGGTGGTATAGATCCTCATTCACCAACTCCATAAACTGCTCTCCGAACCGTTCTGGCTGAACGGCCTGAATGGCGCCGGCCTTTTGCAGCTCAATCACTCCCTTTTCCGGCACTTGTACGATGTAGGGCTGCAGCGCTCGGGCCAGGGAACCACAGTGTTCCGCATACTCCAGCCCGCGCAATGCTGCTTTGGCCTGTGAGTCATAGGGAACGATCACCGGCAGCATGGTGTTCTCAATCATTCGAAACTTGGACGCCATGGTTTCGTAGGGGATGCCGTCAATCTGTCCTTCGATTAACAAGCCCAGCAAATTGTGAGCGTCCAGCTGCTTCGTGCCTTTTTGCCAATACAGTTCGGCAAAATAGTCATTGATGGCCTCAAGCGTAAAAACGCCGTCACCATACCGGCGGAAGATGGAGCGAGCGGCCTGGGCGAACTGTTCCAGCTCTGGCGGCGTCGGCCAGTCGCTGCCCACGCCAAAAACGGTAAGCTTGCTGTCTTCAATCCCGCGCCGGCCTTCACGGTTACACCGTCCGGCAGCCTGGGCAATGGAATCCAGGCCGGCTTCCGCTCTGAACACCGCCGGGAAATCCACATCGACGCCGGCTTCGATTAACGAGGTTGAAATCAAACGACAGGGGTTGCCGTCATTAAGCATTTGCCGCACCTCCGCCAGTGCTTCACTTCGGTGTTTGGCACACATCAGGGTGGTGAGATGCCTGGCCCCCGGTTCATGACTGATGGCCTCATACAAAGTCCGGGCGTGGCGGCGGTTATTGACGATACATAACACTTGGGGCCGGCTCACGAGCTCCGAGACAAGTTCCTCATCCGTCAGTGTTCCACCATGATGAATAGAGACACGTTGCAGTCGTGTATGGAGCGCTTGCGGCTCTGGTGCCAGTTCACGAACGTCATCGAGCCCACCTTCAAATCCCTCCTCTTTTTGCAAGGCTGGTTGGGTAGCTGTGCAAAGCACCAGGCTGGTCTGATAATTCAAGGCCAGTTCATTCATGGCCGCGACGCAGGGCCGAAGCAACTTGAGCGGCAGGGTTTGCGCTTCGTCCAGTATGACCACGCTTCCGGTGATGTTGTGGAGTTTTCGGCATCGGGAGGGGCGGTCAGCGAACAGGCTTTCGAAGAACTGGACTGCGGTGGTGACGACGATAGGCGCGTCCCAGTTTTCCATGGCCATTTTCAGTTTGTCGCGCGCCTGAGGACTTTTTTTGACGTTATCCCTGTAGGCGCTGTGATGCTCAAGCACGGCCTGTTCACCCAATTCTCCCAGGGCCTTTCGAAAGACCGCGGCGTTCTGCTCCACGATGCTGGTAAAGGGGATCACGTAAATGACCCGCCGTAACCCTTGGTGTATGGCGTGATCGAGTGCGAAGGCCAAAGAACTGAGTGTCTTACCCCCACCAGTAGGCACGTTGAGCGAAAACAAGCCTGGCTCCCTGGGAGCCTGCTTTCGAACATGCTGGAGGATATGAGCTCGCTCCTGATTTACCGGAGTATCCGCCTTGAACTGGTTAAGGTAGCGATCGAGTTGTTCCTTTAGTGCAGGAAGGCTGGGAAACGTACGATCACGGTATGCCACCGTTTTGTCGGTTCGCGCATAAAAAGCTTCCGTATCCAGAAAGTCAGCATCGACAAGCGCGGAGAAAAGCATTCGACCCAAGAAGGCATATTGGAAACATTGCCGCTCCGCTACGGCCTTCAAAGGAGGCGGTTTAGGGCTGGAATTAAGCTGCACTTCGTGCTCCCAATCCGGCGACAAAACCGGGAGCTCCTTTCGTAGCCGATCCCTCAGGCTCGTGCGCCGCTCAGAATCCCGGCCATTGGCCAACCCGGTATGGTGACCGGCAATGGCATAAGAAATTAGCTGGCCTAGTGTCCCGTAGCGCTCACTAGCAATAATCGCTCCATGGGTTGCGTGATCCACCCGCGTCAAATCACCATTTAGGCGGCCCTGGAATTCATCGGTGTACTTACCAAGATCGTGCAGGAGCCCAGCTATCTCGGCACAGTCGCTGCCGCCAAAGGGTTTGGCGTGCTCGGCCGCAAGCGCTCCAACGGCCGTCAAATGATCGGCCAGTAGTTGCCAATTCTTTTTGTCAGGCCGCTCTGTCGAATGTGCATAATAGGTTTTCGTTAGATCACTCATCGGCGTCACACTGTTTAGACATCTTTAGCGGCAACCATTAGTACCATCCCCGCTGCCCCACACCCTGCACCACTGTAAAAAACATCAGTAAATCTCCCCCATTTTCCTGATCCGCTCTATCACCTCCCCCCGCAATTCCACCGGCCCCAACGCCTCCACCTCCGGCCCAAACCGCAACACATCCATCACCAATTCCGTAGCATCCGAATACGGCACCCACAGGTGATAGCCGTCCTCCCGCCATTCGCCCCGCTGGTCCGGGTGCCAGGTTTCCTCGGCGACCCATTGGGCGGCATGGGTGGAGAATTTGAGGTGAGCGGTTGCTTTGGGGCTGCCACCGAAAATCCCGAATCCGCTGCCGGCAAAGTGATCGAGGGTGGCTGGTGGCAGGTCCTGGGCGGTCTGGTTTACCAGTTGCGGCTGCTTGATCCGATCCAGTGAAAACAACCGCAGGTCGGCTGCCGTCTCGCACTGGGCCAGCAAATACCAGTTGGAGCGGTAGTGTAGGAGTCTCTGGGGCGAGACAGTTCGATGTCGACGGTCGTTGCTGGAGCGGCTGTCGTAGTCGAATTCCAGCTTGCGCCGCTGCAGCACAGCCTGGGCGATGGGGTCAAAGATGGCGTGGGCAGTGTCGCGCATCTGCACGGGCTGAACCTGGATACGCTCGCTGATCTGCGAAGCATCGTGACCAGCCTCGCCGAGGATGTCGCGCACGCGGGCTTTCAGCGGGGCAAGACGGTGGGCAACAAGACCGGGTTGCACGGCTTCAAGCAATTGCTCGCAGGCCAGCAGTGCATAAAGTTCGCCCGGGTTCATCCAGAAGCCGGGGAGTTCAAACCGTGGGGCTTCGGGGTCGTACTGATGGCCGTTGCTGTCACGGCAATACATCAGCGGGGCGCCAAGAATATCGCGCAGGTATTCGAAGTCCCGGGTGACGGTATTCCGGGAAGCCTCCAGTTCCTCCATGAAGCGGCTCATCGGTATGGGGCGTGAAGCGCTGCGTAGCAGGTCGTGTATGCGGTAGATGCGTTCCAGGCGGGTCACATCAATTCCCTTTGGTTCAAATCCATGAATGGAGCGTCAGCCAATAAAGATAGGCAGCGACCCAAAATACGCAAATGACATGGACATATATGTAAGCAAAGGTATTGAAGCGGACCCTTGACGCCCATCAACCAGACGGGCAAACAATAGTGCTAGCGTGAAAACGGATGATTCAGGCGCAACAATAAGGACACAGCATGCAACACGGCGGTTCTCTGGTAGCGGATTTTCTGCAAAGCCACGGCGTTCGCAGTCTCTTTACGCTTTGTGGCGGTCACATCTCTCCGATTCTTAACGGTTGCAAGCTGGCGGGCATTCGGGTGATCGACACCCGGCATGAAGCCAGCGCCGTGTTCGCCGCCGATGCCACCGCGCGACTGACCGGTATTCCGGGCGTCGCGGCCGTTACAGCCGGTCCCGGTGTGACCAACGCGGTGACGGCGCTGAAGAACGCGCAGCTGGCCCAGTCGCCGGTGGTGCTGTTGGGTGGCGCCAGTGCCACGGTGCTGCGCGGGCGCGGTTCGCTGCAGGACATCGACCAGATGTCGCTGCTCAAGTCCTGCGTCAAGGCCACCTACAGCGTCAAGACGGTGCGCGATATTCAGCCGAGCCTTGAGGAAGCCTTCGAGACCGCCCGGAGCGGTGTGCCGGGGCCGGTGTTCGTGGAGCTGCCCATCGACCTCCTCTATCCGGAAGCCACGGTGCGCGAGTGGTACGGCATCAAGGGAGAGGAGCAGGCCGCCGTCGGGCTGGGCAAGAAGGCCCTGCAGCTGTATCTGAACTACCACACCCACCAGATGTTCAAATCCGAGTCAGGGCTGGCCCCGTTGAAGCCGGTGGAGCAGCTGGTCAGTACGGTCAAGGCGCAGGCCCAGAGCGGCTGGATCCCGGCGAAGGACCGCACGCTGGCGACCGTGGCCGCCCGCGCCCTGCGCAAGGCCCGCAAGCCGGTGATGGTGCTGGGCAGTCAGGTGACGCTCCGCCCGGAAGAGATCGAGCCGCTGGTGGCGGCCCTGGAGCGCTGGCAGATTCCGGTGTACCTGTCCGGCATGGCCCGTGGTCTGCTCGGTCGTAACCATCCGTTACAACTGCGGCACAAGCGTCGTCAGGCCCTCAAGGAAGCCGACCTGGTGCTGCTGGCCGGGGTGCCCTGTGATTTTCGTCTCGACTACGGCAACCATATCCGCCACAGCGCCACCCTGATCTCGGTAAACCGCAGTCGCGAGGATCTGTTCAAGAACCGCATTCCGACCATTCCGGTCTGGAGCGATCCAGCCGGTTTCCTGCAAACCCTGGGCAAGGTCCTGGATCAGGCCGTGGCCGGCCAGGACTGGATGAGCAGCCTGAAATCCCGTGATCTGGAGCGGGATGAGGAAATCGAACACCTGGCCACCCAGCACGGCAAGCACATCAACCCGCTGGACCTGCTGCAACGGATCGACGCCCATATGGCCGCAGACAGCCAGATCATTGCCGATGGCGGTGATTTCGTGGCTACCGCTGCCTACACCCTGCGCCCGCGAGGGCCGCTGTGCTGGCTCGATCCCGGCGTGTTCGGCACGCTAGGTGTGGGGGGCGGCTTCGCCCTTGGCGCCATGGCGCTCAACCCGCACAAGGAAACCTGGATCATTTATGGCGACGGCTCCAGCGCCTACTCCCTGGCCGAGTTTGATACCTACGTGCGCCATGGCATGGGCGTGATTGCCGTGGTTGGTAACGACGCCTGCTGGAACCAGATTGCACGGGATCAGGTGGAGATTCTGCACGATGATGTCGGGGTGATGCTCCGGGCCACGGACTACCACAAGGTGGCCGAAGGCTACGGTGGTGTAGGAATGCTGCTGGACAAATCCGAGGATATCGAAGCCACCCTCATTGAAGCGCAGAAGCTGGCGCGGCAGGGCAAGCCGGTGTTGATCAACGCCATCCTCGACCGCTCGGATTTCCGTAAAGGATCCATCTCGGTCTGACGCCGGCACAGGCAACATCCTGTATCAATCCCAGTCACCCCAAAGGAGGTTGGCGTGGCAGTCACTTCCGATGCCGGGCCCAGGCGGCACCCATTGCTGGCCGTTTTTCTGAGCCCCGGCCGTTATCGAAGCCAGGTTGGTCTGCTGCTTGGACCACTGCTTTTCACGTGGGTGCAGCTGACGCCGCCGCCTTCAGGCGTGCCGGATACGGCCTGGTCGGTACTGGCGCTGACATTGCTGATGGCCACCTGGTGGATTACCGAAGCGTTGCCGATTGCCGCCACGGCGCTTCTCCCCATTGCCCTGCTGCCACTGATGGGGGTCGAAACCATTCAGGCTGCCGCTGCTCCCTATGCCAATCCACTGATCTTTCTCTTTCTCGGCGGCTTCCTGCTGGCCACGGCCATCCAGCGTTGGGGACTGCATCGGCGACTGGCGCTGGCGGTCCTGTCCCTGGCCGGCAGCCGTCCGGATCAGGTGGTGGGTGGATTCATGGTCGCCACGGCTATGCTCAGCATGTGGGTCAGCAATACCGCCACCAGCGCACTGATGCTGCCCATCGGGCTGTCGGTGCTGGGACTGCTGCACCCCGAGGACGATCGCGAGCACCGTGACAATCTTGGTCTGTGCCTGCTGCTGGGCATTGCCCTGGGCGCCAATATCGGCGGCATGGGCACCCTGATCGGAACACCGCCCAACGCGGTACTGGCCGGCTACCTGGCCAGCAACCACGGCATCACCATCGGCTTCGGCGAGTGGATGCTGGTGGCCTTCCCCCTGGCCGCCCTGCTGCTGTTCGTCGCCTGGTGGTTACTGACGCGGCGGATCTATCCCATCGAGCACATACCCATCGCCCATTTTGACGTGCTTCTGGATCAGCAGCGCCAGGCCATGGGTTCCATGAGCCGACCGGAGAAGGCGGTACTGGGGATCTTCCTACTGGTGGCCGTCGCCTGGCTGACCCGCCCCCTGCTGCAGGCCGCCCTGCCCGGTCTGGCACTCTCCGATGCCGGCATTGCGGTGCTGGGAGCGCTGCTGCTGTTCGTGATACCGGTCGAGTGGCGCCCCTTGCGTGGCCTGCTCGACTGGTCGACCGCCCAACAGTTGCCCTGGGGCGTGCTGCTCCTGGTGGGCGGCGGTCTGAGCCTGGGCGGTGCCATTGAATCCAGCGGCCTGGCCCAGCAGATTGCCCGTGCGCTCTACGGGCTGGATGGCTGGCCCCTGGTGCTGATTGTCGCCGGCCTCACCCTGGCGGTCATGCTGGTCAGCCATGTCACGAGCAATACCGCGACTGCCGCCACCATGGTGCCCATTGCGGCGAGCCTGGCCATCACGCTCGAACTGCCCCTCATCACCCTGACGCTGCCGGTGGCGTTTGCCGCCTCCTGCGCTTTTATGTTGCCGGTCTCGACGCCTCCCAACGCCATCATTTTCAGCAGCGAACGCATTACCATTCCGCAAATGGCGCGAGCGGGTGCCGTGCTGAGTCTCGTTGCAGCGGCTACTATTACAGTATGGGTATTGGTTTTCTCGCGATTCATCAGTTGATCGCCCTGGCCCGGGGCGCCCTAGAGAGGCCGCTGCATGCAAGAGATATCCTTTCTGGCCAGTCAGGCCGCAAAGGCCCTCAATCCGTGGAACCTGCATTTTCGCTCGTCCGACCGCGAACAGGCCTTTCTGGCCATCTATAACAGTTACATTCTCAACCAGAGTCGTATTGGTCTCGTGCTGGTCATTGCCGTTTTTCTTGGCATGGGGCTGACTGACTGGCTGTTCTTCGAAAAGGGGTTCATGGCGCTGTGGACCATCCGGCTAAGTGAAGCCGCCCTGATGGCCGGCGTTCTGTACCTGAGCTTTCGTCCCGGCTTTTTTAACCGTTATGGGCAGGGGCTACTGTGCGCCGTGGCCCTGATCGCCACGCTGGGCATCGTCGGACTGACCATGCTGGGTTCCGAGGAAGCCCGCAAGGCCTACTTCGCCGGTATGTTGCTGGTGGTGGTCTGGAGCTACGTCACCTCCGGCCTGCGTTTTGTCTATGCCGTGATGGTGAACGCGGCCGTCATCGTACTGACCTTCCTGGCCTGCACGACCATTGCGGCCTTGCCCTTCAACTGGCTGTTCGTCCACGGTACCTTGCTGGGCGGGGTCAGCGTGGTGGCCGGAAGCGCCTGCTACATCATCGAGCGCCAGCGACGCCTGCTCTATCTGTACACCCACAATCTGGATCGGGAACGACGCCATTACCAGCAGTCGGCCTCGATCGATCACCTGACCGGCTTGCCCAATCGGCGCCATTTCGAGCAGCAACTGGAGCAGACCCTGGCCGAAGCCCAGGGCCGCAATGATGAATTTGCCCTGCTGTTCCTGGATATCAACCGTTTCAAGCCGATCAATGACCAACACGGTCACCAGGTGGGGGATGAGGTGCTGCAGGTGATTGCTGAGCGGCTGGAAAACAATGTGCGGCGGGACGACCTGGTGGCGCGCCTGGCCGGGGATGAGTTTGTGGTGCTGCTAACCGGGCGCAACCACGTCGCCGCGACGGCAACCGTTGCCCGGAAACTGGCGGCTCAGGTGGCGGATCCGATCAAGCTCACTGTCAGGCACAAGGAACTCAGCTTACGGGTCACCACAAGCATCGGCGTTGCCTGCTTCCCGGGCGATGGCCGGGATGCCGCCCAGCTGATACGCATGGCCGATCAAGCCATGTATGTGGCGAAGGCGGCGGGAGAAAGTTGCGTCCGCTATGCCCGGGACCTGCATACCCAGCTTGCCAGCTAGTACTCTTCATCTGTTGTTGCGGCGGACGACTGACGGTGTTCACTCCCAAGCTGGTTGCCCAGTGCCTGGATCAGGATGCGTTCAATCATGCCCAGGTCCCGCAGCTCTGCAAGTGCCTGATTGAAGCGGGCCATCGTCGTCTTGTTTTCGGGCAGGCGGCGGGACAGTAAAAGATGCAGGCTGGACCGTAACAGCGGGCGGGGATGATAGACGATGTTGCGCGCTTCGCCGGCGGGCAATTCGTGTTTGAGCAGATAGAGCCCCACCACCCGGTCAT
The DNA here is from genome assembly GCA_042862465.1 of Marinobacteraceae bacterium S3BR75-40.1. GTDB lineage: Bacteria > Pseudomonadota > Gammaproteobacteria > Pseudomonadales > Oleiphilaceae > JASTVH01. Next base: position 293,086 of record JASTVH010000003.1, on the reverse strand, counting down.
TTGGAAACAGGTCAATACGCCCGGCCAGAAGTTTCTGGAAGTTGAGCCGATCCGAACTCACCGACTCGACTTGCAACTTGCCCGCTTTCAGGGCCTGTTCGAAGAAGTCGCCGTAATAATAGCCGATGGTGGTTCCGATCTTGTAAGGCGCCAGGTCCTCTACCGCCCCCCAGTCAAAGCCCGGCTTCCGGCGATGAAAAAACACGTAGCCACTGGCGATCACGGATTTGCTGATGAAAAACTTCTGCTCCCGCTGGTCGTTGGCGAACCAGGCCGCGGTGCCAGCCACCTTGCCTTTCTCCGCCATGTACAGGGAACGGGTCCAGGGATAGAAACGATATTCCACGGCATAGCCGGCCCGTTTCGCGGCCAGCTCAATAATATGCGCCGCGATTCCGGCATGGGGCATCTGCTGGTCAAAATAGGGAGGCCAGTGGCCTGTGGTCAGAACCAGGGGTTGGAGCTGCTCCTCCGCCTCAGAAGCCCGAGCATGGTCCAAAGGCACCAGACACAGGCCCAGAATCCAGACAGCACACCACCAAACGGCCTCCGGATAGGCAGGGGCAAACTTCAAGCAACGCACGCTGTTCTCACTCAAGTTGTTTTCTTGGGTCGAACCAGGGCCGACCGCTTGTGATTCATTGAGTATCGGTTGCCAGGGGGGTGGGGTCAAATACAGGGCGCAGGACGCCGAAACGCACTGGGTAATCCAGCCGGGAGATTACGGCGATACGCAGGCGGGGGCTCGTCGCCGGTGAGAGCTGTAAACGCCGGGGGCTGCCCGGCGGAAGCAGGTGAACGTCCGACGCCGTAAGGCGACATCGGACGCCTCTTCCCTCAGTTGTTCAGATAGGCCCAGTCGAAATACTCTTTCAATTGGTCGACCACGCGCTTTTCATACGCACTGGTCAGTTCAAAAAGATGTTTGGAATGCTCTGCGCGTTTCATAGGGTATTCACCTCTGACCTGAAAATTTGCTGCTCTCGGTTTCAAGAACGGTGAGGGGACGGCCCCTCACCGTATAGGTCAGCATGGGTTGTGCCAACAAGGCTCCCTTACCTTGAGCACACTGATAACAGTATGTATTGATTATCTTTTTTCAACCCCACCAAGGTTAAGACTGCAGCAATTGCTGCGCCGGATGCCCGAAAAATGCACAGCCTGCACAAAAACAGGGCCCACCCAACGGTGCGGCATGCAATACGCTTGTACATCTTTTATAATTCGATAAGCATTGAACTGAATTCCCACGACCACAGGATGCCTGCGTGACCACAGACGCCGACCAACTCGCCCGTGCCTTCAAGGCGCTTTCCAACCCCAATCGCCTGCGTATCTATCAGGAGGTGTTGCTCCGCCAGCGCCACGATGTGGGCCCGGATACCGACAGCGGCTGCGTGATCTACGACTTCATCAACGCCCTCAACATCGGCGCCCCGACCATCTCCCATCACGTGAAGGAGCTGGTCAATGCCGGGCTGATCCGGGTGGAGCGCAACGGGAAGTACCTGACCTGCTATCTCAACGAGGACATGCGGGAGCGGCTGGCGGGCTTTCTCGGCGGCGAGCGGGGGGCCGATGCGGTGGACGAGCGTCTGGGCGTCAGTGCGCCCTGAGACGTCTAACGTCGGAACAGCATGCTCCCCGATTTAACCCCGAGTATGTGCGTCAGACGTCAGACCTCAGACGTCCGACGCCACGACTCATAGCAACAGATTCCTCAGATCCCCCAACAACTCACTCAACAACGCCGTAAACCGCGCCGCATCGGCGCCGTTCACCGCCCGGTGATCGTAGGAGAGTGACAACGGCAGCATCAGCCGGGGCTGGAAGGCCTCACCATCCCAAACGGGTTTCATGCTGGCCTTGGACAAACCCAGGATGGCCACTTCCGGCGTATTGACCACCGGCGTAAAGGCCGTTCCGCCGATGCCGCCCAGGCTGGTGATTGAGAAACAGGCGCCGCGCATTTCATCCGGCGAGAGTTTCTTGTCCCGGGCTTTGGCAGCCAGCTCCTGCGCCTCTTCGGCCAGTTGCCACAAGCCTTTTTTGTCCACATCCCGAATGACAGGAACCATCAGGCCCGCCGGGGTATCCACGGCAATGCCGATGTGGACGTAATGCTTCTGAATCACCTCACGGCGTTCCATGTCCAGTGACACGTTGAATTGCGGGTATTGCTGCAGCGCATAGGCACAGGCCTTGAGCACGAAAGGCAGGGGCGTGAGCTTGACGCCCCGCTGCTCACCCTCGTTTTTGCGCGACTTGCGGAACGTCTCCAGCTCGGTGATGTCTGCCTCGTCAAACTGGGTGACATGGGGCACATTGAGCCAGCTGCGGTGCATGTTTTCCGCGGTGGCCGCCTGCATGCGGGTCATGGCCCTGTGTTCCACGTCGCCGAACTGACTGAAGTCCGGCAACTTCACCTTGGGCAGGCCACCGCCCGCCGTCACGGCCCCCTGGCTGTGCTTGAGCTGATTCTTGACGTACTGCTGCACGTCCTCCTTGAGGATACGGGATTTGGGGCCCGAACCCTTGACGTTGGCCAGGTCCACACCGAATTCCCGGGCGGTCTTGCGAACCGCGGGGCCGGCGTGCACCTTGGCGGTGGTGGTTTCCGGGGGCCCTGCAGGCTGTTCGGCCTCCCGTTGCGTCGTCTTTTCGCGGCGCTCCGGCTGTTCCGGGGCCTTCTCTTCAGCCTCGGAGGTTGGCTCCGGTGCTTCCTGCTCCCCCTCTCCGGCCTCTTCGGCAGCGGCGTCCCCGGAGACCGTCATCTCCAGAATGGCATCCCCTTCGGAGACTGTGTCGTCTTCCTTCACCAGCACCTTGTCCACGGTACCGGCATAGGGACAGGGAATCTCCATGGTGGCCTTATCGGATTCCAGGGTAATGACCGGATCGTCCTTTTCGACGCTGTCACCGGCCTTGACCTGCACCTCGATCACCGGCACGCCCTCGGCTCCGCCAATATCGGGCACCTTGACGGTTTCCTTGCGGGTGCCGCCGGATGCGGTTTTCTTTTCCGCTTTCCCGGCTTGCTTTTCGTCGGCTGCGGCCTGTGCGTCCTGGCCTTTGCTCTCTTCCGAGGTTTTCTCTTCCACCTCGTCCGTTTCGGACTTGTCGGAGGAGGCTGACGCGTCGGTATCGATCAGGGCGACCAGATCCCCTTCCTTGAGGGTATCCCCTACCGCGACCTTGACCTCCTTGATGGTGCCCGCCATGGGCGAAGGCAATTCCACGGAAGCCTTGTCCGATTCCACCGTGATGATGGGATCTTCCTCGGCCACGCTGTCGCCCAGCTGGACGTTCACCTCAATAACCTCAACCTCGTCCGCGCCGCCGAGGTCGGGAACATGAATCTCTTCGACACTCATATCCGTGGCTCCTCGGCTTAGCAGTGGGCAGGGTTGGGTTTATTGCGATCAATGCCGTACTTGCGCATGGCCTCCAGCACGGTCTTGGCCTCGATTTCGCCCTCGGCCTCCAGCTCGTGAAGGGCCGCCACGGCGATGTGGTAACGGTCCACCTCGAAGAACGAGCGCAGATTCTCGCGGGTGTCGCTGCGTCCGAAGCCGTCGGTTCCGAGCACGAAGTAGCGCCCCGGGACGAAACGGTGGATCTGGTCGCCATGGACCTTCACGTAATCGGTCGCTGTCACCACGGGCCCCCGCTGGTTCTTGAGGCACTGGGTCACGTAGGGTTCCTTGGGCTTGTCGTCCGGGTGCAACCGGTTCCAGCGCAGGACATGGTGCCCCTCGCGCGCCAGCTCCACAAAGCTGGTCACGCTCCAGACATCACTGGCCACCTTGAAGTCATCCCGCAGCAGTTCGGCGGCGGCCCGGGCCTCGTTCAGGATGGAGCCGCTGCCAAGCAGCTGGACCCGCGGCCCCTTGTCCTTGGACCGACCTTTCACTTCCACCGATTCCAGGGGGTACATGCCCTTGATGATGCCGTCCTCGACGCCTTTGGGCATGGCCGGCTGCTCGTAGTTTTCGTTGAGCAGCGTCAGGTAGTAATAGACGTTTTCATTGCGCTCATACATCCGTTTCATGCCTTCATGGACGATGACCGCCACTTCGTAGCCGTAAGCCGGATCGTAACTGATGCAGTTGGGCACCACGCTGAACAGCAGGTGGCTTTGTCCGTCCTGATGCTGCAGACCTTCGCCGTTGAGCGTCGTACGCCCGGAGGTGCCGCCGATCAGAAAGCCCCGGGCCTGTATATCACCGGCAGCCCAGCACAGGTCCCCGACCCGCTGGAAGCCGAACATGGAGTAGAACACGTAGAACGGGATCAGCGGGTAGTCGTTGTTGCTGTAGGAGGTGGCCGCCGCAATCCAGGCGGACATGGCGCCGGCCTCGTTGATGCCCTCTTCCAGGATCTGGCCCTTCTTGTCCTCGCGGTAGTACATCACCTGGTCGCGGTCCTCCGGCACGTATTTCTGGCCTTCGGAGGTGTAGATGCCCAATTGGCGGAACATGCCTTCCATGCCGAAGGTACGGGCCTCGTCCGGCACGATGGGCACGATGCGTTTGCCGATGCGCTTGTCCTTGACCAGCGCCATGAGCACACGGACGAAGGCCATGGTGGTGGAGATCTCGCGCCCGTCTGAGCCCTGCAGCAGCTTGTCGAAGGTGGACAGGTCGGGAATCTGCAGCGGCTGGCTGTCCTTGCGGCGTTTGGGGAAGGAGCCCCCCAGGGGTTCGCGTCGCTTCTTCAGGTAGAGGGTTTCGGGGCTGTCTTCCGCCGGCCGGTAATAGGGGACCTGATCCAGATCCTCATCCTTGATCGGCACACCGAAACGGTCGCGGAAGGCCTTCAGGGTTTCCTTGTCGAGTTTCTTGAGCTGGTGGGCGGTATTCTGTGCTTCCCCGGCCTTGCCGAAACCGTAGCCCTTGATGGTATGGGCGAGGATGACCGTGGGTTGGCCGGTTTGGTTGACTGCGGCATGGTAGGCGGCGTAGACCTTGAACGGGTCATGCCCGCCGCGGTTGAGGTTCTTGATGTCCTCGTCGGTCAGGTCTTCCACCAGCTTGGCCAGCTCCGGCGACTGCCCGAAGAAATGTTTGCGGGTGTAGGCCGGGCCGTTGCTCTTGTAGTTTTGCAATTCGCCATCGACGGCCTCGTCCATGGCCTTCTGCATGACCCCTTCGGTATCCTTGTCGAAAAGCGGATCCCACATGCGGCCCCAGACCACCTTGAGCACATTCCAGCCGGCCCCCCGAAACACGCCCTCCAGCTCCTGGATGATCTTGCTGTTGCCTCGCACCGGTCCGTCCAGACGCTGCAGGTTGCAGTTGACCACGAAGATGAGGTTGTCGAGCTTCTCGCGCCCGGCCAGGGAGATGGAACCGAGGGTTTCCGGTTCGTCGCATTCGCCATCGCCAATGAAACACCAGACCTTGCGCTGGTCCATATCGATCAGCTCCCGGGAATCCAGGTACTTCATGACATGGGCCTGGTAGATGGCCTGGATCGGCCCCAGCCCCATGGACACCGTCGGGAACTGCCAGTAATCGGGCATCAGCCAGGGGTGTGGGTAGGACGGCAGACCGTTGCCCTGCACCTCCTGACGGAAGTTGTCCAGATGCTCTTCGTCAAAGCGCCCTTCCAGGAACGAGCGGGCGTAGATACCCGGCGCGGAATGACCCTGGAAGTAGACCAGGTCGCCCTCGCGTTTGTCGTCGCCGGCATGGAAGAAATAATTGAACCCGATTTCATACAGGGTGGCACTGGAGGAGAAGCTGGAGATGTGTCCGCCCAGCTCCCCCGGCTTCATATTCGCGCGCATGACCGTCGCCATGGCGTTCCAGCGGATCAGGGAGCGAATCCGACGCTCCATGAACAGGTCGCCCGGCATGCGGGCTTCATCGGTATGGGGGATGGTGTTCCGGAACGGGGTGGTAATGGAATAGGGCAGGTCCGTCCCCCAGCGGTTGGCGCGCTCGGCCAGTCGACCCAGGATGAACTTGGCGCGGTCGACGCCCTCGTATTCGATCAGCGATTCCAGGGCTTCAAGCCATTCACGGGTTTCGGTTGGATCCTCGTCCTGATGCATGGGCCTCTCCTGACGCATCGGTGGGTCGTTCAATCATTTCGAAAGTTCAGTGTGCCAGCACACCGGGAGGCGGGGGCAAGTCAAGCGGTGGCCATGCCCGTCTCCCTCGGGGTATACGCTCTTTCCTGAAAAAGGGAGAACCAAAGTCCCCGGCGCTTCATTTACCTGTTAGTAACCATAGATCATTGTCACTTTAAGTGCCCGATTACAAGGGACATTCGACCAATGTCGTGGCTCAGGCGGCCACACCACTTTAAGCCAACGCCGGAATCTGCTGTGATAGGACGAAAGAACACCAAGGATCCGCCCCATGATGCCCACGCAGTCCGTCGCCACCCCCAGGAACGGCATATCCGGACAGGTGTATCTGTTCGGCACCTGCCTGGTGGACCTGTTTTATCCCGATGCCGGCATGGCGGCCGTGGCGCTCCTGGAGCAGCAAGGGCTGCAGGTCCACTTCCCCCAGGGCCAGACATGTTGCGGCCAACCACCCTATAACAGCGGTTATGAGCGGGAAGCGCGGGCGGTTGCCCGTAAACAGGTGCCCCTGTTTCCCGAGCCGTGGCCCATTGTGGTGCCCTCGGCCTCCTGCGCCGGCATGCTAACCCACCAGTACCCTCGCCTGCTGGCGGGAACCGATATGGAACAGCAGGCGCACAACCTGGCCGGGCGGGTCTGGGAGTTGACCGCTTTCCTGCACCGTTACCTCGGCGTGGAACTGCAGGACCGGGGCGCGCCGGTGACCATTGCCGTACACGGCAGCTGCAGCGCCCGGCGCGAACTGCCCGTGCATCGCGATACCCTGGCCCTGCTCGAGCAACTGGAGCGCGTCACCGTGGTGGAACCGGAGGATGCCGAAACCTGCTGCGGGTTCGGGGGCACATTCGCCGTCAAACAGGCAGAGCTTTCGGCCTCCCTGGCCCAGTCCAAGGCGCGCGCTCTGCAGGCCTGTGGCGCCAACCTCCTGATCAGTGGCGAAGGCGGCTGCCTGATGAACATCGCCGGCGTTCTCGACCACGGGCATGCCGACCTGCCCCAGCAGCATATCGCCGAATTCCTGTGGGAGCGTACCCGGAGCGGAGCCCGCCCATGAGTCGGCAGCCGTTTCCCGATCAAGGCTTTACCCAGCGGATTCACCGCGCCCTCAACGATGCCGGGCTGCAGGACAATTTCCACGGCGCCATGCATTTCCTGCGCGACAAGCGCCGCAGCCAGTTCCCTGATCCCGAAGCGTTCACCGATTTACAACGCCAGGGCCAGGCCATCCGTCAGACCGCCCTGGCACGCCTGCCGGACTTGCTGGAACAGCTGGAAGCAAACTGTCAGGCCAACGGTATCCAGGTCCATTGGGCCGAGGATGATGACGAAGCCTGCCGGCTGATTCACGGGATTCTCCAGGAACGCGACGTTCGCAAAGTGGTGAAGGGCAAGTCCATGGCGACCGAGGAAATCGGTCTCAACCACTACCTGGCGCAGCAAGGGATCGAGGCCCTGGAGAGCGATATGGGCGAATACATCGTCCAGCAGGCCGGAGAAACGCCTTCCCACATCATCATGCCGGCCATCCACAAGACCAAACTGGACATTGCCCGCCAGTTCGCCGAGAGGATTCCCGAGGCCGACTACACCGAAAACGTGGACGAGCTGATCGGCATTGGCCGGCGCGTCCTGCGCGACGCTTTCCAGAAGGCGGACGCCGGCATCAGCGGAGTGAATTTCGCGGTAGCCGAAACCGGCACGCTCTGCCTGGTGGAGAACGAAGGCAACGGCCGCATGAGCACCACCGTTCCGGACCTGCACATCGCCGTCATGGGCATTGAGAAGGTGATCCCCACCCTGCTTGACCTACCCCCCCTGCTGCGCTTGTTGACCCGATCCGCCACCGGTCAGGCCATCACCACCTACCTCAACATGATTCAGGGGCCCCGGCGGGAGGATGATTGCGATGGCCCGCAAGAGGTCCACCTGGTGCTGCTGGACAACGGCCGCTCCCGCATCCATGCCGACGAGGCCATGCGCAGCACCCTGCGCTGTATTCGCTGCGGCGCCTGCATGAATCACTGCCCGGTGTATGAAAAACTGGGCGGTCACGCCTATGGCACGGTCTATCCCGGGCCGATCGGTCAGGTGCTGATGCCGCAGATGCTGGGGCTGGACCGAAGCGGGTCGCTGACGGAGGCCTGCACCCTGAACGGAGCCTGCGGGGAAGTCTGCCCGGTGGGCATTCCGCTGCAGGACCTGATTCGCGAACTGCGCCATCAGGGCCGTGAGAAACCATCGTCACAGCCCTCGATCCAGGGCGCCGGCAGCCGCCGCAAGCCGCTGGAGGCGCTGATCTGGCAGGGCTGGACCCTGGTGCATCGATACTCCCTGCTTTACCGTATCGTCACGCGCCTGGCGACACGCTTCCGCTGGCTCACCAGTTTTCTTCCGGGGCGCTGGAACCGTTATCGCCGCCGCCTCAAACCCGCCGCCATGAGCCTGCACCGGCGCATGTTACAAACCCAGCGGAGGGAGCGCCGATGAGCCGGGACAGCCGCGAACGCATTCTCGCCAGACTCCGGCAGGCCCCGAACATACCGGCCGGGGAAAGCCGGCACGAGAGGACAGCCACGCCAACAGCCGACAGCGACCAGTTTCTGACAGCCCTGCGGGCCGCCCATGCGGAAGTCATCCCTACCCGTCGTCAGCGCTGGCCGGAGGATCTTGCCCGGCTCGCCGAGGAACGCGGCTGGCGACGCTGGGCCGTGGGGGGCGACAGCGCCGGCCGTCTCTGGTCCGAGCGGGCGCCGACAGAATGCCAGGTGGCCTCCTTCGCCCGCCCTTTCGACAGTGCGCTTCAGGCCCAGCTCTTCACCCGGATCGATGCCAGCGTGACGGGCTGTGTCGCTGCTGCCGCTGAAACCGGCACCCTGCTCCTGGCGAGCAGCCCGTCATTGCCCCGCAGCCTCTCACTGATCCCTCCGGTTCATGTGGCACTTGTCAACAAGGGCCAAATTGAGCCTGATGTCGCCAGCTGCCTGACACGAGTCCAACACGATTTCACCCCTCTGCCCACCAACCTGCTTTGGATCTCCGGCCCCTCCAAAACCGCGGACATACAGCAAACCCTGGCCTATGGTGCCCACGGCCCCCGCGAACTGATCGTGCTGTATTGCGAGGACGCGTGAACAGTGACCTGTCGCAAACCTGATCATTTCCTGTTCACTCGTACCAGAAAAGCCCGTACAATTCTTTACAAAAGTTAACCTGACGGAATGCGGGAAGCCCCCATGCATACTCCATTGATCACACTTGCCATGAGTGGCCTGCTCTGGTCTTCATGGGCTGCGGCCGCCCAGCCTTTGAGCGACAGCGATATGAGTGGCCTGCATATACCAGGCGGTGACGTGCTCAACGTGCAGGGGCCCACGGCGTCGGGAGGCACTCAACAGGGCTCTTCAATCGCCGATATATCAGTGGAAATGCTGAACCAGGATGACCCGCAAAAGAAGGTTAAAGAACTGGTGGGGCCGGCGCCGGACGAGAATATCAGCCGCAGTAGCAACCCGATGATTGCCCCTCAGGCAGACGTCCGCCAAATCAGTTCCAAGGTCAGCCGCAATGTCGACCCAGGGCGAACTTTTTCCGATTCAAATGTGAATGAACAGGGCCAGCTCGGCATCACGACCTCCACATATATCAATGCATTAAATATGAGAGACCTGACCGATAGCACCAACCAGATCCGTGGGAGCTATCAAATTCGCAACCTGAATGCCACCAGTGCCTCCACAATCATCCCCAAGCCTTGAGTTGATTGGATACCGCCCCTGCAAGGGATACTGCCCATTTCTCCTGTCTCCTTCCGAGTACGGACAGCCCCATTAATCACCAAACTCTTTAGACCTGAAAATTTATTTTCCTTCATGTATACTCCCCCTCCGCTTCAGGATTGATGATTTTTTGAACGACTTCGCCCCAATTTTGTGCGTGGGGCCGGAGGACGGGATCCTTTTTGCTTCACAAAACGTTCGGGCTTATCTGAGCGCCATCATTTTTTAGACTTCAACATAATTGCCGTATCGGTGAGGGAGACTTATGAACTCAATCGTAACCATCCCCCAGCGGATTCCGACCACGGAATTCGAGGAACGACGGTTCCAGGTTTATACCGACCGCCATTTCGACAAGATCGAAAAGATCCAGCAGCTGCCGGAAGCCACCCGCTTCGAAATGAAAGTGGTCGCCAGCGTATTGCCCTTCCGGATCAACGAATACGTGATCAATGAACTGATCAACTGGGACAACGTCCCCAACGATCCGATCTACCAGCTCACCTTCCCGCAGCGGGACATGCTTAAGCCGGAGCATTTCGACCGCATGGCGGAAATGCATCGTCAAGGCGCCGACCGCAAGGAAATCCAGGCCGTGGCCAAGGAAATCCGCGAGGACCTGAACCCCCACCCGGCCGGCCAGATGCAGATGAACATGCCGGAAGTGGACGGTGAGGTGCTCGACGGTGTCCAGCACAAGTACCGCGAAACCGTGCTGTTTTTCCCGGCCCAGGGCCAGACCTGCCACACCTACTGCACCTTCTGCTTCCGCTGGGCGCAGTTCGTCGGTGACAAGGACCTGAAAATGGCCAGCACCGAGGCGGAAAAACTGCACGCCTATCTGGCCCAGCACACCGAAATTTCCGACCTGCTGGTCACCGGTGGCGACCCCATGGTCATGAAGACCAAGAACCTGGTGCAGTATCTGGAACCGCTGCTGCAGCCGGAATACGACCACATCCAGACCATCCGCATCGGCACCAAGGCGCTGACTTTCTGGCCGTACCGTTTTGTCACCGACAAGGATGCCGACGAGCTGATCGACCTGTTCGCCCGCCTCGTTGATGCCGGCAAGCATGTGGCGATCATGGCGCACTACAATCACTGGCAGGAGATCACCACCCCGATCGCCGAGGAAGCCATCTACCGTCTGCGCGCCACCGGCGCCGAGATTCGCGCCCAGGGCCCGCTGATCAAGCACGTCAACGACGATGCCGATGCCTGGGCCAAGCTGTGGAAGAAACAGGTGCAGCTGGGGATCATCCCCTACTACATGTTCGTGGAGCGCGACACCGGCGCCAAGAACTACTTCGAGGTGCCCCTGGCGCAGGCCTATGAGATCTATCGCGAAGCCATCAAGCAGGTGTCCGGCCTCGGCCGCACGGCGCGCGGCCCTTCCATGAGTGCGGGTCCGGGCAAGGTGGAGATCCAGGGCGTCACCGAGATCCACGGCGAGAAGGTGTTCGTGCTGCGCTTCCTGCAGGGCCGCAACCCGGACTGGGTACAGCGCCCCTTCTTCGCCAAGTACAGCGACACCGCCACCTGGCTGCATGAGCTGGAGCCGGCCTTCGGGGAGGAGAAATTCTTCTTCGAGGACGAGTACGAGGCCATGCGCGCCGGTAACGGGTAAGTGCTTTGCGCGTCGGACGTCTGAGGTCGGACGTCCGACGCTTCTCGCCTTGCCAATGCGCTGCTCAGGCCTTGCAGAAGGCAGCCAGGACTTATTCAGAGGTTCCCTAACGCCGATAGCGGCGATGACGCTTGGGGACAAACCCCGCTGGTTTGTCTTGAAGCCACTGCACAAACTCTTGCAGTTCCGGAATCTCCAGCAATCTCTCCCGGGTGTTGTAATGCATTCCCAGCTGTTGCTCGTTGCGCGCTCGATGGATCGCGTTGTGGCAGGGGCGACAGACCCAGAGAATGCGACTGAGCATCTCTTCCCGGGCGAACTTGCGCTGGAAGTGCTTCTTGCGATGCAGGCGACGGGGAATCAGGTGGTGTTTGGTGAGGTCGGCCACCGGGCGACCGCACAGCTCGCAGTGATCGGGTTGGGCGGGCAGTTGAACCATGCCGGAAAATACGTGGGACGCCCGCAATCGGACGCCCCTCCCCGGGATCAATACATCAGGGTATAGAGCTTGCGCCGATACTGACGCACGTCCGGATCCTCGTTGCCCAGCAGGTCGAACAGCTCGATCAGGCGCTTGCGGGCACCGCCGTCGTCGAAGTCCCGATCCTTCTGCAGAATCTGGATCAACAGCTCCATGGCCGCGGCATTGTCACCCTCGAGTATCCGGTGCTGGGCCAGGGCCTGCTTGGCCTCCAGATCGTCGGGATTGTCCTGCAGACGTTGTTCCAGGGCCGCCACATCGGGCAGTTCACCGGCCTGTTCCAGGAATTTCAGCCGCGCTTCCAGCTGCCGGGCATGGGCGTTCATGCGATCTTCCTTGGGGAGACTGTCGAAAATCTCGCGGGCACCGGCCAGATCGCCCTGCTCCGCCTTGATCTGGGCAATGTCGATCAACACTTCCAGATTGTTCGGGTCCGCCTGGTTGGCCTGGGTCAGCACTGCCAGCGCTTCATCCAGCTGGCCTTCCTCCCACAACCGTTTGCCCTGCTCGTGCGGGCTCTCCGGAGGAGCCTCGACATGCCGCTCGAGAATCTTGCGCACCTCGCTTTCAGGCAGCGCGCCGTTGAACTCGTCCACTAGTTGCCCCTGCTTGACGATCTTGACCGTGGGCAGGCTGCGCACGCCCAGATGTCCCGCCAGCTGCTGTTGCTCATCGGCGTTGACCTTGGCCAGCAGGAACTGCCCCTTATATTCCTCCGCCAGCCGGGTCAGGATCGGCATCAGCTGCTTGCAGGGCTCGCACCAGTCGGCCCAGAAATCCACCACCACCGGGATCCGCATTGACGCTTCAAGCACGTCATTCTGAAAATTCTCGAGGGTGGCATCAATGATATAGGGCGAGTCCGCCATGGGTGTAACCTTCTTCATAGTCGTGGGAAAGGGGCTGCATGCGCCATTCAGCCCTGAACGTAACTGAATGGTATGGGCGCACTCCCCCAGCTTCAAGCATTCAGGCTCTTCTCGACAGATTGCTCCCCATCGGCTTGATTTATGGGCTAACGCCTTTAAATAGTGAAGAGGACACGCAAATCAGGTTTTCCTTGCGATCCAGGGCGCGACGGCTTGCGACCTGTCGGCGAACCGTTCCCTCACCGCAGAGAAGAAAAGGTCATCATGAGCGAAAACGACGATATCGAATACATCGGTAAGGAAGACGGCCCTCAGCATCAACGCAGTTCCGGCTTGGCACTGCCACATCAGATCATGCCCAAGCGCCTGCATATCCTGCCGGTCACCGGGCGCCCGTTCCTGCCGGCCCAGGTGCAGCCCGTGGTGGTCAACGAGGAGCCTTGGCACGAAACCCTCAACCGCATCGGCAATACCGATCACCATCTGCTGGGGCTGTGTTTCGTCGAAAGCGAGATGGAAGAGGATCAGCTGCCGGCGCCCGAGGATCTGGCGGCCACCGGCTGCTGTGTCCAGGTCCACAGCGCAGCCCGGGAAGGGGGCAAGATCCAGTTCGTGGCCCAGGGGGTACGCCGGTTCCGGATCAAGCACTGGCTGCGACGCAGCCCGCCCTATCTGGTGGAAGTGGAGTACCCGGACGAGCCCGAGGAATCGGAAGACGAGATCAAGGCCTATTCCCACGCCATTATCAATGCCATCAAGGAGCTGCTGCGGGCCAACCCCCTTTACGGTGAGGAGGTCAAACATTACCTGTCCCGTTTCGGCCCCGAAGACCGTTCGCCGCTGACCGACTTCGGCGCCGCCATGACCAGCGCCAAGGGTCCGGAGCTGCAGGACATACTGGACACGGTGCCCCTGCTCCACCGCATGGAAAAGGTGCTGCTCCTGCTGCGCAAGGAACTGCAGGTGGCCAAGCTCCAGGCCCAGATCAATGAGGAAGTGAACGACAAGGTGCAGAAGCACCAGCGCGAGTTCTTCCTGCGCGAGCAGCTGAAAATCATCCAGCGCGAACTCGGCATCGAGAAGGACGACAAGACCGCGGATGTTGAGCGCTTCCGGGAACGGGTTGCTGATCTCAACCTGCCGGACCATGTGCAGAAACGCTTCGACGATGAGATCGAGAAGTTTTCAGTGCTGGAACAGGGGTCGTCGGAGTATGGCGTCACTCGCAATTACCTGGACTGGCTAACCCAGGTCCCCTGGGGGGTCTATTCCCAGGATCACTTCGATCTCAAGGAAGCCCGGCAGGTACTGGACCGGGACCATGACGGTCTTGATGACGTCAAGGACCGCATCGTCGAGTTCCTCGGCGAAGGTGCCTTCAAGGGCGAAATTTCCGGGTCCATCCTGCTTATGGTGGGCCCGCCCGGTGTCGGCAAGACCTCTATCGGCCACTCCATCGCCGACGCCCTGGGTCGCGAATTCTATCGCTTCTCCCTGGGCGGCATGCGCGACGAAGCCGAGATCAAGGGCCACCGGCGTACCTACATCGGCGCCATGCCGGGCAAATTCGTACAGGCCCTCAAGGAGGTAGGCACGAGCAACCCGGTGATCATGCTGGACGAAATCGACAAGATCGGCGCCTCGTTCCAGGGCGACCCGGCCTCGGCGCTGCTGGAGACCCTGGACCCGGAACAGAACACCGATTTCCTGGATCACTACCTGGACCTGCGGGTGGATCTTTCCAAGGTGCTGTTCATCTGCACCGCCAACCAGCTGGACACCATCCCCCGGCCACTGCTGGACCGCATGGACATGATCCGTCTGTCCGGCTACATCACCGAGGAAAAACTGGCCATCGCCAAGCACCACCTCTTTCCGCGGCTGCTGAAACGGGCCGGGCTGAAGAAGAAGCAGCTGGATGTCACCGACGCTGCCATCCGTCAGGTGATCGAGGGTTACGCCCGGGAAGCCGGGGTGCGTAATCTGGAGAAAACCCTGCACAAGATCGTGCGCAAGGGCATCGTCAAACTGCTGGACGATCCCGACCAGAGCATCAAGGTAGGGGTGAAGGACCTGTCGGAGTATATCGGTCAGCCCTACTTCAAGCGTGACAAGCCACTCAAGGGTGTGGGCATCGTCACCGGGCTGGCGTGGACAGCCATGGGCGGGGCCACCCTGACGATCGAGGCTGCCCGCATTCACAGCCAGAACCGGGGTTTCAAGCTCACCGGCCAGCTGGGGGATGTCATGAAGGAGTCGGCGGAGATCGCCTACAGCTACGTTGCCGCCAACCTCAAGGATTTCCGCGGCAGCCCGGACTTTTTCGACCGGTCCTTCATCCACCTCCACGTGCCGGAAGGCGCCACGCCCAAGGACGGCCCCAGTGCCGGGATCACCATGGCCACGGCGCTGCTGTCCCTGGCCCGCAAGGAGCCGCAGAAGAAACTGGTGGCCATGACCGGGGAACTGACGCTGACCGGGCAGGTACTGCCGGTAGGCGGCATTCGCGAGAAGGTGATTGCCGCGCGCCGCCAGAAGATTTCCACCATCATCCTGCCAGAGGGTAATCGCAGCGACTTTGAAGAGCTACCGGATTACCTCAAGGAAGGACTGAACATTCACTTTGCCAAGCAGTACAGCGACGTGTACCGGATCTGTTTCAACGACAAGGAAAAAGACCGGCCCAAACGCAAGGAAAGTGTCCACTGAGGGAGGCGTTGCGAAGCGTAACCGCCATAAAATACGACAGTACGCATAATCCCCTATGGCACTGATTACACTGCTAATTAAACTGGGAAGTATCAAATGCAACGGCATTTGATCCTCAGGATTCCTGTCATCTGAGAAGAGCCCTTTAGGCGCCACCCCCTGGCGCCTTTTTTTTGCCTGCTCATCGGCCAACCGAATCTGCAGCCATTGCCACCGGCGGTGCCTTAGCGCCCCTCTCTTTCCGAGAGCTGTTCGAGATCCATGCGCAGACGGTGCAGCTCATCGCGGTGGCGCGTCTGCGCCTGTTCCACGGCTTGCAACGTTTCCTGCTGGGCCTTGGGCAAATATGCATCGGAGGTGCGCTGCGCGAGCTGCCCCTGGAGCCGGTCCATGAAATCCTGCAACTGGTCGGCCGTGCCTTCTCCGGTTTCCAGGGCCTCCTGGACACGCTGCAGGGTGTCCTGCAGTTCCGACAGCCGCTGCGTCTGGGCCGCGAACCGGGTCCGGGCCTCGCCCAGGTGCTTGTCGAGCAGTTCGGTGACTTCTCCAATCTGC
Source organism: Marinobacteraceae bacterium S3BR75-40.1 (assembly GCA_042862465.1). Taxonomy (GTDB): domain Bacteria; phylum Pseudomonadota; class Gammaproteobacteria; order Pseudomonadales; family Oleiphilaceae; genus JASTVH01. Next base: position 276,969 of record JASTVH010000003.1, on the reverse strand, counting down.
TCAGTGGATTCCCGGGTGCGCCCCACCAGCGAGCGCACTTCATCGGCCACCACCGCAAATCCGCGGCCGGCATCCCCGGCCCGGGCCGCTTCGATCGAGGCGTTCAGGGCCAACAGGTTGGTCTGGTCGGCGACGGCGCTGATCATGCCCGCGATGGTACGAATCTTCTCGGCAGCCCCATCCAACTCAGCCAGGGCACCATCGACCCCTTCGCTGCCCCCCTGCAGGGTCTGCAGCGTTGTTTCCGCACCCTTAAGGGCGGCCGGAGCGGCAATACTCAACGGGGGCACCTCGGGCAGTTCTGCATCCGGAGTGGCCGAGGCCGCCGCGGTATTCTCCAGGAGCTGACTCAGCTGCGCCGACAGATTGCCGGATTCGGTAGCCAGTTTGTCCAGGGCCTCCGGTATAGAGGCCAACCGCTGCTCCAGGCACTGTTCGCGCCCAAGGCTGAGACAGGCCTCTTCCTGCAGCCTCTCCACGGCCGCGTCGAGCACTTCGGAGGTGGTGTAACTGCCACCGCCGGCCACTCGCAACATGGCCTGATCGAGAATGGCATGGTGCCGCATCTGCCGCGGAATCAGCGCGGCCAGATGGCCAATGATCACCAGGCCATAGCCGCCCCAGCCACCGCCCGCCATGGCGACGGCACCCAGACCAAAGAGCAGGGTAAACAGAAAGGGCCACTGCTCCCGCCACCAGGCTTGTGGCATGTCGATCTTCCCGGGAGGTGCGCCCGGCATCACCAGGCAATCGAAGGCTCCCGCCGCCAGCGGCATGATCAGGAACTGAACGGGTTCACCACCGATGTGCCCGTTAATGCGGTTGGACTGGCGCTGCCTGACGGCCGCGTCCAGCGGCTCCCAAAGCGAGGCAGGCAGCTGCTGACCCCACTGGTCCCAGCGGGAAGGACCGGAAAAAAGAGGCTGTTCGCCGGCGGCTGATTCCAGGCACTGTCCGTCGGCATCAAAGCGGCCGAACCAGAACCGTCGCGTAGGCGAAGAATAAGATGGCATGAACAACTTTTCCCGGCGGCTGAATACAACGCGGCCTCGCCCCGGATTGGGGCGGACTCAGCAATAAATGTAGTTGGCCTGCCGGGATTCTCCAGTGCGCCTCCTTTCGCGCTGCTCTAGTGGCCCTGGAACCGCCGCACCAGATCGCGAGTGGATTGAGCCATGCCCAGGAAGCATTCCCCGGCATCCGCCGAGCGGTGCGCCTGCCTGGCGCTGGAATCCGACAGTTCAGCAATACGGTAGACCTGCTGATTGATCTCCTCCGCCACCGCGCTTTGCTCCTCCACGGACGACGACATACTGATGAAATCATCGGTCACGGCGTCCAGTTGCTTGACGATCTCGCTGAACGCCTCCGCCGCTTCGCGCACCTGGTTTAAACCATCCTCAGCCATTCCCTCTCCGGCCGCAGCGGCCTGAATGCTTTCCTGCACCTGGGACTTGAAGGTTTCGATCACCTCATGAATGCGACCGGTGGAATCCCGGGTGCGCCCGGCCAGGCCGCGGACCTCGTCCGCCACCACCGCAAAGCCTCGTCCCTGCTCACCCGCGCGCGCCGCTTCGATGGCCGCATTCAAAGCCAGCAGGTTGGTTTGTTCAGCAATCTCAGTGATCAGGTTGGCTGCCTCTGAAATGCTGCCCGTGGCTTCCCCGAGACGGGCAATTGACTGCCCGAGGGACTGGATCTGGCCATTGAGGGTTTCAATCTGTTGCTGTGCCCGCTGGGAACGCTCACCTCCGGCGCGTGCAGCCGAGCGGGTCTCCTCCGCCTGCCGCGTGCTCACGGTGACACCCTGACTGACCTCCTGGATGGAGGTGGTCATCTCGTTCATCGCCGAGGCAACCTGCTCGGTTTCGCTACTCTGCTCATCCATGAGCCGACTGCCTTCGTCAGCCGCCTGTTTGGCATCCCGCGCCTTTTCTGTCAGGGCATCAGCCAGATCCTCAATGCGGGTCAGGGCGGTCCGTAACCGAGCCTCTTCGCTGAGCAGCATCATCGCAAGCTGACCGCGCAAGCCGATATCGTCCTGATAGCATTGGGCCATGGTGGCATCAGCGAAGGCATCCGGGCGCAGCCCCAGCAAACGGCGAAGATAACGGTTGTCCTGGCCTTCCAGGACACCGAATCCCAGCAGGTGGCCCAGCACCACAGCACTCAGCGCCCAAAGACCGCCATTCAAGGCCAGCACGGCCCCAAGGCTGAACACCAGCGACACCAACCCGGGTAGGCTGCGCCAACCGGTAGCCGCCATTCGGGTCAGCAAACCGGGGACGGGGCGGCCGGCGCCTAACCGGGCATAGAGCCGCTCGGCGCGTGCAATCTGTTCGCGGGTCGCCGCGACGCGTACGGACTCATAGCCCGTGAGCTTGCCATTTTGGTAAACCGGGGTGACATAGGCGTCGACCCAGTAGTGATCGCCGTTCTTGCAGCGGTTCTTGACCACACCCATCCAGGGCTTGCCGGCCTTGAGATGTTCCCACATGTGCTTGAAGACCACCTGGGGCACATCCGGGTGACGGACGATATTGTGAGCCTGACCCACAAGCTCATCCCATTTGAAACCACTGATGCGTTCAAAGTCCGGGTTAACATACTCGATCACTCCCTTGAGCGAGGTGTAGGAAATAAGCGAATCGTCCTGACTGACACGCTGCTCTTTCTGGGTGACCGGGTAGTTCTTTCGCAATACAGACTCCTAAGCCGGAAACATAAAGCCAGTAACTATAGCAATACCCACAAATAGGTAAAATCCGCATAACCCCTCATATATAGGGGTTAATAGGCAAACCGGAAATCGGTATGAATGCGACGTATACGGGTCGCCGACAGAGAATTGAATCAAGCTGCGCCGAGACCGAGAAAAGGGATAAGGCGAGGAGGCTTGCAGGGAAGGAAGAGATGGGCGCCTCAGAAGCCCGGGCGCCCATGCTCAGTCAGCTGGTTTTGGCTCGCGACTTGCCGCGGCCACTTTCTTTCCACTCATGATCGCGGTTGATGGGCCCCACATCCAGTACCGGCGAAGCGTCGATTTCGACCGCATCCATCATTTCGGCCACCCGCTGCAGGGACGAAATGATCATGGTCTGCTCCCATTCCTGCAGGTTCTGGAACTTGCGAATAAACTCTTCCTGCAGCGGCTGGGGTGCCTGGGCCAGCAGTTCGCGACCATCATCGGTGAGGTGTGCGTGCACCTTGCGCTTGTCGGTCTGGCTGCGAACCCGGTAGATCAGTTTGCGGTGTTCCAGACGGTCCAGAATCGTGGTCACTGTCGCCTGGCTCAGGCTGACCTTCTCCGCGATGGTTCCAATGGTGACCTCACCCAGATCACGAATGGTCTGCATGATCAGCAATTGCGGTGCCGTCAGCCCTGATGTCTTGCTCAGACGCTTGGAATGCAGATCGGTCGCGCGGATTACCCGGCGCAGGGCCACCAGCACCTGTTCGTAATTGTTCATGACCAAGTCCCACCATGACTGCTCGGAATGGCAGCGATTATAGGTCTTGAGCTTTTTTGAGTACAAAACGTTTTTATCCGTCATAGTGCCCAGCCAGCCCCCTTTAACAGGGTTCTCTTACCCTATTCGCGCCGTTTAATAGACATTCAATATAATATTTATAACTCTAACTATTTCACCCCACGGATGTCCAGATGATTCCCATCAGGCTCGCGGGCCCCGACCTGCCGCTCCAGGTGCGTATTAGCGCGGACAGGCAAGAGCGCCTAGGCTGTGATAGGCTTTGCCAATTCTTTTCGGGGTCAAAAAAAGTTGGAAGGGGACTGATGCATCGACCAGGATACGGATTCGGACTTTTGCTGTTGTGGACCTGCCTCTTGATCACCGCCCTGCCGGCGTGGTCACAACAGGCCGCGGCCGAAAACGGCAACACCGAAAAGCCCGCAATGACTCAGGAAAAGGCGCGCGAGCGGGTCGACAAGCTTGAGGAACCGCTGTACACACCTTTCGTGGAGCGCTATGTCCTGGATGAACTGAAACAGATCCGCATCGACATGCAGAATACCCGGGCGGAACTGATCGAGAAGATCACCGACAAGGAGCTGACGGTGGCCCGCCAGGCCATGTCCTACGCCACCGACACCGTCACCTACTTCTTCTACCTGATTGCCGGCGCCACCTCGGTGCTGGTTATCGTCGGCTGGAATTCCATCCGCGACATGCGCTCACAACTCAAGAGCCTGGCGGAAAAGCAGGTCACCGATCTGATCGGCGAGTACGAACAGCGCCTGCGCCTGCTGGAAGATGCCATTCAGCAGAAGTCGGACATCATCACCCGCAACCAGGAAGAGATCGAACTGACCAACGAGGTGCACTCCCTCTGGCTCAAGGCCAGTCAGGAGACCTCCAACCAGAACAAGATCTCCATCTACGACCAGATTCTCAACCTCCGTCCGGACGACACCGAAGCCATCACCTACAAGGCCGATGCGGTACTGGAACTGGGCGAACCGCTGTGGGCCATCAGCCTCTGCCAGCGCGCCCTCAAGCTCGACCCGGAAAACGGCCACGCCTACTACCAGCTCGCCTGCGCCTATGCCGAATCCGGCCGCTGGGAAGATGCCATTCACTACCTCAAGGAAGCCCTGCGGGTGGCGGATGCGTATCGGGACGAGGCATCCGTGGACAACAGTTTCGTCAAGATGCGGGACTTCGCTGCCTTCCGCGAGCTGGTTTTCCCGGAGGACCCGGAAACCGCCGGCGGCGACGATTTGGTCTAGCCAGGAAATCCAGGCATGGCAACGATCAGTCACGATGCCTTGGCTTCATGGCCGGACAGCCAGCACCGCGCTTTCCAAGCCCTTGGCTTGACAACGTTTAAGGCCTAGTGTTTGTTAGTCACATTGCCGGGCGGGCCCGCTTGCCCGTGCAGACCAATAAAAAAACGAAATCCAATCCTTTTTCAGGCAGGACAAAAGCATGAAAAAAACGATTACCAACACGATCGTCGGGCTGGCAGCCTCTGTCGCGCTGGCAGGCGCTGCCAATGCAGAAATCAAGATCGGTATCGCCGGTCCCCAGACCGGTGCCGTGGCCCAGTATGGCGACATGCAGTTCTCCGGCGCCCATATGGCCATCGAGCAGATCAACAAGGACGGCGGCGTACTGGGCGAAAAGCTGGTCGCGGTTGAGCAGGACGATGCCTGTGACCCGAAGCAGGCCGTCGCGGTCGCCAACAACATGGTCAACGAAGGCGTCAAGTTCGTGGTGGGCCACCTGTGCTCCAGCTCCACTCAGCCGGCGTCCGACATCTACTACGATGAAGGCATCCTGATGGTCACTCCGGCGTCCACCAACCCGGAAATCACCCAGCGCGGCTATGACATGGTGTTCCGCACCATCGGCCTGGACAGCATGCAGGGGCCGGTGGCCGGCAACTTCATCGCTGAAAAGATCAAGCCCAAGCGGGTCGCTGTGGTGCACGACAAGCAGCAGTATGGTGAGGGCATCGCCACGGCCGTGCGCGACACCCTGAAAGACGCTGGCGTCAACGTGGTCATGTTCGAAGGTATCACCGCCGGTCAGAAAGACTTCTCACCGCTGATCACCAAGCTCAAGCAAGCCAATGTCGACTTCGTCTACTACGGCGGCTACCACCCCGAGCTGGGCCTGATCCTGCGCCAGGCCAAGCAGGCCGATCTAGGTGCCGAGTTCATGGGCCCGGAAGGTGTGGGTAACAAGGACATCAACACCATCGCCGGCGACGCGGCCGAAGGCCTGTACGTGACCCTGCCGCCGAGCTTCGACCAGAAGAAGGAAAACCAGGATCTGGTGGACGCCTTCAAGGCGAAGGGTGAAGACCCCTCCGGCCCGTTCGTACTGACCTCCTACGCAGCCGTGGACATCATCGCCACCGCCATCGAAAAGGCCGGCGAAGCGGATCCGTTTGAGGTGGCCAAGGTCATGCACAACGAAACCTTCCAGACACCGATCGGCGAAGTCGAATACGACAAGAAAGGCGATCTGAAGGAGTTCGATTTCGTCGTCTATAAGTGGCATTCAGACGGAAGCAAAACTCCGGTAAACTAACCGCGTTTGAAACGGAGCCGACTCCCGGCTCCTCAACCAACTCGATGACCACCCTCGTCGTCGGGCCTATCGGGAACAATCTTTTCGATATGACCGGCGTTCGAGGGTGTTTGTTTAGGAACCTCTGATCCATCGTTCAAGTGGTGATCCTGCTTGTCCCTTGGAGCAGAGGTTTCTAATGTTCCAGCATGGCAATAATTGCGGTATCAGCGAGTCTGTGGAGTAGGTTGACCAGGCACGGAGGCGCCCACTGATCCTGCATACACTGTCTTGCCGGAGCACGCATTATCGGAGTCCGCCCAGATGCAAGAATCTGACATCCTGTACTTTGTCCAGCAACTCCTTAATGGGCTTACCGTGGGCAGTGCCTATGCCCTGATCGCCATCGGCTACACAATGGTCTACGGCATCATCGGCATGATCAACTTTGCCCACGGCGAGATCTACATGATCGGCGCCTACACCGCCATGCTCGTGATTGCCGGCCTGTCCGCAGCCTTCACCGGCGTGGGTATCGCCCTGGTCCTTATTATCGCGCTCCTCTGTGCCATGCTGGTGTCCAGTGCCTATGGCTGGGCCATCGAGCGCGTCGCCTACCGCCCGCTCCGTGGCGGCCACCGCCTGATGGCCCTGATCTCGGCCATTGGCATGTCGATCTTCCTGCAGAACTACGTTCGCCTGGCTCAGGGGTCCCGCAACATCGGGGTTCCCCAGTTGATCGACGGCGGCTGGACGTTCGGAACCGAAGGCGCCTTTCAGGCCTCGCTCTCGTACATGCAACTGCTGATCTTCGTGGCCACGGTCATTTCCATGACCGCCCTCACCCTGTTCATTTCCAAATCCCGCCTGGGCCGCGCCTGCCGCGCCGTCTCGCAGGATTTGAAGATGGCCAGCCTGCTGGGCATCGACACCAACCGCATCATCGCCGCCACTTTTGTCATCGGCGCTTCACTGGCCGCTGTGGCGGGTTTGCTGTTGGGCATGTATTACGGCTCCATCGATCCCCTGTTCGGCTTCATCGCTGGGCTCAAGGCCTTTACGGCGGCCGTACTGGGCGGCATTGGCAGCATCCCCGGAGCCATGCTCGGTGGCGTGGTGTTGGGCATTGCCGAAAGCATGACCGCGGGCTACTTCAGCTCCGAGTACAAGGATGTGGTTTCATTCGGTCTGCTGATCCTGATCCTGTTGTTCCGGCCCACCGGGCTGTTGGGTAAGCCGGAAGTGGAGAAGATCTGATGGGTTCCAACAACAATTTTCGATTTGCGCTGTTTTCGGCCTTCATCACCCTGGTGATGGCCTTTCCAATCCTTGGACTCAACCTTGAACCCAAGGGCACCCGAATCACGCTGTCGGTGGAAGACACCACGACGCTGGTTATGATCGTCCTGGCAGTGCTGGCCGTGTTCCTGTTCCAGCTCTTCCGTGACTCGATCATGCAGGCGCTACGCGCCATCCCCATTCCGCGGCCGTTCGCGGACCGGCCACCCATGGCCCAGAGCAAGCGCCAGCGCACCGAGCAGATCAGCATTCTGGGCATCATCATCCTGGCGGCGATCTTTCCCTTCCTGGTCAGTCGCGGAGCCACCGACCTGGCGACCCTGGCGCTGATCTACGTGATGCTGGGTCTGGGGCTGAACATCGTGGTGGGCCTGGCTGGCCTGCTCGATCTGGGCTACGTGGCCTTCTACGCGGTTGGCGCCTACAGCTACGCCCTGCTCAACAACTACTTCGGCGTTGGTTTCTGGACCGCCCTGCCGATCGGGGCCGGCCTGGCCGCCCTCTTCGGCTTCCTCCTGGGCTTCCCGGTACTGCGCCTGCGGGGGGACTACCTGGCGATCGTGACCCTGGGCTTCGGGGAAATCATCCGGATTCTGCTCAACAACTGGACCAACCTCACCGGCGGCCCCAACGGCATTGGCGGCATTCCCGAGCCCTCGCTGTTTGGCATGGAGTTCGGCCGGCGCATCAAGGAAGAAGGTAACGTGTCTTTCCACGAGACCTTCGGCATCCCCTACGCCAGCGAGGACAAGGTCATCTTCCTGTACCTGATCGCGCTGGTGCTGGCACTATTCACCTGGTTCGTCATCCGCCGCCTGATCCGCATGCCGGTTGGCCGGGCCTGGGAGGCCCTGCGCGAAGACGAGATCGCCTGCCGATCCCTGGGCATGAGCCGGACCGCGGTCAAGCTCTCGGCCTTTACCCTGGGGGCCTCCTTCGCCGGCTTCTCCGGCGTGGTCTTCGCGTCCCGCCAGGGGTTCATCAGCCCGGAATCCTTCGTGTTCCTGGAATCCGCCATCGTCCTCGCGATCGTGGTTCTGGGGGGCATGGGCTCGCAGCTGGGGGTTATCCTCGCCGCCATTGCCGTCACCATCCTGCCGGAGCTGGCGCGGGAATTCAGCGAATACCGCATGCTGGCGTTCGGCGCGGCCATGGTGCTGATGATGATCTGGCGTCCGCAGGGGCTGGTCCCCATGCGACGTCCGCACATCGAACTGAAACGAGGGTGACGGGATGCTAGAAGTACGCGATCTATCCATGCGTTTCGGCGGCCTGCTGGCCGTCGACGGCGTCTCCCTGGACGTCAAGGAACACGAAATCGTCTCCATCATCGGCCCCAACGGGGCCGGCAAGACGACGGTCTTCAACTGCATCAGCGGTTTCTACCAGCCCACCGGTGGCGAAATCCACTTCCAGGGCGAGGCCATTCACAAAAAGCCGGACTTCCGCATTGCCCGTCTGGGCATGGTGCGCACCTTCCAGCACGTGCGGCTGTTCAACAGCATGACGGTGCTGGAAAACCTGTTGGTGGCCCAGCACCGCCACGTCAATCGCAACCTGCTCGCCGGGTTGCTGCAGACGGGCAACTACCGCAAGCGTGAAGAAGAGGCCAAGGAGCGGGCGGCTTACTGGCTGGACAAGGTCCACCTGCTGGACATGGCCAATCGCGAAGCCGGCAACCTGGCCTACGGGCAGCAACGCCGGCTGGAGATTGCCCGCTGCATGGTGACCCAACCGGACCTGCTGATGCTGGACGAACCGGCGGCGGGTCTCAACCCGCGCGAGACCAAGGAACTGGACAACCTTATCGTCAGCCTCAAGGAGGACTACAACGTCTCCATTCTGCTGATCGAGCACGACATGAGTCTGGTCATGGGCATCTCCGACCGCATCACCGTCATCAACCAGGGCCGTCCGCTGGCGACCGGGACTTCCGAGGAAATCCGCGCCAATCCGGACGTCATCAAAGCCTACCTGGGTGAGGAGTAACCGCGATGAGCATGCTCAAACTGACCAACGTGCATACCCACTACGGCAAGATCGAGGCCCTGCACGGCGTCTCCGTGGAGATCAATGAAGGGGAGATCGTCTCGCTGATCGGCGCCAACGGGGCCGGCAAGACCACCCTGTTGATGACCATCTGCGGCGACCCGCAAGCCTCCTCGGGCCAGATCACCCTGCGTGGCGAAGACATCACCCGCAAGCCGACCGCGGAGATCATGCGCTCGGATATCGCGATCGTGCCCGAAGGGCGGCGCATCTTCCCCGGCCTGACCGTGGAGGAGAACCTGCACATGGGCGGTTTTTTCCGCTCCAAGGCGGAAATTGCCGAGACCGCGGACCACGTGTTCGAGCTCTTCCCCCGCCTCAAGGAACGCCTCAGCCAGCGCGCGGGCACCATGTCCGGGGGCGAGCAGCAGATGCTGGCCATCGGCCGCGCCCTGATGAGCCGGCCGAAAATGCTGTTCCTCGACGAACCCTCCCTGGGGCTGGCGCCGATCATCATCGGCCAGATCTTCGAGATCATCAGCAAGCTGCGGGAGGAAGGCATGACCATCTTCCTGGTCGAGCAGAACGCCCACCAGGCCCTGAAGCTCGCCGACCGCGGCTATGTGCTGGAGAATGGGCGGATCATCATGGAAGACAGTGGGGCCAACCTGCTGGAGAATGATGATATCCAGAAGGCGTATCTGGGCGGGTAGTGCCGCTACGTCCGACCACAAAAAAGGTTCTTCGCACTTCAGCGTGAAACCCGCCTTCGGATGCCTTCCACCGAAGCCAAACATACCCCATCATCCCCGCGAAGGCGGGGATCCAGAGCGTAGGTTGGGCTGACAAAGGAAGCCCAACATCTCCACGTCATCGCTAAATTGTTGGGCTTCGCAGGCTCAGCCCAACCTACGGCACCGGGTCTGCGTGGGCGCCAGACACAAAAAAAGCCCGAGACCACCAGGTCCGGGCTTTTTTTACACAACCCGAAGGCCGCTTCACTTCACGCTCTTGATCACACCCTTGTAACCTTCCACGGTCACGTCGATGGTGCCGTAAACGAAGTAGTCGTTCTTGGTGACCTTGTAGCGCGGTGCTACCAGCACGTCCGCACCGGAAGACTTGATGGCGTTGTAAGCCGCCGCGGACTTCACGGAGCTGACCGGATCCAGGCCCAGGCCGCCCAGGGCACCGCCACCGTTGCCGCCGTATGTCATGCCGTCGGCAAATTCGTTGTCATCGTTAAGGGTGAAGAACAGGATCTTGGTCGCCTTGGAGTGACCGGAGATCTTCTCCTGCACATCGATATCTGCCTGGACATCGGTCTTGACGCTGCCGTTCAGGGGAACGGCGTTGGAGCTCACGTTCATGGAGCTGCAGCCGCCCAGTGCGCCGGCCAGGATCAGTGTGGATGCAATCAATCCTTTTTTCACAATACTTCTCCTTGGTTTCTCTGTGCCTGATTTGGCGGCGCGGACTATACTGCGCATCTAACTTGTTGACAAACGAGCAATTTATTGCCCAAATGCAAGGGTTGTCTCGCCTTTTGCAGTAAGCCAGACAAAGCAGTTCGAGGATGGGTCGGATAACGGCCGGGCCGTTCATGGCGGCCTCCGTGCAAGCCTGCAAAAAGCTTGGCGGTCCGACAGGTTTTACCTCGCATTCACAGGCCCTGATTTGTGTCTATACTCAGGGAGTCTCACTGGTTGGTCTCAATCGACCACAACCTGAACGACGTGAAGTAAAAACCGACAATCAAGGAGTGGACAATGAAAAAACTGATCGCAGGTGTTTTGCTGACTGGCGCATCAACCCTGGCTTTCGCTGGTACCGGCCCAGGCTGTGGCGTAGGTACCATGATCTGGAAAGGGCAGTCCGGTATCGCACCTCACGTCCTCGCGGCCACCACCAACGGTACGCTGGGCAACCAGACCTTCGGCATGACCACCGGTACGCTGGGCTGCCGGACCAACGAAACCATCACCTCCATGGCGATGTACATGGACAACAACATCGACAAGGTGGCTCGCGACATTTCACGCGGTGAAGGCGAGAACCTGACTACCCTGGCCGTGCTGCTGGGCGTTGACGAAGCGGATCGCGGTCGCTTCAAGCAGACCCTGCAGAACAACTTCGCCACTATCTTCCCGTCAGCCGACACCACGTCCGATCAGGCAGTGGACGCCATCGTGTCCCTGATGGAAAAAGACGAGTCTCTGAGCAAGTACCTCGGCTAAACGCCGTATTCCGGTGGACCTGCGGGTCCACCGCACTCCCCTTCCTGTTACACTGCGATTCCGTTCCGCCAGCCAAACAAATTTCTAGGATGATTCATGGCTAAACGCTTGGGCCTCCGGCTGTTGACAGGGTGTGTCCTGTGCCTGCTGCAAACCGCCCTCTGGGCCAAATCCACTGTCTCCAATCCCGATCTGGAAACACTGGCCCACCGCACTCACTGGCTGGACCTGGTCCACTACCAGCCCACTTGGAATGATGGCTACGAGAGCCAGGCCGACGATGGGGATTTTTTCCTGGCCCCGAACGGCAAGACCGATCCGGTCGCCGAGCTGGCTGCCACCATCGAAGCGCTGCAACAGCCTCGCAACGGCGACAGCCACGCCGCCTGCCGTTTTCCGGCCCGGGCCGAATGGATACGCCAGCAGATGGACGTGGATATTCCCGAAGGGCACTGCCCGGAATTGGAGGATTGGATGGCGGATCTGGATACGGAAACCGTCACCCTGGTGTTTGCGGCCTCCTATCTGAACAGCCCCTCGTCCATGTTCGGCCACACCTTCATCCGCCTCGACCCACCCCAGGACAACGAAGAAGCCGACCTGCTGCTGGCCAAGACGATTTCCTACGCGGCGGACGCCGGCGCCAGCGATAACGAGCTCCTGTTTGCCTACCGCGGCATTTTCGGCGGCTATCCCGGGATTACCTCCGTCGAGCCCTATTACGAAAAGATCAAGCTCTACTCGGACCTGGAAAATCGCGACCTGTGGGAATACCAGCTCAATCTCACTCCCACCGAGATCCGGCGCCTGCTCTGGCATGCCTGGGAATTGCGGGACATCCGCTTCGACTATTACTTCCTGGACGAAAACTGCGCCTACCGCCTGCTGGCACTGATTGATGTCGCCCGCCCCGGCACCAACCTGCTGGAAGACGTGACCACCCACGCGATCCCCTCGGACACGATCCGCTGGGTGGTCGACAAGGACCTGGTGGCCGACGTCCACTATCGACCCTCGGCCGCCACCACCGTGGACTATGCCCTAGAAAGCCTCTCCCCCGAGGAACGGGCTCTGGTGGCCGCGATCGTCTACGATCAGATGAACCTGCAAGACCCTGCCATGACCCGGCGCAGCCCGGAAAGCCAGGCCCGGATCCTGGACACCGCCCATGATTTTGTCCGCTACGCCGCCGTGGAGAAGGAATGGCCGCGTGAGCGCAGCGCGCCCCTGTCCTACCAGACACTGCTCGCCCGCAGCCGCCTCGACAGCGACCATGTCCCGCCCCAGCCAGCCAAACCCGAGGTGCGGGACGACGAGGGCCACGACACCTTCCGCATCAGCCTCCTGGGTGGACGCGACAACGATCGCAACTACACCCAACTGACGCTGCGGCCGGCCTATCACGATGTCCTCGATCCGGTGGCCGGTTATCGCCCCGGTGCCCAGCTGCAGTTCCTGCGACTGGATACGCGTTACTATCTGGACAATGAAGAGTTACAGCTGGAGCGTTTCGTGCCGGTGGAAATCCGCTCGCTCTCGCCCCGCGACCCGTTCTTTACGCCCCTGTCCTGGCAGGTGGGTTTTGGCGCCCGGCGCCGGGAAGTGGCCGACCGGGAGCAGCGCATCCTGACGCCCTATGTGGATGGTGGCGCCGGTCTGACCTACGACGTGGCCGGCTGGTTCCTGTCCGGCTTTACCACCGCGGCCCTGGAAATCGACAGCACCCTGGAGAAAGGCTGGGACGCGGCGCCCGGCCTCCAGCTCAGCGCCCTCAGGCAGGGCGAGCGCCTGGCCCTGGAAGGCGGCGTCAGCCAGGACTGGTGGCTGGTGGGGGATACCTATCGCCAGGGCAAGCTGTACCTGGAACTCCGCCTGCCGCTGCAACGGGGCTGGTCCATTGGCACCCAGTGGGCCCGACAACACACGGATGATCGGTACTCGACACAATGGTCTCTCGGATTGCACGCCTATTTCTGACCCTCAGCCTGGGAGCGATGTTGCTCAGCGGGTGCAGCAACATGTTCTTCTATCCCAGCGACACCCGTTACGTGACGCCGGACCAGCTCAATCTGGACTTCGAGGAGGTGCTGCTGGACAGCACTGACGGCGAACGGCTCTACGGCTGGTGGCTGCCCGCCGAAGGGGATGCGAAGGGCACGGTGTACTACCTGCATGGCAATGCCCAGAACATCAGCGCCCACATCATCAATGTGTCCTGGCTGCCCCGGGAGCACTATAACGTCTTTCTGATCGACTACCGGGGGTTCGGCTACTCCACCGGTGACCCCGACCTGGAGGGCGCCCTGCTCGACGCCAGGGCCGGTTTGGAGTGGACCCGCAAGCGGGCCGGCGACCAGCCCCTGTTCGTGCTGGGCCAGAGTCTGGGGGGTGCCCTCGCGATCGTCACCCTCGGCCAGCAGGACGCGCCCACTACCAACGGCCTGATCGTGGACGGCGCCCTGTCCGGCTTCCGTGACATTGCCCGGGAGAAACTGGACGGCTCCTGGCTGACCTGGCCTTTCCAGACGCCACTGTCCTGGACCATCCCTGATGACTACGAACCGGTCGACTACATTGACCGCATCCACCAGCCCCTGCTGGTCATCCACAGCCGCCGTGACCCGGTGGTGCCCTACCACCACGGTGTCCGCCTTTACGATGCCGCAAGCAAACCCAAGCGGTTCATCGCCACCCAGACACCCCACGCCGCCACCTTTATCGTGCCGGAGTATCGGGAGGCGGTGCTGGATTTCATGGCCAAGTACGCAGACTAGTGAAGGTTGGGCTGACGAAGGAAGCCCAACATCTCCACGTCATCGCTACATTGTTGGGCTTCGCAGGCTCAGCCCAACCTACGGCATCGGGTCTGCGTGGGCGCCAGACACAAAAAAAGCCCACCGCGAATGCGAATGGGCTTTCTTCAGAAGCCGGGACAGGCCCGGCTTAAAGGCAACGCTTAGGCTTCACCTTCACCCGGCAGGGCGAATTCCACCGGCTTGTCGCCTTCCTTCACTTCCTTGATGCTGAGCTTGACGCGGCCGCGGGCGTCCACGTCCAGAACCTTGACCATGACTTCCTGGCCTTCGGTCAGCTCTTCACGCACGTTCTCGATGCGGCGATCGGCGATCTGGGAGATATGCACCAGACCGTCCTTGCCCGGCAGGATGTTGACGAAGGCACCGAAGTCGACGATACGCTCGACACGGCCCTTGTAGACATTGCCCACCTCGATCTCGGCGGTGATTTCCATCACGCGGAACACGGCTTCCTCGGCAGCCGCCGCGTTCTCTGCGAAGATGCGCACGGAGCCGTCATCGTCGATGTCGATGGAAGCGCCGGTGTCCTCACAGATAGAGCGAATGGTGGAGCCGCCCTTGCCGATCACGTCGCGGATCTTGTCCGGCGAGATCTTCATGCTGTGCATGCTCGGCGCCTTCTCGGACAGCTTCGCACGCGGCTCGCTGATCACCTTGGCCAACTCGCCGAGGATATGCTTACGGGCTTCGTAAGCCTGACCCAGCGCGATTTCCATGATCTCTTCGTTGATGCCTTCGATCTTGATGTCCATCTGCAGGGCAGTGACACCATCGGCGGTACCGGCCACCTTGAAGTCCATGTCGCCGAGGTGGTCCTCGTCGCCCAGGATATCGGTCAGGACGGCGAAATCGTCGCCTTCCTTGATCAGACCCATGGCAATACCCGCCACCGGAGCGGCGACCGGCACACCGGCATCCATCAGCGCCAGGGAGGTACCGCACACAGAAGCCATGGAGCTGGAACCGTTGGATTCGGTAATCTCGGACACCACGCGAATGGTGTACGGGAAGGCTTCGTCTTCCGGCATTACAGCCTGGACACCGCGCATGGCCAGCTTGCCGTGGCCGATTTCACGACGGCCGGGAGGACCGACACGACCACACTCACCGACGGAGAAGGACGGGAAGTTGTAGTGCAGCATGAAGTGCTGCTTGGACTCGCCTTCCAGGGCGTCGACGATCTGGGCGTCACGGGCGGTACCCAGCGTCGTGGTGACGATGGCCTGGGTCTCGCCGCGGGTGAACAGCGCCGAACCGTGGGTGTTGGGCAGCACGCCCACTTCCACGTTGATCGGACGCACGGTCTTGTTGTCACGACCGTCGATCCGCGGCTCGCCCTTGATGATGCGGCTACGCACCACATTTTTTTCCACCTTGCCGAAGTACTTTTTGACTTCGTCTTCGGACGGCTGGCCTTCCTCGTCGCCGGCAATCTGCTCAATGGCTTCGGCGCGGATCTCGCCCAGCTTGGCATAACGCTGCATCTTGTCGCTGATGCCGTAGGCGTCGGCGATGGTGTTCTCGAACTGGCTCTTGATCTGGTCCATCAGCGCGGTGTTTTCCGGCTGCGGCTGCCAGTCCCAACGGGGCTTGCCAGCCTCGTCCTTCAGCTCGTTGATGGCGTCGATCACCACCTGCATTTCCTGGTGACCGTACAGTACGGCGCCCAGCATCTGGTCTTCTGTCAGACCCTTGGCTTCGGATTCCACCATCAGGACGGCGTCTTTGGTGCCGGCTACGACCATGTTCAGATCAGAAGACGCCTGCTTCTCAAACGTCGGGTTCAGGAAGTAGCCTTCCTCGGCGTTGAAGCCAACCCGAGCGCCACCGATCGGTCCGTTGAACGGGATACCGGAGATGCTCAGACAGGCGGACACACCAATCATGGCCGGGATGTCCGGATCCACGTTCTTGTTGGAGGACATGACGGTACAGATGATCTGCACTTCGTTCATGTAACCGTCGGGGAACAGCGGACGGATCGGACGGTCGATCAAACGGGAGGTCAGGGTTTCCTTTTCGGAAAGGCGCCCTTCGCGCTTGAAGAAACCACCCGGGATCTTGCCCACGGAGTAGGCCTTCTCGATGTAGTGCACTGACAGCGGGAAGAACGCCTGATCCGGCTTGGCTTCTTTGGCGCCAACCACAGTACAGAGAACGGACGTATCGTCCATGGTGACCAACACCGCCCCGGTGGCCTGACGCGCAATGCGACCGGTTTCCAGGGTGACGGTGGAGTCACCGTATTGGAAGGTTTTCTTGACTGGATTCACAATGGCTCCTTTCCAGTATCTCTTTGCATTTGACCACTGACCGAATGGGCTCCGGTTGCCGCGAGCGCTTGGTCTATTTCGGGCTCGCCTGCTTTCGGACTGATGCCCCGGCAGTTTGTCTCGTAGTTCCGGTGACACGGCACCGGTGGTCTCTGCTTAATCCCAGAAAACACTGCACAAAAGCCTGTTGCGATTCACAGCAGGCCTTTCCCCAGTGTCTCCTGGGCACCCCACCCCCTTGGGGATCGGGAGTTAAAGAACGAGAGAACCCCAGACTGCGCCAGGCAGTCCGGGGAACTCAACTCCGACAGGCACCGAAGTGCCTTTGGAAACGTACCAGGTTGCGCTTAGCGGCGCAGACCCAGACGCTGGATAAGATCAACGTAGCGATCAGCGTCTTTCCGCTTGAGGTAGTCCAGCAGCTTACGACGCTGGTTAACCATGCGGATCAGGCCACGGCGGGAATGGTGGTCCTGCTTGTTCGCCTTGAAGTGATCCTGCAGCTTGTTGATGTTGTAGCTCAACAGCGCTACCTGAACTTCCGGAGAGCCGGTGTCACCGTCTCCACGCTGGTAGTCCTTGACGATTTTCGCTTTCTCTTCGGCATTCAATGCCATGATCATTACCTCTCAATATGCATTCAGGAATGACCGGCAAACCGCGCATATGTACAGTTTGCCGGGCTTTACGGCCTAATCGGCCGTACTTACCAGACGGCGGGGGGCAACCCGACCGTCCAGCAAGATCTCGCCCAGCCCCAGAAAACGGTCCTCGGCATAGAGCCGGACCCAACCGGGCTGGAATTGGCCCGTCATTTTAACGGGTTGTCCGTTCAATATCGACTGGGAATGGGCATTATTTAACCGCTGCTCCGGAAGATCCTGCAACGCCGTATCCGCAGGCTGCAGACAGGCATCCCGTTCCTCAGGTGCCATGGCTTCAAGCGCGTCCAGGGTATAGGCCTGATCAAGACGAAAAGGCCCCGCCTCTGTCCGGCGCAGCGCGGTAACATGGGCACCACAGCCTAGCGCCTGGCCAATATCCTCCACCAGCGAGCGGATATAGGTGCCCTTGGTGCAGCGCACCGCTATGGCAAAGCTGTCTGCCGTCAGCGCCTCCAGCGTCAACTGGTGGATGGTAACCGGACGTGGCTTGCGCTCAATGGTAATCCCTTCGCGGGCCCATTCGTAGAGCGGACGCCCCTGGTGCTTCAGGGCCGAATACATGGAAGGCACCTGCTCGATCGCCCCCCGAAATCCAGCCAGAATTGACTCCAGGCGCGCCTCGTCTAGCTCCGCCGGTATAGCATGTTCCGCCACGACGGCCCCGTCGCTGTCACCGGTTTCGGTGATAACGCCCAGGCGTGCATGCGCCAGATAGGCTTTGTCGGCCTCCAGCAGATGCTGGGAAAACTTGGTCGCCTCACCAAAACAGATGGGGAGTACACCGGTGGCCAGAGGATCAAGGCTACCGGTATGGCCGGCCTTGGCCGCCTGGAAAAGGCGCTTGGCTTGCTGGAGAACGGCGTTGGAGGTCGCTCCGGGGGGTTTGTCCAGCACCAGGACACCGTCCAGGGCGCGCCCCTTGCGTCGACGTCGACTCAATCCGACGACCCCTCGTCATCATCCTGGTGATGGCGACGATCCTCGGACACCGCCTTGTTGATCAAGGCGTCGAGATGACGGCTCTCACCGGCAAGCTTATCGAAATGAAAACGCAGCTGAGGGATGACACGGAGCTTCATGGCTTTGCCAATGGCCCCACGCAGGAAGCCTGCTGCACCCTGTAGTGCTTTAAGGGTCCGCTGCACTTCGGGTGAGTCTTCGGTCACCTCTTCGGCCGTCAGCAGCGTGATGTAGACATCGGCATAGCCCAGATCCTTGCTGACGCGAACGTCGCTGATCGTGACCATCCCGACTCGCGGATCCTTGACCTCTCGCTGAATCAACCAGGCCAGTTCTTTCTGCATCTGGTCAGCGATACGGTCGGTCCGACTGTAATCTCGGGGCATAGTTGCTCTCTGAAAAACGCGCGGGCCGCCCCAAAGGGACGGCCCGACAACTTACAATTGGCGCTCGACGCGGACGCGGTCGAAGACCTCAATCTGGTCTCCCACTTTTACGTCGTAACCCTTGACGCCAATACCACATTCCATGCCGTTGCGGACTTCGTTGACGTCATCCTTGAAGCGGCGCAGGGACTGCAGCTCACCTTCAAAGATAACGATGTTGTCACGCAGGACACGGATCGGCTTGTTCCGGTAGACCGTACCTTCCACCACCATACAGCCGGCCACCTGACCGAACTTGGGCGAGCGGAAGGTTTCGCGGACCTCGGCGATACCCACGATATCTTCGCGGTATTCCGGTGCCAGCATGCCGGTCAGCGCCTTCTTCACATCATCGATGATCTCGTAAATGATGCTGTAGTAGCGCAGGTCGATTTCCTCGGCCTCCACCAGACGCTTGGCGGCACTGTCGGCCCGGACGTTGAAGCCGATCACCACGGCGCCACTGGTCATGGCCAGGTTGACGTCGGTTTCGGTAATACCGCCGACGCCGGAAGAGACCACGTTAACCTGGACCTCTTCGTTGCCCAGGTCTTCCAGAGCCTTGACGATGGCTTCCAGGGAACCACGGACGTCGGCCTTGAGGACGATATTGAGGTTCTTGACCTCGTCCTTGCCCATGTTCTCGAACATGTTCTCCAGCTTGGCCGCCTGCTGGCGCTGCAAGCGCTGTTCGCGCTCACGGTCGGCACGGAACTCGGCAAGTTCCTTGGCTTTCTTGTCGTCCGCCACAACCACGAACTCGTCGCCGGCGTTCGGGGTGCCATTAAGACCCAGGATCTCGACCGGAATCGAGGGGCCGGCATCCTTCACCTGTTTGCCGGTCTCGTCCATCATGGCGCGGACCTTGCCGTAGCAGTTGCCGGCCACCACGACATCGCCCTTCTTAAGCGTGCCGTTCTGGACCAGCAGTGTCGCAACCGGCCCCCGCCCTTTCTCCAGACTGGACTCGATCACAAGACCCTTGCCGGGCCCTTCGGGCACTGCCTGGAGCTCCAGCAGTTCGGCCTGCAGCAGGACCGCTTCGAGCAGCTCGTCGATGCCCTGCCCGGTATGCGCCGAGACGTGGATAAACTGGGTATCACCACCCCAATCTTCGGGAATCACATCCTTGGCGGCCAGCTCGTTCTTCACCCGATCCGGATCCGCTTCGGGCTTGTCGATCTTGTTGACGGCCACCACCAGGGGAACACCCGCCGCCTTGGCATGCTGCACGGCTTCCTCGGTTTGTGGCATGACACCGTCGTCGGCCGCCACGACCAGGATGACCACATCGGTGCTCTGGGCACCGCGCGCCCGCATGGCGGTAAACGCTGCGTGACCCGGTGTATCCAGGAAGGTCACCATGCCGCGGTCAGTTTCCACGTGGTAGGCGCCAATATGCTGGGTAATACCGCCGGATTCGCCCGCAGCCACCTTGGTGCGGCGAATGTAGTCCAGCAGCGAGGTCTTGCCGTGGTCAACGTGACCCATCACGCTCACCACCGGCGCCCGCGATGTGGCTTCGCCCTCGTAGGTGATGTCGCTCATCACCTCTTCCTCAATGGCGTCTTCACGGACCGCCTTCGGCGTATGCCCCAGTTCCTCACAGACCAGGATCGCAGTGTCCTGTTCCAAAGGCTGATTGATGTTGGCCATGACGCCCATACTCATCAGTTGCTTGAGTACGTCGGCCGCCTTGACCGCCATACGTTGGGCCAGGTCGCCCACGGTAATGGTTTCAGGAATCTCTACTTCGCGCACAATCGGTTTGGTCGGTCTCTCAAATGCGTGCCTTTTTTGACGGGACTTCTTCTGGCGCAACGGCTTGCGAGGCTGATCATCGTCCTCGACCTCTTCCAGCGCCTCTTCCACACGGACCTTCTTGGCCTTGTGCAACGCAGCCTTGCCACCTTTGGCTTTCTGCTTGCCCTCGTCATCGTCCAGATCCCGCTGGGGACCCTTCTTTTTCTTCGCCTTGCGAGACGGTTCCTTCGTCGGTTCAGGCGGAACCGGAGCGGGCGGTTCTTCCGCTTCAACAGTCTCAGCTGCCGGTTCTTCCTCGACGGGCTGTTCCTGTGCTTCCGGCTTGGCCTCTTCTTTCTGTTCCGGCTCGGCCTCGGCGGCTTCCGGCGCCTTGGTTTCTGCCACCGGCTCCTGCGCCTTGGTTTCTTCCGCAGCCTGCGGTGCGGTTTCCTGCGGAGCTTCCACTTCGGCTTCCGCAGCCTTGGCGGCTTCGGCCTCTGGCTGCAGCTCGGCACGCTTGACGTAGGTGCGCTTCTTGCGCACCTCGACGTTCACGGTCTTGCCGCGACTGGCGCCGCTGCCGGTCTTGAGTGTGGTGGTCGTCTTCCGCTTCAGGGTAATCTTGCGCGGTTCCGACTGGTCGCCGTGTGAACGGCGCAAATGTGTCAGCAAGGTCTGCTTTTCGTCGTCAGTCACGACATCATCCGCAGAACGCTGCTTCAAACCGGCATCTTCAATCTGACGGAGCAAGCGATCGACGGGAGCGCCTACATCATCGGCCAGTTGCTTAACGGTCACTTCTGCCATACTGGTCCTCCTCTCCCGATTACTGCTGTTCCTCGAACCACGGCGCTCGCGCCGTCATGATGAGCTCACCGGCCCGCTCTTCGTTCATGCCTTCGATATCCAGAAGGTCATCTACCGACTGCTCGGCCAGATCTTCCATGGTTATGACTCCCATACCGGCCAGTTTGAATGCCAGGTCACGGTCCATGCCGTCCATATTGAGCAGGTCCTCTGCCGGCTCGGAGCCACCTACCGCTTCCTCGCTCGCCAGGGCCTGGTTCAGAAGAACGTCCTTGGCCCGCGCACGCAGCTCGGCTACCAAATCTTCATCAAAACCTTCGATGGCCACCATCTCTTCCATCGGTACGTAGGCCACCTCTTCCAGCGAGGTAAAGCCCTCTTCAACAAGGACCTGAGCCAGCTCTTCGTCTACATCGAGCTTGTCGATGAAATGGTCCATCAGGCGACGGGCCTCTTCTTCCTGGCGCTCGCCGGCCTCTTCCTCAGTCATCACGTTCAGCTCCCAGCCGGTCAGCTCGGAAGCCAGACGAACGTTCTGGCCGTTACGGCCAATGGCCTGGGCGAGATTGTCTTCGCTCACGGCCACGTCCATGGTGTTCTTGTCTTCGTCGATCACGATCGACACCACTTCGGCCGGCGCCATGGCATTGATCACCAGCTGCGCCAGGTTGTCATCCCAAAGGACGATGTCGATGCGCTCACCACCCAACTCGTTGGATACGGCCTGGACGCGGGAACCGCGCATGCCGACACAGGCACCGACCGGATCAATACGGCCGTCGTTGGTCTTGACCGCGATCTTGGCCCGGGAGCCCGGATCGCGGGCGGCACCGCGCACCTCGATCAACTCCTCGGCTATCTCCGGCACCTCGATCCGGAACAGCTCGATGAGCATGTTCGGATGGGTACGACTGAGAATCAGCTGCGGCCCACGGTGATCGGTACGGATCTCCAACAGCAGGGCGCGAACCCGATCCCCCATGCGGAACGTTTCCCGGGGAATCAGCTGATCCCGCGGCAGCACCGCTTCGGCGTTGCTACCCAGGTCCACGATAATGTTGTCCCGGGTCACTTTCTTGACCGTGCCCGACACCAACTCGCCCACACGATCGCGGTAGCTGTCCACGATCTTCGCGCGTTCGGCCTCTCGGACCTTCTGGAAAATAATCTGCTTGGCGGCCTGTGCGCCAATGCGCCCGAAGGAAACCGACTCGACCTTTTCTTCCACCACGTCACCGGGCTGAAGATTGGGGTCGCGCTCGTGGGCTTCTTCCAGGGTCAGCTCCGCTCCCAGACTGGGAACGGCGTCGTTATCAACGACGGTCCAACGTCGGAAGGTTTCGTATTCGCCGGTTTTGCGATCAATGGCTACCCGGATATCCACATCCTCTTCTTCGTAGCGCTTTTTCGCGGCAGTTGCCAAGGCAAGCTCAATGGCCTCGAAAATGACGTCTTTCTCAACGCCCTTTTCGTTGGACACCGCTTCCACAACCAGCAAGATCTCTTTATTCATTAGATAGCCCTGCCTCTTTAATTCGCTCTTTAATCCTGATCGCCAAACACCGGGACAATACGGGCAACTTCAATGCCGTCCCAGGGCAGCAGATACTCGTGTTCATCCACGACGAGCACTACATCTTCGCCATCGACGCCTTTCAGGATGCCTTCAAATTTGCGTCTTCCCTCAAAGGGCGCACGTAACCGCAACTGCACGCGATGACCGGCGTAACGCTCATAGTGCTCCAGCTTGAACAACGGTCGATCCATCCCCGGAGACGAAACTTCCAGGGTATAGGCACTCTGGATGGGATCCTCCACATCCATCACGCCACTGATCTGGCGACTCACTGCTTCACAGTCATCCACAGTGATACCTTCGGCGCGGTCGATAAAGACCCGCAGTAGTGAATGCTTGCCCTGGGAGAGGTATTCAATGCCCCAGAGTTCGTAACCCATACCCTCGATCACGGGGGCGAGTAGGGCTTCGATCTGTGCCGTTTTCCTGGACAACGTACTGATTTCTCCTGGCGATTTTCGCCTTTCACAAACAAAAAAAGGGCCTGTAGACCAGCCCTTCTTCCCGCCCATTACGCCAAAAAACAGCGGCGCAACTGGCAAAAAGCCCCTAGGGAACCGGGGTGCCGCGAGCAAAGCTCGATTCAGCACACCTCCGCAGGGGCCTCAATCAAGATACTGCGAGGCTGGTCTGTTGACTCCCCTCTTTTCCCGACTGCCTCGGCGATCAGGAAAGCGGGACGATACAAACCCCGCTGCAGCAACCGCCGGAGTATACGGCCGGTGCCTGCGCTGGTCAAGGACTGACCAAAAAAAACGGCTTGGTCGATGCCAAGCCGTTTTTCTTCAATTGGTGCCGAAGGCCGGACTTGAACCGGCACGGCTTGCGCCACTACCCCCTCAAGATAGCGTGTCTACCAGTTCCACCACTTCGGCAACACCCTTGGATCTTCGGATCGCAGACCCGAAAGACCGCTTATTCAATCGCCGGAACGTCCTCACCCGTCTTGTCCTGGGCTGGGGCGCTCTCGGTTGTCGGCTGACTGCTTTCTTCCAACGCCGGCGCCTGGTCCTGCTGCTGGCTCTGCTGAGCCGGCTCCTGCTTGGAAGATTCCTGCGCGGCCGGCACGCCGGTAATACCAACGGACTCGGCACGCTGCTTGGCAAAAACAGCCAGCGTAAAACTCGTTACAAAAAAGAGAATGGCCAGGATCGTCGTCAACTTGGTTAGAAAGCTGCCACTACCCTGACTGCCAAAAACAGTCTGCGACGCGCCACCACCAAATGCTGCGCCCACATCAGCACCCTTGCCCTGCTGAATCAGGACCAGAGCCACTACAGCGATGGCAACGACAACGTGTGCGACGACAATCAGAGTTTCAAGCCAATCCATACGGATTCTCTCATATCGCCTGACAGATGCGGGTAAAGGCTTCAGCATCCAGCGATGCACCGCCAATCAAACCGCCGTCTATGTCAGGTTGCAAAAACAATTCACTCGCGTTTTCCGGCTTCACGCTACCGCCATATAGCAGCGATACACGTGAACCGTCTCCGCCCATATCCACCAACACCCGGCGAATATGCGCGTGCATGTCCTGAGCCTGCTCGGCTGTTGCCGTCTTACCGGTACCGATGGCCCATACCGGCTCGTAGGCAATTACGACAGAAGCCAACTTGTCGAGTTCCACATTGGCCAGCCCCTTTTTCAGCTGGCGCTCAACCACGGCTTCCGCGCTTCCGGCCTCACGCTCATCGAGGGTTTCGCCAACACAAACCACTGGCATCAGCCCTTGCAATAGAACGCGCTCGACCTTGTCAGCGACGACTTCGTCGCTCTCCCCGAACAGCTGACGGCGCTCAGAGTGCCCAACGATAACGTAAGCACACCCCTGATCGGCCGCCATTTCTGCCGAGATCTCGCCGGTGTAGGCGCCATTCTCGTAGGCTGCCACATTCTGCACACCGACCTTGATGCGACTGCCACTCGCCAAGGCAGCAACCTGCCCGACCAGTATCGAAGGAGGCATGATAACAACTTCTGTAGCGCTATCAAGCGTTTCCAGCGATTGGCGAAGGTTTCCCAGTAACTCGTCCGAAAATGAACGGGAACCGTTCATCTTCCAGTTTCCGGCTACGATCTGACGTCGCATCACATACCCTTTGCTTCAGGGAGGCGGAACTATACCGGAGATACCTGCCACTGACAAGTCACATCCGGCCTCATTTTCCCGTCTCTCGCCCCTCAGGCGCTTTGTTTACGAATCACTTCAGCCAGCTCTTCGGCAATGCCGGCAATCAGCCTCTCATCCTGCCCTTCAGCCATGACACGGATCACCGGCTCGGTGCCCGAGGCACGCAGCAGGATGCGGCCAGCATCGGCAAGGCGCCTCTCCGCGTCGGCTACAGCGGCGGTCACCTCATCACGACCCATGGGATCAAAACGCTCACCGACCCGCACATTGATCATGCACTGCGGCATTTTGGTCATGCCGGCCTTGAGGTCGGCCAGGGACTGCCCGGCGTCACGCATGGCGACCAGGACCTGCAAAGCGGAAATGATGCCGTCACCGGTGGTCGTACAATCCCGGCAGACAATGTGACCTGAACCTTCGCCACCGATATGCCACTGATTGCGATAGAGGCGCTCCATGACATAACGATCGCCCACTTTGACACGTTCAAACGGTATTCCCAGCTCCTTGAAAGCCAGCTCTGCGCCAAAATTGGTCATCAGGGTGCCCACCACACCGCCATTGAGGCGATCACCGCGCTGACGATCACGGGCAATGATGAAGATCAACTCATCGCCGTCGACGATCTCCCCGCGGTGATCCACCATCATGACCCTGTCGCCATCGCCATCAAAAGCAATACCCAGATCCGCCTGTGTCTCACGCACCTTGTCGACCAGGGGGCCCAGATGCGTCGATCCTGATTCGAGGTTGATGTTGAGACCGTCCGGCTCCACACCAATCGCTGTCACTTTCGCGCCCAATTCCTGAAAGACACTGGGCGCCACGTGATAGGTGGCGCCATGGGCACAATCCAGAACGATATGAAGGCCTTCCAGTGAGAAGTCAAAGGGGACAGCGCTCTTACAGAACTCCACGTAGCGGGCCGGCGCATCTTCCAGCCGGGCTGCCTTACCCAGGGCCGCAGAATCAGCTACCACAAGATCGCGGTCCAACCAGGCTTCGATCTCTTCCTCCACGGCGTCGTCAAGCTTGGTGCCGAGCGCGGAGAAAAACTTGATGCCGTTGTCATGGTGAGGATTGTGGGAGGCGCTGATGACGATGCCGGCAGAGGCCCGAAAGGTACGGGTCAGATACGCAACCGCCGGCGTCGGCATCGGCCCCAAGAGACGGACATCAATACCCGCAGCGGCCAACCCTGCTTCCAGCGCCGACTCGAACATGTAACCGGAAAGGCGAGTGTCCTTGCCGATAATGATACGGTTGCGCTGCCCCTTCTTTTTGAAGACCTGACCGGCCGCCCAACCCAGCTTCAGCATAAAATCCGGCGTAATGGGACGCGCACCTACGCGACCACGAATACCATCGGTTCCGAAATACTTCCGTCCTGTCATCCTTCCAATCCTTCCAGAGCGGACACGACTTTCATCGCATCCACGGTTTCTCTGACATCATGCACACGAATAATGCGGGCACCTCGCTCCGCCGCCAGGACCGCCACCGTTATGCTGGCCGCCAGACGCTCATCGACCTCCCGACCGGTCAGCTGACCCAGCATGGACTTGCGCGACAGCCCCACCAGCAAGGGATACCCCAGGCTCGTGAATGTCTCCAAATCACGCAACAGCTGTAAATTATGCCGTAAAGACTTGCCAAACCCGAATCCCGGATCAAGCAGGATTCGCTCGTCGGCAACACCCGCCTGCCGGGCCGCCTCGATCCGCTCCTGCAGAAACGCACGCACCTCACCCACAACCTGGCTGTACTGGGGATCGCGCTGCATCGATTGCGGTTCCCCCTGCATGTGCATCAGGCAGACCGGCAGACCGCTCTCGGCCGCGGCCTCAAGCGCACCTTCACGGCGCAGGGCCCGCACATCGTTGATCAGCCCTGCACCCTGTCCGCTAACCGCCCGAATCACCTGAGGTGTGCTGGTGTCGATGGAGATGACCACATCCAGACGCTCAGCAATGGCTTCCACGATCGGGCAAACCCGGTCCAGCTCTTCTTCCACCGAAACCGGTGCCGCGCCCGGTCGCGTGGATTCGCCACCAACATCAATGAACGCCGCGCCTTCGCGAACCATGGCTTCAGCCTGATAGAGCGCGGCATCGCGCTCCTGAAACCGACCACCATCGGAAAACGAATCCGGCGTGACATTCAGCACGCCCATCACCTGCGGTGTCGAGAGATCAACCTGTCGCTGTCCGAACTGCACTTTACCGCAACCTCCTGTGACTACCCCAATGACCGGTTGTTAATGAGGTCCAATGACGACCCAACGAAAAACGCCGCCCGAAGGCGGCGTTCCCGACCAACATTCTGTGGCGCCTAGTGTTCGCCGGCGGGACCGCCAACGCCACTGTCGGAACTGCGTCCCTTGTCGCCGGCCGGGGCGTGTTCGTCCCCACCGACATCCTGGGTCACAGTCGCACCACCATTGCCGCCCTTGTCGTTCCAGCCTTCCGGCGGACGCGGCTCCTTGCCGGCCATGATGTCGTCGATCTGCTTGCTGTCGATGGTTTCGTACTTCATCAGCGCGTCAGCCATCATGTGAAGCTTGTCCATATTGTCCACGAGTATCTGCTTGGCCGTTTCATAACAGTCGTCGATGATCGTGCGCACTTCCTCATCGATGCGCTGGGCCGTTTCCGGCGCATACTGCCGATGCCCCTGCCCAGCCGACATGCCCAGGAAGGGCTCGTCAGTTTCCTCGTCATACATCAGCGGCCCAAGCTTCTCCGACAGCCCCCACTTGGTGACCATGTTTCGGCTGAGCTCGGTGGCACGCTTGATGTCGTTGGACGCGCCAGTGGTCACCCCTTCGTGCCCCAGTGTCAGCTCCTCGGCGATACGCCCACCGAACAGGCTGCAGATCTGGCTGATGAGGTAACGCTTGCTGTGACTGTAGCGGTCCTCCTCCGGCAGGAACATGGTGACGCCCAGCGCTCGCCCGCGAGGAATGATACTGACCTTGTAGACCGGGTCGTGCTCAGGCATCAAGCGCCCGACAATGGCGTGACCGGACTCGTGGTAGGCAGTGTTCCGCTTTTCCTTCTCGGACATCACCATGGACTTGCGCTCGGAGCCCATCATGATCTTGTCCTTGGCCAGGTCCAACTCTTCCATGGACACCAGCCGGCGGTTGCGGCGCGCGGCAAACAGTGCTGCCTCGTTGACCAGATTGGCCAGATCCGCACCGGAGAAACCGGGAGTACCTCGCGCGATCACCTGCGGATCGACGTCATCCGCCAGCGGCACCTTCTTCAGGTGCACCTTGAGAATCTGCTCCCGGCCAATGATATCCGGCAGCGGCACCACCACCTGGCGGTCGAAACGACCCGGACGCAGCAGGGCCGGATCCAGTACGTCAGGACGGTTGGTGGCGGCGATGACGATCACGCCCTCGTTACCCTCAAAACCGTCCATTTCCACCAGCAGCTGGTTCAGGGTCTGCTCACGCTCGTCGTGACCACCGCCGAGGCCGGCGCCGCGATGACGACCGACCGCGTCGATCTCGTCGATGAAAATGATGCAGGGGCTCTGCTTCTTGGCCTGCTCGAACATGTCCCGGACCCGGGAGGCACCGACACCGACGAACATTTCCACGAAGTCGGAACCAGAGATCGAGAAGAACGGCACCTTGGCCTCACCAGCAATGGCCTTGGCCAGGAGTGTCTTACCGGTACCGGGCGGGCCCACCATCAGTACACCCTTGGGAATCTTGCCGCCCAGGCGCTGGAACTTGCTCGGATCCTTCAGGAAGTCCACCAACTCCTTGACGTCCTCACGGGCCTCATCGGCACCGGCCACATCGGCGAAGGTGGTCTTGATCTGGTCCTCGCTCATCAGGCGGGCCTTGCTCTTGCCGAAGGACATGGGGCCTTTGCCGCCGCCACCGCCCTGCATCTGCCGCATGAAGAACATGAACACCGCAATGATCACGAGAATCGGGAAGGAAGCCACCAACAGCTGGGTCCAGATGCTCTGCTGCTCGGGCTCTTTACCAACAACCTCAACATCGTGCTCCAGCAGATCGTCCATCAGGCGGCTGTCGGGCACGGCCGGACGTGTGGTCTGAAAACGGCTGCCGCCAGCCTGTACGCCCTGGATTTCCAGGCCGTCGATGGTCACTTTCTGGACCTGGCCGCTGTTGACCATCTGCACGAATTCAGAATATGTCACCTGCTGATCAGAGGTGGTCGGGCTGAAGTTCTGAAAAACCATCAGCAGTACGGCGGCTATGATCAGCCATAGAACCAGATTTTTTGCCATATCGTTCAAGGTGCTTTACCTGTGAATGTGGGTTGCCGTTTCTGCAACCGCTTGAAGAATCTCTGAATAAATCACTGCACACTACGATTACGCGGAGCCGGGGGCACTTGGACCACAGGATTCACGCTAATGCGCAGGGATTTGTTCACAGCCCCCATTGTTGCAACCATACACTAACTACGTTCGGGCAGGCCAGCCGGACCAGCAGCGACTGCGGGAATCCCGCATATCAGCCCTTGAATCCGGTGCAGACCTGGTACTGCTCCCGCGAACGGGCCCGCGAAGCGCCCGGCTTGCGGCTCACGACGCGCGTGAACTGCGTTTTCATATCCTTGACGAGGGCATCGAACCCCTCTCCCTGGAAAACCTTGGTCACGAAGGTACCCCCGGGCTTGAGGACCCGAGTGGCCATATCCAATGCAAGCTCCACCAGAAACATCGAGCGCGGAATATCGACCGCAGCCATCCCACTCATATTGGGGGCCATATCGGAAATTACAATGTCCGCCCGGCGATCTCTCAATTCTGCCAGCAACTTCTCGAAGACGGCGTCCTCAGTGAAGTCACCCTTAATGAAGGTTACGCCGGCGATGGGATCCATATCCAGAATATCGCTGGCAATCACGGTGCCCTTGTCGCCGACGCGCTCCATGGCGACCTGCGACCACCCGCCCGGTGCGGCACCGAGGTCCACCACCAGCTGCCCGCGCTTGAACAGGCGGTCCTTTTCGTCCAGCTCGATCAGCTTATAGCTCGCCCGTGAGCGGTAGCCTTCCGCCTTGGACTTTTGGACATACTGATCGCTGAAGTGTTCCTGCAGCCATCGTGAACTGGACTTGGAACGGGCCAATTGAACCTCCATTGGAAGACTTGCGGATGCATCCGCCCGTGGCGGCTTGCTAGAATAGCGGCTTCGTTTTGAATAGTGGAAAAGCGCAACGCATTGCGCTCCATTATAGACCAGTCCCCGCTTGCGGCGGCCATAACATTTGTCTTACACGCCTATTGAGAGAACCAATCGCTATGAGCCTTTCTTCCGAACAGCGTCGCCACTTTCGCGCCCTCGCCCACGACCTCAAGCCCGTGGTGATCGTCGGCGACAAGGGGCTTTCCGAAGGCCTGGCGGCGGAACTGGAGCGCGCCCTGAACGACCACGAACTGATCAAGGTGAAGGTGGCCTCGCCGGACCGGGAGGATCGCCGCGTGATCATTGACGCCCTGTGCGAGGAGACCGGTGCGGAACTGGTGCAGACGATCGGCAAGATTGCGGTGTTGCTGCGCCGGGCCAAGAAGCCCAACCCGAAACTCTCTAATCTGGTGCGCCAACGCTGATCGTTCACGCTTCGAAAACGTAGGTTCGGCTGAGTTGGCGAAGCCCAACATGGCACCCCCGGCATTGTGTTGGGCTTCCTCCGTCAGCCCAACCTACGGCGGAGGCCTCGAGCAGGCGGAGCACCAACCCCGCCTGCCCTGGTGAGGCCAACCTACAGGTGCATCACCTCGTCGATTTCGTACTCGACCTCGCCGGACGGGACACGCACATTCACCACATCGCCTTCTTCCTTGCCGATCAGGGCGCGAGCGATCGGCGACGACACTGAAATCTTGCCCTGCTTGATGTCCGCCTCGTCGTCACCGACGATCTGGTAGGTCACCTCTTCGTCCGTGTCCAGATTGATCATGCGCACGGTGGTGCCGAAAATCACCTTGCCGGTTTTTTCGATCCGGGTGACATCGATCACCTGGGCGCTGCCCAGTTTGCCTTCGATATCCTTGATGCGCCCCTCGATAAAGCTTTGCTGCTCGCGGGCCGCGTGGTACTCGGCATTCTCTTTGAGATCGCCGTGTTCACGGGCCTCGGCGATCGCCTCGATCACCTTCGGCCGCTTGACGGTTTTCAGTTCATGCAATTCCTCGCGGAGACG
Source organism: Marinobacteraceae bacterium S3BR75-40.1 (assembly GCA_042862465.1). GTDB lineage: Bacteria > Pseudomonadota > Gammaproteobacteria > Pseudomonadales > Oleiphilaceae > JASTVH01. The sequence continues at coordinate 245,807 of JASTVH010000003.1, read as the reverse complement.
CTTCTCTCCGTCGATGGTCATGGGTACTCGACTCATGATGTATATCCTGCGTGTAGATCCTGTAGACGCCGGACGGTACGCTCCGGCCCGAATTTGATGGCGCGGCAGAAGGCTTCGCCACCCGCCAGGGTGGTGGTGTAGGTCACCTTGTGCTGCAGCGCCGACTGGCGGATCTGGGCGGAGTCGGCAATCGCCTTGCGCCCTTCGGTGGTATTGATAATGAGGTCGATCTGGTCGTTCTTGATCATGTCGACGATATGCGGCCGACCCTCACGGACCTTGTTGACGCGCTGCGCGTCCAGCCCGGCGTCACGCAGCACCTTGGCGGTACCGCCGGTCGCCACCAGCTGGAAGCCGACGGCAACCAGGTCCTTGGCCAGCTGTATGACGCCCTCCTTGTCGGCATCACGCACACTGACAAAGGCCATGCCGGCCTCGGGCAGCGTGGTACCGGAACCCAGAGAGGCCTTGGCAAACGCCTCGTCGAAACTGTCGCCGATACCCATGACTTCGCCCGTGGACTTCATTTCCGGACCGAGAATCGGATCCACGCCCGGGAACTTGTTGAACGGGAACACCGACTCTTTGACGCTGTAGTAGTGCGGCACCACTTCGTCAGTGAAGCCCTGCTCTTCCAGGCTGACGCCAGCCATGCAGCGGGCCGCCACCTTGGCCAGGGACACACCGATGGCCTTGGAGACGAACGGCACGGTCCGCGAGGCCCGGGGGTTGACCTCGATGACGTAGATCTCGCCGCCCTGCCACGCCAGCTGCACGTTCATCAGCCCGACGACTTCCAGCTCCAGGGCCAGACGCCGGACCATTTCCTTCATGTCTTCCTGCACGTCCTTGGGCAGCGTGTAGGGCGGCAGGGAACAGGCAGAGTCACCGGAATGGATGCCGGCCTGCTCGATATGCTGCATCACGCCGCCGACAACAGCCTGCTTGCCGTCACAGACCGCGTCGATATCCACCTCGATGGCGGCGTTGAGGAAGTGGTCGAGCAGCACTGGACTGTCATTGGAGACCAGGACCGCCTCACGCATGTAGCGCACCAACTCTTCTTCCTCGTAAACGATTTCCATCGCCCGACCGCCCAGCACGTAGGACGGACGCACCACCAGCGGATAGCCGATCTCGCGGGCGGCCACCACGCCTTCCTCGTGACTGCGCACGGTCGCATTGGGCGGCTGCTTGATGCCCAGACGGTTGATCATCTGCTGGAAGCGCTCGCGATCCTCGGCGCGGTCGATGGCATCCGGAGTCGTGCCGATGATGGGCACACCCGCTGCCTCCAGGCCCCGGGCCAGTTTCAGCGGGGTCTGGCCGCCGTACTGGACGATCACACCCTCCGGTTTTTCCTTCTCCACGATCTCGAGCACGTCTTCGAGGGTGATGGGCTCAAAGTAGAGCCGATCGGAGGTGTCGTAGTCGGTGGAGACGGTTTCCGGGTTGCAGTTGATCATGATGGTTTCGTAACCGTCCTCGCGCATGGCCAGGGAGGCGTGAACACAGCAGTAGTCAAACTCGATACCCTGGCCGATCCGGTTGGGACCGCCGCCGATGACGATGATCTTCTTCCGGTCGCTGGGCGCAGCCTCGCACTCTTCCTCATAGGTGGAGTACATGTAGGCCGTGGACGAGGCGAATTCCGCGGCACAGGTATCCACCCGCTTGTAAACGGGACGGACACCGAACTCATGACGCATACGTCGCACACTCGACTCGGTGATGCCCAGCAGCTCCGCCAGCCGGTAGTCGGAGAACCCCTTGCGCTTGAGACGGAAGATCTGCTCGCCGGTGAGGTCGGCCCTGCCGGTGGATTTCAGCAACTCTTCCTCACGCACCAGATCCTGGATCTGCACCAGGAACCAGCGATCCACGTGGGTATACTCGAAGACTTCGTCCAGACTCATGCCGGCCCGGAAGGCATCACCGATGTACCAGATGCGCTCGGCACCGGGCACTTTCAGCTCGCGGGTAATGGTGTCGATGGCATCCGGATCATCGGCCGCCACCATCGATTCGAACCCGGACGAACCCACCTCCAAACCACGCAGCGCCTTCTGCATGGACTCCTGGAACGTCCGACCGATGGCCATAACCTCGCCCACGGACTTCATCTGGGTGGTTAGGCGCGCGTCGGCCAGCGGGAACTTCTCGAAGGTGAAGCGCGGAATCTTGGTGACCACGTAGTCGATGCTCGGCTCGAAAGAGGCCGGTGTCGCACCGCCGGTGATCTCGTTCTGCAGCTCGTCCAGGGTGTAGCCCACGGCCAGCTTGGCCGCGACCTTGGCAATCGGGAAACCGGTCGCCTTGGACGCCAAGGCCGAGGAGCGCGACACCCGCGGGTTCATCTCGATCACCACCATGCGGCCGGTGTCCGGATTGATGCCAAACTGGACATTGGAACCCCCGGTTTCAACACCGATCTCGCGCAGCACCGCCAAAGAGGCGTCGCGCATGATCTGGTATTCCTTGTCGGTCAGGGTCTGGGCCGGAGCCACGGTTATGGAGTCGCCGGTATGCACCCCCATGGCATCGAAGTTCTCGATGGCACAGATGATGATGCAGTTGTCGTTCTTGTCGCGAACGACCTCCATCTCGTATTCCTTCCAGCCGATCAGGGATTCGTCGATCAGCAGCTCATTGGTGGGCGACAGGTCGAGGCCGCGCTCACAGATCTCTTCGAATTCTTCCCGGTTATAGGCGATACCGCCGCCGGAACCGCCCATGGTGAAGGACGGACGGATAATGCACGGGAAGCCGATGCTATCGAGTACCTGAAAAGCCTCTTCCATGCTGTGCGCCATGGAGGCCCGCGGAGTTTCCAGGCCGATGGCCTTCATCGCCTTGTCGAAGCGCTCGCGGTCCTCGGCCTTGTCGATGGTGTCGGCATTGGCCCCGATCATTTCCACGCCGTACTGCTTGAGCACGCCGTGGCGCTCCAGGTCGAGGGCGCAGTTGAGCGCGGTCTGCCCGCCCATGGTCGGCAGCAGGGCGTCCGGGCGCTCTTGCTCGATGATTTTCTCGACCGTGCGGTAGGTGATCGGCTCGATGTAGGTGGCATCGGCCATGGCCGGGTCGGTCATGATGGTGGCCGGATTGGAATTCACCAGAATGACCCGGTAACCCTCTTCTCTCAGGGCTTTACAGGCCTGGGCACCGGAATAGTCAAATTCGCAGGCCTGGCCGATCACAATCGGGCCGGCACCCAGGATGAGGATACTCTTGATATCGGTACGCTTTGGCATTGTCGTAGACCTAAGACTCTAGCTTTTGGTTTACAAACCATCCCCTGAACCACCACGCCGCCTTGCGCTTGGGCGACCCGCTACAGCCGGGGACAGTTTCTTAGGGCCTAACGTTCCTGCTACAGAACGCTTTGCCTGCTTCAGGCCTGCTGGGCCTGCATCATGTCGACAAACTGGTCGAACAACGGCGCCACGTCACGCGGCCCGGGACTCGCTTCCGGATGCCCCTGGAAGCTGAAGGCCGGCACGTCGGTGCGGCGAATACCCTGCAGCGAGCCGTCGAACAGCGACTTGTGGGTGGCTTCCACATTGTCCGGCAGGGTGTTTTCGTCCACCGCGAAACCGTGGTTCTGACTGGTGATCATCACCGTGCCGTCCCGGAGGTCCTGCACCGGGTGGTTGGCCCCGTGGTGACCGAACTTCATTTTCAGGGTCTTGGCGCCACTGGCCAGGGACAGCAGTTGGTGCCCCAGGCAGATGCCGAATACCGGCACCCTGGCCGCCAGGACTTCCTTGATCGCCTCGATGGCGTAATCACAGGGCTCGGGATCGCCCGGGCCGTTGGCCAGGAACACCCCGTCCGGCTTCATCGCCAGCACTTCGGCGGCGGGCGTCTCGGCCGGAACGATGGTCAGTTCGCAGCCACGCTCCACCAGCATGCGCAGGATGTTGAACTTGACGCCAAAATCATAGGCCACCACTTTGAACCGCGGCTCGGGCGCCTTGCCGTAACCTTCCGCCAGGGTCCAGCTGGATTGCGTCCAGGTGCCCTGGTCCTGGCGGGAAACCACCTTGGCCAGATCCATGCCCTTGAGGCCCGGGAAGGCTTTCGCCAACTCCAGCGCTTTATCCTCGCTGGCCTCGGCACCGGCGACGATCGCCCCGTTCTGGGCGCCCTTTTCGCGCAGGATCCGGGTCAGGCGACGGGTATCGATACCGGCGATGGCAACGATGTTGTTTTCCTTGAGATAGGTATCCAGGGGCTTGTCCATTCGCCAGTTGCTGGCCAGCAACGGCAGGTCGCGAATCACCAGACCCGCCGCCTGAATGCGGTCTGACTCGACATCCTCGGCGTTCACGCCGGTGTTGCCGATATGGGGGTATGTCAGGGTGACGATCTGTCGGGAATAGGATGGGTCGGTGAGGATTTCCTGATAGCCGGTCATTGCCGTATTGAAAACGACCTCTCCGCTGGTCTGGCCATCAGCACCGATCGCGTATCCCCTGAAAATGCTTCCGTCTGCGAGCGCAAGGATTGCAGGTTGAGTCAAGGCCGTGTCCTCTTGGTGCCATTGTGAGCGGGAGCTTGCATAATTGCAGCTGCGGCAGCGCGCGCAAAAACGCCGAATTCAGGTCGCAAAAAAGCGAGAGGGAGTCAGGATGGCTAACAGCCTGCCCTTAACCCCGTCCCGCTTGTTTGTTGTGTACTGTTCGGAAACGCGCGCCGCAGTCAAACTGCGATATTGTAAAAAGATTGCGCTCTTATGTCCATGAACAACATCAAAGCCGCTACTGCAGGCCCTTCAGGCCCAGCACGTCCTGCATGTCATACAGCCCGGCAGGCTTGTCCTGCAGCCACTTGGCGGCACGGATCGCGCCCTTGGAAAAGGTCATGCGACTGCTGGCCTTGTGGGTGATCTCCACGCGCTCGCCCATGCTGGCGAAAAGCACGGTATGCTCCCCAACGATGTCACCAGCCCGGATAGTTTCGAAACCGATCACGTCCCCGGGCCGCTCGCCGGTGAAGCCCTCGCGGCCATAAACGGCACACTGGGACAGGTCACGCCCCAGCGTATCGGCGACCACCTCGCCCATACGCAACGCCGTTCCGGAAGGCGCATCCTTCTTGTGACGATGGTGCGCCTCGATGATTTCGATATCCGAATCCTCGCCCAGCACCTTCGCTGCTGTTTTCAGCAACTCCAGCACCAGGTTGACGCCGGCGCTCATATTGGGCGCAAACACCACCGGGATATCCTCGGCAGCCTGCTCCAGCTGCAGTTTCTCGGCATCGCTCAGGCCGGTGGTTCCAATCACCACGCGTTTGCCGGCCTCGCGGCAGACTTGCAGATTCTCCAGGGTGAGATCCGGGAAGGTGAAGTCGATCAGCACATCAAATTTGTCGACCACATCCTTCAACCGGCCAGCAGTCGGCACCCCAATACGGCCGATGCCGGACATTTCGCCGGCATCGACACCAATCAGCGAACTGCCCGGCTTGACGATGGCGGCGCCGAGTTCAACGCCGTCCGTCACGTCAACCGCCTCGATCAGTGACTTACCCATCCGCCCGGCGGCGCCGGTGATTGCGATGCGAGTCATGAGGAAGGATTCCTTCTTGCCTGTTGTCTGGGTGCACTCTGGCGCAATGCGCTAGAACTTCATCTCTTCAAAAAACTTCTTCACGCCCTCGAACCAGGACGTTTTCTTCGGCGCGTGCTGATTGCCGTTCCCCTCTTCCAGGGTTTTCTGGAACTCGGCCATCAGGTCTTTCTGGTGTTTGGTCAGGTTGACCGGGGTTTCCACCAGGACGCGACACAGCAGGTCGCCCGGACCGCCGCCACGCACCGGTGAGACGCCCTTGCCACGTAACCGGAAAAGCTTGCCAGTCTGGGTTTCCGGCGGGATCTTAAGCTTCACGCGGCCATCCAGCGTCGGCACTTCCAGCTCACCGCCCAGGGTCGCGTCGGCGATGGAAATGGGCACCTCACAATACAGGTTACGCCCGTCGCGCACGAAGATGGGGTGCTCTTTGACTGCCACCTGGACATAGAGATCGCCGGACGGGCCGCCCTGAATGCCAGCCTCGCCTTCCCCCGACAGCCGGATCCGGTCGCCGGTATCCACGCCGGGCGGCACTTTCACGGACAGGGTCTTGGTTTCTTCCACCTGACCGGAGCCGTGGCAGGTTTTGCACGGATTCTTGATCACGGTGCCGCTGCCGCGACAGTGGGGACAGGTCTGCTGAACGGAGAAAAAGCCCTGCTGCATCCGCACCTGGCCGACACCCCGACAGGTTCCGCAGACTTCCGGCTTGGAACCCTTGGCAGCACCGGAGCCTTCACAGGTGCCACACTCAGTGGCTGTCGGGATCTGGATCTTGACCGTGGTACCGCGTACCGCATCCTCAAGATCCAGCTCCAGGGTGTAGCGCAAATCGGCGCCACGGTTGCTGCGACCGCGGCCGCCGCCTCCGAAGATGTCGCCGAAGACATCCCCGAAAATGTCGGCAAACGAGGCACCGCCTCCGCCGAAACCACCAAAGCCGTCACCCGCCTGACCATCAACGCCGGCGTGGCCGAACTGGTCATAGGCGGCGCGCTTTTGCTGGTCGGCCAGCACTTCGTAGGCCTCGCTCGCCTCCTTGAATTTGTTCTCGGCCTCCTCGTCCCCCGGATTGCGGTCGGGATGGTACTTCATCGCCATCTTGCGATAGGCGCGCTTGATCTCTTTCTCGTCCGCGGAGCGGTCAACGCCGAGTACTTCGTAATAGTCTCGCTTGGCCATGTCGATTCGTTACTTCAGTTGTCGAAAACCGTCATTGCCGGCCTTCGAATTGGGTTTATCACGACGACAAAAGACGCGGGAGTCTCCCCCCGCGTCTTTTCCGAGTCCGTTGGAAGCGGGGGTTTACCGCTTCTCGTCTTCGTTGACCTCTTCGAACTCGGCATCCACGGCATCGTCGCCACCTTTCTGCGACTGGCCGGAAGCCTGCTCGCCGGCTTCGGCGCCGCCCTGGGCCTGCTGCTCGGAGTACATCTTCTGAGCCAGCTCCGAAGAAGCTTCGGTGAGCTTTTGGGTCTTGGCTTCGATGTCGTCCTTGTCGTCGCCCTTGAGCGCCTCTTCCAACTCGGAGATCGCGGTTTCGATCTTCTGCTTCTCCTCGTCGGTCGCCTTGTCGCCGGCCTCTTCCAGGGTCTTGCGAACGGCGTGGATCATGCCGTCACCCTGGTTACGGGCCTGGACCAGCTCCTCAAACTTGCGGTCTTCCTCGGCGTTGGCCTCGGCATCCTTGACCATCTGATCGATCTCGTCGTCGTTGAGGCCAGAAGAGGCCTTGATGACGATGGACTGTTCTTTGCCAGTCGCCTTGTCCTTGGCGGATACGTTCAGAATACCGTTGGCGTCGATATCGAAGGTAACCTCGATCTGCGGCACACCACGCGGTGCCGGCGGAATGTCCGCCAGGTCGAAGCGGCCCAGCGACTTGTTCTGACTGGCCTGCTTGCGCTCGCCCTGGACCACGTGAATGGTCACTGCAGTCTGGTTGTCTTCCGCCGTGGAGAAGGTCTGCGACTTCTTGGTCGGGATCGTGGTGTTTTTCTCGATCAGCGGCGTGGCCACACCACCCATGGTTTCGATACCCAGAGTCAGCGGGGTCACGTCCAGCAGCAGAACGTCTTTCACGTCGCCGGAGAGGACCGCACCCTGGATCGCCGCACCGATGGCAACGGCCTCGTCCGGGTTCACATCTTTACGCGGATCCTTGCCGAAGAAGTTCTTCACTTTCTCCTGCACCTGCGGCATCCGGGTCTGACCACCTACCAGAATGACCTCGTCGACCTCGCCAGCCTTCATACCCGCGTCGGAAAGCGCGGTGCGGCACGGCTCAAGACTGCGTTCCACCAGATCTTCCACCAGGGACTCCAGCTTGGCACGGGTCAGCTTCACGTTCAGGTGCTTCGGACCGCTCTGATCCGCCGTGATGTACGGCAGGTTAACGTCGGTCTGCTGACTGGAAGACAGCTCGATCTTCGCCTTCTCGGCCGCTTCCTTCAGGCGCTGCATCGCCAGGGAATCACCGCGCAGGTCGATACCGCTGTCTTTCTTGAACTGGTCCGCGAGGTACTCGATGATTTTCAGGTCAAAGTCCTCACCGCCGAGGAAGGTGTCCCCGTTGGTGGCCAGCACTTCGAACTGCTTCTCACCGTCCACGTCGGCAATCTCAATGATGGAGATATCGAAGGTACCGCCACCCAGGTCATAAACGGCCACGGTGCGATCCGCGCCCTTCTTGTCCAGGCCATAGGCCAGTGCGGCCGCAGTCGGCTCGTTGATGATCCGCTTCACTTCGAGACCGGCGATCTTGCCGGCATCCTTGGTGGCCTGACGCTGGCTGTCGTTGAAGTAGGCCGGCACGGTGATGACCGCTTCGGTAACCTTCTCGCCCAGGTAGTCCTCGGCGGTTTTCTTCATCTTCTTCAGCACTTCCGCAGAGATCTGCGGGGGCGCCATCTTCTTGTCCTTGACCTTCACCCAGGCATCGCCATTGTCGTTCTTGACGATTTCGTAGGGCACCATCTTGATGTCCTTCTGCACGACATCGTCTTCAAAACGACGGCCGATCAGACGCTTGATGGCGTAAAGGGTGTTGTTCGGGTTGGTGACCGCCTGGCGCTTGGCACTCTGGCCGACCAGTGTTTCACCCTCGTCGGTGTAAGCGACGATGGACGGTGTGGTGCGATCACCCTCGGCATTCTCGATGACCTTCACCTTGTCGCCATCCATGATGGCCACACAGGAGTTGGTCGTCCCCAGGTCGATACCGATTGTCTTACTCATTGGCTCACTCCAATCCTGAATCTTGATTACTAAAAGCTTGAACGGGACGCCGCTCTTTGTCTTTAAGGCCTATATTGGACTGTTTTCAGACTTTTCAAGCCTGCTCGTCCACTTTCGGCGCTTCCTGCGGTTTGGCGATCACCACCATGGCAGGACGCACCAGCCGCCCGTTCAGGGTGTATCCTTTCTGCATGACCGCAACCACGGTATTGGGTTCTGCATCCGGCGCCGGGACCATCGACATGGCCTCGTGCATCTGCGGATCGAAGGGCTCGCCGACCGGATTGAGCTGCTCCACATTGAACTTGCCCAGGCTCGACAGGAACATGTCCAGGGTCATCTGGACCCCTTCGCGGATGCGGACCAGCAACTCTTCATCGCCGTCGCTGTTCTCGATGGCCTTTTCCAGGCTGTCCACAACCGGCAACAGTTCCTTGACGAACTTTTCCAGGGCGAACTTGTGGGCCTTCTCCACGTCGATCTCGGCCCGACGGCGGACATTCTGCATCTCGGCCTGCGCCCGCAACGCCTGCTCCTGATACTCTTTGAGCTTCTCTTCGAGTTCCGCAACCTTGCCGCTTTCAGTGGCGGCCTCCGCCCGGTTTTCGCCGGTCTCACCGGCCGCTGAAGCCTCAGCCTCTTGCGCTTCGGTTTCCGGCTCTTCGTGCGCCTTCTCGTTGCGCATTTCCTCTGCACTCATGCACTCAGCTCCTGATCGCTCAAGACTTTGACGCCCCCAAACGCCACTACAGCCTGTGAACCGCTGCGGCGTTTCCGGGTCGCCCATAATTTTGTATTTCGGCTATATGGGGTCGCATCCCGACCTTTCAACCGTGTTTTTGAAAAAGAACCCCTACAAAAAGCCGGTCATTGGCTTGACACCCCAACACTGGACAAACTACTGTACATCCACACAGATACTGGTTATAAAACCAGCTCGCGCACGATATGCAGAACAATTCGGAAGCGTCTGGCCGATAGCAGGAGCACCCCTATGCTGAACCAGCTCACAGTCACCAACTTTGCGATTGCCGAAAAGGTCGAACTGCACTTCGATCAGGGCATGACCGCCCTCACCGGCGAAACGGGCGCGGGCAAGTCCATTGCCCTGGACGCCCTCGCGCTGACGCTGGGCGCGCGGGCCGATGCCGGCATGGTTCGCAATGGCGCCGCCAAGGCCGACATCACGGCCGTGTTCGACGTGAGCCAGCTGGAAACCGCCCAGACCTGGCTGGCCGAGCACGACCTGGACGAGGAAGGCGAGTGCATCCTGCGTCGCGTCGTGCGCAAGGACGGCCGCTCCCGCGGCTATATCAATGGCCAGCCCTGCCCGCTGCAGGACCTCAAGGCCCTGGGCGCCCTGCTGATGGATATTCACAGCCAGCACCAGCATCAGTCGCTGCTACGCAAGGACACCCACCGCAAGCTGCTCGACGAGTTCGCCGTGGGTCAGGACCTGGCCGATGAAGTCAGTCAGGTCTACCGGCAATGGAAGAAGGCCGCGCAGAAACTGGAAGCCCTCCAGAACGACCAGGAAGCCCGGGACGCCCGACTGGAATTGCTGCGCTATCAGGTGGAAGAACTTGATCGTCTGGGCATCACCCGGGAAGAACTGACCGACCTGGAAAAGGAACAGGAAGCCCTGGCCAACGGCGAAGCCATCCTCAAGCAGGTTCACGGCGCCGCCCAGCTGAGCAACGAGGGCGAACCCAGCGCCGCAGACATGGTGCAGCAGGCACTGCACTGCCTAGAGCAACTTCCGGTGGACGTACCCGAACTGGCAGAAACCCAGCAGATGTTGCAGGAGGCACAGATTCAGCTGCAGGAAGCCGGCAGCAACCTGCGCCATTTTGTGGACCATTACGAGCTGGATCCGGAGCGTCTGCAGGAAGTCGAGGAGCGCCTGAGCGCCACCTACCAGCTGGCACGCAAACATCGCACCCAGCCCGAGGAACTGCCGGACCTGCATGAACGGCTGTCGCGGGAGCTGAGCGAACTGGACAATGGGGAACAGAGTGTTGGCCACCTCACCCAGGAAGTGACCCGCTTGCGCGACGCTTATGAAGAGCGTGCCGCCGAGCTGACGAATGCACGCCGTGAAGCCGCCGAACGGCTGGATCAGGCTGTGGCCAGCGAACTCCACAACCTGGAAATGGGCGGCACCCACTTTGTGACCCGCCTGACGCCCAACGAACAGGGCTGCCCGGCTCTGCACGGGAATGAAGAAGTGGAATTTTTGGTCAGCACCAATGCCGGCCAGCCGCCGCGCTCATTGAGCCGCGTTGCTTCCGGCGGGGAACTCTCGCGCCTGAGCCTGGCCATTCAGGTTGTTGTTGCCCAAACCTCGACCATTCCGACCATGATTTTCGATGAAGTCGATGTCGGTATCGGCGGTGGCGTGGCCGAAGTGGTGGGTCGCCTGCTGCGCCAGCTGGGCCGGCACGGCCAGGTCATCTGCGTGACGCACCTGCCACAGGTGGCCGCCCAGGCCCATCAACACCTCTTTGTCAGCAAATACACCGAGGACGCCGCTACGTTCTCACGCGTCGAGAAACTGGATAACACGCTGCGGGTCAAGGAAGTGGCGCGCATGCTGGGCGGTGTGGACCTTACCGAACAGACGCTGGCTCATGCACAGGAAATGTATGAGCGGGGGCAGGCAACCTGTCACTGAATACGAGGCCCTGACGGTAACAGCCAGACCGGGCCGCCACACCTCAGCACCCCTGGGCATTTAGCCCGCCTCTCCTTCGTGGGGAACTGACTGGCAGAGCTTACGCTCTGCCTTTTTTCGTTATGCGGGATAGAACAGGAACTGAACGTCACGCCTTACAGCGCTGAACATCCATTTCTGGGGCAGGGATATCGCAGAAAAGACCGGGATACGAAAGGGCACGAGAACCCGTGCCGTCCGACGTCCGACGTCCGACGTCCGACAACAAGCTACAACTACTTGCCCTTCGGCTTCACGTACAGAATCAGACTGTGATCCACCAGATCGAAGCCGTTTTCTTCAGCGATCTGTTTCTGGCGCTGCTCGATCACTTCGTCATAGAACTCAACTACCTTGCCGGTCTGGGTACAGACCATGTGGTCATGGTGGTCGTCGGAGGCCAGCTCAAACACCGCATGCCCGCCTTCAAAGTTGTGCCGTAGCACCAGACCGGCGGCCTCGAACTGAGTCAGCACGCGATAGACCGTGGCCAGACCGACATCATCCCCGGCATCCAGCAGCTTCTTGTACACATCTTCCGCACTCAGGTGATGGTGCTCTTCAGCACCTTCAAGAATATTCAGAATTTTCACCCGCGGCAGTGTGACCTTGAGGCCGGCTTTACGCAGCTCTGAATTCTCTGACGACATGCTTTGCTTTCTCTTTAAAGTGGCCTTTCCGGGTTTGGTGTATACCCTGGCTTCCGTTATGATGACGCCTCGCGCCACCGGAGTCGCGACTCGCGCGGCTTCAAGATAGAGGATTTCATACGTCGATGCAAAATACCCGCCTGCTCAGCGCCTTGCTCGCGCTTGCCATCCTGCTGGCCGGCTGCGCCTTCCCGGGCGTCTACCGAATCAACGTGCAACAGGGCAACATCGTCAAACAGGAAGACCTCGACAAACTCAAGCCCGGCATGGATCGGGACGATGTCCATTATGTGCTCGGCACGCCGCTGGTCATCAATCCCGTCGATCGCTCCCGGGACTATTACCTCTACACCTTCCAGGATTCTGGCGGCCCCATCACTGACCAACGCGTGATCGTCTATTACGAGGACGACCAGTACGTGCGCTATACCGCGGACCTGATGGCCGATACGCCAGCCTACTGATTCTCATTAACCCACGGCGCTGCCTTCAGGACAATGATGTCGGTCAATCCCGACGGCAATAATCGGGATGGCCGAACGAACCTTCAGCTGGCTTTCTGTTTCGCCCTATTGAGGCGAGCCTGTTTGGGATCAATCTTCAACGGCCGGTAGATTTCCACGCGGTCCCCATCGCGAAGCTCATGCTCCTGAGGATTCTTAACCACTTTGCCAAAGATCCCCATATCAGCCGCGCCCAGATCGATCTCGGGAAATTCTGTGGTGATCCCAGAGGCTTCCGCGGCTGAATACACACTGCTCCCCTCACGTACCTGAACGGGCAAGATCACCTGCTTGTCCGGGGTTGCATAGGCCACTTCAACGGAAATCATGCCCGTCTTCATGCTTTCACCTCGCCATAGAGTTCGCTGGCACGTCGGCAGAATGCATCCACCATCGTATTCGCCGCCTGCCCAAAAACGTTGCCAAACGCCATGCTGGTCAGACGCCCCGAGAATTCGAAATCCAGCGTCAGGATAATCTTGCTGGCTTTCTCGTTGAGCGCCTGGAACTGCCATTGCCCGGAGAGCGCACTGAACGGCCCATCGACCAGGGCCATTTCAATGCGAGAAGGCTTGTCGAGCCTGTTTCGCGTCGTAAACCGGTGGCGCATGCCCCCCTTGGCCACCTCGATGGAGGCGAGGACATCCGCCTCCTCGGAAGGATGCACCTCGGCCGCACTGCACCAGGGTAAAAACAGCGGGTAAGAAGGAATGTCGTTCACCAGATCAAACATTCGTTCTGCGGGATGCCAGACTAATGCACTGCGATCAATCCGATGGGCCATACATCTACCAATATCTGATTCAATTCAACGTCGTCCACGCCAGGGACTTGCCCCAATGCCGGATTATACCCTCAACACCAGGGGAGACCGGGGTTACCACCACACATGCCCACCGCATAGCCGTGGACACCCATGACCAGGATCACCAGCACTGAAACGACCGCTACGGTTCCGGTCACCCGGCGCCATACCTGATGCCAGACCGGCTTCGGAAACCGGAGGGTCTCGGCACTGGCCTGGGCCGACAGGACCCAGACACAGAAGATCCCCAGCATCAGACCCACCACCGGCACCAGTAGTCCCGAGGAAATAAAGTTGATCCAGCTGAAAAAGGTCTGCCCGAGCAGCGTCGCGCTTTGCCAGGTATTGAAGGAAAACACCGTACCCAATCCCAAAAGCCAGGCACCCAAAGCCACTATCCAGGTGGCCGCGGCACGACTCCAGCCCGTGGCCTCCTGGAACCAGGCGACGCCCGGCTCCAGCAGCGCAAGCGCCGAACTCCAGGCCGCCAGCGCCACCAACACGAAAAACAGGCTGCCAAAGAACTGGCCGAAGGGAAGATGCCCCAACGCCAGCGGCAAGGTGTGGAACATCAGGCTGAACCCACTGCGGGCATCCAAGCCCTGGGCGAACACCAACGCATAGATAATCAGGCCCGCCGCTATACCGACCAGGGTATCGATGGCCGCAATGCTTAGAACCGACACCCGCATCGACGCATGGGGCGGCATGTAGGCACCGTAGATCATCATCGCTCCCATCCCCACGCTGACGGTGTAGAACGCATGGGTCATGGCGTCGAGCAGCGCGTCCCAACCCAATTGCTCTGGCGCAAAGTCCAACATGAAATGCGCACTGGTCTCAAAGGCCCCGAAGCGCCATGCATAGGCCAGCAACGCCAGGATCAGCACCAGCATCAGCGGCATGATTACACGGATGGAACGCTCGATGCCGCGCCGCAGCCCCCGCATGGACACCACCACGACAAGCAGCAGGAACAGGCTGTGCCAGACGACCAGACCATCGGTATCCGCCTGCAACCGGGTAAAAAGACGCACAATATCCGCCGGAGCGGCACCGGCAAAGTCCCCGAAAGCGGCGTGAAAGATATACGCCAGGGCCATGCCGCCGACGACGGCGTAAAAAGACAGGATCATGAATCCGGCCAGAACGCTGAAGCGCCCCAGCCACACCCATTGCCGCGAACTGCCCGACTCCTTCACCAGATACTGCATGGCGCGGACCGGATTGTGGCGGGTCCGGCGTCCGAGCATCAGTTCGGCCACCAGAAGGGGCACCCCAATCAGAGCCAGGCACACCAGGTACAGCAACACGAAGGCGCCACCACCGTTTTCACCGGCGATGAAGGGAAACCTCCAGATGTTGCCCAACCCGATGGCCGAGCCGGTCGCCGCCAACACAAAGGTCCAGCGACTGGTCCAGCCTTCCAGGGCGGATGCATGGTTCGTGGCCATAGTCGTCCTACACTAAGCAAGGCGGGAGATTGTAGCCGAATCACGACCGCAGATTAAGGAAGTGCTCCGCACTCCCCGGTTTCATTCCGCCCCCTTTGCCCAAAGGTGGGCCATGTGCGCTAGAATAGCGCGCTCATTCAGATTCCTGTGCAGGCGGGGCGGTTACTCAAAGGTTCCGCGAAACGCCTCACGACACTCATCCGCCCCGATTGCCGGCGGCGGTCATCCAATTGCAGGCAGTGTGACGCTACATGGCCAAGAAAAAGAAACCGGCACCGGGTTCATCGACCATCGCGTTGAACAAGAAAGCCCGGCATGACTATCACATCGAAGAAAAGTTCGAGGCTGGCCTGGTGCTGGAGGGATGGGAAGTCAAAGCCCTACGCGCCGGCAAATGCCAGCTGACGGATGCCTATGTCCTGCTCAAGGACGGCGAGGCCTTCCTCCTCGGCTTCCATATTACGCCCTTGAGCACGGTCTCCACTCACATCGTTGCCGACTCGACACGCACCCGCAAACTGCTCCTCCACCGCAAGGAACTGGCCCGGCTGATTGGCAAGGTCAACCAGACCGGCCATACCTGCATACCACTGGCACTTTACTGGAAGCGCAATCGGGTGAAGTGCGAGATTGCCCTGGCCAAAGGCAAGAAGCAGTTCGACAAGCGGGCCACCGAAAAAGAGCGCGACTGGAACCGTCAGAAACAGCGCGTCATGCGGGACTTTGCAGGCTGAACCGCCTGCATTTCCCCTGCCTGTTTTTTCCGCATTTTTCCCCTTTTCGCCACCCCCAAAAACATGTAAATTCGAATCATATCCTTGAAGGAAAGCCTCGTGCCGATGCATTTTCAACAGCGGCATAATGCGCGTTCCGGCCATCAAAACGTGGTCAGAGTGGGTTTTTCCGGACAACGGCCTGATCCACGGAACATCGAAAAGTAGACCCTGTCATACCAGCAGTTTTTACCAGCGTGCGAAGGATCGCACGGGGACTTGCCGTATCCGGGCACGGTAGGCCAACCGAGGATATAGGGCTCAGTCACACCAGACACAATCAGCCTCACAACCCAGGGAAAGGAGAGGGATAATGGCTCCAAAAGCGACGCCCATGTCAGCCGTCGATACATCATGGCTGCGCATGGAATCCCCAACCAACCGGATGATGATCAGCATCGTCCTGGTCTTCGAAAGCGCCATTCCGCTGGCCTCGTTCCGCCGGCTGCTCAAGGAGCGCTTTCTCAGGTTTCAGCGTTTCCGGCAAAGGGCGACCAAACGCGGCGAACGCTACTACTGGGAAGACGATCCGTGGTTTGATCTGGACAACCACCTCCATGTCATCGCCCTCCCCGGTCGCAACGATCAGGAAGAACTCGAACGCCTGTCCAGCGACCTCAACAGCACCCCCCTCGACTTCAGCAAACCTCTCTGGCAAATCCACTACATCGACAACTACCAGGGCGGCTGCGCACTTTTTGTCCGCATCCACCATTGCATCGCTGATGGCATCTCTCTGGTCCGCGTCCTGCTGCAACTCACCGACGAGTCACCCGACAGCAAGGTGACGGAGATGCGCCCCAGCGCCAAGGCCGTCTCCCCACGCCCGCCTTACTGGAAGCGCCTGTATGCAGAGACGAAAAACACCCTGCTGACAGCCCGCGATCAGTTGAATCAGGCCTGGCAGCAGGTGCAGAACGAACCGGGCTACCTGAGAAAACTGGGTCGCGAAGGACTCAAGATTGGCGAGGAATGCCTCAAGCTGGGACTGGGTCCGGCAGACCCACCCACGCCTTTAAAAGGCGACCTGTGCGGGCGCAAGCGCGTGGCGTGGGCGCCGGCGTTGTCACTGGACGAGGTCAAGGCCACCGCCAAGGCAATGGGTGGAACGGTCAACGACGTGCTGATGAGCGCGGCAACCGGGGCTCTGCACACCTATCTCAAGCAGGCTGGTGAATCCCTCCCCGACCCGGGCATTCACGTGGCCGTGCCGTTCAACCTGCGCCCCCTGGATCAACCGATACAGAATCTGGGCAACCAGTTCGGCCTGGTCCTCGTGCCCCTGCCGGTCGGCACCACCTGCCCCAGACTACGGTTCAGCCAGGTCCGCCAGGAAATGATGCGACTGAAACGCTCCTACCAGGCCCAGGTCACCTACAGCCTGCTGGACCTGTTCGGTCGCGGCCCGGATCTCCTGGAACGCCGCGCTCTGGAGCTGCTCAGCAACAAAACATCGGCCGTGCTCACCAACGTCCCCGGTCCGCGTAGCACACTCTATATGTGCGGTGCACGCCTGACCCAGCCCATGTTCTGGGTGCCGCAAACCGGCGGCGTGGGCGTCGGCATGAGCATCTTCAGCTATGACAACACCGTGCAATTCGGGCTGATCAGCGACAAGCGCCTGATCGACAGCCCCAATGACGTCGTCGAGGAGTTCATTCGCTCCTTCCATCAGTTGCGCGATCTGGCACTGGAACGTATTAACCAACGGGGGGAACTTCAGGAACGACGGGCGGTCTAATTAACGTATTTTGGGAGCGCCGAGCTTGAATACAGGCAAAGCGCCCCCATATACTAAGCGAACTCGGGGACGACATGGCTTCGACGCCGGTAGTGAAACCTGAGGTGCATGCCGAGAGTTGCAGACCTCTCGTAAAACCATCTGCAGTTAAAATAGTCGCAAACGACGACTCTTACGCACTCGCAGCGTAAGCTGCGAGCGCCGTTCTGACTGGGGTGCTTGTTCCCCAGACTTTCAGAACGTCATAGCTTAACAAGCTACGCTGTCACGTAGGGTTCCATGCGTGACAGCTAAAACTTAGGAACTCGCATTAAACGCCCTGACCCTCGGGCCGTTTAGTGTTAAATCAATAGAGGGACCCTAAGCATGTAGAGCCAAAGGTGAATCACCGGCGGACGCGGGTTCGATTCCCGCCGTCTCCACCAGATTCCCGAATAAAAGCCCCTGATTTCAGGGGCTTTTTTCGTTCCGGCCCGCACCCCTTCCTCATCTCCCGGACTTAAGCCTTCCTCTGACTGGGTCCAGCCGGGCACTATAACCAAACCGGTCCACACAACTCGTCACCGCAACTGCGGTGTCCGGACTCATTCCAGGGAGGAAGCCGCCCGTGTCGCTTGTTCGACTTACTGTTCTGACCACCCTCACCATGGTGGCCTTTGCGGGCAACTCCGTGCTGTGCCGGGCGGCATTGAAGGAGACCGACCTGGATCCGGCGAGCTTCACCGCGCTGCGGCTGATTTCCGGCGCGCTGATGCTCTGGTTTCTGCTGCAGTGGCAACGTGACAGGCACCCCCGGGCGGGCCACTGGCGTTCTGCAGTCGCTTTGTTCGTTTATGCGGCCTGCCTGTCCTTTGCCTACATCGGATTGAGCACCGGCACCGGCGCCATCCTGCTATTCGGCGCGGTGCAGATGACCATGGTGATCACAGGCTGGCTGGAAGGTGATCGCCCCTCTGCGACACAGGGCGCGGGCTTCGCGCTGGCGTTTGCCGGCCTGATCGGCCTGGTGCTGCCGGGCATTCAGGCACCTCCGCTGGGCTCCGCCCTACTGATGCTGGCTTCGGGGGTCGCCTGGGGTTTCTATTCCCTGTGGGGGCGCGGCACCCCCAAACCGCTGGCCACCACGGCGGGCAATTTCATGCGGACCGTCCCCATGACGTTGGCGTTGAGCCTGATCATGCTCGGTCACTTCCACTGGGACCCTCTCGGCGCCACCTATGCCATTGTTTCCGGCACCCTGACCTCGGCCGTCGGCTACGCCATCTGGTACAGCGTCGTGCCCCTGCTGAAAGCGGCCAAAGCCGCCAGCGTTCAACTGAGCGTACCGGTCATCGCGACGACGGGAGGACTGGTCTTCCTCGGTGAGCCTTTGACGCTGCGCTTTGTGATCACCAGCGCGGCCATCCTGGCGGGCATTGGGCTGGTGATTTTGGGGAGGCCGTCAAACTGATGGCCATGCGCAACAGGCTGCTGTTTTAGCCACGGCCATCACAATAGCTTAGTGACCCAATTCGCGTTCATACACAACGCCACCTCAAGATACGCCATGTAACATCCGTTACATGGCTTTGGCTCTATAGTCGTACTCAAGCACGCCAGCAAGCCCCGAAGAAGGGTAAGGAGCCATAATAATGATCTTGTTTGAGAAAGCGGCCGAGCAACACCATGTGGAACGCAACGGACAACTCACCTACCGCCCCGATCAACTGTTTAACCTGCACCGATTGAATCTTGTGGTTATGGGCACCTGTGGCCGACGCTTCCGTTACGGCTCGGTCGAGGATCTGGAGCAGCTCCTGGCCTTCGCCGAAGGGCAGGACAACGCCGCGGTCACAGAACAGCTGAAAGCCGTCCGTGCCGTTTTGCCCTACCGCATCACCTCTGGCGCCATGGCGGCAGCGGTGTAGCCACGCCCTGAACCTGTTCCGGTGTTATCAGAAGAACACCGCACCCCAAGGCATCAGTTGAGCCCCTCCGCCTACCGTAGGTCGTCTATGGTCAGGGAGGGGCTGTGCCATTCGCGCCTGCACCTGCGAGCATACGGGTAGGCTGCGGCCGAAGCGCTGCAGCATTCCCGGTCTTCATCGTTCTTACACCCCTCACACTGGTCCAATTCCTCTCTGTCTTCGAACCTTTCTCTCTGAGAGAATCCATCAGGCAAAGATGGAACCTGGCATTCAAACAGAGGAATAACGGATGAGCGTGAAGAAGAGCGCGATCAGAATCGTGGGAGGCTTGCTTGGCGGCTTGGTGCTGGCAGGGGCGGTACATGCCGAAGCGCCCATGGTAAAGAAACAGGCACCGGGCTATTACCGCACGATGTTGGGCGATTTTGAGGTGACCGCCCTGTCTGATGGCACCGTGGGCCTGCAGGTAGACGACCTGTTGCTCAACACCACGAAAGATCATGTCCGCGAGGTGCTGGACAAGCACTTCCTGTCAGTCCCCCTGCCGACCTCGGTGAACAGCTACCTGATCAATACCGGCGAAAAACTGGTGCTGGTCGATACCGGTGCCGGCAGCCTGTTTGGCCCGACCCTCGGCAACCTGGTGGATCACCTCAAGGCTTCGGGCTATGAACCCGGGCAGGTGGACGAGATCTACATTACCCACATGCATCCGGACCACGTTGGCGGCTTGGTGTCGGAGGGCAAAATCGTCTTCCCCAATGCCACGGTGCGCGCCAACAAGCAGGATGCGGACTACTGGCTTAACGAGGACAACCTGGAAGCCGCCGACGAGGAGTCCAAAGGCTTCTTCAAGGGCGCCATGGCTTCCCTCAACCCGTACGTTGAAGCGGGCCAGTTCAAGCCCTTCACCGGCAATGAGGAACTGGCTTCCGGCATCACCGCCATGGCTGCCAAGGGCCACACGTCCGGTCACAGCGTCTACAAGGTTCAAAGCCAGGACGAGACGATGATCCTGATTGGTGACCTGATTCATGTGGGCGCGGTTCAGTTTCCGCAACCGGACATCGCGATTCAGTTCGACAGCACCCCCGAGCAGGCGGTGAAGAGTCGCGAAGAGGTCTTCGACGAGATCCAGCAGCAGGAATACCTGCTGGGCGGCGCACACCTGTCATTTCCTGGCCTGGGGCACCTGCTGGAAGATCAAGACGGGTATGAATATATCCCGAGCAACTACGAGGGGGAGATGTAAGCGCTCCAGCAGCCTGCCGCTTTTTACCCCCCCGGGCGACGCCAGCAGGCGTCGCCTGCCACCCCGGGCATGCCCTGCCCTCCACGCAACCTTGCTTTCTCGCTGGACGGAAATTCCCGGAAAGGTGACGCAAATCCCCTTTGCACAAAAAGCCACCTGAACATACCGCTCGTAACATCAGTGACCCTGATTAGGACTATGCTGTATTGCAGGTTCGCCGGTGGCGGGCCATCCGGTCAAAAAAACGAGAGAACGAAACGGGGACCGCTATGATCATCTTCGAGAAGGGCGCTGGACAGTGGACGGTGGAACAGGACGGGCGACTGAATTTCCGACAGGATCAGCTGTTTAACCTGCAGCGTCTGAGCCTTGTCATCCTCGGCCAGAGCCGGCAGCGCTTGCGTTATCGCACCCTGGAAGAGCTCGAACAACTGCTGCAATACGCCGAAGACTCGGACGATCAATCGGTACGACGGCAATTGCAGGCGGTCCGCTCCGTCTTGCCCTATCGCATTACCCGCAATCACATGGCGGCCAACGGTTAATCGCTCCAGAGGCCGACGCCCCTGGCATTTGCTGTCGGCCTCGTTTCAGCCCATTCCTCAGCTCACCCTTCTCCGGGTTCCTTCCGACAACACTTCGAGCCCGTTTTCCCGCTATAGTCACGCCAATTCCTGCCGCCAACCTCCGCCACATGGAAAAACGGCTTTGGAAACCGCCCAAAGTTTACAACCAGAAACATATTAGAATGCAAAAATTTGCATATTTTACAAGTCGGCATATCCAAAACGACTACACTCGGCGGGTTAACCGTAAAACATGAAAGGAACAACACAGATGTC
The DNA here is from genome assembly GCA_042862465.1 of Marinobacteraceae bacterium S3BR75-40.1. Lineage (GTDB taxonomy): Bacteria > Pseudomonadota > Gammaproteobacteria > Pseudomonadales > Oleiphilaceae > JASTVH01. The sequence goes on along the minus strand of JASTVH010000003.1, from coordinate 224,351 downwards.
ATCACTGTCTATCCGTGCGCTCACCATGGCTAATGCCGTCCTCCTGCTGGTGTTTATGGGGCTGTTCGTATTCGTGGCGAACGAAGCAACGTTATTCAATGTTTCTCTGGGCCTCGCCGTCGTGGTGGATACCCTGATTTTCGGGGCCTTGCTGAATCATCGCCTGAACAAGGGCATGAGCCAGGGCAAAGCCTTTGCCAAAGCCCTCGCCAATGGCGACCTGACCGCACGCATCGACGACAGCGGTAATGACGAATTCGCAGAGATCAACCAAAGCCTCAACAAGGCCGCCGAACGTCTGCGCCGCATCATTCGCAGCGTCGATAAAGCCGCCGAAACCCTGGATGACGTGTCCGAGCGCAGTTCCAACAAAGCGGAAAAGAGCGCCCGGATCATCGATCGGCAAAACGAGAAGATCGACAGCATCGCTACGGCCATGGAGGAAATGACCAACACTGTTGCGTCCGTATCCGAGGACGTACAGGCCATTTCAGGGCAGTCCGAGCAAGCCAGCGAATCCTCTCAGCAATCGCGGGAATCCCTGGGGGATATGAACGAGAAGCTGCAGCGCCTGGTGGCAGCCGTGGAGCAGTCCGCCGCAATGTTCGACAAGGTGGAAGCCAGCGCCAAGAACATCGACCATTTCCTGGAGGTGATCACCGGTGTCGCCGAGCAGACCAACCTGCTGGCCCTGAATGCTGCCATCGAAGCTGCCCGGGCCGGTGAATACGGTCGCGGTTTTGCGGTCGTCGCGGACGAAGTCCGACAACTGGCCAAGCGGACCCAGGAATCCGCCACGGAGATCACCAACATGACGTCGGAGCTGTCCGGGCAGATTCGATCCGCCGCAGAGATTTCGGATCAGGCAGAAGAGCTGGCAAAAAGCGCCTCCAACCAGGCGACCACCTCGTCAGAGTCTATCGAGAACGTCCTGCACACATTCCAGATGATCGCCGAGCGAATCACGTCTGTCGCCAGCGCGGTAGAACAGCAAAGGGCGGTTTCCGAGGATATTTCCGCCAACGTGGCGGAACTGGCAGCCACCAGCCAGCAGGCGGTGGAACTTTCAGAAGACAACAAGCTGGATATGGAAAAGGTTAATACCCTGGCAAGCCAGCTCAACGACGAACTGGACGACCTCAACCTCTCGCGTAAGGCCAAAGCCTCTGCGCCAAGGGAGGAATCGGCCGACGGTTTTGCGCCGGCACAGTACGCCTATTCCAGTTAAAATCCGAATCCAAATCAGGCGCGGGCTTCAAACCCGCGCCTGCGTCTCCCCTACCGGTGCCCGATCTCCCCGCTCTAACGGTGAGGCTGCCTCTGTGCTCCAGCTTTGCCGTACCAGCTCCACAAACCGCATGATGGCCAACCTTTCCATTCGATCCTTGCGAACCACCAGGTTCAGGTTGATGCCGAAGTATGGTGCCTCGTAACAGACCGTGGCGCCCTGCAACGCGCTCTGACTGGCCAGACTCCGTTCCACCAGCCCATACCCCATCCCGGCCCGAATCATGGCCAGGGTGCTGTGCTCATCATCCGAGGTCGCGACGATGTTGGCGCCGGCACGGCTGCCGCCCAGGTACGCCTCCATCATGGATGAAAAGGGGCAGGCATCGGAGGGCCAGATCCAGGGGAGTTCTCGAATGGCCGCCGGGTCCGTAGGCAGAGCCCTGAGCGGGTGGCCGGCCGGCCCCACTACGCTGACCTGGATTTCCGCCAGGGGAAGGTGCTCCAGCTGTGCATTGGGCCAGTCGCCGTAGACGAAACCCAGGTCCAGTTCGCCCCGGGCCACCTGCTGCTGGATCAGGTGCGACACACTGGTCCGCAGCTCCAGGGACACCTCCGGCAGATGCCGGGCGGTGGCCTGCAGGAGGTGATCGACCTTCAGCTGCTCGGGCGGGGCGTTCAAGCCGACGACCAGAGGCACGACGGTTCGAGAACGCAGGCTCCGTGCCAGCTCGCCGATTTCACCAATCTGCGCCAGCGCCCGTTGGGCCGGCACCAGAATCTGTGCGCCGGCATCGGTCAACGTCATGCCCTTGCGGGTACGTTCGAACAGCACCACGCCAAGCTCTTCCTCCAGCTGACGCAGGTGTTCGCTGACCGCCGAGGGCGTGGTGTGGCGCCGGTGGGCAGCACGGGTGAGGTTTTTCTCCTCCGCCACCAGGACGAATGAGCGCAGCTTGTCCAGCTTTATGTTCATGTTTTACGAACACCCCATTTCCAAAACACTGATATACGCCCTGCCACTACACGCGTTTAATAAAAATCAACGGCTAGCCTCCATTCAATTTACAGGAAGACAGAACCATGCGTAAGGTCATTCAGTCGAATCAGGAAACGGTGTTCATACCGCCGCTGGACGAGCCTGCGCGGGAGGCTCCCGTGCAACGGTCGGCTCGCTTCAGGGTGCTGCGTCAGCGGATTAAGGCGGTGCTCAAGCGCTGGCTGGAACGTCAGGTGCAACGGCACCGATTACGGGTGCAGTTGTACGAGATGAACACGGACGCGGTAGAGCGGGATATTGGGGTGCCGCGGGGAACGCTGGCACAGGAGGCTCACAAGCCGTTCTGGCGGGAGTGATATTGAAAGCGTCGGTCGTCTGGCGCCCGACGCTTTCCCATTTGCCAGCATTTACTGGTCGGTGTACCGCGACAGGTGGATCTTGAAGCTGTCCTCGTCGCGGGCGCTGTAGGCCACAAACAGTTTGTCGCCCTGGCGCAGGAGTTCGCCGGTGGTTTCCTGCACGTATTGCTGCACCTGCGATTCACCCATCACCTTGCCGTCTGCATCCAGCTTTTCATTGTGACCGCCGCCGACGACCAGCAGGCCGCCCGTATCGGTCGGGGCAATCTCCTGAACGATGCCGCTGCCGCGGGTGGTATTCCAGTAGATCCGGCCGCTGGCACTGAGCTTCACCAGACGACGATCGTCGATATGGGACGCTGCCAGATAGAGATCTCCACGACCGTCCTCGGCAATCAACGCCGGCCCCGGCAACCCATTGCTCTTGCTCACCGGTGCAAAGGTCCGCACCCACAGGGACTGGCCTTCCGGCGTAAAGCGTTCCACAACCGCCGAACCCGTGCCGGACTGGGCGGACGCCACGGAGATTTCACCATTGGGGCTGACAGCCAGGCTGGCCTGATGGCTGTAGCCGCTGTTGAGCGGGCGCTTCCAGACCAGGGCGCCGGCGGCGTCGAACTTCGCCAGCTGCTGACTGCCGGCCACCAGCATGTCACCCTGCGCATCTTCAGCCAGAGCCCAGCCGCGGAATCCATCGTGCCGGATCAGTTGCTGACGTTGCCCGTCGCGGCCAAAGACCTGCGTGGTCTTACCGGTGACGACCAGTTGGCCGTTACGCAGCAGAATATCGCGCACGTCCTCGTTCTCGGTCAGGTAGTGCTTCCACAGCAGCGAACCGTCCGGGGACAGTTTCATCAGAAAGGCCACGGGCTTGCCCAGGCCATCGACCACCCGATAGCTCTGCCCGCCCACGTAGATGGCGTCATCCGCGCCAACCTTTACGGCATGGGGACGCTCGTCACTACGCTCACCCTGGGTGGCGAGATCGAAATCCCGGGCCCAGAGGCGCTCGCCGTTTGCGGTGTACTTCACCACCAGGGCGTCGAAGATGTGGGATTCGAGGGAACCGATGGTGGAGCTGACGATCACCAGATTGCCGTAGGAATCCTCGGCCATGCCGCCCACCCAGTGGGTGCGTGACTCGGCAGCCGTACCGTGGCCATACCAGCGCACCCAGTCCGGTGCGATGGTGGCGGTACAGGCCGCGAGCCCGGCCAGAACAAAGAGGGTCAATACCCGGTTGCGAAAAGACATGGGTCATTCTCCTTAACTATCCATTCGTTAGAGGAAATGCGCGATGACTCTTGTCTTTGTTGTGGTACATCCGTGCACATTTTTCGCAAGGGTACCGGCTAAACCTAGGTAATGCAGCCTAAAACGTCAGACCTGCAAGACGCGCCGCTCTTTCCGGGACGGAATTTCCCGACTCAACCGCCTGGTCAAATTCAGTGGCCTGCGGTGCGGGAGAACAGATTCAGCACGAGGACACCACTGATAATGAGGGTGAACCCGGCAATCGCAGGGAGGTCGAGTTTTTCGTTGTAGAAGAAAACGCCCACCAGGGCGATCAGCACAATGCCGAGACCGGCCCAGAGCGCATAGGCCACGCCCATGGGGATGGAACGCAACGCCAGGGACAGCATGAAGAAGGAGAACCCGTAGCCGCAGACCACCACGACCGAAGGCCACAGGCGGGTAAAGCCGGCCGAGGACTTGAGCGCGGAGGTGGCCACTACTTCGGCAACAATCGCCAGGGTCAGAAATACGAAATTCATGCACATCCTCCTCTCACGGCCTTACGGGATTGCGGTATTAGGCCAGAGGAGAGGAGAATGGAGCAACTCCCGGGAGATGACAGACCATGTGGCGACTTCTACCGCTGGCCCCTGCCGTGATTGTGGCCGCCGTGGCCCATGCTGAGATTTACCGTTGTGGCGAGAAAGGCAGCGTCTTTTCCGACACGCCCTGCGGTCCCGATGCGGAAGTCGTCGTTCTCGGCACGGACAACCGGATGGTCCCGCCCTCCGAGCTGGAAAGCACCTCGCAATCGGCGGCTCACGAAGACGCCGAAGCCACACCTCCCGCCCCGTCTGCCTGCCGCCCTATTTCCTCCACGCGCCTGCGCACTTTGCTCATCCGTCAGCGGGTGGTCCCGGGCATGACGCAGGAACAGGTACGCCAGGCCCTGGGCGAACCCGATCAGACCTACGACCAGCCGCAGCCGCTCTGGACCTACGATCTGCGGGAGAATCGCTACACTTTCCCGGCCATCACGCGGGTGCAACGCATCTATTTTCAGGACGGCTGCGTTTCAGACATTCTGTATGTTGCCCCCTGAGCACCACCGGGTTGCGGCAACTACCTAGAAATAACCCTCACCCTCTTTGACTTGAGACAAGATCCCACCCCACCCTCGACTGACAAACTGTTCACGATTTAACCATTCGCTAAGAAGAAAAACGTCACAAGGAGCGTCTGATGAACACCTCTTCCAACGTCAGGTTATCGGTTTCCGCACTGACCGCGATCGTGATCGGTTCCATGGTCGGCGGCGGCATCTTCTCCCTTCCCCAGAATACCGCGGCCAGCGCCAGTGCCGGAGCCATGCTGATCGGCTGGCTGGTCACCGGCGTGGGCATGCTGGCTCTGGCCTTCGTGTTCCAGTCCCTGGCGGTTCGCAAGCCGGAACTGGACAGCGGGGTCTACGCCTATGCCAAGGCCGGCTTTGGCGACTACATGGGCTTCAGTTCAGCCTGGGGCTACTGGATCAGCGCCTGGATCGGCAACGTCAGCTACTTTGTGCTGTTGTTCAGCTCCCTGGGCTTTTTCTTTCCCGTGTTTGGCGAAGGCAACACCCTGCCCGCCATCATTGGCGCGTCGATACTGCTCTGGCTGGTGCATTTCCTGGTGCTCAACGGTCTCAGGGAAGCGGCCTTCATCAATGCCATCACCACCGTGGCCAAGATCGTGCCCCTGATCCTGTTTATCATCCTGGCGGCGATCGGCTTCAAGTTCGACCTGTTCACCGCGGATTTCTGGGGCGCCAGCAATGCCGACCAGGGCAGCGTGCTGGACCAGGTGCGCAACATGATGCTGGTGACCGTCTGGGTATTCATCGGCATCGAGGGGGCCAGCGTCTACTCCAAACGTTCCGGCAAGCGCTCGGACGTGGGTAAGGCAACACTGTTCGGGTTTGTCAGCGTACTCGCACTGCTGGTTCTGGTGAACGTCCTGTCCTATGGCATCATGGCCCAGGCCGAACTGGCCGGACTCAAAAACCCGTCCATGGCGGGCGTGCTGGAACAGGTGGTCGGCCCCTGGGGGGCAACATTGATCAATATCGGCCTGATCGTCTCCCTGTGTGGTGCCCTGCTCAGCTGGACCCTGCTGTGTGCCGAAACGCTCTACATCCCGGCCGGCGATGGCACCATGCCGTCCTTCCTGGCCAAGGAGAACCGCAAGGAGGTACCCGCCAGCGCCCTGTGGATCAGCAACGGCCTCATCCAGCTCTTTTTGCTGATCACCCTGTTCCAGGCCAACACCTACCTGCAGCTGTTCTATCTGGCCACCTCCATGATCCTGGTGCCCTACCTGTGGTCTGCCCTCTATGCCCTGGTGCTGGCGGTGCGCGGTGAAACCTATTCAGCCACGGACCCCAGCCGCAACAAGGATCTGTTCATTGCCGCCGTGGCCGTCATCTATGCCATCTGGCTGCTCTACGCGGCCGGCATCCAGTACCTGCTGCTCAGTGCCATTCTTTATGCCCCGGGCGCCATCCTCTTCGCCATGGCCAAGCGCGAGCGCAACCAGAAGGTATTCCAGCCCTACGAAACAGCCATCCTGGTCGTGGTGCTGATCGGCGCCGTCATCGGGGTGTGGGGACTATATACCGGGACACTGAGCCTTTGATGGCCGATACAAGGAGAGTTACATGAGCACACAAGCCGCTCTCGGCGTTCACTCTGAAATTGGCAACCTGCGCAAGGTCATGGTGTGCCGACCGGGCCTGGCGCACCTGCGCCTGACCCCCCAAAACTGCGACGAGCTGCTGTTCGACGACGTGATCTGGGTCCAGCAGGCGCGCCGCGACCACTACGACTTTGTCACCAAGATGGAAGACCGCGGCATCGAAGTGGTGGACATGCACGACCTGCTGGCCGACACCCTGGCTCAGGATGAAGCGCGACGACAGGTCCTTGATCGACGGATCACCGATCAAAATGTTGGCCTGGGCCTGGCCGCGGACGTCCGGGCGTGGCTCGATGAAATGCCCGCGCACGACCTGGCCGAGTTCATGATCGGCGGCATCGCCGGCTCCGACCTGCCTTCAGACCTGCACAGCCACGAAGCCAAGCTGTTCCAGGAATTCGTTGGCCGCGCCGGTTTTGTACTGCCCCCTCTGCCCAACACCGTCTTTACCCGGGATACCACCTGCTGGATCTACGGCGGCGTTACACTCAACCCCATGTACTGGCCGGCCCGGCGTCAGGAGACGATCCTGGCGGACGCCATCTACCGCTTTCACCCGTCTTTCCAGGCGGCCGATTTTCAGGTGTGGTGGGGCAATCCGGAGGCCGACCACGGCATGGCCACCCTGGAAGGCGGTGACGTCATGCCCCTGGGCCAGGGCGTGGTCCTGGTGGGCATGGGCGAGCGGACCTCGCGTCAGGCTATCGGGTTGCTGGCGCAATCACTGTTCCGCCACGGCGCGGCCGAACGGGTGATCGTTGCGGCCTTGCCGCGCATGCGTTCGGCCATGCACCTGGATACGGTTTTCACGTTCTGCGACCACGATCTGGTCACCCTGTTTCCCGAAGTGGTGGAGCGCATCGCCACGTTCTCCATTCGCCCCGGCGACAGCGACTCTCACCTGGATATCCGGGTGGAGAAAGCCCCGTTCCTCGATGTCGTGGCCGAGGCCCTGGGCCTGAAAGCCCTGCGTACCGTCGAGACCGGCGGCGACAGCTACGAGCAGGAACGCGAACAGTGGGACGACGGCAACAACATGGTCTGCCTCGAACCCGGTGTGGTGGTGGGCTACGACCGCAACACCTACACCAACACCCGGCTGCGCAAGGCCGGAGTGGAAGTGATCACCATTACTGCCAGCGAACTGGGCCGGGGACGCGGGGGCAGCCATTGCATGACCTGCCCCCTGAGCCGTGATGCCGTCGACTACTGACCGACAAGGAGCGCACCATGTCATTCAATGTTCATAACCGCAGCCTGCTCAACCTGCTGGACTTCACCCCCCAACAGCTGCGCTACCTGCTGGACCTGTCCCGCGACCTCAAGCGGGCCAAGGCCATCGGCAGTGAGCAGCCGCGCCTGCAGGGCAAGAACATTGCCCTGATCTTCGAGAAATCCTCCACCCGCACTCGCTGCGCCTTCGAGGTCGCGGCCCACGACCAGGGCGCCCATGTCACCTACATCGACCCGAGTTCGTCGCAGATCGGCCACAAGGAGAGCATCAAGGACACGGCCCGGGTGCTGGGTCGCATGTTCGATGCCATCGAGTACCGCGGCTTCAGCCAGGCCATCGTGGAGGAGCTGGCAGCGAACGCCGGCGTGCCGGTCTATAACGGGCTGACCGACGAGTACCACCCCACGCAGATGCTGGCCGATGTGATGACCATGCGCGAGCACGTGGAAAAGCCCCTGCATGAGATCCGTTACGCCTACGTCGGGGACGCCCGCAACAACATGGGCAATTCGCTGATGATTGTCGGCTGCCAGTTGGGCATGGACGTCCGTCTGGCCGCACCGCGGTCCCTGTGGCCCAAGGAAGAACTGGTTGAACAGTGCCGCGCCATTGCCGAGAAGACCGGCGCCCGGCTGACCCTGACCGAGGATCCGCAAAGCGCGGTGGATGGCGTCGACTTCATCCATACCGACGTCTGGGTCTCCATGGGGGAGCCGGTGGAAACCTGGGACTCACGCATCAAGCTGCTGCTCCCCTACCAGGTCAATCCGGCCCTGATGGCCGCCGCCCACAACCCGCGGGTCCGCTTCATGCACTGCCTGCCGGCCCTGCACAATGCCGAGACCAAGATCGGCAAGCAGCTGGCGGAACAGCACGGGCTGGATAACGGCGTGGAGGTGACGGACGAGGTCTTCGAATCAGAGGCGTCCATCGTCTTCGACCAGGCAGAAAACCGCATGCACACAATCAAGGCCGTGCTGCTCTCGACTCTGGCGGAACGATAGGAGAACGTCATGCGTATCGTAGCGGCTTTGGGCGGCAACGCCCTGCTTCGCCGGGGGGAACCCCTGAGCGCCGATCGCCAGCGGCAGAACGTACATGAAGCGGTGTCCCACCTGGCCCGGATCCAGCCCGGCAACGAACTGGTCATCGCCCATGGCAACGGTCCCCAGGTGGGGCTGCTGGCGCTCCAGGGGCTGGCCTATACCGAGGTCGCGCCCTATCCGCTGGATGTGCTGGGGGCGGAAACCGAAGGCATGATCGGCTATCTGATCGAGCAGGAGCTGGGCAACCTGCTACCGCAGGAGGTGCCTTTCGCCACCCTGCTGACCCAGGTGGAAGTGGCCGCCGATGATCCGGCTTTTCAGCATCCGACCAAATTCATCGGCCCCGTCTACAGCCGTGAAGAAGCGGAAAGCCTGGCGGCCGAGCGTGGCTGGGATGTGGCGCCGGATGGCGACCACTACCGCCGCGTGGTGCCCAGCCCCAAACCACAGCGTATTTTCGAGCTACGCCCCATGCACTGGCTACTGGAAAAGGGCACGGTGCTGATCTGTTCCGGTGGCGGCGGGATTCCCACCCGCTACAACGCCGAGGGCCAGCTCGAGGGCGTGGAGGCCGTGATCGACAAGGATCTGTGCGCCTCGCTACTGGCCCGGGAGCTGGAAGCGGATCTATTGATCATTGCCACGGATGTGGAAGGGGTCTTTCAAGACTACGGGAAACCCAGCCAGCAGCGAGTCGAGCGTATTCATCCCGACGACCTGGCGCGCATGGCGTTCCCCGCCGGGTCCATGGGACCGAAAGTGGAGGCCGCCTGCGAATTTGCGCGCCTGACCGGTCATCCAGCGGTGATTGGCGCCCTGCAGGATATCGAAGGGCTCTGTCGGGGCGAGGCGGGAACCTGGATCAGCACCCGGGAACCCAGCCGCGGCGACTGATTCAGGCAACCAACGGGACACTAAAGCTGCTCGCGCGAACAATGGCGCCGCTGGATCATGCTCCCATCCAGGGTGTAGCTCTCGGCGCCGTAAAACGCGCCGTCCGCCGCTTCCCAATAGCGATAGGTACAGACCGGGTTGCCTTCTTCATCCAGTTCCCTGAAAAAATAGGACGTGTAAGGGGGGATGCCATCCGTGTCATCCGGCTGGGCATTCAGGCGCAGTTGATGAGGATCCTCGATTTCGAAAAGGCCGCCTAGAATGGGCTTACTCATCGGTGTACCCTCCGTAAATCCGATGGCGACAGGAAACTGCCCGGTCATTGTCACGAAAAACTCTGGCAGGATTCAATGACACCTTCGTGACACGGCAATGGTCCTTGATTCGCCTCAATCCCTACTAAAAAAAGGGGCGCTCCGTCCGACAGCCAACGGTTTCGTCGCGGTGCCTCAAGCGACTATGCTGGGAACAGCACATTTCAGGGAGTATGTGATGGAACAGACTCTGGCACAGGACGCACCGGAAGAGGATTTGCTGCACCAGCTCGAACTCCGGCTGGGCGCCGACCATGCGCGCAGACGACTGACCATCGAGCAGACCAGGAAAGTGCGTACCTTTGGCGGCGGCCTCACCTTCTTTCACCCGGAAAACTGGCTCTCGCTGCAGTTCATGATCCGCGTCTCCCTGCGTCTGGCGGGGATGCACGGCCGGGGCCAGGCCAACGGTCGCCGGCACCGGATGGTGGACAACCGACTGGTCCTCCCGGATCTGCCGCCAGCCTTCGAGGGGTACCGCATCCTGCACCTGACCGATCTCCACGTGGACATGGACGAACTGGCGCTGCAGGTGTTGCTGGAGCGAGTCCGGGACCTGGACTACGATCTCTGCGTTCTCACCGGGGACTACCGCCGCGACACCTGGGGTACCATCGAACCGGCCATGGACGGGATGCGCCGGTTACGGGACCAGCTGCGCGGTGAGGTATTCGCTGTGCTGGGCAATCACGACAGCATCCGTATGCTGCCGGAGATGGAAGCCATGGGCTATCGGCTGCTGATGAACGAAAACACCGCCGTGGAGCGCAACGGCGAACAGCTGTGGCTGGCCGGCGTCGATGACGCCCACTATTACCAGGTGGACGACCTGCGACAGGCCGGCGAAGGCATTCCCGCCGGCGCGACCACGGTGCTGCTCTCCCACACGCCGGAAATCTATGATCGCGCCGCCGAAATGGGCTACGACGTGTTCCTGTGCGGGCACACCCACGGCGGCCAGATCTGCCTGCCCGGGGGGATTCCCCTGACCCTGGACGCGGACTGTCCCCGCTTTGTCGGTCGCGGCGCCTGGCAGTATCAGGGTATGCAGGGCTACACCAGTCCCGGCACCGGCACCTCGGTGGTCAATGTGCGCTTCAACTGCCCACCGGAAATCACCCGGCATGTGCTGACACGGGGCCCCGCCTGACGGCGGTTAGTGGGGCTTCGCACGAATCCCCAAGCGGAATAGCAACGGCGAGACGGTCATCTCCAACGCAATGAACAACAGCACCACCATGGCCACTTCCCAGACCGAAATGGAGAGAAAAGCATAGGCCCCAAGCATCGGAAACAGGGCTTCGGGGACCTGGTCGAGGCCGGTGGCACGGGCACTGGACTGCAAGCCCAGGCGACGTTTGATGAAACTGGAAAGCAGATCCCCCGCCATGGCGAGCAAGCCGAAGCTGAGACTGAAGGCGAGGGAGAATTCGAACAGCAACCCGAGGGCCCCGGTGGCCAGGGTGCTCCCGGCAATCCCCCGCCAGGTCTTGCTCTGCCCCAGCCAGGGGCGGCCATCCCAGGCCATCCGCCCCTGGTCCACCGGACAGGCCAGCCGTGGACCGAGCATGCGCGTCAGCAGTACGGGCGTACCATTGGCGGCCGTCAGCAGACCCAGAAACATCAGTACGCCCAGCAGCATTCCACCTCGTTCCTACGATTGATCGGGCAGTCCGCCCTGGGTCAGCTTGATCGGATCAAGCAGCTTCTCCAGCTCGTCCCGGGAGAGGTCCGTCTGTTCCTCGGCCACATCGATGATGGCACGCCCTTCCCGATAGGCCTGCTTGGCCACATCCGCCGCCTTGGCGTAACCAATCACCGGATTCAGCGCCGTCACCAGCACCGGGTTACGGCCTACCGCCTCCGCCAGATGGTCCTGATTCACGGTGAGATTGGCAAACGCCTTGTCCCCCAGAATCAGCGACGCGTTGGACAGCAACTGGATCATCTCCAGCAGGTTATTGGCCACCAGCGGCAGCATCACGTTGAGCTGGAAATTACCCGACTGCCCGGCAAACGCCACCGACGAATCCAGCCCCATGACCTGGGCCGCGGCCATGGCCACTGACTCGGGAATCACCGGATTGACCTTGCCCGGCATGATGCTGCTGCCCGGCTGCAGGGCCGGCAGGCTGATCTCGGCCAGCCCGTGGATCGGGCCGCTGTTCATCCAGCGCAGGTCGTTGGCAATCTTGGTGAGCACCACCGCCAGCCCCCGCAGCTGGCCCGACAGCGCAACCGGGGCGTCGATCCCGCTCTGGGCCGTGAATTTGTGATCCAGCGGCAGGAAATTCTGTCCACAGAGGTGGCTCAGTTCGTCGGCAAACTCCTGCGCGAAGTCCGGATGGGCATTGATCCCGGTGCCAACCGCCGTGCCGCCCTGAGGAATCGGCAGCAGGTCGTCCACGGCATGCTCCAGGCGCCGCTGGACACCGGTCAGCTGCTCGCGCCAAGTGCGCAGTTCCTGGGCGACGGTCACGGGCATGGCATCCATCAGGTGGGTGCGGCCGGTCTTGACCCACTGCGCTGTCTCTTTCTCCCGCTGCGCAATGATCTCCTGCAGGTGCGTCAACGCCGGCAGCAGCGACTCCTCCACCGCCAGCACACTGCTCAGGTGAATGGCCGTGGGAATCACGTCGTTGCTGCTCTGGGACATGTTGACGTGGTCGTTGGGATTGACCGCTTCGGGGCTGTGACGTGAAGCCAGGGTGGCAATCACCTCATTCACGTTCATGTTGGTGCTGGTGCCCGACCCGGTCTGGTAGATGTCCACCGGGAACTGGTCTTCGTGCGCACCCGCCAACAGCTGGTCACAGGCCTCCACGATGGCATGGCCGCGATTGCTGTCGAGCAGGTCGAGCCGCTGGTTGACCAGCGCCGCGCAACGCTTGATGCGGACGATCGCATGAATGAACGCAATCGGCAGCTGCCGGCCGCTCACCGGAAAATTGTCCACGGCCCGCTGGGTCTGTGCGCCCCACAGCGCTTCGGCGGGAACCTCCACCTCGCCCAGGCTGTCCTTTTCCACCCGTGTGTTGCTCATACCACCTCCTGTTGTCATGAGTTGGCTGCAGCGCCCCGGCTTTCGCCACCGGACCACTCCTGCGAGATTCACGCAGATCGGGCGTCGCCGTCAAACGGCGGTACGTCGCCGATCAGGGCCTCGGTTCACTGCGTAGCCGAACATGATCGTAGATGCCGGTGACATTGCGGAAATCCAGTATCACGGCATGCACGCTGTTGGTATAGGTGTCGTGCAGGTGAAACTTGAAGCGCTGCTGGGCCTGCCCTTCCAGGTAGCGGTCGTATTCGCGCGTCAACTCACGGACGTCACCGGGATTGTCCTTGCTCCAGGTGGCGTTGAACGGACCCAGTACGGCACCGCCGGCCAGGCAGATGGTGACTTCGTGGTTGGTGAGAGCGTCTTCAGGTATTTTCATGTTCGCCTCCTGCGGTGAAACGATGGTACCGGCCTCGCATGGGCCGGAGTGAAAAGCCCTTACTGGGAGTTTAGACGCCTATGGGGGGGAGGGAGAAGGAGGCGATGTGGTGAATAGGGGTCGAATGCGGACGTCGGACAGGCAGGTTGAGGCGTCGCGACGCTACAGCAAGCGTTCCAGGGGTTCCAGGGCGGCGAGGCAATCGTCACGAAAGGCCAGTGGATCCGGAAGCACGCCTTCATCGGCCTTGATGCCGAACTGGACCTGGCCGGCGTAGCTGATGATGCTCACGCCCAGACCGATATCCCCGGCCTGGGGCACCCAGAACATCTGCTCGCGGACCGGGCAGCCGGCCAGGTAACGCTGCTCGCCGCTGCCGGGCACGTTGGAAACCACGGCACTGGCCTTGCGCGAGAAAAGCCGTGTCAACGGTTCCTGCCACTGACGCGGCATCAGCCCGGCCGAGCACAGCAGGCCCCAGGAGATTCCCGGCTGCCAGGAGTGCTTGAGACGACGGGTTTCGTGCTTGATCCGGAACAACTGTTCGAGACCGGTTTCGGCATCCACCGGCAGCGGTACAAAAACGGTGCCGAACAGGTTACCCAGCATGCCCGAATCCGGCTGCAGGCTGTCTGGCAGCATGGCCCGCAGATCCACCGGCACGGCGGCGTGCAGGATGAGGTCCTGCAGGGACTGACCGGCACGCTCCAGCTGCTGGCGCAGGGCGTAGGCCACACAGGCCAGCAGGACGTCATTCACCTTGCTGCCGGTGGAGCGCGCTATGGCCTTGAAGCGTTCCAGCGGCACCGGTTCGGACCAGCAGCACTGTTTGCGACCGGTCAATGCTCCGCGCAGGGGCGTGGGCGAGTCCATTTCCTCGAGCAGGTAATCGGTCAGTTCATTGACGAAGCGCAGTCCGGTCTCTGCCCAGGACTCCAGCCCCTTGCCAACGCCCCCACCCCCGGAGCCCTCCCCCGAAGATAGACGCACCTGGCGCTGCAGCCAGGCCCACGAGGCCTGCATCCACTGGTGGCGCAGTTCGTGTACACCGGTAGACGCCGGATCGGGGTGTTCCTCGGGGGCTGCGGTGGTGAGATTCCTGAACACCCCGACCAGGGAAAGACCGTCGGCGTAACAGTGATGGATGCGCAGCAGGATGGCCGGCGCTTCCCCCTCCAGCGGGACGTACCAGAACTTCCAGCGCGGATGGTGGTTTGGCAGCGGCTCGTTGAGGCGCTCGCTGACCCAGGTCTGCAGCGCTTCCGGCGATGGCAGGGCGGGCGCCACCACCTCCAGGTGACGATCCAGGGCAAAGGTGGGATCGGTTTCCCACCACCAGGTGGCCCCCCGCATGACCGGACGGGCCCGAAACCGCTGCCATTGCAGCCAGTAGGCCTGCAGAAACGACCGGAAGTCTGCCGCGCGCAACCCTTCGACCCGCAACAGGGCCGTGATCATCATCGGGTTGGTGGCGTGATCCATGGAAAGCCAGGCCACATCGACGGGCGACAGCAAGCTGGCTTCATCTCCTCGCACGTTGATGGCATTCCTCTGTCTAACAAACGGTCGCCGGACGAGGCCGGGGGTTAAAGCGGCTATTCTGCCAGAGCCCCGGCGTGGCCACCATGCACCATCGACCAGGCGCACCGATAGCACGACACAACGCACAAACGGGGATCGCTGTTACAATTTTTAACAGGAGGTTTGCCAGAGCTTTCTTATACTCAAAGAGAAAGATGCATTTAATAATGTAAAAAAGCATCAACATTCCGCGATAAGCTGTTGTTCTGGCATGAATTTGTTGTAATAGGCCATTGATTCCGTTTCTGACACCATGTTCAGGAAAAGCGAACCACGTTACAGTCTGATCGTGGGGGTCTGGCCATAATGGCAGTCAGCACACCCTTCCGGGTCGTTACCGCATAGGGAGACCGTTTATGAAAGCGAGCCACGCACGCAAACTGATCAAGCCGATCGAGCAGAGCTATACCGAGATGTTCTCGGGCAAGGTGTATCGAGTTGGCAAGGCAGCGGTATCAGTTCGTAATCACAGTGGCGAAGCAACCCACACCGTGATCGGTGTTCACGGTTTCCTGGAAAACCACTGCTACTTCACCCAGACCTACGAAGCGCCGACCACCGAGCTGATCCTGCTGACCTGCAATCACTACCATATCCCGGTCAGCGGCCCGACGCCGGAAGCGCCCTCCTGGGAAATCGCCAACCGTTATCCCGAGCGCACCATCGAATACGATGCCTGTGTCCTCAACCAGGCCCTGGAGAATCTGCCGACCACCGATCGCGTTCGCGTCCACGGGCATTCCCGCGGCGGCGCCGTGGTCATTGAGGCCATCACCCAGCGCCCGGAACTCTACACCAATGTCGATGTAGTCCTGGAAGCACCGGTGCTGCCCCAGGGCTCGCTGCACCCCATGGTCAAGGCCATTCTCGAGCCGGTCAGCCACGGCATGTGGCCCTGGCTGGTGCGGCTGATCAACAGCACGCCGTCGTCCACCTACGGGCAGACCTTCTTCGGCCGCATGACCGAGCGCAAGCGTCAGCTGCTCAACAAGATGTTCACTGCAACCCGGGACCATCTGACCATCGTCCGCAACATCGAGAATATTTATGCCTGGATGGAGCGGAACGATTTTGACGTGTACGAGAACCTGCGCCAGGGCACCATCCTGATTCCCCAGACCGACCGCATCCTCGATCGTGAGGCGATGCTGGAAAGTGCCAAGCACACCCCCAACACCATCCGTCTGGTGGAAACCGAGAACACCAGCCATTTCATCACACTGGACAGCAAGGAGTGGGTGCCGCCGCTGGATCAGATGCCGCTGTCGAAGGCCGCCGGGGCCTGAGGTCGCCAGCAGGATTGATCCGGCAAACGCGACAAACCTGACACTGCGGTAAAAGACGCTCGCTTCTGCATTCGTTACAATCCCGGGCCACATTGGACGACCAGAGGATCACCGGTGTCCCGGGAAAAGCTGCTCAAGACCCAACCCCGCTCCCCCAACGCGCGCCGCCTGCGCGAATTGATGCTCGATTACCATGCCTTCCGCAATGAACGCCGCAACTATCCGCTGCGCCCGCAACTGGACGCATTAGCCCAGTGGCAGGCCGGACGCCTGCGGGAGACCCATGCCGATCTATACCGGTCACCGGCCTACCAGGAAGGCCTGGATTTTCTCTTGGAGGATCTCTACGACACCAGCAATTTCGAGCGCCGGGATGATGACGTTGAACGGGTCTTTCCGGTCATGGTTCGCATGCTGCCGGACTCGGCCCTGTATACCGTCGCCCGGCTGGTGGAGCTCAACCTGCTGAGCCAGAAGCTCGACATGGAGCTGGCGGACATCCTGTTCGCCGAAATGGCGGCCGATGTCATCAACCCCGACAATTACGCCGAAGCCTACCGCCGTAGCGACCGCCATCAGGACCGCCTGCACCAGATCCAGCTGGTGGCGAATATCGGCGACGATCTGCAAACCTACGTGGAAAGCCGCACCCTGCGCTTTGCCCTGAGAGTCACCGAACGGCCGGCGGAGATGGCGGGGCTGGGCAAGCTGCACGGGTTCCTGCGCCGGGGCATGCACGCCTTTCGCGCCATGGGCGACGTGGACAAATTGCTAAGCCGGATTATTGAGCGGGAAACCTGGGTGCTGGAACAGATGATGGCCGGGAATGCCCTGCCGGTGACCCTGCCCCCGAACTTTTACGCCGCCAATCATCTTTGAGAGGACGCTGCGTTCGCCCCCAAAGGGTTGAGAAGGGTGTTGGCTATTGCTCTGGAACCAGGGCAAGGACGCCCGCTGAGCGATAGCCAACACCCTTCCGGCACCCAGGTCACAGGCACCGGGCTGGCAATCAACCGCCGCCTTCCACCAGCGAATCCAGGTGCTGGTGGATTTCCCGCTCGATACGGGCCTTGAAGGGGCGCAGGAGGAAACCCAGCTCCAGGTGGATGGCGATGGTGGACGAGGTCACCTTGAGCTGCCCCTTAACCCCGGAGCGCTTGAACGTCATCTCGTCACCCTGCCACTGATAATGCACGTCGAAATCCTTGGCCAGGCTTTGTGCCAGGCTGTCCGCGGCGGCAATGGCGTGGTCGTGATCCAGGCTGTGATGGCGTGTAACATCAATGACCGACATCGAATTCCTCGTTCTTTTTGGCGAGCCGGGAGTGTAAAGCATGGCTTTGACAGCCTCCAGCTTGACCGATATTAAGCCGGGTTGCTGACAATCAGATTACCCTTCCCGGGCCTCGTCTCAAAGACATCTGCGTGAAGCGACGTTAGAATAGCCCCCAGTTTTGCAACCAGGACAACCTCTATGGTCGACCAAGCCAGCAAGCGCCCCGAATCAGCGGACGAAACCACCCATTTCGGCTACCAGCAGGTGGCCCGCCAGGAGAAGGTCAAACGGGTGGGCGACGTGTTCCACTCTGTGGCCGGCAAATACGATCTCATGAACGATCTGATGTCCATGGGCATCCACCGGCTGTGGAAGCGTTTCACCATCGAAGTCAGCGGCGTGCGCCCGGGCCATCGGGTCCTGGATATCGCCGGCGGCACCGGCGACCTGACCATGAAGTTTTCCGATCTGGTGGGTCCCGAAGGCCGCGTCGTCCTGGCCGACATCAACGCCTCCATGCTCAAGGTCGGGCGCGACCGGCTGATGGACCGCGGCTATGCCGACAACATCGAGTTCGCCCAGGCCGATGCCGAGCACCTGCCGTTTGGCGATAACAGCTTCCAGGCCGTGAGCATCGCCTTTGGCCTGCGCAACGTCACCGACAAGGACCAGGCCCTGCGAGACATGACCCGGGTCCTCAAGCCCGGCGGCAAGCTCATGATTCTGGAATTCTCCAAGCCCACCAACCCGCTGTTGAGCCGGGCCTACGATGCCTATTCCTTCTCGGCCCTGCCGCTGATGGGCAAGCTGATCGCCGGCGACAGCGAGAGTTACCGCTACCTGGCCGAATCCATCCGCATGCATCCGGATCAGGACACCCTCAAGGGCATGATGGAAAACGCCGGCCTGGTGCAGTGCCGCTACTACAACATGACCGGCGGGATCGTGGCCCTCCACGTGGGGGTCAAACCCTGATGTTGGGGCCGACGTCGCGTATGGCCGTGGTGGGGCTGGTAGAGCAGGTGCTCAACCGCGCCCTGATGCTCGACCCGCCGGGGCGCCAGCGTCTGCTGGCCTGTCTCGACCGCCCGGTAACCGTGGTCATGGAACCCATGGGCGTGCGCGTGTCCGCCCGCCGCGAGCGCCAGGCGCTGGTATTGCACGGCGAACCGGTGGACGATCCGGCGGTGACCATCAGCGGCACCCCGCTGGGTTTTCTGGCCCTGGCCCAGGGAGAAACCCAGGTGTTTCAGCAGGGTCGCGTCACTATCGAGGGCGATGCGGCCCGCGCGCAACAGCTCCAGCAAACGCTGCAGGAACTGGATCTGGACTGGGAAGGCAGCCTGGCCGCCAGTATCGGCGACGTACCCGCCCACTTCATTGGCCGCCGGGTGCGCCAGACCCTGAAATGGCTGCGCCAAGCTCACGCCAAACTGGGTCGCCAGGTGGAATCCTATCTGCAGGAGGAAACCCGGATGATTCCCGGCCGCAACGAGACCGAAGCCTTCTGGGACGATGTCGACACCACCCGTCTGGATGCCGACCGCCTGGAGGCCCGGATTGCCCGTCTGGAAGGCCGTAACCAGGCCGATGATGCCTCGGAGACGTCGTGAGCCGTATTCAACGCCTGTTCCGTATCGGTTGGGTCATCAGCAAATACCGCCTGGACGAGTTCCTGGATCTGGTGCAGCTGCCCATCCCTCTGCGCCTGTTGCTGCTGTTGGCCCCCTGGCACCTGTTCCCGCACCCCAAGCTGTCGCGGGGTGAGCGTCTGCGACGGGCCCTGGAGGAGCTGGGACCGGTATTCGTCAAGTTTGGCCAGATTCTCTCCACCCGGCGCGACCTGCTCCCGGATGACATGGCCGAAGCCCTGCGCCTGCTGCAGGACCGGGTCCCGCCCTTCCCCGGCGAACAGGCCCGACAGATCGTGGAAACCAGCCTGCGCCAGCCCATCGACCGCCTGTTCCACCGCTTCGATGTGGAGCCGCTGGCATCGGCGTCCGTCGCCCAGGTTCACAGTGCCGCCCTGCCCGACGGCCGCGAGGTGGTGGTCAAGGTCATCCGTCCCGGCATTGAGCGGGTAATCCACCAGGATATCGCCCTGATGTTCCTCATGGCCCAGCTGCTGCAACGCTACTGGCCGGACGGCCGCCGCCTGCGACCGGTGGAAGTGGTCAGTGACTACGAGAAAACCATTTTCGACGAGCTCGACCTCCAGCGCGAGGCGGCCAACGCCAGCCAGCTGCGACGCAATTTCGAGGGCTCCACCCTGATCTACCACCCGGAGGTCTACTGGGACCACATCACCCGCAACGTGCTGGTAATGGAGCGCGTTGGCGGCATCCCTATTGCCGATGTGGACGCCCTGCGGGCGGCCGGAGTCAATCTGCGGGTGCTGGCGGAAAAGGGCGTGGAGATCTTCTTCACCCAGGTCTTCCGCGACAGCTTCTTCCACGCCGACATGCACCCGGGCAACATCTTCGTGGATGCCCGCAACCCGGACGACCCGCGCTACGTAGCGATCGATTTCGGCATCGTCGGCACCCTGGCACCGGAGGACAAGAGCTACCTGGCCCGCAACCTGCTCGCCTTCTTCAACCGTGATTACCGCCAGGTGGCCGAGCTGCACGTCCAGAGCGGCTGGGTGCCGGCGGACACCCCGGTCAATGAATTCGAGGCCGCCATCCGCACCGTCTGCGAACCCATTTTCGAGAAGCCGCTGAAGGACATCTCCTTCGGCCACTTCCTGCTGCGCCTGTTCCAGACGGCCCGGCGCTTCAACATGGAAGTGCAGCCACAGCTGGTGCTGCTGCAGAAGACCCTGCTCAACGTGGAAGGTCTGGGTCGCCAGCTGTATCCGGAGCTGGATCTCTGGCGCACCGCCTACCCCTTCCTCAACAAGTGGATGCGCGAGCGGATCGGCCCGCCGGGGCTGCTCAAGGCCTTCCGCCAGCAACTGCCGGAACTGCTGGAACAGACCCCGGAAATGCCGCGGCTGGTGCACGACGCCCTGCAGCAGATCACCGGTTTGGAGCGCACCAGTCAGCACCAGCAGTACAGTCTCGAACACCTGCGCGAAGACCTGGGCAGCGCTGCCCGTCGCCAGCGCCGGCTCTGGCTGGCGACCCTCTGCCTCGCAGGAGGTATTGTGGTGGGGGACGCCTCGGCCCTAAGCTGGCTGCAGGATTTGCCGGCTCAGAGCTGGGCGCTGTTTGGTGCCGGGGTGTTTTTCCTCTGGCCACGACAACGCTGAAACGACCACGGCACGATCAAGAGACGCTATGACCGACACAAACGACGACTGGCTGGACCAAGTGGCCTGGAACGCCAACGGCCTGGTGCCCGCCATTGCCCAGGATGCCGATGACGGCACCATCCTGATGATGGCCTGGATGAACCGTGAAGCCCTGAGCCTGACGGCGCAGGAAGGCACCGCCATCTATTTTTCACGTTCCCGGGGTAAACTGTGGCGCAAGGGTGAAAGCTCCGGCCACACCCAAGCGGTGGAGGACATTCGCCTCGACTGCGACAACGACGTCATCCTGCTCAAGGTCCGTCAGGCCGGCGGCATTGCCTGCCATACCGGCCGGCGCAGCTGCTTCTATCAGCGGCTGGAAGGCGATCAGTGGCAGGCGGTGGATCCGGTGATCAAGGATCCGGGCGAGATTTATAAATAGGGCGTTGGACGTTGTCGCCCAGCATGCAATCCATGCCACCGTGGTCAAACGTTTTTTACGTGAAACATCAAACGTCCAACGTGAAACGTCAAAAATAGGTGAACTCATACCCATGGACCAAGTTCTAACAACCCTGGGCGACGTACTCGAAGCGCGCCGCCGGGAAGGTGACCCGGAGGCCTCCTATGTGGCGAAACTGCACCACAAGGGGCTCAACAAGATCCTGGAGAAGGTCGGCGAGGAATGCACCGAGACACTGATCGCTGCCAAGGACGCCGAGCACAGCGACGACCACCAGGACCTGATCAACGAAACCGCCGATCTCTGGTTCCACAGCATGGTCATGCTCTCGCATCTGGGCGAGCGGCCAGAGCGGGTGCTGGACGAACTGGCGCGGCGTTTCGGTCTTTCCGGGCTGGAAGAAAAGGCCGCCCGGGGCCAGACTGACGACTAACAGAAAGACCGGCGTTCGCAGCCGGTCATACGCACGAGGAGAGGCATCTTATGGGTATCAGTATTTGGCAGCTGATCATCATCCTGGCCATCGTGGTCCTGCTGTTCGGCACCAAACGCCTGCGCAATATCGGCAGCGACCTGGGCGGCGCCATCAAGGGCTTCAAGAAGTCCATGAGCGACGAGGAACAGAAAAAAGAGGACGAAAAAGACGTGACCCCGTCCCAGCTGCAAAAGCAGCAAAACAAGACGGTCGACGACGAGAAAGAGAAGGCCGACGAGAAGCAGCACTGAGGCCGCCGGCATGTTCGATATCGGTTTTCTGGAACTGGTCCTCTGCGCCATCCTGGCCCTGCTGGTGCTCGGTCCCGAGCGTCTGCCGGGAGCTGCGCGCACGGCCGGCCGCTGGATTGGCCGCGCCCGGCGAATGACACGCCAGTTTACCGATGAGCTGGACCGCCAGGTACGGGCCGAGGAAATCCGCGAACGCATCCGCAAGGAGCGCAGCGAAGTGGGTTTCGACGATATCCAGCGCAACTTCCAGGAAGGCCTGTCCAAGGCGCGCGAATACGAGCACATGCTGGTGAACAAAGATCTGGCACCGCCGGAAGACACGGTTGCCGGCAAGGATCCGACGGCCCCCGCCGAATCGCAGTCTGACAAGAACCGCTCTGATGGCTAACGACGACACCCAAGACCACACCAGACAGCCCCCCCCGGAACAGGATCAGGATGAACCGATGCCCCTGGTGGCACACCTGATCGAGCTGCGCAACCGGCTACTGAAGGCGGTCCTTGCGGTTCTGGTGGCCTTTCTGGGCGTCTATCCCTTTGCCAACATCCTGTACGGCTGGCTGTCTGATCCGCTGCGGGCCTATCTGCCGGAAAACGCCACCATGATCGCCACCGACGTGGCCTCGCCGTTTTTCGCCCCGCTCAAGCTGGCCCTGGTGGTAGCGGTCTTTATCGCCATCCCCTTCATTCTGTACCAGATCTGGAGCTTCATCGCCCCCGGGCTCTATCGGCACGAAAAGCGCCTGGCCTTTCCCCTGCTCTTCTCCTCGGTAATCCTGTTCTATGCCGGCGCCGCCTTTGCCTACTTTGTCGTGTTCCCCCTGGTATTCGGCTTTTTCACCTCGGTCGGCCCGACCGAAGTGCAGATGATGACCGACATCTCCAGCTACCTGGATTTCGTCCTCAAGATGTTCTTTGCCTTCGGGGTCGCCTTCGAGATCCCCATCGCCACCGTGCTGCTGATTCTCTCGGGCATGACCACGGCCGAGGACCTGGCGGCCAAACGCCCTTATGTCGTGGTGGCCTGTTTTATCATCGGCATGCTGCTGACCCCGCCGGATGTCATTTCCCAGAGCCTGCTGGCCGTGCCCATGTGGCTGCTGTTCGAGGTGGGCATCCTGTTTGGCCGGATGGTGGAACGGCCCCAGGAAGAACCCCCCGAAGAATCATGAACCTGGCACTGCTGGAACCGGATGACTTCCTGGGTGATCACGAGGCGCGCGTCACCGGACGCCGCCTGCAGCATCTCAGGGAGGTGCTGGCCGCGCAGCCGGGAGACAGCCTACCGGTGGGCCGGCTCAATGGCCCCATGGGCACCGGTCAGGTCGAGCGGCTGGACGCCCATGAAGCCCGCCTGAGGATCACCTGGGACCGCGTCGTGCCCACCCCTCTGCCCCTGACCCTGGTGCTCGGTCTGCCCCGCCCCAAGATGATGCGCCGTGTGCTGCAGACGGTTGCCGCCATGGGGGTCAAGCGCCTCGTTCTGCTCCACAGCTACAAGGTGGACAAGAGCTACTGGCAAACCCCCTGGCTGGCGCCGGAGACCATCAAGGAACAGCTGGTGCTGGGCCTGGAACAGGCCATGGACACGGCACTGCCGGAGGTCACACTGCACAAGCGCTTCAAACCCTTCGTCGAGGACGAGCTGGCCGCACTGGCCGGCAACAGCCGCAAGCTCGTGGCCCACCCCAACACCGCCACGCCCTGCCCCATGGCCCTGCGCGAACCGGTAACCCTCTGCATTGGCCCGGAAGGCGGCTTCATTCCCTACGAAGTCGAGAAGCTTCAGGAACAGGGTTTTGATCCGGTCCACCTCGGTGCGCGTATTCTCCGGGTGGAGACGGCGGTTCCGGCTTTACTGGCCCGTCTTTTCGATCACTGCAGCATTTAACCCTGTCGCCAATTGCGAGACACTGGGTAAAACGTGATCCAACTCCGTGTCCGAACAATGGCGGGATCATCCCATGCGCACCGGATCGCCTGTCTGGCTACTGAGCCTTCTGCTCTTGTCGTCTCTGCCTCTCACCGCGCCAGCAGAAGACACCGAGGGAACGGTGGATCTGACCAGCGCCGAGTGGGAAGGCTACACGGAGGCTGATGGCCAGGGACTGTACTTCGATGTCCTCAATGCGGTGTTCCAGCCCACCGACCTCACCTATACCCTGCACCTGCTCCCCTGGCGACGCGCCCAGTTCATGGTGGAAAACCAACAGGCGGACGGTCTGGTCGGCACCTACCACGATAACGACAAACCCCTGATCTACCCCTTCTGGCACATCGATATGGACGCACCGGTAGTCGCGGCCTTTTCCCTGTGGAACGACAAGATCTGGCAAGGCCCGGAATCCCTGGAGACAGCCAGAGTGGGCTGGATTCGCGGCT
Source organism: Marinobacteraceae bacterium S3BR75-40.1 (assembly GCA_042862465.1). Taxonomy (GTDB): domain Bacteria; phylum Pseudomonadota; class Gammaproteobacteria; order Pseudomonadales; family Oleiphilaceae; genus JASTVH01. The sequence continues at coordinate 199,919 of JASTVH010000003.1, read as the reverse complement.
ACGGGTTCGAAAAGTGGCTGCCGGACAACGTCAACCCCGTCACCGTGGGTGATCTGGAAACCGGCGTCCAGCTGCTCAAGATGGGCCGCATCGACTACCTGCTTGACTATGAGCGCTATCTGGCGCCGCTGCTGCACAAGCCGTTTGTCATGAAGCAAGCCATTGCGCCGAAAAAACTCTACGTCGGCTTTCAGAAAACACCCCGGGGCCAGCGCCTGGCCGACCTTTTCGACCAGCGCATGGCAGCGCTTTACCGTTCCGGCAAGCTCAAGCAACTGTACCGGGACCAGAGTGCCGATGAGCTTCGGGCCTTTGCCCACACTTACCAGGCCTACCAGAAACGCCAGCAGGCCAATCTAGGGCGCCTCTCTCAGCCGGCAATCGAGAAATAGCGGCTCAAAGACACTGCCAATCAGCAAGCGATGACCGCGGACCGCGCCGACGCTGGAACCGGACATACGTTGACCTTCTTCCAGGTAGCGGGTGGTGACGCGCTCCCCTTCGGGCGCCTGCGGATCGATCTCCAGCACCGCCGATGGGGACAGCGCCTTCGGATCCCGGGCATGGGCGGTAAACGCCAGCAGCTTGGGATGGGCGCCCACCCACAGATGGCCGTTGCGGTCGAGCTCGATATTGTCCGGTCCCGCCTCCAGGGCAATGGTGTGATCCAGTGTCAATTGCTGTGTACCCGGATCACGGTCGTATACCCGCAACGCCGGTTCCGTTGTGCCCGCGACGTACACCCGATCCCCCCGGGGACTCAACTGAATGCCATTGGCGTAGTGCAGATGATCCGCCACCACGGAGGCCCCCTTTTCGTCGATGTAGACCACCGATGCCAGGGGCAAACGAAGGTAGTCTTCCATCTTCTGCAGCCTGCGGTTGCCAAAACCATGGTCATTGGTGACATAGGCCTGGTTGGGGCTGATCGCGGCAATGTCGTTGGGACTGATCAGGGCGGGATCGGTGAGCGTGCGACGATGGATCAGACGGTCCCCCTCGATACGGAAGATGTCAATCCGGTGCTGCCCGCCGGCGTGATTGATGACGAACAGGGTCTGCACTCCGTCCGGAGCCACGAACAGGCTGATACCATGGGGCTGAAACGGCATGGCCGGTGACAGTTCCATCTTTTGTGGCCGGGGATGGTCCGACTCAAGGTCGTAGCGGTAAATGGCACCGGGGCCTGGATCCTTCCCGGCCAGCAAGGCACGCCGGTCAGAGGAGGACAGGTAAGCCCAGCGCCCCTCCGGCGCAATGGTGATATCCTCGGCACCGACGACGCCTTCCACCTGACGGCAGCCGGCCACCGCCACCGGTTCCAGCGTGCGGAAGGCGTTGGCCAGATAGAGGATATAAGACACCCAACCGATCAGAATCAGAGCCGCCACGGCGAGTGTCCATCGAATCCATTTCATTGCGCAATCCTTGTCGTTACCCCAAAAAAACGAGAGCACAGGATACCCGCATCCCGGAAACTTGGCCAAAGCATTTGCCGTCGCCGGGCTGGACAGCACCGACATGGAGCGTATAGCTTTGGGCCATTCCCACGCCGTACGAGGTTTACCGATGCCCATTCCCGATACCCTGCAGGGACGACTGAGCCTTCCCCTGATCGCCGCCCCCATGTTCCTGATCTCCAATCCCACGTTGGCCCTGGCCTGCTGCCGTGAGGGGATCGTCGGCAGCTTCCCGGCGCTCAACCAGCGCAGCAGCGAAGGTTTCGAACAGTGGCTGGAGCAGATGAACCGGGAACTGGCGGCTGCGCCCGAGGCCGCGCCCTATGCGGTAAATCTGGTGGTGCATCGCACCAACCCACGCTGGCAGGCCGACCTGCAACTGTGTGTGAAACATCGGGTGCCGATTGTCATCACCTCTCTCGGCGCGGCCAGTGAGGTGGTGGAAGCCGTGCACAGTTACGGCGGCCTGGTCTTCCATGACGTCACCAACCGCAAACATGCGGCCAAAGCCGCCGAGGCCGGAGTCGACGGCATCATAGCGGTCGCCGCGGGCGCCGGCGGGCATGCCGGCACCATCAACCCCTTCGCGCTGGTGGCGGAGATCCGCCAGGTCTTCGACGGCACCCTGATTCTGGCCGGTTGTCTGTCCCGGGGCCGTGACATTCTGGCCGCCCAGGCCATGGGCGCAGACCTGGTCTACATGGGCACCCGCTTTATCAACACCGAAGAATCGAACGCACCGGAGGGCTACCGGGAGATGATTCTGCAGGCCAGTGCCGGGGATATCGTCTACACCCCAGCGGTTTCCGGGGTACCCGCCAATTTCATGGGGCCCAGCCTGGAGGCGGCCGGCTACCCCATGGATGAGCTGCACAAACCCGGTGCAGTGGATTACGGTGAAAAACTCAAGCCCATGGATGACGAGGCCAAGGCCTGGAAAACCGTCTGGTCTGCTGGCCAGGGTGTCAGTGCCGTCGACAACGTGGTTTCCGTGGCGACACTGGTGCAGGACCTGCGACGGGATTACAGCGAGGCCCGTGCACGGCTCACGCCTCCACCCGCCTGACCCAAAATGACAAATACCCCACGGCGGAGCAGCGATATAGTAGGCGTCCGTAAACCACAGGAGTCGTTATGCTGGTTGCTCTGAATCTCATGTTGGCTGTCCTCTTGCTGCTGGCCGGCTACATGCTGTGGCAACGCGCCCGCCAGACGGCGGAGATGGCGCGCCTGCAGGAGCAATTGCAGGTGATCGAGGCGGATCTGGAACCGGAGTCGGCGAATGCACCGCTTTCGGAGCCCGAGATGGTGCTAACCATCCGCCTGCGCGATCCATTGACCCTGGCCCGGCGCGAATCCCGTGCCGCCCGCCTGCTGGCCGATCACCTGCCCACCCTGGTGCGCCAGAAAGTCTATGAGCAGGTGCAGAAAGAAATTGGCGGCGAACTGGCCGAACGTGAGATCGAGGCTGATCTGAAGGTGGAATTCCGATGACGGAATCGCTTGGCATGCTGACAGCCGTCTTCCTGGGGATCATCAATCTGGTCGCCCTGCTGGTCCTCGCCCTGCGTATTCCTCAGGATCGTCGCCAGTTACGCCAGCTGCGCCATCGTGCCGCCGACCTGGCCGATCGCCTGCAGGGCAACCGGGCCCGCGGCAATGCCCTGCGCGAGCGCAAGCAGTTGCTGGAGGAAGGTGTGGAGACCGGCACGCTGACGGTGGAGGAAATCCACAAGTCGATCACCGATCTGACCTTTGGCGTGATCGATCGCCTGTCCGCGAACGAACGCGCCCGGTTGCGCAGCCGTCAGGTGCGCGAGATTCACGACCAGACCGTGGACGGGGTGTACCGTTCAGTAAAAACGGTCAACCGCCAGCTGGGGCAGTTTGCGGACTCGCTGATTCGCCATTCCAATCGGCGGAAGAAATAGGACGTTGGACGTTGGACGTTGGACGTTGGACGTTGGACGTTGGACGTTGGACGTTGGACGTTGGACGTTGGACGTTGGACGTTGGCACTCAGCATTAGGCCCGGTGCACCGCAGTCGAGCTTTTACGTGAAACGTCCAACCTGAAACGTGAAACATCACACGGCCAGGCACGGCCCCGGACCATTCCCCCTAGAATCGCGGCAAGGCGTGGTGCAGCCCCATGGCTTCGGTGGCCAGCCAGCTTTTGACGGTATCCTGGCCGTTGACCCAGCGTAGACCGGCGTTGCGCAGCCAGCGCAGGGGGAGTTCGTCGCGGCCGAAGAGCTGTTTGAAGCCTTCCATGCCCGCCATCATCATCAGGTTATCGCCCTTGCGGCGGCGTTCGTAGCGACGGAGGATGGCTGCCTCGCCCGGCTGCTGACCCCGTCCCACGGCACGACGGATTTCATCAGCCAGCACGGCGGCATCGGCAAACCCCAGATTCACGCCCTGACCAGCCAGTGGGTGGATGGTATGGGCGGCGTCCCCCACCAGGGCCACACCCTGCATGCTGTAGTGCTTGGCATGACGCTGGCGCAGCGGGAAGGCGTGGCGGCGAGAGACAGCTTCAATTCGCCCGAGTCTGAACTCAAAGGCCTCGCCCAGCATCTGTTTGAAATCCTCGTCCTCCAGCTGCATGAAACGCCCAGCCGCGTCCAGGTCCTGAGACCAGACGATGGAACAGTAGTGCTGGTCACCCGCTTCTGTAGCCAGCGGCAGGAACGCCAGGGGTCCCGTGGGCGTGAAACGCTGCCAGGCAGTCATGGCGTGGGGCTTTTCGGTTCTCACCGTGCCCACGATGGCCTGCTGTCCGTAGTCCCATTCCCGGGTGGGCAGACCGCACCAGCGACGGATACGTGACTGGGCGCCGTCGGCGCCAATCACCAGCGAGGCCCGGACACTGCCACCATCCGCGAGGCGCAGCACCTGAGCGGTGCCTTCCCGGCTCCAGCCTTCCACCTTCACCCGGTCCATCAGTTCGATATTGTCCTGCTGCAGCGCTGCTTCAACCAACGCCTTCACCACCAGCCGGTTTTCAACGATGTGCCCCAGCTGCGGCACCTGCAGGGTATCGGCATCAAAACCAATGGCCCCGGTGCCTTCGGCGTCCCAGACGCGCATATGGCGGTAGGCACAACGGCGGGATTCGCGGATGCGCGGCCAGGCCCCCAGATCGGCCAGGAATCCGCGCGTCGCTTCCGTGAGCGCACTGACCCGCGGTTCGGCATCATCGACGCCGTTCAGCTCAGGTGGCTCGGCCAGCATGCTGTCGCGGCTCTGTCCTTCCAGTACCCGCACCTGCACCGGCAACGACGACAGCGCCAGAGCCAGGGCCATACCGACCAGGCCACCACCGACGATGGCGATATCCGTGTCATGGACGGGAGCGGTTGCCATGGGTTTCTTTGCTTCAGTCACGGGGTTCTGGGTCCTTTACATTGGGTTTGTCGGACGTCGGAACAGCCTGATTCACAGCGACTGCGATGTGAAGTCCTGTCTATCGCCTTTATCGCAAGCCCATGGCCTGGCGGGCGAACCAGTGCCTGGGGCCATCCAGCAGATCGAGCGCCACCAGGCCGGCATCACGCCCGGTGCCCAGCCAGCCTTTGGCGCTGTCGAGGTGTTCTGCCAGCAAGCCGGAGAAGCCGGCGATCTTGGCCACATCCCCCTGCTGTTGTTCCCAGTAGTCGGTCAGCACGGCCAGATCACCCGGCACCCGGCCACGACCTGCCCCTTCCTCGATGGCGGCGGCCAAGCGCTGCAACCCACGCACGGCCAGATTGAACCCCTGCCCGGCAACCGGGTGCAGTGAATGGGCAGCATTACCAACCAGGGCGATGCCCGGCTGGCAAGGCGCCGCCACCTGCCGGAGCTGCAGGGGATAGGCCTGACGCTGACCGACCTTGGTCAGGCGCCCCAGGCGCCAACCAAATTGATCCTGTAGCCGCCGCAGAAAATCGGAATCATCCAGCTGTAGAACCTCCTCGGCCTGGGCGCTCGCCAAGGTCCACACCAGGGCGGATTCCCCCGCCGCCCGCTCGACCGGCCCCCGGGGCAGCAAGGCCACGGGACCGTTATCGGTAAAGCGCTCGAAGGCCTGAAAGTCATGGGGCTTGGCGGTAGAGACGTTGGCGATGACCGCCTGCTGGCCATAGTCGTGGGTGCTGGTCTCGAAGCCCAGGGCTTCCTTGAGTCCGGAGCGCCCGCCATCGGCCACCACCAGCAACCGGGCCGTCAGGCCTTCAGGCGCTGCACGCCCGCTGAGCGTCACGCTGACGCCGTCGACCTGACGTCCAACCTGCTCCACCGACGCCGGACACAGCCACTTAATGCCTGGGTGGCCCCGCAGCGCCTTCAGCAGATTGATGCCCAGCCAGCGGTTGTCGACCACATACCCCAGCGCCGGCACCTGTTCTTCCTCTGCGCGCAGTCGGCTTTCACCAAAACGCCCCCTGTAAGACACATGCACTTCCCTGATTGGCGTGGCCCGTTCAGCAATGGCCTCCCAAAGCCCCAGTCCGGCATAGATCTGGCGGGTGCCATAGGCCAGAGCCGTGGACCGGGCATCATAACTGGGCTGATAGGCTTGAGGGTCAGGATCGGGGGGCAGATCCGCCGGCTCCACAACGGTGACGCGCAGCTGCGGACAACGCTGGGCCAACAGCAACGCCAGGGTGGCGCCGGCCATGCCGCCGCCGGCGATCAGGATGTCGGTATCAAGCCGGCGGTTTTCGGCGGCAGTGGTTGCAGTCATGACGCCATCAACGCCTCGATGTCGTCCACGGTCTTGGGCACGTCCTCGGTCATGACGCGGCAGCCGTCTTTGGTCACAGCCACGTCGTCTTCGATGCGAATGCCGATGCCCCGCCACTTTTCGTCCACCTCGGTGGCCGTGGCGGGAATATAGAGACCCGGTTCCACAGTGGTCACCATCCCCGGCTCCAGCAGTCGCCAGGCCCCATCTACCCGGTACTCACCGACGTCATGGACGTCCATGCCCAGCCAATGGCCGACGCGATGCATGAAGTAAGGCTTGTAGCGCTCCTTTTCGATAACCTCTTCCAGGGTTCCTTTCAGGATGCCCAGGTCCAACAAGCCCTGGGAAAGCACCTGTACCGACGCCTCGTGAGGCTGGTTCCAGTGATTACCCGGGCGGGTCGCACGGATGGCGGCCTCCTGGGCCTCCAGAACGAGTTCGTAGAGCGCTTTCTGTTCCGGGGAAAAACGTCCATTTACGGGGAAGGTTCGGGTGATGTCGGCGGCATAGTAGTTCAGTTCGCAGCCGGCATCGATCAGGACCAGATCGCCTTCCTTCAGCGGCGCACTGTTTTCGATATAGTGCAACACACAGGCGTTCTGGCCGCCGCCAACGATGGAGGGATAGGCCGGCGAGCGGGCGCCATGGTCCATGAAGCAGTGGATGATCTCCGCTTCCAGCTGGTACTCCTTCATGCCGGGCTTACAGCGGCGCATCGCCCGGCAATGGGCCTCGGCGCTGATCTGGCCGGCGCGCTCCATTTCCTTGAGTTCCGCCGCACTTTTGTACACCCGCATGTCATGTAGCAGGTGCTCCAGGGCGATGAATTCCCCGGGTGGCCGCGCACCACTGCGCACCTTGCTTTTGAGCGCCTTGACCCAGTCCATGACCCGCTGGTCGAAATGGGCATCACGCCCCATGGAATAGTAAACCCGCGACCGCCCCTCCAGCAGACCCGGCAGGATGTCGTCGATGTCATCGATGGGGAAGGCGTCATCCATGCCGTACTTTTCCACGGCACCTTCCGGGCCGGCGATCGAGCCATCCCAGAGTTCCTTTTCCGGATTGCGTTCCTTGCAGAACAGCACACTCTCACCATGTTCGCGGCCGGGAATCAGGACCAGCACCGCATCCGGTTCATCGAACCCGGTCAGATAGTAGAAGTCACTGTCCTGGCGATAGGGATGCAGAACATCGCGATTGCGGGTGCGCTCCGGCGCGGCAGGCAGCACGGCGATACTGCTTTCGGCCATCAGACCCGCCAACTTCTGGCGACGGCGGGCAAACTCACGATTGGGAATGCTCATAGGCAACGGCTCCTCGGTCCGGACCTGTGCTCAGTGCAATGACTTGGCCTGATCCGGATCGGGTCGGTTGAATTCGGTAAACACATTCAATACGCCGATACGCACGTATTCGGCCACCTCGGCGAACTGCTGCTCGCCCTCCTCACTGTCGTCCTCGTCGGGTTCGACCTGGGTAATCGCCACCAGATCCCGGACCAGCTCGCGAATGTCGTCCGGTGCCCGCTTTAGCTGTTCACCGGCAGCGACCGCCATGCCTTCGAGAAAGCCGCGGGTCCAGGCGCCAAGCGCTTCCAGGCGCTGTTCCAGCGGCGCCCGATCATCCGGCAGCAGCAGCCGGAAACTCATCTGCTCGGACTGCAACGACGCCAGAACACGGGCATACGCAGCATGCAGGAAGGCCTGGGGATCCGGCGCTTCGCCTTCGGCCGGCTTTAATTGCTCGGTGCCAAGGTGTTCCAGGGCCAGTTCTTCCCAGCGCTCACTGGAGAGGCGCTCGCCCGCCGCCAGCTGGCCGGCAAGCGCACCATGCAGTTCACAGGGATGGTTGAAGGCACTGTGAAGGGCGAACAGGTCTGCCCAACGGTCGAAATCGAGCACATCGTCATTGGCGTCAGAAGCTGGGTTTTGCGCGGTCATAGGGTTCCTAGGTCTGATACAAACATTGGGGGCGTCCAGCAGCGGGGGATTGGGCCCCGGGCCAAATCTTTGCCCCCGGCGCTATCCTAAGGTACTGCCTCCCACAAAACCACCCTGTCAGGCCTTCGGGAACCCGCCCCGGGGCGCCCGGGGAGCGGCGCCGGGAACGCGCGTCTCCATCCGACAGTACACCAGTTCTCTGCCTTGGCGCGAAGCCTGAAGAAAGCGGCCTTAGGATAAACAGTAACAGGACCTGACGTCGGCCCTTTCAACGCCTATACTCCATGCACACCGGGGCTGGACGGTTCCTCAGCGAGGCCGCCATCGGCGGATGGGACAACAGGCAATCCGTAATCCCAAAGTCCCTCAACCGCCTTGATGGAGTATCAGGCCCCTTTTATCATTGTTGAATGCGCTGACCCTGGTTGGAAGTATCCATGGACCAAGCTGATTTGCAGGCCCTTTCGGACAAGCTGGATCGCCTGATCGAGCACTGTCACCGACTGGAAACAGAAAACAAGGCACTTCGAGAAGCGCAGGACGACCTGCAACGCGAGCGGGCCCAATTGATGCAAAAGAACGATCTGGCCCGTAACAAGATCGAAGCCATGATTGGACGCCTCCGGGCACTGGAGCAACGTTGATGTCGGAAAAACAGACCGTTGAAGTCAACATACTGGATAAGGATTATCTGGTCGCCTGCCCCGAAGAATCCCAGCGGGAACTGGAGCAGGCCGCGCGTCACCTGGACAGCAAGATGCGTGAGATCCGCGCCAGCGGCAAGGTCTTCGGCACCGAGCGAATTGCCGTCATGGCCGCCCTCAACATCACGCACGAACTGCTGCAACAGAGCGGCGTGACCGGCTCGGCGTCGGACATGCTGGAAGAGATGAATCGCAAACTGGATCACGCCCTGGACGACTAGTACAAATCTTCACGTGATGCCGTTTGCAATGGCCCGGCCGGTATCCTGTATACTTGGTTGCAAGTTCTCTGGGCTGTACGACATGCCGGATTGTGTCCTCGAGCCGATGCTTAATACCCAGGAGGCTACTCCCTGGTGATGTGAGCAAGTCCCCCAACGCAGGGGAAAGCCTAATTCTCCATCTAGCGGCCTCCACCTTGAATCTTAGGGTTCAAGGGCTATATCCGGCGACGGCAGCTCGGAGAGCTTCTTACCTTACCGATTTCCCATGACTTCGATTTCCAGACACGACACTGTCACCCGTCGACAACTGCGGCGTTCGCTCAGAGCGGCCCGGCGCAACCTGTCCCGACATCAGCAACGTCAGGCCGGTCTCAAGCTGGCGCGTGCCCTGTTGAGCCATCCAGCGGTGCAACGTAGCCGTCACATCGGCATCTACCTGCCCAATGACGGCGAGATCGATCCAACGCCCTTTATCACCCTGGCCCGCCGCCATGGCAAGATTTGCTACCTCCCGGTCCTGCACCCGGTGTTCCATAATCGGCTCTGGTTTTATCGCTTCGACGCCGACACCCGCCTGAAGCCCAACCGTTTCGGCATTCCCGAACCCGCCCTGCGCAACGGCGCTCGCCGGGCGGCCTGGTCCCTGGATCTGGTCTTGCTGCCACTGGTGGGATTTGATCTGAAAGGCGGGCGCCTGGGCATGGGCGGCGGCTTTTACGACCGCACCTTTGCCTACCGCCTGCGCGGCTATCACGGCCCGGCGCTATTGGGCCTGGCCCATGCTCTGCAACAGGTGAACGAGCTGCCCGTGGCCGCCTGGGATGTACCGCTGGATGATGTGGTGACCGATCATGGCGCGATCAGTCAGGCAGGGAGCCAAACGCGAGAGATGAAGGCCCTGGTGGCCGGAGAAACACTGAAAAATCCGCCGCGCTTTTTCGGACGCTATCGCCTGCGCCTCTCACGCTTTGGGATCAAGCACAGCTGGGGTTATTGATCCGCTGGCTTTTCCCAGGCGGCAATGGTGTCATCGAGGGAAATGATGGGCAGCGAATCTGCCGCCTGGTCGGTGTGCTTGTCCTGCAGCGACGTCAAGCCGCTAATGGCCAACCCGATGACAAAGGTGATGACCATCGCCCGAATCACATCCGGTTTGCGATTCATGACGTTATTCTCCCGAGCCCGCAATCTTTTGTTCTTCCTGACGCCGCAGACCGTTGCTTATCATTGCTCTACGGCATTTATCGAGAATCATGAGTAAGAGTATCAGCTAACTTATATTTTACAAATATTTAAAAATTAACGTTTGACCGGACGCAAAAATTGACGACTTCGTCACTTTTAGGTGTTTTATGGATGAATCACAGAGTCGGGCGTCGATAAGATGATGCCGGGACTTCGTCGTTCCCCGAACCATCTCAGACGTCCGACTTCAGACCTCCGACATCAGTCCTGCGAAGCTCCCAGAAAGAGCTGATAGGCCGGATTCTCGCTGACTTCATCGTAGTCGAAGCCGACCCGGTCCAGCATCGCGAGGAAATCGGCCTTCTCGTCATCCGTCACCTGGGCGCCCATCAGCACCCGGCTGTAGGCCGCGCCATGGTTGCGGTAGTGGAACATGGAGATGTTCCAGCGTGTGCCTAGGGAACTGAGGAACTTGAGCAGCGCCCCCGGGCGTTCCGGAAACTGGAACTGGAAGACTTTCTCGTTATCCACCCAGGGGGCATGGCCGCCCACCATATGACGGATATGCTGTTTGGCCAGATCGTTGTCGGTCAGATCCATCACCGGGTAACCCGCCTCGCGCAGCTCCTGCACCAGGTCCTGGCTGCCCAGGCCGCCCGCCTGCACCTGGACGCCCACGAAAATGTGAGCCTCCTGCTTGTCGGAATAGCGGTAGTTGAATTCGGTGATGTTGCGCTTGTGCAGCGCGTTGATGAACTTCTTGAAGGCGCCGGGGCGTTCCGGAATCGTGACCGCCAGAATCGCCTCCTTCTTCTCGCCGATCTCGGTCCGCTCGGAGATATAGCGCAGACGGTCGAAGTTCATGTTGGCGCCGCTAACGATGCTCGCCAGATTCTCGCCTTCGATGCCCTCCCGCTGCACATAGCGTTTCATACCCGCCACTGATAGCGCGCCCGCCGGTTCCGCGATGGAACGGGTGTCTTCGAACACGTCCTTGATCGCCGCGCAGATCTCGTCGGTGCTGACGGTGATCACTTCATCCACGTTGTCCTTGCAGATCTCCCAGGGATGGGCGCCGATCTGTTTGACCGCCACCCCATCGGCAAAGATGCCCACCTGGGGCAGCACCACCCGCTTCTTCGCCTTGAGCGCTTCGCTCAGGCAGGCCGAGTCCTCCGGCTCCACCCCGATGACCTTGATCTGTGGGCGCAGATACTTGATGTAGGCCGCCATGCCGGCAATCAGGCCACCCCCGCCCACGGGGATGAATACCGCATGCAGGGGCAGGCTGGTCTGCCACATCAGCTCCATGGCCACAGTGCCCTGCCCGGCTATCACGTCTTCATCGTCGAAGGGCGGGATGTAGGTGTAGCCCTTTTTCTCGACCAGCTCGGCCGCGTGGGCGGCGGCCTCATCGAAGGCATCGCCCTTGAGAACCACCTTGGCACCCCGGTCCCGTACGGAATTCACCTTGATTTCCGGGGTGGTCTGGGGCATCACGATGACAGCCTTGATCCCCAGCTCGGTGGCCGCCAGGGCCACCCCCTGGGCATGGTTCCCCGCCGAGGCACAAATCACGCCGCGCTTTTTCTCCTCATCCGACAACTGCGCAATCTTGTTGTACGCACCACGCAGCTTGAACGAAAACACCGGCTGCAGGTCTTCGCGCTTGAGCATCACATGGTTGCCCAGTCGTTTGGTCAGCCCGCGTGCCGTGGTGAGCGGCGATTCGATGGCAACATCGTAAACCCGGGCATCGAGGATCTTCTTGATATAGCGTTGCGGCATAGTTCTCTCAGTTCAGGGCGGTTTTGTTTGTTGTAAACAAAACAAGGAGTTTACGGACTTTTGCGCAGCGGCGTCTACAACGGGGCGGCCGCGCCGTTATAATGTGCGGCATCGATCACCCACGGAGCAGCTTCATGAATCAGGACGCGATGAAAACCGCCGTTGCCAAGGCAGCGCTGGAACAGATCCAAGCCCATCTCGACAGCGACAGCATTGTCGGCGTCGGCACCGGCAGCACGGCCAACAAATTCATCGACGCCCTGGCCACGCTCAAGGGCGGTTTCGATGGCGCTGTTGCCAGCTCCGAGGCCACCGCAGAACGCCTGCGCAGTCACGGCATCGCGGTTTACGACCTCAACACCGTGGATCAGCTGGACTTCTATATCGACGGCGCCGATGAGGTCAATCCGCGCCTGGAACTGATCAAGGGCGGCGGTGGCGCGCTAACCCGCGAGAAGATTGTGGCGGCGGTGGCCCGGACCTTTATCTGCATTGTCGACGACAGCAAGCAGGTCGATCTGCTCGGCGACTTCCCGCTTCCCATTGAGGTCATTCCCATGGCCCGCAGCTACGTGGCCCGGGAAATCGTCAAGCTCGGGGGCGACCCGGTCTATCGCGAGGGCTTTGTAACCGATAACGGCAATATCATTCTCGACATTCACAACATGGACCTGGGGCGTGCCCTGCACGTGGAAGAGCGGCTCAATCAGATCACCGGCGTGGTGACCAACGGGCTCTTTGCGGCGCGGCCGGCGGATGTGCTGTTGGTGGGGACTGAGAGCGGAGTGGAAAAAGTCGAGCGCTAGCGTATGCTCGACCCCCAACAACAACCAAGCGCTTGCTTGGTACCACCAACTGCGGCACACTCATTCCTCCGATACAGCACAGCAAAAGGGGAACGCTCGCCATGGCCGCGGAGATCAGCTACTTCAACGAGACCCACGAACAGGCGCGGCAGACCGCGCGGCGCTTTGTCGAGCAAGAGATCCTGCCCCACATCGACGAGTGGGAAGAAGCCGGCGAGTTTCCCCGGGAGCTTTACGCCAAGGCGGGCGCGGCCGGGCTGCTGGGAATTGGATATCCCGAAGCCCTGGGCGGTACCGGTGAGGGCGACATTTTCCTCAAGACCGCGGTCAGTGAGGAATTGATGCGCTCCACTTCCGGCGGGCTGGTGGCCGGCCTGGGTTCACTGGATATTGCCCTGCCCCCGGTGGTGCAGTGGGCGTCACCCGAGGTGAAAGAGAAGGTCGTGCCCGCGGTATTGCGGGGCGAGAAGGTTGCCGCCCTGGCGATCACCGAACCCGGCGGGGGCTCCGATGTGGCGCGCCTCAAGACCCGCGCGGTGCGCGAGGGCGATGAATACCGGGTGAACGGCAGCAAGACCTTCATTACCAGTGGCGTAAGGGCCGACTATTACACCGTGGCGGTGCGCACGGGCGGCGAGGGCCATGGCGGTATCAGCCTGCTGCTGATCGAGAAGGACCGCCCCGGGTTCACCGTGGGCCGCAAGCTGCGCAAGATGGGCTGGTGGGCCAGCGATACCGCAGAGCTGTTCTTTGACGACTGCCGCGTCCCCGCCGGCAACCTCATTGGCGCCGAGAATGCTGGCTTCATCGCCATCATGGCCAACTTCCTGCGCGAACGGCTGATGCTGAGCATCATGGCGTACACCACCGCCCAGATCGCCCTGGAGGAGGCCATGGCCTACTGCCGCCAGCGGGAAGCCTTCGGGCGACCGATCCAGGGCTTTCAGGTGACCCGCCACAAGCTGGTGGACATGGCCACCGAGATCGATATCGCCCGGGAGTACAGTTACCGCTGCGCGGCCCTGATGCAGGCCGGCAAGAATCCCATCAAACAGGTGGCCATGGCCAAGAACTTCAGCACCGAGGCCTGCGAGCGCGTTACCCGCGAGGCGGTCCAGCTGTTCGGTGGCATGGGTTACATGCGCGAATCGGTGGTGGAACGGCTCTACCGAGATGCCCGCATTCTGACCATTGGCGGCGGCACGACCGAGATCATGAAGGAACTGATTGCCAAACAGATGGGGCTTTGACGGGGCATTTCTCACACAACCCCGTTCCCGTATAATTCCCCCCACTTTTTCCATCTGACGTTCAACTGAAGGATCACGATCATGCTGTTTGACAACATTCCCGCCGGCAAGAATCCGCCCGAAGACATCTACGTGGCCATCGAAATCCCGGCCAACGGTGCGCCGATCAAGTATGAAATCGATAAGGAAATGGGTGCCGTGCTGGTTGACCGTTTCATGGCCACCCCGATGTTCTACCCGGCCAACTACGGCTTCATTCCACACACCCTGGCGGATGACGGCGACCCCCTGGACGTTCTGGTGGTCACCCCGTACCCGGTCCAGCCCGGCTCAATCATCCGCTGCCGTCCGGTGGGCGTGCTGAACATGGAAGACGAGGCCGGTGAAGATGCCAAGCTGGTGGCGGTACCGCACCACAAGCTGAGCCCGCTGTACGATGACATCAAGGAAGTGGAAGATCTGCCGCAGCTGCTGCGCGAACAGATCACCCATTTCTTTGAGAACTACAAGGACCTGGAAGCCGGCAAGTGGGTCAAGGTCAACGGCTGGGACAATGCCGAAGCGGCTCGCCGGGCCATCACCGAGTCGGTGGACGCCTATAACAAGGGCTGACACCTGGCTGCGTCCGACGTCAGACGTCGGACGCGCTCCCTTCCCTCATTACCCCCGCGACAACAGTTCCCGCAACTCGATCATGGCGGCATTGGCCCGCGACAGGTAGGAGGCCATGGTCAGCGAGTGGTTGGCAAAGATACCAAAGCCGCTGCCGTTGAGAATCACCGGGCTCCACATGGCGTGCTGCGTGCCCTCAAGCTCGATGATGATCTGCTGCAGGCTCACCATGGCATTCTTGTCCCGCAGCACTTCCCGGAAATCGACTTCCACTGCCCGCAGCAGGTGCAGCAACGCGAAAGCTGTTCCCCGTGCTTCGTAGAAGGTGTTGTCGATCTGCGTCCAGGGTGTCTTGACCTCCTCCGACTCTGGCTGCGTAGTCGACTGCCGCGCGGCCGGCTCCCCTGCCAGGGCTTCGTTCATGCGGCGCTTGCCGACACTTTCACTGAGGCGACGGGAAAGGCTGCCCAGGCGCGTTTCCACGTCCGCCAGCCAAACGCGCAGATTGTCGGCACGGGCATAGAACTGCGCATCGCTCTGGTTAGAATCGGACAACCGGTGCAGATAGCTACGCAGCGCCTTGAGCCCCCGCCGGTATTCGCTTTCGGTCGCCGGAATAGCCCAGCTGTCGGAGTCAAAGTGGAACTGTGGCTCGGCCACGGTCAGATCCGGATCCTCCGTAGACTGGCTCTGGGAGCGGCTGAAACTGCTGCGCATGGCCCGGGTCACGTCACGCAGGGTGACCAGCACTCCGAACTCCCAGCTGGGCATGTTATCCAGCCAGACACCGGGTGGCAGGATATCGTTGGAAACGTAGCCGCCGGGCTTGTTCAACAGGGTTTCGCCCAAATGGATGGCCGTCGCGGTGAAGGTATAACCCACCACCGGTTCCTCATTGTTGGCTTTGGCCATGGCCTGCGCCTGGGCTCGCACATCGAAGGTGTCCGGCTCGTCGCTCCAGTACATCCCGACGAATACCGCAATCACCAGATAGATGACGATCAGCCAGAGCACCCATTTGGCCCAGCTGCCGCCCCCCAGATAATCCCCAAGATCTTCCCAGCGCTCTCTAATAAAGTGCTTCATGTCTCGCAATTGGCCTGTTTGCTGTCGAAAAGAAACAACCGTATTGCCAGCGGGAAAAAGCCCGCTCCAGATTACGGTTACGATGTCAGCTTGCCTGTGGATTTTCCCGTGGTCGGCCTAAATGGAAACCCATGGCGCCGTCAATGTCCACCGTTTGCACCGCCGACCACTCTTCGGCGCTCTCCACACCGGTGACAAAGACCTGGGTCTGCCGACCATGGGCAATGGGCAGGATGGACTGCAGAAAGAACACGGCTTCCCGCCGCTGGTGGATATTCCGGATGAAGCTGCGATCGATGCGAATGGCATCCACGCGCCAGCGGTGCAGATAATCGAAACTGACCCCGCCGACGCCAAAGCGGTCCACCATGACCCGGGCGCCCACCTCGTGGGCCAGCCGAATCAGACGCTCAACGCCGGCAGGCTGATAGCGCACCGCCTCCTCGTGAATCGACAGCCACAACCGTTCGGCCACCTGCGGGCGGGACCGCAGATAATCCTGGAGGTAGGTGAGAAAGTTTTCCTCCGCCAGGGTGGCCGAGGCCAGGGTAACGGCCATGGCCACATCGGGGCTTTGCTCCAGAAATGCCCCGGCCTGCTCCAGGGCCAGCTGGTCCAGCTTCGAGGTCAGACCATAACGCTCAGCCACCGGCACAAACAGCGCAGCGGCGATGGTCTCGCCATCCAGCACCACCCGGGACAGGGCCTGATTGAAGAGCACCCGTTGATCGGTCCGGTCCACCACCGGCTGATAGATCAGCTGGAGCTTCTGTTTCTCCAGCGCCTGCTCCAGACGCTCCCGCCAGCGCTCTGCCGGCAGTGCCCGGGAAACCGTAGCGAAGTGATGACGACGGTCACCGGTCTCCGACTGGGCCTGACGCAGGGCGGCATCCGCCTGGGCCAGCAGCTGCGAGCGTGAATGTTCCGGCTCACCGGCAAACGCCAGGCCGGCATACACCGCGACCTGCAAATCACCGGCGCGGGCCTGATAATCGGTTTCCAGTTGCTCCAGGAGGTGGGTCAGCCAATGCTCGGCATCCACCACCCCAACGCCGGGAATGAACAGCACGAATTCGGCACCACCACGCCGCCCGGCAAAGGCACCGGCATGCTGGTGGAGGAAATCCCGCAAATGCCCGGCCACCTGACGCAACAGGTTGTCACCGGCTTCACGGCCAAACTCGGTATTGAACGCCTGGAACCCGTCCAGCTGGATGAGGATCAGGGTGCCGGCCTGGGAGGTTTCGTCTCCTTCCAGTTCCGTCTGCAGGCGCTGGTCGAAGGCGCGCCGATTCTGCAGCCCGGTCACAGGATCTTCCTGGCTTTCCCGGCGCAGATTTTCAATCAGTCTCAGCTGCCCCTGAAACAGTTTGCCCAGCTCCTCAGCCATCTGGTTCATGGAGCGGGCCACCCGGCGCAGCTCCCGGGTCCCGGGCAACATGACCCGGGCACTGAAATCGCGGTTCTCGATATCGTGGGCCTGACGCTCCATGGACCGCAACGGCCGCAGAATCAGCGCCACCCCGCGGGAGGCCAGGAACAAAGCGATCGCGGCGATGCCCAGAAACCACAGTGCCTGGACCTGCATGGTCTTCCAGAAATCCTGATAGGCCGGGCCCGGATTGGCCACCACCCGCACCTGCCCCAGCTGCTGCCAGCCTTTGACCACTTCGGCCTGTGCCTCCGGGCTGGGCAGGTGTACCAGCCCCACAAACCAGTCCGGCACCCCGTATTCGGTGGTGTCCATCCGCCGCTCGATGATCAAACGCTGCTGGTGGTCGTAAAACTGCAGAGTGGAATAGTGGCTACTGTCGAACATGGCATTGAAAACCGACGCCACGGCCGCCTGATCGGAGGTATCGACGGCATGGGAGAGCGACAGTCCCAGGGCCACGGCACCGTCATTGGCGCGTACCGTCAACTCGTCGGCCAGATAGTCGCGAAAGCGGGCAAAGCCGGAATAGGCGCTGACCACCAGCAGCACTATCAGCAGGATGCCGATAAACAGGAACAGCACCGTGCGTAGCGTGGGGACGTTATGGGTCTCGTTTTCGGTCATGACGGCTATACGCTATTTGCGCCCCTCGGAGAGCCAGCTGGGAGCCTTTCCATCTTCCGACAGAAGTCTCGATATTACAATCGTTTACACTAGAGTAAGGACAATAACACGATTTAGCCCTGTAGACTGCCGGATTGAATCTACACTGTAAGGATGCACTTGGGGTTAAAGTAGCGCATCAGGCGCCCGGAACCTACCGGTTTACACCCCACTCCCGGACTGTTTGCGATCCCGGCAACAGCACGGCCTTTAACTCTCAGAACAATAGTATGCAACAAGGCATTAGTGAATGAGCGAAGCAAGTCAGCGGGACAAGCTCAAGCAGCATTTCGCCAAACGCGTCACCACCCAGGCGCGCGTCATTCTGGAAACCTGGCAAAAGGCACGGGAAAGCGCTGGGCGCTCTGTGCAGCTGCGAGAGGACATCGAGACCGGCATCGAGAAGCTGGACAAGTATGCCCGGCGCTTTGAAATGGAGCGTCATGGTGCGGCCGCCAAGGCGCTGAGCCGGGCCATGAAGCTGTGGCCCGCGGGCGAGGAGCCCAGCGAGTCGGCCAGCAAGCACATCCAGGCGGCCATGGACCAGCTCAGCCAGTGCACCCTGCGCCGCAGCGACAAGGACCACGACGAGCCCCCGCGCACCTATGTGCGCACGCCGATCTATCTGGCCATGGCCAATCCCGAGGAGGCCCTGCGGATCATCAAGCAGATGGAATTCTTCGGTTTCCGGGCCGCCTCCTTCTCAACGCCCGAGGCGTTGCTGGAAGAGTGCGCGCGCCACAAGCCGGAAACCATCGTCATCGATGTCAACTTCGGCGGCCACCGCCATGCCGGTATCGAGACCGTGGAATCCCTGCAAACCCAACACGAAACCCCGATTCCGATCATCTACATCAGCGCCGACGACGGCAGTATCGAGACCCGCCTGCGCGCGGCCCGCTCCGGCGGCGAGGAGTTCTTCTTCCGCGCCGTGGATCCCGGCCAGCTGATCGAAAAGATCGAGAATTACACCCACGCCAATCCGATCGAACCCTATCGGGTGCTGGTGGTGGACGATTCCCGGGCCCAGGCCAAGTTCATGGAGAACGCCCTCAACAAGGCCGGCATGAAGTCCTGCATCATCACCGACCCCATGCAGGTCATCAAGGCGCTGGAGGAGTTCTCCCCGGAAATCATCATCCTCGACATGTACATGCCCGGCTGCACCGGCATGGAAATCGCCCGGGTGATCCGTCAGCAGGATCGCCTGCACAGCGTGCCGATCATCTATCTGTCGGCGGAAGACGACGTCAACAAGCAGCTCCACGCCATGAGCCTGGGCGGCGACGACTTCCTCACCAAGCCGATCGATCCCAAGCACCTGATCGCCACGATCCACAACCGCGGCCGCCGCGCCCGCTCGCTGCTGGCACTGATGATCCGCGACAGCCTGACCGGCCTGTACAACCACACCCACACCCTGCACCTGTTGGATGTGGAAATCACCCGGGCCCAACAGAAGGGCACCTCGCTGACCTTCGCCATGCTGGACATCGACTTCTTCAAGAAGATCAACGACACCTACGGCCACCCCATGGGTGACCGAGTGCTGCGCAGCCTGTCGATGTTCCTCAAGCAGCGCCTGCGCAAGACCGACCACATCGGCCGCTACGGCGGCGAGGAGTTCGCCATCATCCTGCCGGAGACGCGCGAATCCGATGCCCGCAATGTCCTCAACGAGATCCGCGACCGCTTCAGCGAGCTGCTGCATCCGGCCGGTGACCGGGAATTCCGGGTCACCTTCAGTTGCGGCATTGCCGTGTGCAAGCCCGGCGAGTCTGCCCAGCAATTGTGCGAACGTGCCGACCAGGCCCTCTACGAGGCCAAGCGCGAAGGCCGCAACCGCCTCTGCGTTGCCCCGGAAGAGCCGGAAGCTCCTTCCCACCACTAGCGGCAGCTGCACGTCCGACGTCCACTGTTTGACGTCGGACAACCCCCTCCCCTCCACCATCGTCTTATGGACGCCATCCCCATTCAGGCCCAGAATGGCTCACCAGAAATGCGCTATTTGTATTGAACTTGCAATGTAAAGCGTTCAAACTTTGCCGAACGTGTCGGCATTTGCGCAAAACGTCCACAGCAAGGGAACTCTGAATGGCCACCATCCTCGTGCTCCACGGTCCGAACCTGAACCTGCTTGGAACCCGCGAACCGGAGGTCTACGGCCACGAAACCCTGGATGACATCCACCAGCGCCTGCACGACCAGGCCGCCGAATCGGGCCACCACCTGCTGCATGTGCAAAGCAATGCCGAATATGAACTGATCGAGCGCATTCATGACGCCCGCACCGAAGGGGTGGATTTCATCATCTTCAATCCGGCCGCCTTCACCCACACCAGCGTCGCCCTGCGCGATGCCCTGCTGGGCGTTCAGATTCCCTTTATCGAAGTACACCTTTCCAATGTGCACGCCCGTGAACCTTTCCGCCGGCATTCCTATTTCTCGGACATTGCCGAAGGCGTGATCTGTGGCCTGGGAAGCCAGGGTTACGACCTCGCCCTGTCGGCGGCGATCACCCGGTGCACTGCAACAGCCTGACGAGAGCGAACCATGGATATTCGCAAAATCAAGAAACTGATCGAACTGCTCGAAGAGTCGGACATCGAGGAGCTGGAGATCAAGGAAGGCGACGACGCCGTCCGCATCTCCCGCCGTCACGCCCAACCGGCGCCCATGGCGGCCCCGCAGCCGGCACCCCAGCCTGCCCCGGCCCCCGCGTCGGAAAAATCCGACAACAGCAAGCCGGACGAGCCGGAAAAACCCAAGGGCCATCTGGTGCGCTCGCCCATGGTCGGCACCTTCTACCGGGCGCCGTCTCCCAGCTCGCCCTCTTTCGTGGAGGTGGGGCAGACGGTCAAGGCCGGCGACGTCATCTGTATCGTCGAAGCCATGAAGATGATGAACCAGATCGAGGCGGACAAGAGCGGCACCATCAGCGAGATCCTGGTGGAGAATGGGCAGCCGGTCGAATTCGACCAGCCCATGTTCGTGATCACCTGACCGGTCACCCGGTCGACCTTGCCTGTGCCGCCCACAACCAATCGTGACTGCCATGATCGAAAAAGTTCTGATTGCCAACCGGGGCGAAATTGCCCTGCGCATCCTGAGAGCCTGTAAGGAACTGGGCATCGCCACCGTGGCGGTGCACTCCCAGATCGACCGGGACCTGATGCATGTCCGCCTGGCCGATGAGTCCGTCTGTATCGGCCCCAACGCCGCCAAGGACAGCTACCTCAACATCCCCGCCATCATCAGCGCCGCGGAAGTGACCGACACCGTGGCCATCCATCCCGGCTACGGCTTCCTGGCGGAAAATGCCGACTTCGCCGAACAGGTGGAAAAGAGCGGCTTCAAGTTTATCGGCCCCTCGGCCCGGGTCATCCGCCTGATGGGCAACAAGGTCTCGGCCATCCGCGCCATGAAGGCGGCAGGCGTGCCGACGGTACCCGGCTCCAACGGCCCGCTCACCAGTGACCACCAGGCCCTGGAAGCGGCCCGCGAGATTGGCTATCCGGTCATGATCAAGGCGGCTTCCGGCGGAGGCGGCCGCGGCATGAAGGTGGTCTATTCCGAGGAAGCGCTGCTCAAGAACGTGCACGTCACCCGTTCCGAGGCGCTCAATGCCTTCGGCGACGACACGGTCTACCTGGAAAAGTATCTGGACCGGCCGCGCCACGTGGAAATCCAGGTCATGGCGGACACCCACGGCAACGCCATCCACCTGTGGGACCGCGACTGCTCGATGCAACGGCGCCACCAGAAAGTCATGGAAGAGGCCCCGGCCCCGGACATCGACGAGGAGGCCCGCCAGCGTGTCTTCGAGGCCTGCGTCCAGGCCTGCCATGAAATCGGCTACGTTGGCGCCGGCACCTTCGAGTTCCTCTACCAGGACGGAGAGTATTTCTTCATCGAGATGAACACCCGCGTGCAGGTGGAGCACCCGGTCACGGAAATGGTCACCGGTGTCGATATCGTCAAGGAACAGCTGCGTGTCGCCAGTGGCTTGCCGCTGTCCTACAAGCAGGAAGACATCAAGGTGCAGGGGCATGCCCTGGAATGCCGGATCAACGCCGAAGACCCGCAGACCTTTTCCCCCAGCCCCGGACTGGTCGAGCAGTTCCATCCGCCCGGCGGCAATGGCGTGCGGGTCGATTCCCATCTCTACAGCGGCTATACCGTACCGCCCTATTACGATTCACTGATCGGCAAGCTGATCACCTTCGCGGACGACCGTGACACCGCCATCGCCCGCATGCGCAACGCCCTCGATGAGCTGGTGGTCCTGGGCATCAAGACCAACGCCTCGCTGCACCATCGCCTGGTGGGGGACTACGGCTTCCGGGAGCGCAAGTTCAACATCCATTACCTGGAAAAGCTGATTCGGGACTGAAACCAGTCCCCGACCACAACCTGACGGAGTCCCGATGCCCTGGATCCAGATTCACATGACCGTGCCCCCCGAAGAAGCCGAGCCGGTGGAAGACCTGCTTATGGGCCAGGGGGCCGTCTCCGTGACCATGGAAGATGCCGCCGACCAGCCCCTCTTCGAGCCCGACCCCGGCACCACGCCGCTGTGGAACCTGACCCGGGTCACCGGCCTGTTCGAGGGGGACGCCGACATCGCCGCCACCCAGTCCGCCCTGGCCGAGGCCTATCACAGCCTGACCCAACACCCGGTCGAGCACATCGAATCGGAAGTACTGGAGGATCGTGACTGGGAGCGCAGCTGGATGGACGATTTCCAGCCCCTGCAGTTCGGAGAGCGACTGTGGATCTGCCCCAGCTGGCACACGCCGCCGGACCCGCAGGCGGTCAACCTGATGCTCGACCCCGGCCTGGCCTTCGGCACCGGCACCCATCCGACCACGGCCCTGTGCCTGGGCTGGCTGGATCAGGCCGAACTCACCGGCAAACAGGTGATCGACTACGGCTGCGGCTCCGGTATCCTGGGACTGGCCGCCCTGCTGCTGGGCGCCAAACACTGCACCGGCGTGGACAATGACCCCCAGGCTCTCGAAGCCAGCCGGGAAAACGCCCGCCGCAACAACGTTGCACCGGACAGGCTGTCACTGTTTCTGCCGGAGCAGACGCCGGAGACGCCGGCAGACGTCATGATCGCCAACATCCTGGCACAACCGCTCATGGATCTGGCGCCCCATCTGGCCAAACTGACCCGTCCGGGTGGCGATCTGGTCCTGTCCGGCATTCTCTCCACCCAGGCCGCCGATCTGACCGAGCGCTACGAGGCCTGGTTCGACATGGACGCACCGGAAGAACAGGATGGCTGGGTTTGCCTTCATGGAACCCGACGGTAGTTTGATATCTGGTAACCCGGCCAAAGATGACGCCGGCGCGCAATTCGGTCTACACTTCAACCGAATTCGGACCATTCGTCCGTAAGCTTTTGTCTGAGACTGCCTAATGAGCGAAACCAGCACCCTGACTCGCTGCCCCCATTGCCAGACCCGCTTTCGCGTCACCGCCGCCCAGCTCGAGGTGGCCGGCGGCAAGGTGCGATGCGGCCACTGCATGCAGATCTTCAATGCCCGGGACCACGCGGTTGAAACCGCCCCCCAGGCAGCCGAAAAACCGGCACCCCCCCCTGAACCCAAGGCTGCGCCCCAGCCGGAGCCCGAACCAGAACCCCAGCCCGAGCCGGCCCCCGCGGACGATGACGACGATGAGCTGATCTTCGCCGACAACCCCGACGAAGATCGCACCGAAAAGGGCTACAGGGCGCAGGACTCACAACCGGAATTCAGCGACAGCTTTCTGGCCCTGGATGAAGACAGCAGCGGCCATGCGTTTGCCGACGAGGATGAAGAGCAGGTGGAGGAGGTCGACGAGAGCTGGGCCGAAAGCATGCTCTCCGAAGATGACAACAACGCACCGGCCAAACCCAGCGAAGCGCCCACCGAGGAGCCGATAACCGCAATTCAGCCGCGGCCGGCGGCAAAGCCACAGCGTCCGCCCGAAAAGACCGCCGCCGAACCGGACGATACCTTGCGGGTCGAACCCGACGAGCGCCCGGCCCCGGAAAAACCGCAACCGGAAAAGCCCAAGGCCAAGGTCAATCCCTATGCCGGCCTGAAACCCGAGCCCATTGGGGCCACCAAAACCGGCGTGGCCAAACGCTTCTTCAAGGGACTACTGTGGCTGGTCGTGATTGCCGGGCTGATCGCCTTCGCCGTTTACCAGGTGGGGTGGCAACAGTTTGACCGCCTCGCCCGCGTACCGGAGCTGCGTCCCTACTACGAAAAGGCCTGCGATCTCGCCGGCTGCAAGCTGCCGCCGCTGATCGACGTCAGCAAGATCGAAAGCCGCAAACTGGTTGTGCGCAGCGATCCCCAGGATACCCGCGCGCTGATCGTGGAAGCGGTGCTGGTGAACGAGGCCAGCTTCTCCCAGCCTTTCCCGTCCATCGCCCTGACCTTCGCCAACCTCAACAACGACGTGGTGGCGCAACGGGTCTTCCAGCCGGATGAGTATCTGGCCGGTGAAGCCAGCGACTGGACCGAACTGCCGCCGGACACACCGGTGCGCATCGCCCTGTCGATCAAGGATCCCGGGCGGGACGCGGTCAACTACAACATGAAGTTCTATCCGGCGCAGGCGGTGAGCGAGCAGTAAGGCAACGGGACGGCCGCGGCCTCGCGCCGCCCTTCCCATCCGCCCGCCTTCCCTTTGGGCGAACCCCGCCTAAAAAGTCAACAGGATCGCCTGAAAAATAATCAATTTTTTCCCACCCCCACCCCTTTCATGGCTTTTGCCCCCGGAGTATCATTAGCGCCCCCGTAACCTGGCTGAGAATTAACCAGTTCACGCACAGGAGCAGGCGGTGATTTCGATCGGCCCCTACACCCTACCCAATGCATTGGTGCTGGCCCCCATGGCCGGTGTAACCGACCGTCCCTTCCGTCTGCTATGCCGGCGAATGGGCGCCGGAATGGCGGTATCCGAAATGGTGACCGCCGACAAACGCCTGTGGCACACCCGCAAGTCCCGGCTGCGCCTGGATCATAGCGGGGAGCCCGAGCCACGTTCGGTGCAGATTGCCGGCGGCGATCCGGAGATGCTGGCCGAAGCCGCCCGACTCAACGAGGAAAACGGCGCCCAGATCATCGACATCAACATGGGATGCCCCGCCAAGAAAGTGTGTAACAAGGCGGCGGGATCGGCCCTGATGCGGGATGAAGCGCTGGTGCATGACATTCTGCACGCGGTGGTGAACGCCGTTTCGGTCCCGGTGACGCTCAAGATGCGCACCGGCTGGTCGCCGGAGCATCGCAACGCGCCGGTGATCGCCCGCATGGCCGAGGACGCCGGCATTGTGGCCCTGGCGGTCCATGGCCGGACCCGGGCCTGCGCCTACCGCGGTGAGGCGGAATACGACACCATCGCCCAGGTCAAGGAAACGGTTTCGATACCGGTCTTTGCCAATGGCGACATCACCAGCCCGCAGAAGGCCCGAGAGGTCCTGCAGCATACCGCCGCTGACGGCCTGCTGATCGGACGCGCGGCCCAGGGACGGCCGTGGATTTTTCGGGAAATCGATCAATACCTGCGCACCGGCACCGTGCCGGAGACACCACCGCTGGCAGAGGTTCGCGACATCCTCCTGGAGCATGTGGCAGCACTGCATCGGTTTTACGGGGAACACCTGGGCGTACGCATCGCCCGCAAACACGTGGGCTGGTACCTCCAGGCCCACGATCCGGACCGCCGTTTCCGCAAATATTTCAACACCCTGGAAGCGGCCCTGGCGCAATTGGAAAGCATCGAGCATTACTTTTCAGGATTCGTAAACGGAGAGGTATTCGCAGCATGACCGCTGAGACCATGGCAGAAAACCAAACCCAATCGCCTCAATTCGATAACCGGCCGCTGCAGGCGGTACGTGGAGGCTCGACGGTAACCCTGCGCGACAGCGTCGAGCAGGCTTTGAAAAACTACTTCGAACAGCTCGACGGAGCGCCGGTCAAGGACGTCTACCAGCTGGTCCTGTCCGAAGTTGAGGCGCCCCTGCTGGAGCAGGTCATGAAGTACACGCGCAACAACCAGACCAAGGCCTCCGTCATGCTGGGTCTCAACCGCGGTACGCTGCGCAAGAAGCTCAAGCAGTACGGGTTGCTGTAAGCAACGAATGAGTGAATCATAAAACGAGGGCTTGGCCTTAAAACCGGGCCCTCGTTTCGTTCATCCCTCCCAACGTCAAAAGCACCATGGATCATGGCTAACGAAGAAAGCTTTTCCCCGATACAGCGAGCGCTGATCAGCGTTTCTGACAAGAACGGCATTGTCCCTTTCGCCCAGGCCCTGCAGGAAATGGGTGTGGAAATTCTGTCCACCGGCGGCACCTTTCGGCTGCTGCAGGAAAATGACGTCGACGCTGTGGAGGTGTCCGACTATACCGGCTTCCCGGAAATGATGGACGGCCGCGTCAAGACCCTGCACCCCAAGATCCACGGCGGCATTCTCGGCCGCCGCGGGATCGATGATGAGGTCATGGCACAGCACGAGATCGGCCCCATCGATCTGGTCGTCGTCAATCTGTACCCCTTCGAACAGACGGTGGCGCGCCCTGATTGCGATCTGGCCACAGCCATCGAGAACATCGATATTGGCGGGCCTACCATGGTTCGGGCGGCGGCCAAGAACCACAAGGATGTCGCCATCTTGGTCAATGCCGGCGATTACGACCGGGTGCTGTCGGAAATGCGCGAGAATGCCGGTGGCCTGACGCTCCGGACGCGTTTCGACCTGGCGGTCAAAGCCTTCGAACACACCGCGGGCTATGACGGCGCCATCGCCAATTATCTCGGCGCACGGGTCGGCAGCGAAGAAACCGAGCCCTTCCCGCGCACCCTGAATCTGCAGTTCCACAAGGCCCAGGACATGCGCTACGGTGAAAACCCGCACCAGAGCGCCGCCTTCTACGTCGAGAAAAAGCCGGGCGAAGCCTGCGTATCGACCGCCCGCCAGTTGCAGGGCAAGGCGCTGTCCTTCAACAATGTGGCCGACACCGACGCCGCGCTGGAATGCGTCAAGCCCTTCGCCGATCCGGCCTGCGTCATCGTCAAGCACGCCAATCCCTGTGGCGTCGCCATCGGCGCCGATATCAAGCAGGCCTACGACCTGGCCTTTGCCACCGACCCCACCTCTTCTTTTGGCGGCATCATCGCCTTCAACCGGGAACTGGATGCCGATACCGCCAAGGCGATCATCGACCGGCAGTTCGTGGAAGTGATTATCGCTCCGTCGATCGCCGACGATGCCGCGGAAGTGGTTGCAGCCAAGAAGAACGTGCGCCTGCTGGCCTGCGGTCCGTTCGCCACCGAGCGTCAGCCCGCCCTGGATTATAAGCGGGTTACCGGTGGCCTGCTGGTGCAGGATCGCGACCTGGGCATGGTCTCCATGGACGATGTCAAACTGGTGACCGAACGCGAAGCCAGCGAACAGGAACTGACCGACCTGCTGTTCGCCTGGGAAGTGGCCAAGTACGTCAAGTCCAATGCCATCGTTTACGCCAAGCACGGCCGCACCATCGGCATCGGTGCCGGCCAGATGAGCCGCGTCTACAGTGCCAAGATCGCCGGTATCAAAGCCGCCGACGAGAACCTGGAAGTACGCGGTTCGGTGATGGCCTCGGATGCCTTCTTCCCCTTCCGCGACGGCATCGACGCCGCCGCCGAAGCCGGCATCACGGCGGTCATCCAGCCCGGCGGTTCCATGCGTGATCAGGAAGTGATCGACGCGGCCAACGAGCATGGCATTGCCATGGTGTTTACCGGGATGCGGCATTTCCGGCATTGATCAAACCGTCGGACGTCGAAGTCAGACGTCCGACGTCATATCAAGAACAGGCGAATAAGGTAACCGCATGAACATCCTTATCATTGGTGGCGGTGGGCGTGAGCACGCGCTTGCCTGGAAAGCGGCTCAGTCGGATGACGTCGAGCAGGTCTTCGTAGCCCCTGGCAACGCCGGTACGGCGCTGGAGCCCAAGATCGAGAACGTGGGCATCGATCCGGAAGATCTCGACGGGCTGGCCAAGTTTGCCACCCAGAACAAGGTCGAACTGACCATCGTCGGGCCGGAAGCGCCGCTGGTGGGTGGCGTGGTGGATCTGTTCCGCGAGCGAGGCCTGGCCATTTTCGGCCCCACCCGGGACGCCGCCCAGCTGGAAGGCTCCAAGGCCTTCACCAAGGATTTCCTGGCCCGCCACGACATCCCCAGCGCCGACTACCAGACCTTCACCGAAATCGATCCGGCCCTGGCCTACATCGCCGAGAAGGGCGCCCCCATCGTGATCAAGGCCGACGGTCTCGCCGCCGGCAAGGGCGTGATCGTGGCCGCCACCCAGGCGGAAGCCGAAGCGGCGGTCAGGGACATGCTCGGCGGCAACAAGTTCGGCGACGCCGGCAGCCGCGTGGTGATCGAGGAATTCCTCGATGGCGAGGAGGCCAGCTTCATCGTCATGGTGGACGGCGAAAACATCCTGCCCCTGGCCACCAGCCAGGATCACAAGCGGGCCCAGGACGGCGACCAGGGCCCTAACACCGGTGGTATGGGCGCGTACTCGCCGGCGCCGGTGGTAACGCAGGAGATCCATGACCGCATCATGCGCGAAGTGATCGAGCCCACGGTCAAGGGCATGGCCGAGGAAGGCCACCCGTACACCGGCTTCCTCTATGCCGGCCTGATGATCATGCGCGACGGCACCCCCAAGGTGATCGAGTACAACTGCCGCTTCGGCGATCCCGAAACCCAGCCGATCATGCTGCGCATGAAATCCGACCTGGTGGCCCTGTGCCGGGCAGCGGTTGAAGGCGAGCTGGACCGACACCACTGTGAGTGGGATCCGCGTGCATCCCTTGGCGTGGTCATGGCAGCTGGTGGCTACCCGGGCAGTTACAACAAGGGCGACGCCATTTCCGGCCTGCCGACTACGGAGGAAGTGGACCGCAAGGTCTTCCACGCCGGCACCCAGGAAAAGGGTGGCGAGGTGCTGACCAATGGCGGGCGCGTCCTCTGTGTCACGGCCCTGGGCGAAACGGTCACCGAAGCCCAGTCCCGGGCCTATGAGCTGGTTCGACAGATTACCTGGAAGGATGCCTACTATCGCAAGGACATCGGCTTCCGGGCGATCCGCCGCGAGTCCGTGATTTAGTTTTTTAGCGTCCGACGTCGGACGTCTGACGTCGGACGCTAAAAGCCCAGGGGCCAACTCACGGGGGCTCACCATCGCCTCCTCGCCTCCTCGCCTCCTCGCCTCCTCGCCTGAAACAGCTTGCACTCTTTCCGCCTCTCCACCACAATTAACTGTACACATATACAGTATCGAGGCGCCCATGCGCACCCGTGGCACTGGCAGCAATCCCCACAACCGCTTTCATAGCCGTCGCATCGAGGCTGTCGAAGATGATGGCTCGTATCCGGCGGAAGACACCTGTCCGGACAGTGTGGCCACCTCGGTGGACGAGGAGCAGGCCCGCAGTATCATCAGCTACAACCATTCCCCGGATGTGCCCTTCGACCGCTCCATAAATCCCTACCGGGGCTGCGAGCATGGCTGCGTTTACTGTTTCGCCCGCCCCACCCACGCCTATTGGGACCTCTCGCCAGGGCTCGATTTCGAAACCCGCCTGGTGGCCAAACCCAACGCCGCCCGCCGGCTGCGCGAGACGCTGGACAATCCCCGCTATACCCCGGCCCCCATCGCCCTGGGCGTGAACACGGACGCCTACCAACCGATCGAGAAACATCGGCGGATCACCCGCAAACTGCTGGAAGTGCTGTGGGAGTACCGGCATCCGGTGTCCATCATCACCAAGGGCTCGCTGATTCTGCGAGACCTGGACATCCTCGAAAAAATGGCAGAAGCCGGGCTCTGCTCGGTCAGGGTGAGCCTCACCACCCTGGACAATGACCTCAAGCGCAGCCTGGAACCCCGGGCCGCGGCCCCTGCCACCCGTCTGAAAGTGATCCGAACACTGCGTGAGCACGGCATTCCCACAGGCATTTTGGTGGCCCCGGTGATTCCCTTCGTCAACGACCAGGAAATGGAGCGCATCCTGGAGCGCGCCCATGAGGCCGGCGCCCAGCGCGCCTCGTGGGTGTTGTTGCGATTGCCGCTGGAGGTGGAACCGCTATTCGAGCAGTGGCTGGCCGAAAACCTGCCGGAACGGGCCAGCCATGTCATGGCCCGGATACGCGATCTGCGTGGCGGCAAGGCCTATAGCAGTGAATGGGGGCGCCGCATGAGCGGCCAGGGCCCCTATGCGTCGTTATTGCGGCAACGATTCGACGCCCGCTGCCGCCGGGTAGGCCTGAATGTGCACGAAACCGAGCCCCTGCGCTGCGATCTTTTCCGTCGGCCGAGCGGCGAACAAATGGACTTACTCTCTCCCTGAGCACCCCTGTAACCTACTGTTATGTCGAATTTTTTTGACAGGGGATCACTTATACACCGGATGTTTACTATCACCGTCATTGAGAAATGGCATGGTTCCCCTAACGACAGTCTCTTGAGGCCCGGATCATTTCATTCCTATACTCGGGGGAGTATCTCAGCTGATCAGAGCACTTGGATATCAATTGACGTCCGGCTCTCTCAGGTAGTCGGGACCTCTGGGCCTTCCCGGGGAAGTGCATGGACGCGCTCCACAGTGTCGCTCCGTGTGCTTCTCCAGGGCGCAACACTCGGGAGATACAACCATGCAGAATAAAAGCACCATGGATTTGGAGCAGCGCCAATCCAACTCACGCGATAACCCGCTGTCCCTGCCTCGTGTCAGCTCACGGGCCGATGGTTCGCCGCTCGGTTACGAGCGCTGGATGACCCGCAAGTTCCTCAAGCTCGCCGGCCACCCGCCACTGACCATCACCTTGTGGAATGGCGAACGCATTACTGCCCCCAACCAGGCCGCCCGCTACAGTGTCAGGCTTCATGACCGCCGGGCCCTCTACGAACTGGTCAGCAACCCCAATCTGGCCTTTGGCGATCTGTACAGTGCCGGGCGGCTCGATGTGGACGGTTATCTTCCGGACCTCATGGAGGATATCTATCACGCCGTGGGCGCTGCGGAAGAGCAGCTTCCCGGCTGGCTGCGAATGATCTGGAGAAACCACGTGGCGCGCCCAACCCACCTCAAGGCCGCGCGGGAAAACATCCACCACCACTACGACCTGGGCAACGACTTCTATAAGCTCTGGCTGGACCAGGAGGAAATGCAGTACACCTGCGCCTACTACGAAACCCCGGACCTTACTCTGGAGCAGGCCCAGGTCGCCAAGCTGGAGCACGTCTGCCGCAAACTGCAGCTAAAACCCGGACAAACCGTGTTCGAGGCCGGTTGCGGCTGGGGCGGCCTGGCCCGCTACATGGCCCGCGAATACGGTGTCAAAGTCCGTGCCTTCAATATCTCCGAGGAACAGGTGGCCTACGCCCGAGAAGAAGCCAAACGCCAGGACCTGGATGACCGGATCGAGTACGTGCTCGACGATTACCGCAACATCACTGGCCAGTGCGACGCCTTCGTATCCGTAGGCATGCTCGAGCATGTGGGTCCCAGCCACTATCAGGACCTGGCGGATGTGGTCCGCCACAGCCTGCATCCGGAAGGCCTTGCCCTGATTCATACCATCGGGCGTAACCAGCCGGCCCGGATCAATGCCTGGATCGAGAAACGCATCTTCCCGGGCGCCCACCCGCCGTCGCTCACCGAACTGGCGGAAATCGGAGAACGCGGCCCCTTCTCAGTGATTGATATCGAGAACCTGCGGCTGCATTACGCCCGCACCCTGGAAGACTGGCTGGCGCGATTCGAGGAGCATCGCGACAAGGTCCAGGACATGTACGGCGAATCCTTCGTGCGGGCCTGGCGCCTCTATCTGGCCGGCTCCATTGCCGCCTTCAAGGCCAGCTCACTGCAACTGTTCCAGATGGTCATGTCGCACCCCACCAACAACCAGGTGCCCTGGAATCGCCGCCATCTCTATGACCAGCCGATCCTCAACAGAGGAGGGCTCAATCAATGACCGAGTATGATGTGGTAATTGTCGGCGGTGGTCCGGCCGGTTCAACCCTGGCCTGGGCCCTGCGGGAAAGCGGCAAACGCGTGCTGATTCTCGACAAGCAGACCTTCCCACGGGACAAGACCTGCGCCGGCTGGGTGACCCCGGCCGTGATGGAAAGTCTGGCGTTGGACACAGAGGACTATGCCCGTGAGAACATTCTGCAGCCTATTCACGGCTTCCGCCTGGGCATGATGGGGCAACCGGCGGTAGAGAACGACCATGGCCCGGAGCCGGTGTCCTATGGCATCCGACGCTGCGAATTCGATCACTACCTGCTCAAGCGTAGCCCGGCGGACAAGCGGCTCGGTGAGAAGCTCAAATCCATGGAATGGGACGGCGAGTGCTGGGTCATCAACGATGAGATCCGCTCGCCCCTGGTGGTGGGGGCCGGCGGGCATTTCTGCCCGGTGGCCAGCAAGCTGGGCAGCGGTCCCGGCAAGCATGAGACCGTGGTGGCCGCCAAGGAAGTGGAATTCGCCATGACGCCGGAGCAGGCCCATTCCTGCCAGGTTCGTGAGGATACCCCCGAACTCTGGTTCTGCCGGGACCTCAAGGGCTATGCCTGGGTCTTCCGCAAGGGCGAGTACCTCAACATCGGATTGGGCCGGGAGGAGAACCGCGGACTGACCGATCACCTCAAGGCCTTTGTGGAAGAGATGATACAGGCCGGCCGCATACCGCCCGACCTGCCTTCCCGTTTCAAGGGGCACGCCTATCTGCTCTATGCCCGCGCCGATCGCCCTCTGATCGACAACGGCATCATGCTGATTGGCGATGCCGCCGGCCTGGCCTATACCCAAAGCGGCGAAGGCATCCGTCCGGCCGTGGAGTCGGCCCTGCTGGCCGCCGAAGTCATCCAGTCACTGGAGCACTACAGCATTGACGATCTGGCACCGTATGCCGAAGCCATCAAGGACCGCTTTGGCGCCCGTGCCCCCGAGCAATCCGGAGGCGTGGAGCTGCCGGAATGGGCCAAGCAGCGGGTCGCCAGTGCTCTCATGCGCTCCCGTTTCTTTACCCGGCATGTGGTCACCAATCGCTGGTTCCTCCATACCCAGGTGCCCCCGCTGAAAGCGGCCGTCTGATCGTTGGACGTTGGACGTTGGACGTTGGACGTTGGACGTTGGACGTTGGAAACAGTGTGAGCGACGTGTGACGGTCGCCCACAAGGTTCCACGGGACGTTACTTTCGGTCGGAATGGCCCAAATCGCGGTCCGGGTCGATGATATCCCGGACCCGCTGTTTGAGTACCTTGATCTCCGGGAACCCCCCTTCAGCCTTGCGATCCCAGACCAGCTGGCCATCCACCTCCACCCGGAAAAGGCCGCCCGACGCTGGACGAAGTGCCACCTCATCCAGCTCGTCGGCAAAGGTGGACAGCAGCTCCTGGGCCATCCAGCCGGCCCGGAGCAACCACTGGCATTGGGTGCAGTAGGCTATGGTGACCCGGTGACTCATACCCTCTCCATCTAGGTTTTCTCACCTTCGCGCAGCTTCAGGGTGCTCAGCGTGCGCTGGCGCACCTGGCGCAAGAGATCGGCATCCTCCACCAGGGACTGGCCATAGGACGGTACCAGTTCGCGCATGCGGTTCCGCCATTCGCCGTCTTTCATGCGAACGGCAAAGCACCGCTCCAGCACATCGATCATGGCGTTGGCCGCAGTGGAAGCGCCTGGAGAGGCCCCCAACAACGCCGCCAGGGTGCCGTCGTTAGAGGACACGATCTCGGTCCCGAACTCCAGCTTGCCGCCGCCTTCGGGGTCGCGCTTGATGATCTGGACCCGCTGGCCGGCGGTCTGCAGTTTCCAGTTTTTGGATTCGGCGTTGGGAAAGAAGTTACGCAGCGCATCCATACGGGCACTATGGGACTGGAACACCTCGCCGATCAGGTAACGGGTCAGGTCCATGTTGCTCATGCCGGCGGACATCATGGGCCCGACGTTGTTGCCGCGAACGGAGGAGAACAGGTCCATGAAGGAGCCTTCCTTCAGGAACTTGGTGGTGAAGCCGGCGAACGGACCGAACAGCAGCGCCGGTTCGCCGTTGATGATGCGGGTGTCCAGGTGCGGCACCGACATCGGGGGTGCCCCCAGCGGGGCCTTGCCGTAGACCTTGGCGTGGTGGCGCTGCACCACGTCCGGCTTGCGGCACACCAGCCACTGGCCACTGACCGGGAAACCGCCATAGCCGTGGCTTTCCTCAACCCCGGACTTCTGCAGCAGCGGCAGCGAGGCGCCGCCCGCGCCGATAAACACAAAGCCCGCGTCCACCTTGCGGTCCTCGCCGGCTTTCTCATCCCGCAATCGCACCTTCCAGCGGCCATTGGGCCACTGATCCAGCTTGCGTACCGGGTGACGCAGCAGCAGTGTGAAGTTGGGGTTCTTCTGCAGGTGTTCGACCATGCTCCGGGTCAGGGAGCCGAAGTCCACGTCTGCACCGTAATCGACCCGGGTGGCGGCAATACGCTGCATCGGGTCGCGTCCTTCCAACACCAGCGGCATCCACTCTTCCAGCACCTTGGGATCGTCACTGAATTTCATGTCCTCAAACAGGTGATGGGCGCTCATCATTTCATGGCGCTTCTTCAGGAAGGCGACGTTTTCCTCGCCCCAGACAAAACTCTCATGAGGGGTGGCGTTAATGAACTTTTTCGGATCCGGCAGGGCTTTCTTTTCCACCAGGTAGGACCAGAACTGCAGAGAAATCTCGAACGCGGCATTGATGCCCAGTGCCCGGTCGATGGTGATACTGCCATCGGGGTTTTCCGGGGTGTAATTGAGCTCGCAATAACCGGCATGGCCTGTGCCCGCATTGTTCCAGCCATCGGTGCTTTCGTGGGCCACATGATCGAGGCGCTCGACCATCACGATTTTCATCGAGGGGTCGAGTTCCTGCAGCATCATGGCCAGTGTCGCACTCATGACACCGCCACCCACCAGTAGTGCATCGGCTTTCATCATTTCCATTACAACGTCGCCTTTCCAGCAGATTGTTTAATCAGAAACAATACAGGCCCTCGCCTGTCGGCCCTGCTCCTCCTTCTGTCTACGCGATGCAGCCACTAACCGGATGTGTAAAACGCACAATGGCGGCCCTGACAAAGCCCATCCTGTGATGGCGTCAAAGGGCGGTGGAGTTCCCACCTCGATGATTCGGGGGCAAGCCCTGGGTGAGAACGGAAGCGGTCCGCTGTGACCGGAGGCGGCATGTCGACGCGCTGGGCGGGGTGAAGGGGCGCGCAAAAAAATCCCCAAGTCGATGCCCGGCGTCAGGCCGATTTGGGCACTAGGATACCAGTTTTGGGGGAGGAATAGGCATCCCTCTTTAGCGATAGGCTCGGGGAAGGGAGTGCTGGGGGCGATTTACCCCGGCCTGAAATGGCCCGTCACCCCCTATCACACTGCCCCTAGAACAACCGCCGCTGCACGTAACGCCCAGGCGCGTCCTCAATCACGTCGAGTTCGCCGTCCCCCGGTATCCGGGCCGGGACCTCTTTACCGCGATAGGGCGCATTCCACTCGTCCCAGTACGGCCACCAGGAGCCGTCGTGACGCTCCGCCTGCTGGAACCATTCTTCCGGCGAATCGGTATCGGCATCGCTGAGGAAATAGCCGTACTTGTGGGACTCGGGCGGATTGATGATACCGGCAATATGACCGGACTGCCCCAGCAGGAACTGTTTCGGGCCACTCAGCAGCCGGTACCCCGGATAGGTGCTCTTCCAGCGGGCAATGTGGTCTTCCTGGGTGGAGACGAACAGGGCCGGTGTCTTGATGCGCCGCAGATCGATCGGGGTCCCGGCGATTTCCAGGGCATCCGGCTCGCGCAGCTGGTTTTTCATGTACATTTCCCGCAGATAGTACTTGTACATGGCCGCGGGCATGTTGGTGGAGTCACTGTTCCAGTACAGCAGGTCGAACGGGATCGGCTGCTCGCCCTTGAGGTAGTTGTTGACGAAGAACGACCAGAACAGGTTGTTCTCACGCAGGGTATTGAAGCTGAAGGCGATCAGACGGCCATCGTAGTAGCCCAACTTGTCGATGTAGGCTTCCATGGCCCGGAAGATGTGCTCGTTGATGTAAACGCCGATCTCGCCCGGATCGCCAAAATCCAGCAACGACGCCAGGAAAGTGGCCGACTTCACCCGCTTCTCCTCGCCCTTTTTCGCCAGGTGGGCCAGGGTCGTTCCCAGCAGGGTGCCGCCGACACAATAGCCGATGGTATTGAGCTCTTTCTCGCCCGTGGCCTTCTCCACCGCATCCATCGCGGCCAGCACGCCCTGCGTCACGTAGTCGTCGAAGGTGGTGTCCCGATAACTGGCATCCGGATTGACCCAGGAAATCATGAAGACCGTATGGCCCTGCTCCACCAGCCAACGTACCAGTGACTTCTTACGGGTCAGGTCCATGATGTAGTACTTGTTGATGAACGGCGGAACGATCAGCAACGGGGTCTGGTGCACGGTTTCCGTGGTGGGAGAATACTGGATCAGCTGGATCAGCGGATTCTCAAACACCACCTTGCCGGGGGTGACCGCCACGTTCTCGCCGACCTTGAAGGCTTCATCGCGGGTCATGGAGATGTTCAGCAGGCGCCGGGAGCGGCGGATATCGCGCAGAAAATTCTCCACGCCCTTGATCAGGCTCAGGCCGCGGGTCTCGCGGAATCGGCGCACCGCTTCCGGATTGGTGATAAAGAAGTTGGTCGGCGCCATGGCGTTAATCACCTGGCGCATCATGAAATTCAGCTGCAGTCGGTTGCGCTCGCTCAGGCCATCCAGATCGTCCATCAGCTTTTGGGCGTAGTCGGCATTCACCAGATAGGCCTGGGCGATGGCGTAGTAAAAAGCATTTTCCTGCCAGGCCGAGTCGTCGAACCGATGATCGCTGGATTCAGGTGCCACCACCGGTTCGACATCCTGCCCCATGGCCTTGCTCATGATGTTCATGCCCAGCCGCCAGTAGGTTTGAGACAGTTCCAGATTATCCTGGAACAGCTTGCTCGGATTGATCGCCGCCTCCCGCCAGGCACCGGCAAGGGCGCTACTGACGTTCATCAGGAAAGAATTATCCACGGTGGGGGCCTGGGCCGGATCGACACTTTTTTTCAGCGCATCGCGGCTGGCGTTGAACAGCGCACCGGCATGTTCCAGATATTGTTTTGGCAATCGCGGCAGCGAATCCATGCTTGCAACCTTCTATTTATCTCAATGGGATCAGGAGTCAGAAACAGGCGACGGCAAGAGCCTCAGACACCTTTGTCAGGCGCCTGAGACCTACTAAAAACAGTCCCTGGAACCGTTTTTATGCCTTCGCGGATGCGGAGGACTTGCTGGAAGTCGACTTGGATTGCGCGCTCTGCGCCGGCTTGGCAGGAGTCTTGGTTTCCTGACCGGACTCGTTCGCGGCGGTTTCCGGCTGGAAAACCTGGGTGGCCTCTTCACGGAACTGCTGGGCAATGCGGGACATTTCCTGCAGATCTTCGGAGGCTTTTTCAACCACAGTGCCGAAGAACTCAGCCTGCTTGTTCATGTATTGCTGGAAGCTTTCCACATCGCGCACTTCGGTCAGTGCACGCGCCTGATCGCCTGCCATCTGGGCGTATTCCTTGAACAGGTTCATCTGGTACTCACCCACCTGGGTGGCGGTATCCATCATCAACTTGTTCAGGCGTGTTACCGGCTCGGCAGTTTTTTTCAACGTCTCACTAAACATCGTTTTCCCTCTTTCCTTGATCGTTTTGGGAGTTTATCTCTTCTTACCAACAGTATTCTATTCGACCTAATATGACGAAATTTTGACCTGTGTCACCCTGCTCGATTTTTGCCGGGAATGAATCAGCCACAGCCCTCTTCGACCTGATCTATATCAGTTTTCGTCCCGCCCATCCCTGATAGCTTGATTCCAAGAAACCTAAAATAACAACCGAGAGGAAGAGACAATGGCTGACCGCTATGACGCCGTGGATGATTGCGTCGAAGCCACTATCAATCGGGTAGGACACCATATCATACTGGGGGTACCCCTTGGGCTGGGCAAACCCAACCAGCTGATCAACGCATTCTTTCGCCGTGCCCGGGCCGACACCAGCCTGAAACTGCATATCGTGACCGCGCTTTCCCTGGAAGTGCCGGAACCCGGTTCCGATCTGGAACGGCGATTCCTGTCACCGTTCCTGGACCGGGTGTTCGGCGGCTATGAAGCCCTGGAGTACATGCAGGCGCTGCGCAAGGGAACCATGCCGGAGAACATCACGGTTTCGGAGTTCTACTTCAAATCCGGCAGCATGCTGAATGTGCCCTACGCCCAGCAGAACTACATCTCCAGCAACTACACCCACGTCTCCCGCGATCTGATCGACATGGGGGTCAACGTCCTGGCGCAGCTGGTAGCCCGCCAGAACGTGGATGGACAGGAGGCCTTCAGTCTCAGCTGCAACAGTGACGTGACCCTGGATATCCTGCCCGAGGTGGCGCGTGTACGGGCGGAGGGCCGCCCCATGGTCCTGATTGGCCAGGTCCATGACGACCTGCCTTTCATGGGCAACCGGGCGCAGGTCAGTGCCGACCAGTTCGATTTCATCGTTCAGAATCCTGCTTACAACACCACTCTCTTCAGCACGCCCAATGCCCCGGTCACCACCCAGGATTTCTGCATCGGGCTCAACGCCAGCCGGCTGATCAGGGACGGCGGCACCCTGCAGATCGGGATCGGTGCCCTGGGGGATGCCATCGTCTATGGCTGCCAGTTGCGTCACGACCAGAACGAGCTGTATCGCCGGGTCCTGGAAAACCTGGGAACCGCCGGTGACGCCAACGCCCTCAGTCAGCGTATTGGGGGCGTGGAGCCCTTCGACAAGGGGCTCTATGGCTGTAGCGAAATGTTCGTCAACGGCTTCCGCCATCTGATTCAGTCCGGCATCGTCAAACGCCAGGTGGTGGAGAACATACCGTTACAGCGGCTGCTGAACGAGGAGCGCCTGCACCCCACCCTCAAACGCGAGCATCTGGAGGTCCTGCAGGAGGAAGGGCTGATTGGCAATCCGCTACAGGCGAAGGATATCGAGTTCCTGCAGCACTGGGGCTTTCTGGGTGACGATGCGACCCTGTCCGGCGAGACACTCGAAGTACTGGACCGCAAAGTACCCGCCGATCTCGACGCGCCGGAAACGCGGGATGCCATCGCCGCATTCTGCGAGGGCCGCCCGCTGAAAAACGGCATCCACATGCACGGGGCGTTCTTTATCGGTCCGCGGGATTTCTACCAGTGGCTGCGGGAAATGCCGAAAGAGGAAAATCGCAAGATCTGCATGAGCAGCGTCGGCCATGTCAACCGGCTGCACCAGAATGTGGAGCTGGAAATCCTCCAGCGCCAGCACGCCCGCTTCATCAACGCCGGCCTCAAGGCCACACTCAGCGGGGCGTTCGTATCCGACGGCCTCAGCAACGGTCAGGTGGTCAGCGGTGTCGGCGGGCAGTACAACTTCGTCTCCATGGCTCACGAGCTGCCGGGGGCCCGCTCCATCCTCTGTCTGCGCAGCACCCGGGAGAAAAATGGGGAGGTGGATTCCAATATCGTCTTCAATTACGGCCATACCACCATCCCCCGTCATCTGCGCGATGTGGTGGTCACCGAATACGGTTGCGCGGACCTGCGCGGCAAGACCGATCAGGACGTGGTCAAGGCGCTGCTGCGCATCACCGACAGCCGCTTCCAGGATGACCTCATGCGCCAGGCACGGGCGGCGGGCAAGCTGGATCCGTACTGGCTCTTGCCGGAGGAATTCCGCGACAACACCCCGGCCAAGCTGGAGGCGGCCCTGGAGAATGCCCGGCGGGATGGTTTCTTCCCCGGCTTCCCGCTGGGCACGGATCTGACCGACCTGGAGATCCGTCTCGGCAAGGCCCTCAAACGCCTCAAGGCCAAAAGCAGCGACCGCCTGGCCATGGCCCGGGACGTGGGCGAGGCCCTGGTGGAGCGGGGCATTCCCGACGCCGCCCTGCCCTATCTGGAGCGGATGGACCTGACCGAGCCGAAGGGAATGTCCGAGCGGCTGTACCGCAAGCTCCTGGTGCATGAGCTGCGGGAGCTGAATCTGATTTGAGGTGAGACCTGCCGGCTTTCGGGCCGGCTTTCAGCGTCTGACGTCTGACATCGGACGCTGAAAATCCGATCTTAGGCTCCGGGACCGCACTCCATACACCGCTCCACCATCTCCGGCCCGATCTGGAGCTTATGGTTGAGGTCGCGCAGTGCCGTTCGAACCCCCTCCTCGATTACCGGGTGGTAGAACGGCATCTCCAGCATCTCACTGACGGTAAACCGCTTCTGCGCCGTCCAGGCCAACAGGTGGCCAATATGTTCCGCGGATGGGCCAAACATCTCGGCTCCGAGGAACAGGCCGCTCCCGTGCTCACCGTAGACCCGCAACAAGCCCTTGTTCTTGCCCATCACCCGGGAGCGGCCCTGGTCCTCGAAGGACACTTCACCCACGGCGTAACAGGCCCGACACCGCTCCGCCACTTGCTGGATGGTCAGCCCGGTGGTGGTGATCTGCGGCTGGGTGAAAACGATGGCCAGCGGCACCCGCCGCAGTCCGGCGCGGACATTCGGATAACGTCCGGCATTGGCGCCGGCAATGCGCCCTTCATCGGACGCTTCGTGCAAAAGGGGCACTTCGTTGTTGGCATCACCGGCAATGAAGATCGGCCGGTTACCACATTGCAGGGTGTGGGGGGCAAACCGCGGAATGCCCTTTTCATCGAGTGGAACACCGGCTTTTTCGATATCCAGCTTTTCGATGTTCGGGCGGCGACCGGTCGCGGCCAGCACATAATCAAACGTTTCGGTGATTTCCCCCCGGTCGCGGTGCTGATAGGTTACGGCCACGCCCTCGCCTGTGCGCTCGACGGTCTTCACCGCTGCGTCGGTATCGAGATAGAACTCCTCATTGAAGGTCTTGAGGGCATAGGCCTTCATCTCGTCGTCCTGGAACGGCCCCAGCGCACCGCCAACCCCAAACATGCGCACATCCACGCCAAGCCGGCTCAGGGCCTGGCCCAGTTCCAGCCCGATCACCCCCGGACCAAACACCGCCACGGAACCGGGCAGCTCCTCCAGTTCGAAGAGGTCGTCATTGACGATAAGACGATCCGCCGCCGCC
Organism: Marinobacteraceae bacterium S3BR75-40.1; assembly: GCA_042862465.1. Lineage (GTDB taxonomy): Bacteria > Pseudomonadota > Gammaproteobacteria > Pseudomonadales > Oleiphilaceae > JASTVH01. The sequence goes on along the minus strand of JASTVH010000003.1, from coordinate 158,790 downwards.
CGGAGAAAGGCCGGCACATGCGGGGATGATCCGGTGGCAATGACAATACGCTCGGCCTCGATGCGCAGCCGGTCATCGACGATCAGCGTGCGGCTGTCCTCGAACCGGGCATGGCCGCGGATCTTCAGGTCATCATCGATGCGATCGACAGAGTCCACGACGAAGCCGACGAAACGGTCGCGCTCGCGCCGCACACGCTCCATCACCTCACGGCCGTTCACCTCCACCCGGGCATGCACGCCGAAGAGGTCGGCATGGGCCGCATCATGGGCGGCTTCGGCGGCAGCGATCAGCAGCTTGCTGGGCATACAGCCGACCCGGGCGCAGGTGGTGCCATAGGGTCCGCCCTCGATCAGCACCACGTTGTCCGTATGTTCGCGGGCCGCCTTGAAGGCCCCCAGCCCGGCGGTGCCGGCACCGATCACGGCGACATCCACTTGACGCGTTTCCATGGTCTTTCCCCCTCAAAAAGGTTGTTCGCACTTTTGCGTGAAACACCTTCGGACGCTATTCACCTCAGCCTGTAATACCCCGTCATACCCGCGAAGGCGGGTATCCAGAGCGGTAAAATCCGGGCCTGGAGGCCATAAGCACTGGATCCCCGCATTCGCGGGGATGACGGGATGCCATCTGGTGTAGGTTCACAAGATCAGTTTGTTGAGCCTTTGTGAACATTCACTCCAGTCCTCATGAACTTAAAAAAGTGGGTCCCTTTCAGAGACCCACAATACGGCATTGGGTTATTGCGTGAACAGTTTCTCAAGGTCATCGGCACCGCCGATGCGCTTGCCGTCAATGTAGACCTGAGGCGTGGTCCCCTGACCGGTGACGGCCCGCAGGGTGCTGTAGGACAGACCCTGGCTGCCCAGCTTGATCTCCTCGTAGCGGAACCCCTGCTCATCGAGCAGCTGACGGGCGCGGGCACAGTGCGGGCAACCCGGCTTGCTGAAGATCGTCACCCGGGCCGGCAGCTTCACGTTGGGATCCAGGTAGTGGAGCATGGTGTCGGCATCGGAGACTTCGAACGGGTCGCCCGGCTTGTCCGGCTCAATGAACATCTTCTCGATGGTGCCGTCGTCCACCAGCATGGAATAGCGCCAGGAACGCTCGCCGAAGCCCAGTTCGTGCTTGTCCACCAGCATGCCCATCTTGCGGCTGAAGTCCCCGTTGCCATCGGGGATGAATTCGATGTTGTCGGCGTGCTGATCAGCGGCCCAGCTCTGCATGACGAACGGATCGTTGACCGACAGACAGATGACCCGGTCCACCCCCAGTTGTCGGAATACCGGTACCAGCTCGTTGTAACGCGGCAGGTGGGTGGAGGAACAGGTCGGTGTAAACGCGCCCGGGAGGGCGAACACCACCACCTTCTGCCCTTTGAACAATTCGTCTGTGGTGATCGAATCCCACTGGTTGTCCTTGCGCAGGGTGAATGTGACCTGGGGAACGGCTTGGCCTTCTCGGTTCTGCAGCATTCTTGATGTCCTCCTCTTCAGGGTTGGGAATGCGTTTCGACAAGAGAAAGACTATCGACCGGACATTTATTATTAAATTTGATTATTTTTATCCATTTGATAGGTGAAAGCTAAAAGGGCCCCAAGGCCGTTTTTTTGACCTGGCGCAACTTTACGAACTTCAGCGTATACAGCCGTACACAGGAGCCATTGCCGCTCCCTCCTGCGCCTGATAGCTTCTGGTCGATTACCGCAAAGGAAGTGATGCGCCGTGAAAGTCCTCACCCCACTCGACCAGCTTTTCCTGTGGCTGGAGAAAAACCAGCAACCCATGCACGTGGGTGGCCTGCAACTGTTTTCCTATCCCGAGAACGAACCGGAAGGCTACATGGGCCGGCTGCAGCAGTGGCTGCGGGAGTTCAACAGCATCCAGCCCCCCTTCAATCAGCGGCTGAGCCGATCCCTGGGCCAACTGGTGTGGGTCGAGGACAAGGCGGTGGACCTGGAACATCACCTGCGTTTCGAGGCGCTGCCACGGCCGGGGCGCATTCGTGAGCTGCTGGCCTTCGTCTCCAATGAACACAGTCACCTGCTGGATCGCGAACGGCCACTCTGGGAGATGCACCTGATCGAAGGGTTGCAGGATCGACGGTTCGCGCTCTACACCAAATTCCACCATGGCTTCGTGGATGGCATCTCGGCCATGCGGGTGCTGCAGGCCATGCTCAGCGAAGACCCCGCAACACGTGATCATCCACCATTCTGGGCCATGCCCGCCAAGGCCTCCCCGGCCCAGGATGTCGACGGCTCGATGCTGCAAACCCTGCGTTACCTGTTGCGCGGCTCCAGTCGCCAGATCGGCACCATTCCTGCGGTGGCGCGGGAACTGATGCACATCATCAATCAGGCCCGCAAGGCGCCGGAAAACGAAGCCCTGTTCCAGGCGCCGGCGAGCCCGTTCAACCAGCACATCAGCAACTCCCGCCGGTTCGCCGCGCAATCCTATAGCCTGGCTCGCATCCAGGCGGTGGGCCACGCCCATGGCGCGACCGTGAACGACGTACTTCTGAGCATGTGCGGCCACGCCCTGCGTCGCCACCTGCAATGTCAGAACGCCCTGCCGGAGCGCTCGCTGGTCGCCATGGTGCCGGTCTCCCTGCGCCAGGATGACAGTGCCGGCGGCAATCAGGTCGGCATGATGCTGGCCTCCCTGGGCACCCATCTGGCCGATCCTCTGGAGCGACTGGCGCATATCCGGACGGCGACTGCTGAAGCCAAGGCGCGCTACCGGAAAATGACCCCGGAAGCCATTCTCAACTACAACGCCCTGCTCCTGGCGCCCGCCTGCTTCCAACTGCTGACGGGTCTGGCGCCACGCTGGCAGACCTTCAACCTGGTGATTTCCAATGTGCCCGGACCCAAGCAGCGCCTGTACTGGAACGGCGCGCCCATGGAGGGTATGTATCCGGTATCGATCCCCTTCGACCGTCTGGCCCTCAACATGACCCTGACCAGCTATCGTGATGAGATCGCCGTCGGCCTGATCGGCTGCCGCCGCACCGTGCCCAGTCTGCAGCGGATGCTGGATTACCTCTCGGAGGCGCTGGAGCAGATGGCATCGCCAGATACCCTTTGAACGGGAACGTTGCCCGACGTTACGTCCTTTAACATCCGTTCGCACTGAAAAACATTGCCTCCTACAACAATCAAGCGGTTTTGGCCTACACTGGTAAACACTTCGCTTGTACTGTTGTTCCGCTTTGCCCGGAGGTTGTCCCATGGGGTCCCGCTGTACGCGCCTGATGGCCATTCTGTTCGCGCTCTCAAGTTGCGCGCTGGCCTCGACAGTCTGGGCGGAAGACCCGGCCGAGACGGTGAAACGCCTCCTTAATGGGCAAACCCTCACTGCCTGTGACGATGATGCCGAATGGCCGCCTTTTGCTTTCTACCGCCGCGATGACGAACGCCAGCCTCCCGGCGTTATCGGCTATTCCGTGGACGTCCTTCAGGCCATCTTTCAGGAAGACGACATTGATGTGACCGTAAAACTGGTGCCCTGGAAACGCTGCCTGCGCGAGGTACAGCAGGGCGGCCGGTTCCAGGCGCTGGTAGATGCCACGCTCAATCCAGAGCGGGCCAAACGGTTCCTAGTCTCCCGACCCTACTACACCACCCGGGCCTACTATTTCTATTCCGCCCGCCACCACCCCGAAGGCCTCGACATCCAGCACCCGCAGGACCTCAAGGCCTATCGGGTATGCGGCCTGCTCGGCTACAACTACGTGATTTACGGCGTGCCCAAATCCCGGGTCGACACCACCACACGCAACTTTGACGACCTCATCGCCAAGCTGCATCGCGATCGCTGTGATCTGTTCATTGAGCAGTTCGAAATCATCGCCGGCTTTTCCTTTACCTCGGACCGGGACTACCTCGCCGACAACGAACTGGGCATGGCCCCCCTACCCTATATGAAGCCGATCCCGTTCCACATGATGTTTGCCCGTAACGAGCTGGGCTCAGCGCTCAAGGCCCTGGTGGATCAGCGGCTGAAGGTTCTGGACCGGAGCGGTCGCCTGGAAGAGCTGTTGCAGCGTTACATGCAACAGGTGGCATTGCAGAATGTGGCCTTTCCCTGACCCGAGGCCCCGCTCATACGCGAGCGCTTGACGCCAACGGCACCGGGGGAAATACTGACCGCCTCCCAAGACTCTGGTTAGACGGTAGAAAAGGCCCCCCATGGAGCACGCATTCTGGCAGCATGCCTGGCATAACAACCTGACCGGCTGGCATCTGGATTATCCTCACCCCGCGCTCGTACAGCACTGGCCGCAAAAGGTCTCGAACCCGGCGCCGGTACTGATCCCGCTGTGCGGCAAGAGCCTCGACATCCGCTGGCTGGCCGAACAGGGCCATGCGGTGACTGGCGTCGAACTGGAACCCCTGGCCATTGCCGACTTTTTCCGCGAGCAGGGGCTCACCCCGGAGGAACAGAGGGAACAGAACGGGCAACCCGCCCAATCCGCGGGCGGCATCACCCTGGTGGAAGGGGACTTTTACGAGTTCACACCCGCCACGCCCTTCCCGCTGTTCTATGATCGGGCCGCCCTGGTAGCCCTGCCGCCAGCCATGCGCCAGACCTATCTCGCCCACCTGGCTCGCTGCCTGGCGCCAGGTGCCGAAGGTCTGTTGGTCACCTTCGAGTACCGTTCCGATGTGCTTGAGGGGCCCCCCTTCCATGTGCCCGAATCCGAGGTCACCGGCCAGCCCTGGTTTGACGTCGAGTTCATGGAGCGCCAACGTGCCGAGGACGCTTACCCGTTTCTGGTCAAGCGGGGCGCCGAGGACCTCTGCGAAGCCACCTACTGGCTGCGCAAGAAAGCCTGAACCCACGACAGCCAAAGGACTGAACCATGGCGGGATCCTCCCGAAAAGTGATTTTCGCAGCCCTGGTAGGCAACACCCTGATTGCCATCACCAAATTCGTCGCGGCCTTTTTCACCGGCAGTTCGGCGATGCTCTCCGAGGGCATCCACTCCCTGGTGGACACCGGCAATCAGGGCCTGCTCCTGCATGGCATGAAGCAGGCCCGCAAACCGGCGGACGAGCGCTTCCCGTTCGGCCACGGCAAGGAGGTGTATTTCTGGAGCTTCGTGGTGGCGATCCTGATCTTCGCCGTGGGCTCGGGTGTCTCCATCTACGAGGGCATCGACCATATCCTCGATCCCACCCCGGTCACCAATCCCCTGGTGAACTATGTGGTGCTGGGGCTGGGCATCCTGTTTGAGGGCGCTGCCTGGTATTTCGCCCTGACCGAGTTTTCCAAGGCCAAGGGCAAATGGGGTTACGTGGAAGCGGTACAGCGGGGCAAGGACCCGACCATGTTCGTGGTGCTGTTCGAGGATTCCGCCGCCACCCTGGGGCTGCTGGTGGCCATGATCGGTATCGGCCTGGCCCAGTATACCGGCCAGTACTGGCTGGACGGGGCCGCCTCTGTGGTGATCGGTCTCCTCCTGGGCGGTACCGCGGCCTGGCTGGCCTATGAAACCAAGGGGCTGTTGATTGGCGAGGCGGCCAACAAGGCCGTAGTCGAAGGTATCCGAGAACTGGCCCGGGAACTGCCGGATATCGAGGCTGTGCACGAGGTTCTGACCATGCACATGGGCCCGGAGTTCGTGCTGGTCAACATCAGCGTGAAGTTTCAGCCGGACGCGAGCGTGGAACAGGTCGAGCGGGAAATCGCCGCCCTTGATGCCCGAATCAAGGAGCGCTTTCCGCTGGTCAAGCGGGTGTTCGTGGAAGCCGAGGCCCGGGGGCAGGCCGCCTCAGAAATTAAGGCTAACGCTTGAACTTCGTCTCCAGCACCACGGCCGAGTTGGTGCGCTCCACCCCCTCCAGATTGCCAATATCGTCCAGCACGGTGCTCAGTTCCTCCAGGGACTGGGCCTGGACGATGGCCAGCAGGTCATAGTCCCCGCTGACCGCATACAGCTGCGCCACATTGGCGATCTGCTCCAGGGCCTTGTTGGTGCGGGCGGTCAGTTTCTGGTGTACCTTGATGGATACATGGGCCTCCACCCGGTTGGCCAGGTATTCCCCGCCCAGTTCCACGGAGTAACCCCGAATCACCCCGCTGGCTTCCAGTTTCGCGATCCGGTTCTGCACCGTCGAACGGGACAGGTCGAGGGCCCGCGCCAGGTCGGTCACGCTGGCACGGGCATTCTGGCGCAGTAGCGTGAGGAGTCGTTGGTCCTGCTTATTGATCATTATGAAAATTCATTCCGTCATTTTGATCAATATTGGCACCGATTCGCGCATTTTGAAACTGCACTTCGACACGACACCCTTTCATAATGGGCATTCGTCGGCTTGGTCCTTGGCGGAGATGGCCTATGTTGATTCGACCCATTGCCCACAAAGACCTGGATGCCCTGCAGCAGATTGCAGTGGAATCCGGCCCCGGTTTCACCTCCCTGGTGAACGATCGGGATTTCCTGCAGCGCAAGATCCAGCGTTCTCTCGACAGCTTTGCCCGGGACGTTTCAACGCCTGGCGCGGAGAATTACCTGTTCGTGCTGGAAGATCGCGACACCGGCGAGGTCATGGGGACCACCGGCATCGAGGCCTCCGCGGGACTGCACGCCCCGCTGTATCACTACCACAACAGCCAGGTGGTGCATCATTCCCCGGACCTGGGCGTGTTCCGCCGCAGTGAGGTGCTGAACCTCAGCAATCACTACACCGGCTGCACCGAAGTCTGCACCCTGTTTCTGCGTCCCCAACATCGTCGGGCCCATGCCGGCAAACTGCTGTCGAAAGTCCGCTTCCTGTTCATGGCCCAGCACCCCGAACGCTTTGCCGATACGGTGATTGCCGAGATGCGCGGTGTCTCCAGTGACGACGGCCGCTCCCCTTTCTGGGACTGGTTCCGTACCCATTTCGTGGATCTGGATTTTCCCACCGTCACAGCGATGGTGGGCGCCGGGGATAACCGCTTCATTGCCGAGCTGATGCCCAAGCACCCGCTGTATACCCAGCTGCTGAGCCCGGAAGCCCGGGCCGTGATTGGGCGCGTCCACGAGCAGACCCGCCCGGCCCTGCGCCTGCTGGAGGCGGAAGGGTTCCGCCACAAAGGCTACATCGATCCCTTCGACGGCGGCCCCACGGTCGAAGCCGAGCGCGACCGCATTCACAGCGTGGCCAGCTCCCGGCTGTGCCCGGTTGAAGCCATGCATGCGGACACGCCCTGGTTCAATCGCGAGCAGCTGGAGGCCCGCGGCAATGTCTACCTTATCGCCAACACCGGCACCGCCGATTTCCGCGCCACTGTGACCGATCAGGCCCTGTACCTGCCCCAGCACGACTGCCTGCAGGTTCCGGCCTCCGTACTATCCACCGTGGGCGTGGGCGAAGGTGGCGTTGTACGCTGTGTACAGATTGGCAATGCTCAGCGCCAGGTCGCCAGCGAGCCCCTGGCGGTCGCCCATCCAACCCATTCGGAGTCTCTCTATGCACGCTGACTGGCAAACCCTGTTCGACCATCTGTGGCAGGCCTACCTCAAAGTGACGCCCTCGGCGGAGAAGATCCACGCCATCCTGAAGGGCGATGAAGGGGGGCGGATCGTCAACGACCACATTGCCCTGCGCACCTTCAATCTGGACAAGGTGAACCTGGAAAAGCTGGCCGCGCATTTCCGCCATGTTGGCTATGAGGAAGGCGGCGAATACCACTTCGAGGCCAAGAAACTCTACGCCAAGCATTTCGAGCATCCGGACCCGAGCGCGCCCAAGGTGTTCATCTCGGAACTGCTGGTGGACCAGTGCTCACGCCAGCTGCAGGAACAGGTGCGCTGGATGGTGGCCCAGGTGGATCCACAGGCGGTGACCGCGAATAACTTCCTGTATTCCGGGGCGCCCTGGCAGGTGAACTACGCCACCTACCAGCAGCTGTTGGAAGAAAGCGAATACGCGGCCTGGATGGCGGCCTGGGGTTATCGGGCCAACCATTTCACGGTCAGCGTCAACGAGCTGGGGCACCTGGACAGCATTGAAGCGGTCAACCAGAAGCTCAAGGAGCATGGCTTCAAGCTCAACAGCTCCGGCGGCGAGATCAAAGGCTCACCCCAGGATCTGCTGGAACAGTCCTCCACCCTGGCCGACCGGGTGCCGGTGCAGTTCGCCGACCAGACGGTGACCATTCCAAGCTGTTTCTACGAATTTGCCCTGCGCTATCCACAGGCCGACGGGAAGCTGTATAGCGGCTTTGTGGCGGCATCGGCGGACAAGATTTTCGAGAGTACGGACGCGGCGGGCATGTAGTCAGTCGTTGGACGTTGGACGTTGGACGTTGGACGTTGGACGTTGGAACAGCATTGTTAGGCATCATCTTGCGAGGTCCAGGCTAAGCTGCGCCGTCAGCAGCGCCAGGGGTGGTTTCTGGAGCAGTGACAGGACGTCACGCTAGCGCTGCCAGGCCATGGACGGCCTGTCAGCGCGGGCGCAAGAAACCACCCCTGGCGCTGCGAGAGTTCTCTACTTCGAAGTATGCCGGAAAGCCCCATCCCAATCCGCCGGCAAATCCTGCTGACGCAATTCAGCGATCCGATCGAGGAAGAGCCTGTAAAGCTTCCGCCCCGGATCCTTCTCATGCAGGGACTGCAACAGGGCTTCGGCCGCATCCCACTCCTGTTTCAGATAATGGCCGATAGCCTCATGATACCGAGCCAGATCCTCACGCTCTTCCGGCGTGACCGCAGCAGCCTCCCCCACCGGCTCGTAGGCATTGATGGCCTCGTCCTTGCCCTTCACCATCAGCCGGTCGCAGAAACGAAATACGTACTCCTCCACGCCTTCGGCCGTCTCCTCGCCCACCAGGATGTCCACCCCGTAAAACTTGGTCAGCCCCTCCAGGCGTGAGCCCAGGTTCACCGCGTCACCGAGTACGGTATAGGCCTTGCGGTACTGCGAGCCCATGTCCCCCACATTCATGCGTCCGGTATTCAGACCCACGCCAATGCGGATCTCCGGCCAGCCCTTCTGCTGGAACTCCGCTGCCAGCCGGCGGGTACAGGTCTGCATTTCCAGGGCTGCCTTGAGGGCATTCTGCCGGTGCCGGGGATCGTCGACGGGGGCGCCCCAGAACGCCATGACCATGTCCCCCACATACTTGTCGATGGTGCCGCCATTGCGGAAGATGATTTCCGTGATGGGGGTGAAGTAGTCGTTGAGCAGCGCCTTGAGTTCGCTGGCCGAGAGTTTCTCGGAGATGGTGGTAAAACTGCGCACGTCCGAGAACAGCACCGTCAGCTCCTTGCTCTCCCCGGCCATGCTGTAGCTTTCCGGGTTGTTGAGCATCAGGTCCACGTGGGCCGAGGGCACATACTGGCCAAACATGTCGTGAATGCGGCGACGATCGGTGTATTCCTGGATAAAGCCGTAGAGCAGATACCAGCCGAACAGCAGCGCGGTGATCATCAGCGTACTGACCAGTGGCAGATCCAGCCCGAATCGGGTCCACAGGTAGGTATTGGAGGCCACCAGGGCTGTGGTGATGATGGCGGCGGCAAGCACGATGAACCAGGGACGGCGGCCGGCGAACGCCGCGATTAAAACCAGCACCAGCAGAAGCTGACTGATCAGGACCGCCCCCGGCGCCCAGTCCGGCCGGTACGGGAACCCGCCGGAGATCAAGTGTTGCGCCACCAGCGCCTGCACTTCCACACCCGGAAAGATATTGGTAAACGGCGTACTCACCAGATCTGCCAGACCAATGGCTGAGGTACCCACGAACACCAGCTTGCCGGCCAGCGCCCCGGGCTCCAGCTTCCCGGCCAGCAGCTGCCAGGCCGGATAACGGGGAACACGGTTGGCGAGGGATGGGTACGGTACCAGCACCTGCCCCTGGGCGTCGGTGCGTGCCGGATCGCTGGCGATGCGCAATTGCGTCATCGCCTGAATGTCCCCCACCGGCTCAAAGCGCAATCCGGCGTTTTCGGCCAGCAGGAAGGTCATGGCTCCGGCGAGCGCGAGGGACGGATAGGCCTGCCCCTGGTGCGCCATGACCAGAGGGGTGCGGCGAATAACGCCGTCCGAATCCGGAAACGTCGAAACAAAGCCGCCGCTGATGGCCGCTTCCTGCAAGAGCGGCAGGGGCGCCGTGTAACCCTGCCCGGTCAGCAACACATGACTGCCTGGCACTGCGCCGACGCTGGCCGGCAACTGCCCCACGCGGTTGGTGCGCCCCTGATGGAAGAAAAACCCCAGCACCGAATCGCCCTCCCCCAGCTGGTCCGCCAGGGCGTTATCCGGCGGATTGCGCTCGTCGATCTGCCGCAGCAACGCCCGTTCCTCGGGACTGAGCACCCTGTCCGCATCACTTTTCAGCAAGGCCAGGGTTTCCGGTTCCGAGAACACGATATCGAACGCCACCACAATGGCGCCGGCCCGCTGCAGCGCCGCCACCAGTTCAGCGACCCGCAAACGGCTCCAGGGCCAGCGTCCTTCCCGGTAGAGGGATTCCTCGTCGATATCGACGATGCCCACCTGCCAGTCTGAACTGGCATGGCTTAATTCCGCGCCGACGCCGGCCCGCCAGTCGTAGTAGATGTACTCGAACCGGTTGAGCAGAGAGCGTTCAGCCGGGCTTTGCATCACCTGCCAGAGGATGATGGCCAGGGCAATCAGGAGTGCCGGTAAATGAGCCCCAAACTTCCGTAACAATTTGACAACCATTAGCACCCGTATCGGCTGGTAAGTTCGATGGTTTTTTCTAGACTGAAATTCACTCTCTTTCTTTCCCGACTCGCGAATGATCTGAAGGACGTTCCCTTGCAACCGACGTTGAAGAAAAACCGTTACCTGTGGGCCTGCCTGTTTGCCCTCTGTCCTGGTCTGCTATATGCCCAGGATCTTTCTAAGGGTAGCTCAGACTCGGCAGGTGGTAGCGATGCCGCGCAAAACGACCAGAGCGTGACCGAAACCCTCAAGACCCGCTACCGCAACGGACGTTTCGAGGCGGCCTACGACTACGGCCAGGCCCACCAGCTGGACATGGAAGGCCAGCAGCAGTTCGATTTCTATTTCGGGCTGGCAGCCCTGAAAGCCGGTCACTATTCCGAGGCCCTGTTCAACTTTGAGCGTCTGGTGGCTCTCTACCCCGACCAGCCCCGTTTCCGCCTGGAATACGCCCGCACCCTGTTTCACCTGAAGAAGTACCCTCAGTCGCAGGAACAGTTCCAGCGGGTGCTGGCGGGCGAACCGCCGGCCAACGTCAAGGCCAACATTCAAAAGTTCCTCGACGTCATCGAACAGCGCCAGGCCGAAGCCAACAAGCACTGGAATGGTCACATCGCCCTGGGCGCCGGCTACGACAGCAACATCAACAACGCCACGGACGAGCGGATCGTCGGCCTGTTCGAGCTGCCGGATTCGGCCATGGAGACCGAGAGCGCCTTTATCTCCGCCAATACCGGCGTCGCCTACGAGCGCGCACTCAACCAACAGTCTTCTTACCGGCTAGGCCTGAGCACCCAGCACAAGAAGAACCTGGAGACTTCCGACTATGATCTCGATTCCGGCGCGGTTGATCTCAGCTGGACCCAGGCGTTCGGAGACAGCGAAGTCTCCCCCAGTCTGACGTATCAGCACGTCCTGCTGGACGGTGAGGAATACCAGCGCAATATGGGTGTGGCAGCGCAGTGGAAAGAACCCTGGCTCGACCGTTTCATGACCGTGGTTTATGGCGGCATTTTCCAGCGTGACTCCTTCGTCAACCCGTTGTTGGACAATTACCAGCCCCTGGTGAGCCTGACCGGCCTGCTACCCAGCGGACGCTGGCTGCATGCCCTGACCCTGGCCGGTGGCAGTGAAAATCCCCGCCGCAGCGATGCCGATCACCTGGCCAAGGAGTTCGGAACCCTGAGCTACCGGATCGACTTCAAGGCCACCCCCACGGTGATACCGTTCGCCAAGCTGAGCGGCTTTGCCGCCAACTACAAGGACGAGAATCCGGTGTTCGGGGAGACCCGCAAGGACCGCTCCTATCAGGTCAGTGTCGGTGTCAACTGGCAGCTGAACCGCAAGGTCAACATCCTGGCCCATACCGGCTACACCGATAACGCGAGCACCATTGATCTGTATGACTACACGCGCTGGAAAACCGAAATTCAGGCCAGCTGGCAATTCTGAGGTAACGCCCATGAGCACGAGAAGACGACTCCCGCTTGCTGTACTGCTCCTGGCCCTGTCGATGCTGGGCCTGGCCGGGCCGGCCGCGGCCGCCGCAAACGAGGCGGCCAAGGTCATCATGGCCAATGGCGATACCACCGCGGTGGACGCCAATGGCGACAGCCGTCCCCTCCGACGCCGCTCGGTGGTCCATGTGGGCGATACCGTGAAAACCGGGGAAGGCGCCCTGGTGCAGCTGCGCTTCAGCGACAAGGCCCTGATGACCCTGCGTCCCAACAGCGCCCTGTTGATCGAGGAATACCGTCATCCCCACGGCGACCAGGGCGGCAGTGCCCTGATGCGCCTGGTAACCGGCGGCTTCCGCACCATTACCGGCTCCATCGGCCATGGCACCGGGGACGCCTATCAAGTCCGCACTGCCTCGGCCAGCATCGGCATCCGCGGCACCCACTACGACGTCCTCCAGACCGCGGACCAGCGCCTGCTGGCCGGCGTGCTCAAGGGCGGCATCCGCATCGCCAACGACAAGGGCGCCCTGGAGATCGGCGGCGACCGGGCTTACAGCTATTCGGTCGTACCGGCCAATGCCCCGCCCAAAGGCCTGAGCGAGCCCCCGAAGGAGCTGGAAGAGTCCATGCCGGTGATCGAGGTGGAAAAGAGCCAGGAGAAGGCCGACAACCAGAAAGCCAAGGACGAAGGCAAGGATGACGGCGGCGAGCAGCAAACCGCCAGCACCGGCGATGAGTCCCAAGGCACCCAGGAAACCCAGGACAGCCAAACAACCCAGGACAGCGGTGAAACCGCCGACACCGACCTGGCACTCGCCGATGACGCCGAGGCGCCCGTCGCACCGGAAACAGACACCACGCTGGAAAGCAGCAGCACGACCACCACGGAGACCACCACCGACACCACCCTCAGCGACTCCGACCAGCTGGATCTGACCGACACCAACACCGAACTGCAGAATCAGCTGGACCAGCCGGTGGACACCTCCAACGACCCGTCCGCCGCCGACCCGCGCCTGACCAACGCCGAGTACGATCAGTTCCTGGCGGCCAAGAATCTGGCGGTCGTCATCCCGGCCAATACGGCCGACGCCATTCTCGCCACCCTGTTCGCCGCCGATCCGATCGTGCCCTTCGACTATTCTTCGGCCGGCGCCGCAACCTTTACCGTGCAGTACTCCATCGACGATTTCGTCACCGTCGGCAACGCCAGCGTCACCCTCAGCAGCAACATCACCGACCTCAACACCCTGATGGCCGATATCAACGACGACCTGATTGCCGCCGGCGCGCCGGTTCGCGTGCGGGAGTCCACGCTGGATCCGGGCTTCCTGGAGTTCTACACCAACAACAGCGATTACCGTCTTGCCTTCAAACTGGTGAACTTCCAGCCGGTGGCGGGCAGCTCCGCCACGGTCACGGATATTTCCGCCACGCTGGGTGGCCTGCCGGAAGGCGCTTTCACCACCGGCGAACTGCATGACGACGGCCCCATGACCGGCATCGCCATCCTGGACGATACCGGCAAGCCCACCGCCGTCGCCGTGCCCAACCGTGATCCGGACGTCATAGACACCACCACAACCACGACGCCTCCGCCGCCCCCGTTTGTCAGCACCACGGATCCCGCCAGCATCGCGCCTTACGATGTCGGCCGGCAGGGTGATGCTCCTGCAGGTGTCACCGTGGATGCGGTGGGCGGTCGCAGCAATATCAGCTGGGGCGTCTGGGAGGCTTCACCCAGCAATCCGCTGTACGTCTATGAAGACATCACCGATCCCACACTGATCGACATGGAAACCGACCCGGTGTTCTGGCTCACCGCAGAAGCGGCCAATGTCGCAGACCTGACCGGCACCGCGGTGTTCCAGACCGCCGGAGACTTCCTGGGCCGGGCCAATGACGGCACCGTGAGCAATGTGGCCGGTGGTTTTACCGTCAATTTCGATACCGGTGAAGTCACCCAGGGTTCACTCAGTGTCGCCACTCCGGGCAACAGCTGGAGTGCAAACTTTAACGGCGTCTATCAGGACGCCCAGGCCTTCATGAAAGTGGATAGCGGCGACATCGTCGGCACCGATGCCTGCACGGCCTGCGTCCAGGGCGGTGTTGGCGGTGTTTTCGTAGCCCCGGGCGATGCCTTTGCCGGCGGATTCAAATTGCAGAAGGTCGGCGATATCAACGTCCACGCCGAAGGCCTGATGCTCATGGAAAAACAACCCTAGCGAGCTGATCACATGCAATTGGTAGACACCCCTTCCGAAGAGCTCAATGCCCTGGGTCAGAAAGTGACCCAGGCCAGCCATAAACTCTTCGCCAGTATCCGGATGCTCTGTCAGGAACTGACCCTGGACAGCGTGGATGACCTGTTTCATGAGGTCGACGGCGACAATCTCTACTTTGTCGAGGACGGCATTCTGGAAGCGGTCAGTGGCGACAACACGGTGTACTATCTGGAACCGGGCGACCTGGTGGGTATGCAGAAGCTGGGCAACCAGCGCCTGCCCCTGATCCGCGCCAATGCCGCCGTCAAGCTGGCACGCATCGACCAGGAAACCTTTCAGGAAGCGGCCGGCACCTCGCCACAGTTCAAGCACTACCTGATGCTGCTGGCCACCTTCTTCGCCGAGGCCTGCTGCCAGCAGGACGGGGAACAGACCGGCTCCCGTCCGGAGTTCAAGACGTTCAAGGCGGACGAGGTGATTATCCAGGAGGGCGACCCTGCGGATGAGGTCTATGACCTGATCAGCGGCGAGGCCACGGTGTACGTAAAAGGCCAGGAAGTGGGCAAGGTCGCCATGAACGAAATCTTCGGCGCCATGGCGGCCCTGACCAAGACCCCACGCACCGCCACTGTGGTCGCCACCAAGCCCTGCACCTGCGTCGCGGTGCCGGTGGACGAGTTCATCAGCCTGATTCGTAGCCAGCCCCGTACCAGCCTTTCGCTGATGGAGAACATGGCCAACCAGATTCTGGCCATGAACCAGAAACTGGTGGATGTGATCCAGAAAGACTGAACCGCCCGGACCCCCCGCGCGTAGACGGCTACAATGCCCGTGGAGACCTCCATTAATGTCCGGCCACGGGCTAACGACCAGGGAAATGCCGATGATGCCGTCACCACGCCGATTGCTATCTGTCTGCCTCCTCCTCATCTTCAGCTGCGTCCTCTGGGCCCAGGAAAAACCACTTCGGGTGGGTGTCACCAACGTCCCGCCCTTTGCCATGACCACCGAGCACGGTAACTGGGAAGGCATCAGCGTCGACCTCTGGCAACGGGTGGCCGAGGGCATTGGCCGCGACTACGAGCTGGTTCCCCTGTCCTTCAAGGAGCTGCTGGCGCAGGTTGAAAGTGGCAAGATCGACGTCGCCGTGGGCGCCCTGACCATGACGGCTGCACGGGAGGAAAAATTCGACTTCAGTCACCCCTTCTACCAGACCGGGCTTTCCATCGCCCTGCCCCCGAAACCCGAGCACAGCCTCTGGCGCAGCCTGAGCGCCCTGATGAGCTGGCAATTTTTCAGCCTGATTCTCTCCCTGGCCGGTCTCCTGCTGGCCGTAGGGGTAGCGGTCTGGCTGTTTGAACGGCGGCGCAATCCGGAACAGTTCGGCGGCTCGGCCGGGCAAGGCATCGGTTCCAGTTTCTGGTGGGCGGCGGTTACCATGACCACCGTGGGGTATGGCGACAAAGCGCCGGTGACCCTGGGCGGACGGTTGATCGCCCTGGTGTGGATGTTTGCGGGCTTGATCATGGTGGCCAGCTTCACGGCCGCCATCACCTCCTCCCTGACCGTCAGCAACCTGCAGCACCAGATTAACGGCCCCGGCGACCTGCGCAGTGCCACCGTCGCCACCATCGACAAGACCGCCAGCGCCCAGTACCTGCAGGAACACCGCATTCATTCCGTCTCCTATCCGGATCTGGAAACCGCCATGCACTCGGTGCTGGACGGGGAAACCGATGCCATTGTCTACGACCGGCCCCTGCTGCAGTTCCGCAATCAGGCGCTGGGGGAGCAGAGCCTGACGCTGTTACCCGGCGTATTCCGCGAGCAGCTCTATGCCCTGGCCCTGCCTGAAGGTAGCCCCCTGCGTGGCGCCATCTCGCAGCAGATCCTGGATGTCACCGAATCGGCGGACTGGAAGGCCATCAATCAGCGTTACCTGGGGGATTGAGGCGATCAGGTTGGGACCGGCGCGCATGGAAGGCAGTCTTTTTTACACCCCACCTGCCACACCACTATTAATCCGAAATGGTTTAAATTTCACTATTAACCCATAATGGTTTAAATTAACCATTTAGCCCATTTTGGGTTAACCATTCATTAAACCGATTCGGGCCCATCCCATGGCATACCTCGTCTTGATCGCCGATATCATCGGCTCCCGCAAGCTACCGAACCGGGGAGGCATCCAGAAAAAGCTGGCCGCCGAGCTGGACCGACTGAATGCCACCCGGAGCCAATTGGCCTCCCCCTATACCATTACGCTGGGCGATGAATTCCAGGCGGTCTTCGAGGGTGCCGACCGGCTTTTTGCGGACCTGTTTTCCGTGATGGGTGCCCTGCACCCGGTCGAACTGCGCTTCGCCATCTCGGTGGGCCCCCTGGATACGCCTATCAATTCCAGAGAGGCCATTGGCATGGACGGTCCTGCCTTTCACCAGGCCCGGGATCTGCTGGAGCGCATGAAAAAGCGGGATCGGGTGATTGATCTGGCCGGACTTCCTGCAGACGACGGCCTGCTGGATGCCACCCTGGGTCTGTTCAATCACCAGCTCCGTAAATGGCGCGCCAATCGGCTGGCCGTGATGCAACAACTGCTGTGCGGCCGGGACGTGGCAACCATTGCCGGGGAGCTCGACATCACGGAACAGAGCGTGTACAAAAATATCCGGGATGGTGGGCTGGAAGCCGCCATCGATTTGATCACGACCCTCACCCCTCGACTCAACCACGCCCTGGACGACGTCGACTGACAGGGAATGCACATGGCGCTGCTTCTTTTTTTGAACACCTGGCTGCTCAGCCGCCTCTGGTTCACCTTCCGTGATGACCCGCTGCCCCGCTCGCAGACGCTGATACTGGGGGCGGTGCAACTGCTGCTCACCGGCCTCGTGACACCGGGATATGCCACCTTATGGCTGGGATTCGCCGTGGTGGTCAGCCTGCTGCTCTCCGAGGGAATGGCCCCGCGCGAACGGCTCAATGAAGCCCGCCTGACCGGCACTTTCTTAGTCCTTTTGACCGCGCTGGGCCTCTACTGGGTGGCGCCGCCCACCTCCTGGCTGCTGACCCAGGTGCAACTGACGGCACTGCAACCGATCCTGCTCGGGCTGCTGGGCTTTTTGCTGGTGGCCAACGAAACCAATCTCGCCATTCGCGCCCTGTTGTACCGATTCCAGATGGAACCCACCACCGCCAACGCCCCCTCCCGCACGGTGGACGTTCGCGAATACAACGCCGGCCGCGTCATCGGCATGCTCGAGCGCTGGCTGATCTATCTGGTGCTGGTGGTGGCCCAGAACTACAACGTGATCGCCCTGATCATCGCGGCCAAGGGTTTTGCCCGTTTCCGCCAGCTCGACCAGCGCGAGTTCGCCGAGTATGTCCTGATCGGCACCCTCGCCTCCATTCTGTTCACTACCCTGATTGCGCTGATGATTCTACAACTGCAGTGAGGGGCGGCCGTCACCGGCGCGTCGCAAAGCGCCAACTAAATGACCATTCAAATATTTGAATTGCTATTCAAGACTCCGTAACCTCGTTGTTCCCGGACTCGGATCCAGTCCAAGAAGGCGTGATGACACACCACAACCCCATCACGCCCTCCCAAAAGCAACAACACGGAGGAAGCCCATGCACCCGAAAAGACGAACGAAAGCGCTGGCCATGCTGGCCGGGCTGACCGCCGCCACGGCGGCACTGGCGGATGTGACGGTCGAACGCGGCCCCACGCCGCTGCAAAACGGCGATGCGACCGCAGCCCAGGACATCCAGTTGCGTAACGACCATCTGGTGGCCTCGATTGCGGTCGATTCCGCGCCGCCCTGGGGGGTCGCACCCGGCGGCATCATCGACGCCGCGCCGGTCACTGACGGCAAGGCCCTGCGTGACAAGGTGTCCCTGATCGATTTTATTCCCAACAACTGGTCCAGCTGGCCCACCAGTTACCAGAAGTTCGATATCGTCCAGAGCGGCCCCGAGAAAGGCGTGGTCAAGGTGACGCGGGACTGGGAAGGCGTGGTATTGACCACCACCTACACCCTGGAAGCCGATTCCGACCGCATTCATGTGGTCACCCAAATGGACAATCAGAGCGACAAGGCTTACCAGGACATCCTCTCCGGTTATGTCATGTGGCCGGACGGCGGCCACCTGTTCGGCCCGGCGGGGATGCACGGCACCGAAGAAGGCCCCACGGACAAGGCCTTCGCGGACTGGTCCGCCAGTTACGATGAGAGCTGGGGCTTCGTGCTGCACGCCCCCTACATGAACTACATCGATTACGAGGCCCGCGACCTGTACCTCAAGCACGATCTCAAACCGGGCCAGTCGCGCACCTTCGAGGGCTGGGTACAGGTCCTGCCCGACGGCAGCATCGACCGTGCGGTAGCCGCCGAGATCGAGCGCAAGCAGTTGAAGGCCGGCGCTATCAGCGGTGCGGTTGAAACCTCCGGGGGAGATGCCGTGGCGCAGCCGGTGGTGATCGCCGAGCGCGATGGGGAACCCTATACCTGGACGCGGGGCAACGAGGGTGACTACCAACTGACGCTGCCGGCCGGCGAATACCAGCTGTACGCCACGGCCCGTGGCCACGCCGACAGCAAGCGGGTCGCCGTGACCGTCAAGGCGGACGGTGAGCAGACCGTGGATTTCAGTGACCTGAAGGCGCCCGGCACGGTGCGGTTCGAGGTCACCGATGCCGCGAGCGGCGACGCCCGTGATGCCCGCCTGGCGATTACCGAAGGCCAGACGCCGCTGGTCGGTTTCCTGGGTAAGAAGACCTACTTCACCACCCTGGAGCAGCCGGGGGTTCGTGAGGTGGCCATCGCACCGGGGGATTATGTGTTCGAGGTAGCGCACGGCAAGGATTTCCTGGCCCCGGCGTCCGCCGTCGATGTGACCGTAAAGTCCGGCGAGACCACCCGCCAGCCGGTCGCCATCCAGGCCCGGACCGCGCCCAACAGCCGCGACTGGTACGCCGCCGACATGCACCATCACTCCGATGTGCTGGACGGTTTCACCCCACCGGAATACGTGTTGCGCTCCCAGCTCGCGGCCGGTCTCGACCTGGCGCTGCTGTCGGACCATGACACCACCCGCAATCTCAAGCGGATGGCCAAACTGGCCGCCAGCCGCAACACGCCGTTCATCCCGTCCATCGAGATCTCGCCGTCCTGGGGCCACTTCAATCCCTATCCCATCGACCTGGACGCCGAGTACGACCTCAACTCCGGCAAGGCGCCGATCCAGGACATCATCGCCCAGCGCGAGCAACTGGGTGCCCTGGCGATCCAGATGAACCACCCGTACATCAAGTACGGCTACTACACCACGACCGAGAATGACACGGCGACCGGCGGCTACTACCCGCGTTTTGACCTGATGGAGGTCAATGCCGACGGCGAGTACGAGAAGACGCTGCGCAAGGCCTGGGATCACTGGAGCCACGGCGAGCGGGTCTACCTCAGCGCCGGCTCCGACGTGCACGACGTCTGGAAGAACCTGTCCGGCGAAGTCCGTGCCTATGCCCACGTGCCCGGTGAACTGGACGCCGACAGCTTCGTCACCGCCCTGCGGGACGGCCATGCCTTCGTCACCTTCGGCCCGCTGGTGTATCCGGACGTGCCCTTCGGCGACGACCTCAAGGTCGCCCGGGGCGAGCAGACCAGCCTCGGCTTCGATCTGGAAGCGGCCAATGGCGTCAAGGCCGTGCGGCTGATCGGCGACGGCGGCAAGGTGGTGGATCAGGAGACCTTCGACGACACGCCCAACCAGGCCCGCGCTGAGTTCTCCATCACCGCCAGCAAGGACACCTTCTACGCCGTGGTGGTGGAAGACGCCGCTGGCAAGAAAGCCTACTCCGATCCGATCTGGGTGGATGCCATGCAGCACCGCCCGACACCGGAAGCGGACAAGGCAGAATAAACCGCCACACCGGGGCCCTTGCGCCCCGGTTCCTACATTTCCCCTCTCAGCGTGGCGTCGTCCATCGCCTCGTCAGCTTCGGCCGCCTGCCGGTCGTGCTCATCCAGCAAGCGTTGAATGCGCTCGCGCATCAGGGCCTCGTGTAACTCCATCTGGCGCTGCTCATTGCGCAGCGAACGCAGCAGTGCGGCGGCCATGAACAGCATCAGCACCATAAAGGGAAAGGCGGTCACGATGGATACGGTCTGCAATGCACTCAGACCACCGGAGAACAGCAACACCCCGGCCACCAGCACCGGCACCACGCCCCAGATGACCCGCATGGTCCGGGTGGGATTCAGCACTCCGCGCCCCGTGAACATGCCCAGGACAAAGGTGGCGGAGTTGGCCGAGGTGATGACAAACAGCACAATCAACACCAGCATCAACAGGGCCAGCAGGTGGGCATAAGGCAACTGGTCCAGGGTCACGAACAGGGCCAGGGACACCTCCTGGGTGACCGCCGCGGCGATCCCGGCCTGCTGGAAAAGCTCGTAGTACAGGGCGCTGCCGCCGAAAGTGGAGAACCACAGCACACTCAGCAGCACCGGCACCCCGATCACCCCGAGGACAAATTCCCGGATGGTGCGCCCCCGGGAGATCCGCGCGATGAAGCTCCCCACGAACGGCGCCCAGGACATGCCCCAGGCCCAGTAGAAGATAGTCCAGCGCTCCACCCAGTCCTCGCCCCCGGTGTAGGGCGTCATGAACAGGCTCATGCCGATGACGTTATCGAAATAGTCGCCAATGGCGTTGGTCATGGCGGCGGTGATGAAATCGGTGGGCCCGAAGAAGAACACAAACACCAGCAGAAAGGCCGCCAGCACCATATTCAGGTCACTGACGTAGCGCACGCCACGCTCCAGGGGCGTCAGGGAGCACAACAGGAATATCAGTGCCACGCCGGCGAGGATCGCCAGTTGCGGTTGCAGCCCCATACTGACGTTACTCACCGTGGCCAGACCACTGTTGATCTGGATGATCCCCAGCCCCAGGGTGGTGGCTACGCCGAACACGGTCGACAGCACCGCGAGGATGTTGATGGTATGGCCGAGGCCGCCGTCCACCCGATCACCCAGGGTGGACCGGAAGGTTTCGCTGATCAGGCCGGCACGCCCCTGGCGGAAACGCACATAGGCGATGGCCAGCCCCACCACCGCAAAGTTGGCCCATTGATGGAAGCCCCAATGGAACAACGAATAGCGCATCGCCAGACTGGCAGCCTGAGGCGTCTGGGCCGGGGCCATGCCCAGGGGCGGCGATACATAGTGGCTCATGGGTTCGGCGACGCCCCAGAACACCAGCCCCACCCCCATGCCGGCGGAAAAGATCATCCCCAGCCAGGAGGCATAGGAAAACTCCGGCGTTTCCCCTTCCGCGCCGAGGCGCATCTTGCCGTAGTCACTCAGGGCGACGCTGAGGCAGAACACCAGAAAACCCGTGGTGGCAAACAGGTACAGCCAGCCGAAGTGCCGTGTGGTGACATCCAGCGCTTGCTGGGCGCCGCTGCCCAACTGCTGGGGCCAGAACACCCCCAGCACGACGAAGGCACCGAGCAACAGGACCGAAATGGAAAACACCCAACCGGCATGCTGCCGAATGCGATCGAATCGCCCCTGCAATAGCCTTCGCCTCGTCATGAACACTCCCTTCGGCCGACAAACTCAAGTGCAGCCTATCTTAACCCGCCGGACCGTCACGGGCCGAATCCGAAGGCTCAGCGTGGTTTGTCTCGGCGCTCCAGGTCGACGATGACGCCACTCTCCAGCCGCACAACCCGACGAAACCGGTTGCCGCCGAAGTCATAGAGCCATTCTTCCACCGGAAAGATTCGCAGCAGGTACGCGGCGCTGCCGTAGGGCAAACTCTTTGACCACCAAGTCCGCCGGGACAGCGGTTTCCCGCAACGCCGGTAAAGTTCGTACTCGGTCATGCCCCGGAGCAGGTCGCCCGGGTCGCAGCGTGAGGCTGCATTGGAAGGAAAGCCATAGCCGTGGGTATCGATGCCCCGCAGCACCTCGTCGCGGAAAATCAGGCGCCGGATAAAGCGGGTCGAACCGCGATCGTAATACCAGTGTTCTACCGTTTGCACGAGCCCGATACCGGGGACCACCTCGCTAGGAAAGCGGGCGACATAATCCGGTTCGCCGCATTTCTCGCGCACTTCTATGGCCCAGTCACCGATATCCACCAGGCCGCCGTCACAGCGAAAGGCCAGGGCCGGGCTGGCGAAAAGCACGCCCAGGCCCAATAGCAACCAGCATGCCGGCGTGGTCACCCTGGCCTTACCTGCACGGCTCATGCGGTGCTACGGCCGATTCACGGCGTTGGCCTTGCCGGGATGAAAGTAATTCCGGGCCTGGCGCACGATCTCCTTGTCGAGCATCTTGTCGGCCGGTTCCACTTTCTGGATCTTGTCGGCCAGACTGTGGTTACGCTCTAGGTGTTTCTTGAGTTCTTTCCTGGCCTCGCCGGGCCCGAAGATATAGATGCCGGCGGCGTTATTGAGCCGGGCCTCGATCTCCCGATAGTAGGTTTTCATGTGCTGCTCGAAGTGGCGCTCACGGTTCTCCTCAGAGACGATACTCTGCTGGCCACCGGGATGCCCCTTGGAACCGCCGGTTTCGTGGGGAGGCTGCTTGTCCATGTCCGATTCCACGCTTTGGACCATTTCCTCGCCCCCGGCGACAAAGGACACCAGCACCGCCCGGCGATGGTCGACCCAGATTCCGACGTTCTGTTCCATCTCTGACCTCCATTCCTTTTCACTGTGATCAGCTTCCGCCTCCTGCAGGAGAACGCGGTATAGAAGGCATGCCGGTAAATAAACCTCAAGCCTCTCCGGAACACTATGGGTTGGCAGTGCGGGGTTCACAAGCCCCGGAAGATTAACGGTGAGATAGAGAAAAGACGGGAGTTGCGAACTACCCCATCGCCACCTGATTGCGCCCGTTGGCCTTGGCCACGTAGAGGGCCTCGTCGGCACGCTCAATCACCACGGCGTAGTTTTCATCGTGGTCGTACAGGGCCACGCCGAGGCTGATAGTGATGGGCAGGCGGCCGATACTGGTCTGGAAAGCCGTTTCCGCAACGGCCTTGCGGATTTTCTCGGCCACGAAATGGGCGTTCTCCTCGGTGGAATCCCGCAGCAGGATCAGGAATTCCTCGCCACCCCAGCGGGCCACGGCGTCTTCCAGACGCACCGAATGTTCCATGCGGGCAGACAGTTCCTTCAGCACCTCATCACCCACACCATGACCGTGGGTGTCGTTCACCCGTTTGAAGTGATCCAGGTCGGACATGATCAACGCATACTTTTCCTGGTGCCGGCTGGAGCGGGCGTGCTCCACCTGCAGCTGGCTTTCCATCGCGCGCCGGTTGAGCAGGCCCGTGAGGGGATCGGTGGTGGCGTTATGATGCAGGCGTTCGTGCTCCACAAAGGCGACAATGCGGGACTGGAAAAGCACCTCGGCAATGACGCAGCCGATTACCGCCATCATCAAGGCATGCATCAAAGATCGCATGCTGAGGATCCAGCCGGCATCCACGGAAGCCAGCAGCCAGGCCAGCGCCACAAAGGGCAGGCCGTAGATAACCAACAGATCCCGAACACCAAAGACCGCCAGCACCGACACGGCGCCGGTGGTGAGGATCAGGCCATTGATCATCAGAGGCATGGCCTGGGTACCGTACAGGAAATGCAATCCGAACAGGCCGGCCATCATCGACATGATCGACACCCCCAGCAGGACCGCAAACAGATGCGGCCAGCGGCCATCCGGCCGGGAGTGGTTCAGCCACAGGATGATCACCGCCAGCACCACCGGCGGCGAGCGCCAGCCCAGATGCGGCCACCAGAGGGTGCGCGTGGAGTCATCGATCCAAAGGTCGGTAAGCTGGAACAGCGGAACGATCACAATGGCCAGCCAGGCCGCCACCACGGCCAGTTGCCGTGCCCGAAAACGCTGGTAATGACGGAAGGAACGGGCCCACTCCGGCGGTACCGTTGTGCGTGCTAGCAATCGCCGGTCCATCAAGGGTTCCAGTGCCTGTTACCGATGCCAATGACATTGGCCGCTGCCCGGAGGCGACAGTCGTGCCACAAAGAGGGATATCCGGCGCGCCAGGGAATTTGGCCCGCCGCCAACAATGTTTCAGATACGGTCATGCGCTCACTAACGATCAGTGGGGCGGGTCAGGCGCCGTCCCCTTCTCTGTTTAGAAGACTAGCGCTTCGACGGGGCCTATTCAAAAACAGTTTGCATCGGACCCGACGCTGCCCACCGCTCAGGCCTTTTTTCCACCCTGCGGTTCGCTGATCTGATCCAGATCGACCAGATTCCAGGGCATCCCCTTGTTTCGGTAGAGCCGCTTGTTGAGCCGCGGGTAATCGCCGACATCATGGTCCAGACGCTGTCCCACCACGATACAGCGCAGCATCGACGTTCCGCTATTGAGCAGTGAGTGCGCCTCGCCCCCGGCCGGATACCCCAGAAAATCCCCGGCACCGACCGGATAAACCGCGTCCCCCACCCGGGCCTGGGCTTCCCCCTCCAGGATGTAGACGCACTCGTCTTCGTAATAATGCCGGTGATGCTCGGTACTCTCGCAGCCAGGCGGCACCTCGATGAGGTGAAAGCCAATTCCGGTCAGACCCGCCAGGTCTCCGAGGGACTTGTTGATGCGACGGGCATTGGCATTGAGGAAGTGCGTTTTACTCAGCCCTTCCAGGGCTTCGATCTCTTCCTTTTTGATCAGGTATTTCGGTGCCGGTTTATCCAATACATATCCCCCTGTGCCATGCGCCCGCCCTCGGGACCGGCGCAGTTACCGTTTGGAGAAATAAAAATACTTGCTACCGCCGACCTCCTTCCAGACCAGCTTGTCATTGATCAGACGCACGATGTCCAGCTTGGCAGGCACCGTTTTCTTGATCACGATTTCATTGCCATTGCATTCGAAGTCGTTGGTGCTGTGCAGGAACGGCGGCATGTCGATGGTGGCCCGACCTGATTCGGTGAAGGTCCAGGCCATCGGCGCTTCCGCCGCTTCCAGACTGGAATCCAGCGCTCTGGACGTATCGGTCAGGACCCACTTGCCATAGAGGTGTGAACGGCAATTGGCAAATGCCCCACTGGTTATCAGGGTCAGCAACAGCCCCATGCCCAGCAACTTCTTCAAACCACGACTCCTTACGTTATTAAACCGCACCGGGGCCCGCCCAAAGGCAATTCAGGGGACACCAACCGGCAATAGCTGCAGGAAGTAAACAAAGACCGTGGGCCCAAAAAAGTCAATTAATCAGCGGGTATAGCGAGGGTGTAAACAGGCAGGACTGAGACAGGCAGGAAAGGGAAAGCCATTCGAAGCG
The DNA here is from genome assembly GCA_042862465.1 of Marinobacteraceae bacterium S3BR75-40.1. Taxonomy (GTDB): domain Bacteria; phylum Pseudomonadota; class Gammaproteobacteria; order Pseudomonadales; family Oleiphilaceae; genus JASTVH01. The sequence continues at coordinate 133,082 of JASTVH010000003.1, read as the reverse complement.
GCCGACTACAAATAAAGCCACTCCGACACAGCATTCCTTAACTCAAAGGCGTTTTAATGCCTCCGGCAACGATTCCGGATCCGGATGATCTGCACGATCAGGAAGAAAAAATAAATGGACAGGCCAACGCCCAAAGCCACCAGGAAATTCAGCAGGCTGGGCGATATAAGCCCCCAGGAGACGGGCAAACCGTCCTGATAAACGGGCTCCAGTTCAATGCCGAAAGGCAGGAGCCCCCAGAGGGACGCCCCCGTCAGGATAAGCGCCATATCCCAGCAGAGGACTCGGAAGCTGGGAATGTAGATATCATCGTCAAGATCAACAGGTAGTCGGGTTCTCATACTAGCCCTCCTTGGGGGATTGGCCGAGACTTTCGGAATAGCGGTCGACCAATCCATCGGTGGCGTTGCGAAAAGCCCGGCGTGCGCGTCTGTATTGCAGTAAAACCAGCACGCCATAGGCGGACAGAAAAAACGTTGTGGTGATGAAGGCAACGAGGAACGGCCCGCCCAAAAGCGGTACCTTTTCATCCAGTTGCAGCATCAAATCCTCGGGCAGCAGGCGGGAGACCCCTTTTAGGCCGAACCACCAGCCACCACCCACGATCAGCGTCAGGTCCAGCAGCATGCGCCTCAGCGACGGCAAGTGGCTGAGCAGGATTCTATTCCTCAGTGCTGCCAGGTCTTCCAGAAAAATCTCTTCGTTCATGGTGTCACCATTGCGTTCTGCAAGGTCATGCACGGTTTAGCGAGACCCGCGACGGTACGTCCGGTTCTGGAGGCGTTCCAAATAGCGTGGATGCGCTGGGGGCTGCAATTGTCGGAAGGCAAAAGCAGGTTGACCATACTGTTCGCGAGCAGCTCCATAGCAGCAACGCTCCTATACAGGTGAAACACCTCAAACGGTTCATCTTTAAATGACCAATTCACGGTTTCACGCTCAAAGAGCGGCTTCTCGCGGGTCAAGCCTGATTGTTTAGCGTCGAGCCCGATGACTGGGTTGTCCGGCTCGAATTCCATGTCTAATAGACATGTTCAGCGAGTTGATCTGTTTCAACTCAGATCAGGATGACATACCAGACTGCAGGTTGCAAAGATGTCACCTACGGACCTCCCGGCGGAGACAAGGCATTGTTTCAAAAACGAAAAACCTGCCTCTGCCCCCCCCGGTCAGTTTTCCGCCACCTGGTGCGCCTTGGCGGCCTGCTCCCTGAGAAACGACAACAACTCGTTTTGATTCATAGGCGCACCGAAGTAATACCCCTGCCCCATGCGGCAACTGAGCCGCTGCAGGGAGTGCCACTGCGCGCGCGTTTCAACCCCTTCGACTACCAGCTTCAGATCCAGGGCCTCCGCCAGTTGAGAAAGGCTGCGAATGAGCTCCGCGCTGCGACTGTCGTCCGCCAGATCGTCCAGAAAGGTTTTGTCCAGCTTGAGCATGGCCACCGGCAGCTCCTTGAGGCGGCTCAGGCTGGAATACCCGGCGCCAAAGTCGTCAATGGCCACCGGATGCCCCCGCTCCTGCATCTGCTGCAACAGACGCTGCACGTATTCGCTGTCACGTCCCATGACATCTTCGGTTATCTCAAGAATCACCGCTTCTGGCGGCAGGTTCTCAACGGCCAGCATCTCGCTGATCTGCTCCAGCAGCCCCGGTAACCAGAGCTGATTGGGCGACAGGTTCAGGGACAGCCGCAACGAGGGCTGTATTTTGCGGCACTGCCTGAGAACCCTCCCGGCCTGCCGGGACAGGGCTTCACCGGCCTGTACGATCAGCCCGGTTTCCTCCAGAGCACCAAGGAACTCAATAGGGGCCCGGATCGTACCGTCCTTGCGGTACCAGCGCATCAGTGCCTCAATCACCTCCACCTCACCGGTTTCCAGATTCACGATCGGCTGGTAATGGGCCACCAGCTCACCGTTTTCCAGAGCCTGATGCAGCGCATGCTCGAGCAGGAAACGATCACGGCGGGTGATGGTCAGCGCCGAGTGATAGAAATGGTACTGATTGCCGCCTTTGGCCTTGGCCTCGTACATGGCCATGTCCGCAAGATTGACCAGATAGCCGGCCTGCTGGGTATCATTGGGAAACAGGCTGATGCCGATGCTCATGCCGAGATGGTGTTCCTGCCCACCGTCCAGGAAGGCCTCCTGCATCCCCGTGATCAAGCGATCAGCCAGTTGCGAAGCCGCCTGCACCAGGTGCTGCACCGCTTCTTCACAGCCTTTGCCTTCCTCGGGCGGCCCTTCCCCCTGCAACACGAAGACAAATTCATCGCCGCCCAGCCGGGCCACGAAATCTTCATCCCGCCCCAGTTCCCGCAGGCGTGTAGCCACCATGGCCAATATCCGGTCACCCACCGCATGGCCCTGGGTGTCATTGATACGTTTGAAACCGTCAAGGTCGAGAAACAGCAATGCCGCGAAGCGGGGGTGACGGGCGGCCTCCGCTTCCAGACGGGTGAGTTCCTCCATCACCCACTGGCGATTGGGGAGACCGGTCAGCTGGTCCCGATAGGCCTGCTGCTCGGCCTGTTGCCGCTCCTCGTCCAGTCTGCGGCGGATCTCCAGTGCCTCGATGCCGTGCGCGGCACCTTCCGCAAGCCGACGCAGCAGCGTGATCTCATTGCGCTGAAAAACCTGAAAATCGCGCGAATAGATCACCATGATGCGACCGCTATCGTATAGATCCAGCGGGAAGGCCATGGCCGCCTGAATACCATGACGATCCGCCAGCGTGGAGCCATCATCGTTCGGAAGATCGCCCGGGCGTCGCCAGATCGCCATGTCCCCCGCCCGCATGGCTTTGAGGGCTGGCCCCAGGATGGTCGGTTCCGTTTCCAGACTCTGTCCTCTGCCGGCCGGATCCTCGATTGCGCTTCGTATAGCGTCGATTTCGATATGTCTTCCGCTTGGGTCGACCCGCCCCACCCAGGCCAGGACGTATCCCTCCGGATCAACGATATTGGCCAGTACACCCTCCAGCAGCTCATCATAGTGGCTGGCCCGAATGATGGCCTCGTTGCAGTCAGCAAGCACCCGGTAGGCGCGATCGACCTGCCTGAAGACCTGCTGAGAGTCCAGATAATCCCGCTGCTGACGCCTCGACAGATTCCCTAATCGCAACAGGTTATTGATTCGAGCCACCAGTTCGGTGGTGCGCACCGGGGTACAGACCACATCGTCGATCAATTCGCCAAGCAGCTCCCGAACCCGATGCAACTGGCGCTCACGCAGCAACAGCAATATGGGTCGCAGCACAGCTCCATCCTGGTGGCGGTAGCCACTCAGCACGTCACGATGATTGGAAAGGTGGCTGTAATCGGCCACCACCATGTCAATATCGCTTCCGATCGGGTCGCCGAACTCAAACCGATCCAGCGTATGGTGAGGCAGCGCTTCTCTGAGCACTTCCATGTTGCCGACGTTATAAAGCATCGTCATCAAACGCGCCATGATTCACTCCAACCCCGTCGTTACTTTGACGAATGCGTGCGCTGATCGAGCAACTCGGGTTGCCCTGTCAGAATGCCCCGCATCCCATTGAGTGGAGATCCAACCTGAATACCGCTCTCAGTGATTTCAAAGGCGCGTAATTTCTTTTCAAAGTTGCCCAGACGACGCTTCAACACCCCTATCGCTTTTCTAACTTCACTCTCCACCTCAATGAACCGAAGCATGATCAGCGTGTGGCTCAGATAACTGATCTCCGGATGCGTTGGAGTCACGCTGTCAGAGGCGATGTGGGGTGTTTCGTTAATGAGGATGACGTTGATCCCCATGGCGACCAGGTAACGGCACAAGGCGTGAAGCCGTCCGACGGGGTCTTCGCCGCAAACAGACAGATGCGCGACCGCCAACTCGTACCCCGATGTGCTATCGATCACCACGGTCCTGGCGCCCAGCGCCTCCACTTCATGACGCATTTCGAAAGCCAGCTCATCCGGTGAGTACAGCATGGGTTCGACCGAGCGCAGACGCAGCACGCTATCCTTGATCTGGTCATCCACGGGCATGCCTATATTGCGACACCGGTGCCGGAGACTCTCGGTCTCTTCCTCGAAGGTATAGACAATCCCGCTCTCGCCCTGACGGGCGCGTTCGGCCACAAATTGCAAGCCAATCGTAGTTTTCCCCACACCGGTCGGGCCGGCGATGATGGTGATGGTGCCACGGTCGAGCCCGCCCTTGAGCATGGTATCCAGCGCTGGAATGCCAAACGCCAGTGTTTCCCGGTCGATAGGACGGTAGTGTTCAGAAGGTGTCAGACGTGGATAGACCCGCATGCCGGCAGGCGTCAGTCGCATGAAGTGGTTGCCATCGGCGAAGCCCGATCCACGCATCTTGGCGACGGCAATGCTGCGTCCCTGGTTCATGGACGTCAGCTTGAAGACACCATCGGCGATGAATTCCAGATCGTCCTGACTGCGGTTATTGTTGACCGTCTCGCCGGAGCACAGCACGGTAATGCCCTGCTCGGACAGATAATTGAACAGGGCCACACACTGGCGGCGAAACTGGTAGGAATCCGGAGCTAGGGCATAGAGGGTCGACAGAGGTTCGATCACCACGCGCGCCGGCCGGTAGAAGCGGACGGCATCGATGATTTGTTCCACCACCGGGGCAAGACCGAGATCGGAACTGGGAACCACGTCGAAGGATCGACGGGTTTCTTCCTCGACATCCGCCGGCGACAAATCCTCCAGGGCGAGGTTGTGGGAGGACAATCCCAGCGTTTCGGCAATCCAGCGGATTTTCCGGAGGTTCTTGTCGAGAGTAATGAAGAGTGACTTTTCCTGGGGATCTGCCGTCAGGAACTGCAGACAGAGGGTAGTCTTGCCTGTGCCGGGACCACCGGACACCAGATAAGCACATTCAGGAAAAATACCACCGGAAAGGATGGAATCAAGACCGGCAACACCGGTCGAAAGCCGCTTCCCCAAAGCAACACTCCTTGCGCGTGAAACACTTCAAACGGTTCATTCAAACAATGACCAATTCACGGTTTCTCGCTCGGAAGCGGCATCTCGCTGGTCTAGCAAATTTTCGGCATGCCCTGCCAAGGGCTTAATGCCTCCGATCACGGCCAAGTTACGCTTGCCTGATCAGGGCCGGTCACGGTCTCATAACAACATGTGCGACGCAACCTAACCATTTAAAAAGTCGCAATTTACATCTAGAAACTGCAACTATTACGGAAACTTGGCGCCACATTACGGTTTGTTTGAAGCTCACAGCTCTTCCACTTGAGCATGCCGATCCAGGCCTTCATCCAGATACTGCAGCAATAGTTCCTCCGGCATGGGCTCGGCAAAGAAATGGCCCTGGCCGAGCTGACAGCGCAACTTTTTGAGCGTCTCCCACTGTTCCTCATTCTCCACGCCCTCAATGACCATTCTGAGGTCGAGAACCGACGCCAAATCGGAAAGGCTCTGGATCAACTCGCCACTGCGGCTGTCTTCGTTAAGCTCGTCCAGGAATGAGCGATCGAGTTTCAGCAGTGCCAACGGCAGATCCTTCAGCCGGTTGAGGGAGGAATAACCCGCACCAAAACCGTCGATGGCCACCGCAAAGCCACGAGACTGCAAATCTCTGAGATTGCGCTGCATGCGTTCAGAATCCTGGCGCACCGCTTCCTCGCTGACCTCAATCACGATAGCGTCATCAGCCAGATTCTCGTGCTCCCGGGCCACCCTGATCTGATCGAGAACGCGGGGCAGCCACAGTTGGCTGACGGATAGATTCAGCGCCAGTTTCAGGTCCGGCAGGATCTTGCGACAGCGCCGAAGCGTGGCTGCGGCCTGGCTTGCGACCATCGCCCCGGCCTCCGCGATCAACCCGGTATCCTCCAGCAGACCGAGAAACTCGGCCGGGTAGCGAACCGAACCATCCGGGCGCTCCCAGCGCATCAGGGCTTCGATCATCTCCACTTCCCCGGTGTCCAGATTGATCACGGGCTGGTATCGGGTGGTGATTTCCCCGCGCCGTACCGCGAGGCGCAGCGCACGTTCCAGTAAGTGACGCTGCTCGCGATCCGCCGTCAGTTGGGCGTAGTAGAAGCTGTAGCGGCCGCCGCCCCGGGTTTTTGACTCGTACATGGCCATGTCCGCCAGATCAATCAGATCAATGGCCCGATCGGAATCGTAGGGGAACAGGCTGATGCCCACACTGGCGCCAAGCTGGTACTCCTGGCCGTCATCCTGGAACGGCGCCCCCAAGTGTTCGATGATCCGCTCCGCAAGCTGGGAGGTAGAACGGGTCAGTTGCTTGAGCGGCTCCCCGTGGTCGGCCAGTTCCAGCTCGGCGGTTTCAGCCTGGATCAGTACCAGAAATTCGTCGCCGCCGAGCCGGGCTACGAAATCCTCCTCCCGGGCAACCGCCTTGAGGCGGTCCGCCACCTGCAGAAGCAGGCGATCACCGGCAACGTGCCCCTGGCTGTCATTGACCTGTTTGAACCCATCCAGATCCACGAACAGCACTGCGGCGTAACGGCGATGGCGTTCAGCCTCGGCGTCCAGGCGTGCCAGCTCGTCCATCATGTGCTGGCGGTTGGGCAGGCTGGTGAGGCGGTCACGGTAGGCCCAGTGCTGGGCCTGTTCGCGCTGTTCCTCCAGGGCCCGGCGGGTACGCAAGGCCCGGAGCCCGAAAGCAGCATTGCGGGCCAAGCGGTAGAGCAACTCGATTTCCCTTTCACCAAAGACGTCAGGCTCTACCGAGTACATGGCCAGAACCGCCAGTCCTTCTTCCAATTCCAGGGGGAAGGCAGCGACTGCGTTGATACCATAGGAGACCGCAAAATCCCTGAGCGGCGGATAGTCATCGCATTCCTGTACACGATTCCAAACCACCGGTTCGCGCTCTTTCAGCGCCCGCCCCACAGGCCCCTGACCAAAGCGGTCGTCGCCCCAGCGAATGATCAGCCCTTCCACGTCGGTCTGGCGGGCGCCACGATGGGCGACAATCTCCACGTTGCGCTCGGCGTCTTCCCGGGCCCAGCCAATCCAGGCCAGACAGTAACGTTCCGGACTCACGATACTGGAGAGCACATCCTCGAACAGCTCATCCTCACTGCGGGCATGGATCACTGCTTCATTGCATTCAGCGAGGGTCCGGTAGGCCCGGTCCACCTGATTGAGCAGCGACTGGGAATTCAGATAGTCCAGGTATTGGCGATTGGAAAGCTCATTCAGACGCAGCAGATTCTTGAGACGCGGCAACAGCTCATTGCTCAACACCGGTGTACAGACCACATCATCCACCAGTATTCCAATCTGGTTATTGACCTGCCCAAGCTGACGCTCCCGCAACAGCAGCACCGGCAACAATACTGGCGAAGCCTGCTCGCGCAGGCGCCGCAACTCTTCCCGGTGTTTTCTGAAGTGATTGTAATCAACAATGATCAGGGAATGGTCATGGTCAAGCCCGCTTCCTTCCTCGAAAAAGCGGAGCGCATACTGGGGCAGCGCCTCCTTCAAGATGCGCTGGTTTCCCTCATGATGCAGCATGACCAGAATTGTGCCCATAGGGAGTTCGCCTAGAGGTCGACGTCAGGATCCTTGCGCCACCCCCACTCATCCATGGTGGGCTGCCCGGTCAGGATGCCACGAAGACCGGTCAACGGGGGTCCAACCTTGATCCCGTCTTCCATGATTTCAAAGGAACGCAGTTTCTTTTCGAAGTCGCCCAGGCGGCGCTTGAGTACACCTATCGCCTTGCGCACCTCACTTTCAAACTCCATGAATCGCAGCATAATCAGCGTATGGCTCAGGTAACTGATATGAGGATCGGTGGGCGTCACAATCTGTGAGGTGATGTGCGGTGTTTCGTTCACCAGGATCACATTAATCCCCATGGCCACCAGATAACGACAGGTGGCATGTAAACGCCCAACCGGATTCTCTCCGGAAACCGAAAGATTCTCCACAGCCAGCACATAGCCGGATGTGCTATCTATCATGATGGTGCTGGCGCCCTGCTTTTCAACCTCATCCCGCATTTCCAGCGCCAGCTCATCCGGCGCATACAGTATGGGTTCGACCGAACGCAGCCGCAGGGTACCTTCCTCAACCATGCCGGCAACCGGCATCCCCAGGCGCTCACAGCGGTGAACCAGGCTTTCCACTTCCTCTTCGAAAGTATAGACCACGCTGCGGTGTCCCCGCCGGGCTTCGGCGGAGACAAACTGCATCCCCAGCGTAGTCTTCCCCGCCCCCGTCGGGCCGGCAATGATGGTAATCGTGCCGCGATCGAGTCCGCCCTTGAGCATGGTATCGAGTTCGGGAATATCAAAGGAAAGCACTTCAGCGGGAATCTTCCGGTAGTGCTCCGAGGGGATCAGACGGGGAATTACCCGCATGCCGGCGTCCGTCAGCCGCAGGTAATGCAGGCCGTTCTTGAAGCCCGATCCGCGAAACTTGCACACGGCCAGGCTGCGCCCCTGGCGCATGGCCGTCAGCTTGAAATAGCCATCAGCGATGAACTCGAGATTCTCCTGTCCAGCCTCAGCCGGATTAGTCTCCCCCGAAAACAGCAGGGTGGCGCCGTGTTCAGCAATGAAGTTGAACAGCGCCAGGCACTGGCGGCGGAACTGGTAGGGATCCGGAGCCAGACCATGCAGCATTGACAGTGGCTCGATAACCACGCGCTTGGGTTTATGGCGTTCTACCGCCGCACAGATGCTTTCGAAAATCCGCCCCAGCCCCAGGTCTGAACTGGGGATGATGTCAAAGGCATTGCCGATTTCTTCATGCACATCCAAAGGTGAAAGATCTTCCAGGTGCAGATTGCGGGTATTCATGCCCATGGATTCGGCAATCCACTGCACCTTCTTGAGGTTTTTATCGAGGGTAACGTAGAGGGAGGATTCGTGGGGGTCAGCAGTCAGAAATTGCAGGCTCAGCGTGGTTTTACCGGTTCCCGGCCCACCTGTCACCATGTAGGCGCATTCCCGAAAAAGGCCCCCTTGCGTGATATCGTCAAGGCCGGCAACGCCGGTTGAGAGCCGTGCGGACATGGGTGTCCTCCTTTGCGCTCAGCCGCATACACCGTTAAATACAAGACCGCACCCTGTTACCGCTTAACGGCTATCGACAGCTTTTAACGGGTCTTGGGAAGTGCCGGCAATCACCGATCGCAAGCGCTATCCATTTGACAATCCATCTCTGGTCGACAAACCATCAAAGTCACGTCTTTCGTGGAGCTATTTACGGTATATAACAATGGGTGTCTTTCATCGTCCACAGTGACACAGGAGGCATTAAAAGGGCAACTCGGCCTGCCGAATCAGCAGGCCGTTCACCCAACGCCGCTCAGCCCTCCGTCACCGCCAGATCACGCAGCAACGCTTCGGTATCGCTCCAGCCCAGGCAGGGGTCGGTGATGGACTGCCCATAGGCCAATGCCCCCTCCATGGCCTGCTTTCCCGCCTCCAGAAAGCTTTCAAGCATAATGCCCAGAATCGCGTGGTTGCCCTGCGCCCGCTGGTGGGCCACCTCCCGGGCGATGTCCACCTGGCGCTCGTGCTGCTTGCAGGCGTTGTCGTGGCTGCAGTCCACCATCACTTTCGGATTCTGGCCGGCGGCTGCCAGCGCCGCCTGGGCCCGGGCAATACTGTCGGCATCGTAATTGGTGATGCCGCGTCCGCCGCGCAGCACCACATGAGTATCCGGGTTTCCCGCCGTATCGAGCATGGCCACGTGGCCATCGGCATCCAGGCCCAGTCCGTGATGACCCTGGGCGGCAGCCTTCATGCCATTGATCGCCGCAGCCAGGGAACCGTCCGTCCCGTTCTTGAAGCCCACCGGCATCGGCAGCGCACTGACCAGCTCGCGGTGCGGCTGGGATTCCGCAGTACGGGCGCCGATCGCGGTCCAGCTCACCAGGTCGTCCAGGTAGTGCATGGTCAGCGGGTTAAGCGCTTCCGTGGCGAGCGGCAGCCCCATTTCCGCCAGCCGCAGGAAGAGGCGGCGCGAGCGGGTCAGCCCCTGTTGCAGGTCGCCGCGGCCATTGCGCTCCGGGTCATAGGCCAGTCCCTTCCAGCCGATGCTGGTGCGGGGTTTTTCCACATAGGTGCGCATGACGATGAACAGGCGATCCTGCAATTGCCGGCTCAATGCGATCAAGCGTCGGCCATAGTCCAGGGCGGCATCTTCGTCGTGAATGGAACAAGGGCCGACGACCACCAGCAAGCGGTGATCCCGGCCCTCGAGCAGATCGCGGATGGTTTGGCGGTGACGGCCGATCGAGGCCGCCGTTTCCGCATTCAATACCAGCTGCTGCTTGAGCTGGCGGGGGGACGGCAGGCGCTGGACGCCAGGCTCGGCCGGCGACTCAGCGTGGGTCGATTCAGTCACGGGTGTTTTCAGTGCAGTTACGGGCATGTTCATCAGTCGTCTCCTGGGTTCGGGTCATCGGGTTATTCAGCAAGTGGGCGGCGCCAATATGCGACGCCGCTGCTAAATCGCCAGATGCCCCGCCCCTTGAGACGGCGTGCAACAGGATTGTCCCTGTCGGAATGGTCGTTACGTTGTGACATGGCCCTGTTCCTCCGGATACCTCTTTCTGCAAGAGGTCCCTTGATCCATAAAAAAACCCCGACCGGCGGGCTGCCTTGTCGGGGTTTTCTCCGGAAGGCAGCCTGGCTTCTCGCCGGGTGCTGCCTTCCGCTTGGTATTCGTTGGCGTTACAGGCAGGCCGGCTCCTGGCTAAAATAGCCAAAACCAAACCACCAGAAAAACGCACGCACGAGCCCTTTCGCCTCGCTGGTTGCGAGGACGCCGTGATTCAATTGACATTGGGAGGCTCGTGTCATCATGCTCTCTATAATACGTGAGCAACCCCAAAAAACAAGTGATCCCATGCACAAACCCTGGACTGCCCTACCCCTTGTCGTCGGCCTTCTGCTGTTCTCCGCCCTGGCCCAGGCGGCACCCAAAGTTGAAATCTTCCAGCTCCACAACCGCGAGGCCAGCGACCTGCTCCAGCACCTCGAGCCGCTTTATCCGGACAATACGGTCGTTTTCTCGGCTGACGGCCAGCGGCTGATGGTCAAGGCCGAGCCCCAGCAACTGGAGGAAATCCGACAACTGGTGACACGGCTGGACGTAGCTCCCGTGCAGCTGCGGATTAGCGTACGTCAGGTTTCGGGCGGCCAGAAGGAACCGCCGGGTACCCAGGTGATTACTACACAAAGTCATACCGTGCGCAGCATCGTGGTGCAAAGCGGGGAAGCGGCACACATCAAGGCGGGCAGTATTCGCCGCGTCCCCACCGCCGTGCAGGGTGGCAGGAACCCGGCCATGCTCACCGAGGAGCAGTCCCTGGAAAGCGGCATTCTGGTGCAGCCCAAGAGCCTCGGGCGCCAGCAGGTGGAACTGAAGGTGGTGACCTTCGAGAACGAGCCGGCCGGCACCACCAATCAGGAAACCGCCGCGCTGGTCAGTATCCTGCGGATCACCCCCGGGGAATGGGTGTCTCTGGGTGGCAGTGAGGAAGAAAACGCCTCGACCGCCAGCGGCGGGCGCGTCTACGACACCGGCAGTCAGCAGGATCGACACTGGGAAGTCAAAGTGGATGTGGTCAACTAGGGCGTTACGCTAGCGCCCACCCAGCAACACCGCCTTGGCTTCGTTGACCCGGGCGGCCAGGTAATCATTGCCGCCACGGTCCGGATGCACTTTCTGCATCAGGCGGCGATGGGCACTGATGATCTCCTCGCGGCTGGCGTCCGCCGAAACGCCCAGCACCTCCTGCGCTTCCTCGCGAGTCATGCCGCCCTGACTGTGGGTGCGGGCCTGCTCCTTCTGCTGCCCGCCGGTCTGTGCCCGGGCACCCCGCCACAGCGAGCCCAGCAACGGCAGGTAGCGCCAAAAACGCCGCACCACGGGGATCGCGGCCGCAACCAGCGCCACAAGCACATTGAGCCGTCCCGTTACCACCATGAGCAGAAGCAGCAACAGCAGCCCAACCAGGACCACCTTGGTACCCCACTGTTTGCGCTCCGCCTCCGACAGCTGCCCCCAACTCCGCAGCAGATAGAACAGGCCGAGGGCCAACAAAAAGCCAATAATCAGTTGCATGGGTGACTCAGTTCCTCCGGAAGGCTCGCAAAGCGGTGCGAACCATTTTATGCTGCGTGGAAGCCGATGACACAGCAACCGCACGCATTCATGACCCAGACAGCTTCCCCCACCATTGCCTATCAGGGCCATCCCGGCGCCTATTCACACCTGGCCTGCCGTCATGTGTACCCCAAGTCCACCTCCTATCCCAAAGAGACCTTCGTGGATGCCATGGCCGCGGTCGAACATGGCGATGTGGATCTGGCGATGATTCCGCTGGAGAACTCCACGGCGGGGCGGGTGGAAGAAATCTATCGCCTGATCCCGCGCATGAGCCTGCATATCGTCGGCGAGCATTTCGAGCCGGTCAATCACTGCCTGCTGGCCCGCCCCGGCACCCGGCTGGAAGACCTCGAAGCCGTGGCCTCGCACCCCCAGGCCCTGGCCCAGTGCGCCCGCACCATTCACGCGCTGGGCCTGGAAACCGAAGCCACTCTGGACACCGCCGGCGCCGCCCTGGCCGTGAGTCAGTCCGAGGACCGCCGGCTGGCCGCCATTGCCTCCCACTTTGCCGCCGAAACCTACGGGCTGGAGATTCTGCGCGAGGACCTGCAGGACGAAAGCGGCAACACCACCCGTTTCATTCTGCTCTCGCGCACCGAGTCCCTGCCGCCACTGGAGGCCGGTGTACCCTATATTACCTCGGTGCTGTTCCGCGTCCGCAACATACCCGCCGCGCTCTACAAGGCTCTGGGCGGTTTCGCCACCAACGGCATCAACCTGGTCAAGCTGGAGAGTTACATGCCCGGCGGCAAGATGTCGGCCAGCCAGTTTCACGCGGACATCGAGGGCCACGTGCAGGAACCCGGCCTGCAACTGGCACTGGAGGAGCTGGCGTTCTTCGCCGAGGACATCCGCCTGCTCGGCACCTACCCGGCGCACCCGTTCCGTGCCAGTCGCGAGTTCAAGGACTGACACGTCGGACGAGCTTATCCTGGTCGGTTGAGATGAATGCATCTCATACTTTCGTCGCCTGTGGAAACCCCCTATAGCGCTTGAGCTTGCGCCCTATAGGCTTTGTCTATACTGGGAACAGGAACCCATCCAGCGGAGCACAACACAGGCGCGCCATGAAAATCGAAAGTGATCGTTTCCTCGCCATCAACCTCAACGTCCGGGGCATCCAGCCGTCAGCCACCCTGCGCATCAACGAACTGAGCAATGAGTTGCGCGCCCAGGGGCGCGACATCATCAAGCTGGGGCTGGGCCAGTCGCCGTTTCCGGTACCGGAAAACGTAGTGCAGGCGCTGCGTGACCATGCTTTCGAGAAAGACTACCTGCCGGTGCGCGGCCTCAAGGCGTTGCGCGAATCCATTGCCCGCTATATCGGCCGCTCCCAGAAGCTGACCTGCACCGGGGATGATGTCCTGATTGGACCTGGGTCGAAGGAACTGCTGTTCATGCTGCAGCTGGCCTTCTACGGCGATCTGCTGATCCCCCGCCCCAGCTGGGTCTCTTACGAGCCCCAGGCGCGCATTATCGGGCGCACGGTGCACTGGCTCCCCACCCATGCGGAAAACAACTGGCAGCTTACGGCCGAAGAGTTGGACATCATCTGCCGCGACGACCCCAGCCGTCCGCGGATCCTGATCCTCAACTATCCGTCCAACCCCACCGGCTGCACCTACACCGACGAGCAGCTGCTGGAGCTGGCCCGGGTGGCCCGCAAATACCGCCTGGTGCTGCTGGCCGATGAAATCTACGGTGAGCTGAACTACGAGGGGCACCAGAAGTCCATTGCCCGCTATTACCCGGAAGGCACCATCATCAGCACCGGCCTGAGCAAGTGGTGCGGGGCCGGCGGCTGGCGCCTCGGCTGCTTCGTTTTCCCGGAAGAGTTGCGCCCGCTGCAGGACGCCATGGCGATCATCGCCAGCGAGACCTACACCGCCACCAGCGCTCCCATCCAGCACGCAGCCATTACCGCGTTCGACGGCGGGCCGCAGATCGACGATTACCTGCATCAGTCGCGCCGGGTACTCAAGGCGCTGGGCCATTACTTCCACCGCCGCCTGACGGAGATGAAGGTGGCCGTGGCCAAACCCCAGGGGGCGTTCTATGTCTTCCCCGACTTTTCCCACTACCGCGACGCCCTGGCCGAGCACGACATCAAGACCAGTGCCGCCCTGGCCAAACAGATTCTGGAAGACACCGGGGTCGCCATGCTGCCCGCCAGTGACTTCGGCTTCGTCCCGGATGTTCTCAGCGCCCGCATGGCCTTCGTCGATTTCGATGGGACCCGGGCACTGGAGGTGGCCGGCGGTGACTATGGGGACAAAGAGATCGATGACGGCTTTATCAGCGAGGTCTGTCCGCGCCTGGTGATGGCGATGGACCGGCTGGAGGAGTGGCTCGGTCAATTGTAAGAAATGAAAGGGGACAGAATTCAATTCTGTCCCCTGGGCACCACAACCTCGCCCCTGGCCCCGCCCAACCCAAAACGCTACAGTAAGCCTCCAACGCCAACCCACCGGAGGCCAGCCATGACCGACTACCCGTCCATCGCCGAATTCGCCAGCAATCTGGCCCACCAGGCCGGCCGCATGGTCGTGGAGGAGCGCGAGTCGGGTTCGCTGCGGCATGACTACAAAGACCAGGTGGAGCTGGTGACCCACGCTGACGTCAAGGTGGACGAGTTCATCACCCGGGCAATCGAAGCGCGTTTCCCGGATCACCGCATTCTCTCCGAGGAATCCTTTCCCGACCTGGCCAAGGCTGCCGAGCTGGAGACGCCGCTGTGGATCGTCGACCCCATCGACGGCACCGTCAATTACAGCTACGGCCACGACCAGGTCGCGGTGTCCATCGCCTACGCCGAGCGTGGCCGCATTCAGGTGGGCGTGGTCCATAACCCGTTTCGACAGGAATGTTTCGAGGCAGTGCGGGGCCAGGGCGCAACCCTTAACGGCGAGGCAATCCGGGTTTCCGGCTGCAACGAGCTTCGCAAGGCGCTGGTCGCCACCGGCTTCCCCTACCACAAGGATGCACTGGCCCCGCTGGTGAAACGGGTGGGTAATGTACTGGAAGCCTGCCGGGACATTCGCCGACTGGGTTCGGCGGCCCTGGACATTTGCTGGGTTGCCTGCGGCCGGTTGGACGTGTACTACGAAACAGTCAGCCCCTGGGATTTTGCCGCGGCCTGGCTGATCGCCGCTGAAGCCGGCGCCCGCTGTGGGCATTTCACGCCAGTGCCGGAAGGTCAGCCCGTGGAACTCTGGAGCCAAGACCTGCTGATCTGCTCACCGGCCCTGTTCGAGCCGATGCTGCCCCTGCTGCAACTGGACTGAGACCTGACGCGAAGGTTCCTAATGCGCCCTGGCTGAAGAGTTTTCCGGCTGCCCCAGCGCCGGGGTAAGGTCGGAAGCTGAGGTCGCGTCACGCACCTCGGCCATGATGCCATCCAGCTCACCGTTGACCGCCATCCGCCCCAGTTCACGATTGAAAATCTTCAGGAAACGGGTACCGCGTTCGGTTTTGCGGGTAAACAGGACGTGCAGTGCCTTGGTATGCAGGGGTTTGGGATCGTGGGTGATGAGGTGCCACTGGTCCCGGGGGAAGAGTTCCCGAATCATGGCATAGCCTACGGCGCGATCCTGGGGGAAAAGGTCGATCCGGCGCTTCATCAGCAGGCGCATGTTGGTGGCGTCTTTGGCGATTCTGAGTACCTTGATCTTGCCTGCATTTTCCAGACGCTCAAAATCCTTGCCATAGTAATACCCCAGCGTGGCACCAATCTGATAGCCCGCCAGGTCTTCCGGCTTCTCCCACTCAAAATCGAGATCCCGGTGGTGGAAGAACACCTGTTCACCGTCCACCAGCGGGGAGCTGCAGAGGTATTTCTCGGCCCGCTCCTGGGAACAGTAATAAGGCATCACACCGTCGACCATGCCGTCTGCCGCCAGCTGGGCGTTGCGCGTCCAGGGATGGAATACATACAGCACGTCCAGCCCGGCACGTTCGAAGGCACGGGTCACCGCCCGGGAAAACGGCGTATCGTCCAGTCGCTCCTGACTGACATAGGGCAACCAGTCGCCGGTGGCAATGACGACGGTATCCTCCGGCAAGGGGTCCGGCACTTCGTCAGCCGCGACCCGTCCTCCCGTCAACGCAAACGCGAGAATGCCCAGGCACAGCAATTGAATCGGGAAAGCCCGGCGGGCCGCGTTATGAAGCATGAGTCTCCACAATGGCGAGTCGCTGAAAGCAGGGATACCGGTTAGATACACAGAACGACCAGTGTAAACGAATCTGACACCTTAAGAAAATACCCGAGTGATCAGGCACGTCAAAATGCGGCCAGAAACGCTGAGACACTGGTCTGGAAGCCCCGGTCAGAAAAACGTCCCGTCCAGCGGCGACGAGGCGCTGGCGTAGCGCTTCTTGGGCATGCGGCCGGCCAGGTAGGCCTCCCGGCCGCTTTCGATGGCCCATCGCATGGCGCGGGCCATCCGTACCGGATCGCGGGCCGCGGCAATGGCCGTATTCATCAGTACACCGTCACACCCCAGTTCCATGGCGATACTGGCGTCCGAGGCCGTACCGACACCCGCATCCACCAGGATCGGAACTTCGGCGTTTTCGACAATGGTGAGAATATTGTAACGATTCTGGATTCCCAGTCCGGAGCCGATCGGCGCCCCCAGGGGCATGACCGCAATGCAGCCCATCTGCTCCAGGCGTTTGGCAATCAGCGGGTCGTCGTTGGTGTACACCATGACATCAAAACCGTCCTTGATCAGCGTCTCCGCCGCCGCCAGGGTTTCGGTGACATCCGGGTAGAGGGTTTTCTCCTCGCCCAGCACCTCCAGCTTGACCAGATTGTGGCCGTCGAGCAGCTCACGGGCCAGGCGGCAGGTGCGCACCGCATCCTTGGCGGTAAAGCAGCCCGCGGTGTTGGGGAGAATGGTGTAACGATCCGGCGGCAGGGCCTCGAGCAGGTTGGGCTCGTCCGGATTCTGACCGATATTGGTCCGCCGCACCGCCACGGTGACGATCTCGGCGCCACTGGCGTCGATCGCTGCCCGGGTCTCATCGAGATCGCGGTATTTGCCGGTACCCACCAGCAAACGGGACTGATACGTCTTGCCCGCCAGCTCCAGCGGACGGTCTTGCGGTGTGTCACTCATCGATTCTCACCTCTTGTGCCATTTCTCCGGTGGGCGTAATCAGCCCCCGCCAATGGCATGGACCACTTCCACCCGATCACCGGAGCGCAACCGGTGGATGCCGTGCTCGCTGCGCGGCACGATTTCCTCATTGACCTCTACGGCGATTCGTCGATCACCCAGCTGCAACTGCTGGATGAGCTCGGCAACGGTGGCCGTCTCAGACAGTGCATAGGGTTCGCCGTTCAACTGAATCTGCATGATTCACCTCTCGCCAGGTTATCGGGCCCGGTACCCTGCCCAGGCCAGCGCACCCCAACCGATGATGAACAGGGTACCGCCGATGGGCGTAATCATACCCAAACCCCGCGGGGCGCCCAGCGCCAGGGCATAAAGGCTACCACTGAAAAGCAATGTACCGGCCACGAAAGACCGACCTGACCAACCGCAGGCCCGGCTGCCGGGAACCCTGTTGCAGAGTATCGCCACTGCCAGCAGCGCCAGGGCGTGCAGCCCCTGGTAGTGCACCGCAGTCTGGTAAACCTCCATCGAGCGGGCATCCAGGATCGGACGCAGCCCATGGGCCCCGAAGGCGCCAGCCATAACCGCCAGGCCACCCAGGATGGCTCCGGAGATCCACCAGGCCCGACCCTGGGGCACCGCTTCAGCACTCACAGTGAATTCGCTCGCCGCTGTCCAGATTCATAACGGTGAGCTGGCCACCCCAAACGCAACCCGTGTCCAGCCCGATATAGCGGTCGCTGCTGGTCTGGCCGTTCAGTGCTGCCCAGTGGCCGAATATCACCCGTACATCATCCGGACGGCCCCATTCAAACCAGGGTCGAAAACCATCAGGCGCCTTGTCCGCGCCCTCTTTGGTCTGCATGTCGAGGCGGCCGTCTTCGGCGATGAAACGCATGCGGGTGAAGTAGTTGGTGATCACCCGCCAGCGGTCCATGCCTTCCAGCCGACTCGACCAGACTTCCGGTCGATTGCCATACATGCCGTCGAAGAAGCGGGGGGCGAGATTACCGCTGATCACCTCATGCAACTCCCGGACATGATCGAGCGCTTCCGTGACGGTCCAGATATGCGGCAGTCCGGCGTGAGCCATGAACAGGTTCCGCTCGCGGTCGAAGTGCGCCAGGGGCTGCTGCCGCAACCAGTAAACCAGATCCGCTTTGTCCTCGGCGCCGAGGATATCGTCCAGGGTATCCTTGCGCCGGGTGGAATGACCGCCCAGGGCCACCGCCAGAAGATGCAGATCGTGATTGCCCAGGACCACCCGAGCGCTCTCCCCCAACCCCTTGATGTAACGCAGGGTACGCAGGGAATCCGGCCCCCGGTTAATCAGGTCGCCGGCAACCCAGAGACAGTCTTTAGCGGGGTCAAAGGCAATCTTGTCCAGCACCTGCAGCAGGCGGTCGTAACAGCCCTGGATATCACCGATGGCATAGTCCGTCATCCGTTCTCCTTCTCCGCCAGGTAGTCGGCCAGGGTCACGAAATTCGCCAGGGTCAGGTTTTCCGGCCGCAAGCGCGAATCGATCGCCAGGGCGCTCCAGTCGTCGTCACTCAGCAAGGTGGCCAGTGCCTTGCGCAGGGTCTTGCGCCGGGCATTGAACGCCGTGCGCACCACGGTCGCCAGCAACCTGGTGTCCTTGGCCGGGTGCGGCAGTGTGGGGTGAGGCACCAGACGCACGATGGCCGAGTCCACCTTGGGCCGGGGCTTGAACGCTTCCGGCGGCACCCGCAGCAGGGGCTCAACCCGGCAGCGGTACTGGGTCATGATCGCCAGGCGCCCCCAGTGCTTGTCCCCCGGCTGGGCCGACAGCCGCTCCACCACTTCCTTCTGCAGCATGAAGTGCATGTCGGCGATGACCTCCGACTGATCCAGCAGATGGAACATCAGTGGCGTGGATATGTTGTAGGGCAGATTGCCAACGATGCGCAAGGGGCCGTTATCGGCCAGGGTCCGATAGTCAAACTTGAGGGCATCGGCCTCGTGGATCCGGAACTCGGGATAGTTGAAAAACTTGGTCCGCAATACCGGCACAAGATCCCGGTCCAGCTCCAGCGCCTGCAGGCGGGGATTGGCTTCCAGCAGGGGCTCGGTCAGTGCGCCCAACCCGGGCCCGATTTCCACCAGGTTATCGTCCGGCTTGGGATTGATGACTGCCACGATGCGGTCAATCAGCGCGCTGTCGTGGAGAAAATTCTGACCAAAACGTTTGCGGGCCTGATGCCCGTGCGGGGACGCAGTCACGGGCGCTCCTCTTGCTGGCGGTGGCGGACCATCTGTTCGGCGGTAGCGAGGGCGGCCTTCAGGCTGCCGCCGTGGGCGCGGCCGGTGCCGGCCAGATCCAGGGCTGTGCCGTGATCCACCGAGGTCCGGATGATGGGCAGCCCCAGGGTAATGTTGACGGCATCGCCGAAGCCCTTGTATTTCAGCACCGGCAATCCCTGGTCGTGGTACATGGCCAGTACGGCGTCAGCCTGTTCCAGCCAGTGGGGGGTAAACAGGGTATCCGCCGGCAGCGGCCCCACCAGATCAACCCCTTCGGCCCTGAAGTCGTTCAGGACGGGTTCGATCACATCGATTTCCTCCCGCCCCATGTGACCGCCCTCCCCGGCATGGGGATTGAGGCCGGCGACCAGGATGCGCGGATTTTCGAGGCCAAAGTGACGCTCCAGATCTCCGTGGAGAATCCGGGTAACCTGCTGGAGACGTTCCCGGGTAATGGCGTCCGGCACGTTCCGCAGTGGCAGGTGAGTGGTCACCAAAGCCACCCGCAGTCCTTCCGTGGCCAGCATCATGACTACCCGGTCGACTCCACAGCGTTCCTGCAGGAACTCGGTGTGGCCGCTGAAATCATGCCCGGCATCGGCGATGTTACCCTTGTGGACGGGGCCGGTTACCAGGGCCTCGAACTGGCCGTCACGACAGGCGTCGGTGGCGGCCGCGAGGGTGTCGAGGACGTAGTCGGCATTGGCGGGATTGAGCTTGCCGGCACCCTTGTCGGGGCACTCGCTAACGGTCCAGACCGACAGCCGCCCGGCATCGCGGGTGATGGGCTGGCCCGGTTCCCAGGCATCCACCTCGACCGGCAAGCGCAGCTGACGGGCGCGTTCAAACAGCAGGTCGATGTCCGCGGCCACCACCACCTCAGCGTGGCGCGGAGCCTGGGCCCACTGCAGACAGATATCGGGGCCGATCCCGGCCGGCTCACCGGCGCTCAGGACCAGCCTGGGCACCTTGTCCTGACTCATGAATTAATCGCCTTCCGGAGTTCCGGTTCCTTGATTTCCACAAAGGCTTCTTCGCGGATTTCCCGTAACCAGATCTGCAGTTCGGTCTCGAACTTGCGACGGAAAATGGCCTGCTTGGCTTCCGCTTCCTGCAACTGCTCACCGATGTCATGCATGCGACGGTCTTCCACTTCCAGGATATGCCAGCCGAACTTGGAACGAAACGGTTCGCTGCGCTGGCCCACGGGCGTCTGCTTCATGGCCTTTTCGAAAGCCGGCACCATTTCGCCAGGGTTGATCCAGCCCAGGTCGCCACCGCTGGAACCGGAAACCGGGTCGTCGGACTGGGCGCGCGCCAGCTCAGCAAAACCGGCGCCGTTATCCAGCTGTTTCTGGATATCCCGGATTTTCTCTTCCGCCTCTGCTGCCGTGGTCACCGCGCCGGTTTTTACCAGGATGTGGCGTGCGCGGGTCTGCTGCACCTCCTTTTTGGCGCCGCCGCGTTTGTCGAGCACGGTAACAATATGGAAGCCGCTGGGGCTCTTGAGAATCTTCGAGGGCTCTTTGATCGCCAGATCCGGTGCCACATCGGCAATCAGGCTGGGCAGCTGGTCCTCACTGCGCCAGCCCAACACGCCCCCTTCCAGGGCGTTGCGGCCATCGGAATGGGCCACCGCCATCTGCTTGAAATCCGCGCCGTCACGCAGCTGCTCGAGCACCTGCTCGGCCTGCTTGCGGGCGGCCTCCAGCTGGGCCTCGTCCCGTTTGTCCTCCACGGCGAAGAGAATGTGCCCCACCAGGTACTCGGCCCCGGTCTGCTTGCGCCCGGCTGCGGACTCCAGGTAATTCTGCACTTCCCGGTCGGTGACCCGCACCCGCGGCTCGACTGTGCGATGCTGGATACGGTTGATCAGCATTTCTTCCCGGATCTGTTCCCGGGCCTGGCGGTAGGTAACTCCTTCTGACGCCAGGGCCTGCTCGAACTCGTCCAGTGTGTAATTGTTGCTGGCGGCGATCTTGCGCATGGTATCGTTGAGTTCGGTGTCGCTGATGTTCATACCCACCTCGTCCGCCTTCTGCAGTTGGATGGTGTCGAGAATCAGCTTGTCCAGCACCCGGCCACGCAGCACCGAATCCGGTGGCGGCATCGTCCCCTGGGCCCGCAGACGGCTTTTCACCTGCTGCATGCGGGTTTCCAGCTGCGACTGCAGGATCACGCCGTCATCGACGACGGCGATCACTTGGTCGAGCAGTTTTTCCTCAGCCCCGGCATTCACCGCGACCAACAGATAGATCAGAACCCCCAGGGCATATTTCAGGGATGTTCGCTGCATGCTCACCTCAATTGTTCATGCTCAGTACCGGCTATCGGTACTGATGTCACGGTATCGGCTTTCTTCACGCTTTTCGAAACCGGGGATGACATCGGCGATATCCTCACCGGCACCACCGCCACTGCCCAGGCCGCGCAATTCGATCTGGAACAGGATGCGATTTTCCAGCTGCTCGTCGTCGGTGAAATAGCCCTGACTCACAAGCTGGGCACTCCAGCAGCAGGTGGTGTACTCCAGACCTGCCAGGGTGCCAATGGTGCGTTTGTCCACCATGTCTTTGACGTAGCGACCGATCACGCTGACCTTGTCGCCTATAGGAAAGACAACCCCGACCTCGCCTTGTTCCAGGTTATTGTTGTCATAGGTATGGCCGATGCTCAGGAGATAGTCATATCCGGGGCTGTGGAAGATCATCTCGCTGCGCCCCTTTTCGGTTTGCCATTCACGCGGATCCCAGAGACCGGAGACCTTGAGATCCAGGGTATCGATGGGCCGCAATACCGCTTCGCCCGCAATCGACGAGGTACTACGGGTCTCCGGTTTAGTGCCGCTCAGCTGTACTTCGCGGTCGTCGTAATGATAGATCTGACCGACGCTGAAGCGGGCCCGCTCCATACCGCTGGCCAGATCGTGAAAGCGGGTGGTGACCGCCGCCGTGAGCCGATTGTTGTCCCCGACCCGGTCACCGCCGGAAAACCGATCGCGGGAGAACAGTTCGGAGAAGGCGAAGGACGTCACCGTCGTATCGAAATTGGGAATAAAACTCTGGTCCTTGGCCGGGGAATAAACGTAGTAGAGCCGTGGTTCCAGAGACTGGTTGTAGTCGGTGCCGAACAGGTCCAGCGAACGGTCGAAGTAGAGGCCAGTGTCCAGCTCGTAGAACGGTACCGTGCGACTGAACTGATCCTTGTTGCGGTCGTAAGATGACAACAGGTACTGGGTATGGTCGAGGGTGACCGTCTGGTTGAAGAAGCCCCACAGGGATTCCAGTCCCAGGGTGGCCTGGGGCTGCAACCGCAGACGGCTGCCGATGACACGGTTGTTGCCGGTCAGTTCTTCGTTGTCACGCCAGAAATAAACGTACTGGTTCTGGGACGAAAACGTCCACAGGCCACTGTCGTGTTCGGTCGTCAGCTGCAACGCCGGCAGCTGGTTGTAGGGGCGGCTGGCCGGTGCGATGTTGTCATCCAGGGTCTGGAAGCCCTGCAGCATGCCTTCGAAGAGGACGTCGCTGCTGCTGTAAGTAATCCCCCCGGTACGCTCCAGGTGAGTGGCACTGTTGATCTCCAGGGTCCGGTTCAGGTCGCTCAGGTAGTCCTTGTCGCTGACCACGCCATAATCCACGTTGCCACGCCAGCCGCTGCCCCAGCTAGCCGCGCTCTCAAAGTTGAGGCCCCAGCGCTCGCCGTTCTCGCCGGGGTTTTCCCGCAGGTACTGGTCGTCCTCGTTGAGATAGCCCACCGCCAGCACAGTTTCGCCCCAGGGGCTGAGGTAACGGCCTTCCAGTTCATTGAACAGGCCGCGGCCGTGTATGTATTGCGGCACGTAGGTGGCATCGTATTCCGGAGCCAGGTTGAAGTAGTAAGGTGCGGCCAGATACATCCCCCGGCCAGTATTGGAGGTGCCAATGGAGGGATAGAGAAAGCCGCTCTTGCGTCGGTCATCGATGGGAAAGCTGATCCAGGGCAGATAAAAAACCGGTACATCCTTCACTCGCAAGCGCACATGCTCGGCCGTACCGAAGCCTTCGGCGCGATCCAGCCGGATACGGGAGGCTGCAATGGACCAGGCATTGTTGTCCGGTTCGCAGGTGGTAAAGACGCCCTGATTGATGACCATGACTTCACGTTCGGCCGTGGGACGGCTCAAGCGATCAGCCTGCCCACGGATGTGTCCGGCATGAAACAGGAAGGAGGCGGTGTTGAGGCGCAGTTCCCCGTTCTGGGCATCGTAGTCCGCCGAAGAACCCGTCATGACAAAACCGTCACCCCGGGTCACGATGGGCCCGCCCAGACTGGCCTGGCCACTCTGCGGGTAGTAATCCGCGGTTTCGCTTTCGATCCGCAGGGGCCCCTGCTGCAGCTCCACGTCGCCTTCCATGTGCAGGTGGCGCCCCTGATCGTATCGGGCCTGGCGCCCCCGTGCGCGGACCTCTTCATTCCGGGTAAAGGTCTGCTCCGTGGACGCCGGCAGCGGCGGCTGCACATAGGTACCGGGGCAGTAGGCCGGCACTTCGGCACGCTGTTCCTCACTCAACTGGTAGCGCGGTGTCCAGTCGAGGCTGGCGGCGTCGACAGTCGCCGGTCCAGCCGCCAGGCCTGCCGCCGGCATGAGCCCGGAGGCGGCGACCAAAGCCACAACAGGCAGACGGCTAAAGAAACGGACATGTTGGAACGCGACGCGGGCTTTTGACGTCATGAGACCTACGCTGGTTGCACGGAGCCGGGGTGGTGGTGAACCGCCCGGGTTCGGCGATTCCAAAAGTCCGATAGTTTACACGCCGGGCCCGGGCTTGTTAACGATTAACGGGCCACGCACAATGCTCAGGAGAAAACGGTGAGGGGTGAAGAGGTGAAGAGTGAGGGATTCCGCCATCCAGTTCCGGTGTCAGCATCCTCACGCCTCACCAGCCCGCGATGCGGGCAGCCTTACACGTCACCCTTCAAAGCCAAACGTCGGGCCGGGGCAAGCCAGCCCTGATCATCGACGTTGCATGAACAGAGAGGACATCCACCACCCCATGGACCCACGCGCCCAACAGCTCGAGCGGTGGCTCACCCGCCAGTTGCAGACAACGCCCGAGCAGATCACCCCGGTTGCCGGCGACGCCAGCTTCCGTCGCTATTTCCGTGTACAGTATGACGGCGACACCTTCATCGCCATGGATGCGCCGCCGGAGAAGGAGGACTGCCATCCGTTCCTGGCGATTGCCCGACGCTGGCATCAGGCGGGCATCCACGTCCCGCAGATCCTGCATGCCGACATCGCCCAGGGTTTCCTGTTGCTGGAAGACATGGGCGACGACCTCTACCTGCCGCAGCTGGAAGAGAGCCGCGACCCCGGCGCCCTTTATCGCCCCGCACTGGAAACCCTGGCCCGCATCCAGGGCATCCCGGCACCGGTGGATTACGCCCTGCCGCCTTACGACGACGCCCTGCTGGACCGGGAGATGAACCTCTTCCGGGACTGGCTGGTCAAGGGGGCGCTGGAACTGGCGTTGAGCAGCACCGAAGAGGCCCTGATCGACACCACCTTCGCCTTCCTGCGTGAAGCGGCCCTCGCGCAGCCGGTGGTGACGGTTCACCGCGACTACCACAGCCGCAATCTGCTGGTGACTACCGAAAACACGCCGGGCGTGCTGGATTTTCAGGACGCCGTCAGCGGTCCGGTCACCTATGACCTGGTGTCACTGCTCAAGGACTGTTATATCAGCTGGCCCAAGGCCCAGCGTCAGGCCTGGATGGAAGAATTCCGCCTGCTCTCCCGCGATGCCGGGCACCACCATGCCGATGCCGACACTTTCACCCAATGGTTTGAACTCATGGGCATGCAGCGCCACCTTAAGGCCGCCGGCATCTTCGCCCGCCTGTCGCGGCGTGATGGCAAACACGGCTACCTCAATGACATCCCCCGCACGCTCAATTACCTGACCGCGGCCTGCGAGGAGCAACCGGCCCTGCGCAGCTTCCGGGACTGGCTCGAGGATCGTGTACTGCCGCAACTGCATCGCCTGGAGGCGGCCTGATGAAAGCCATGATCCTGGCGGCCGGCAAGGGGGAACGTATGCGACCACTGACCCTCACCACCCCCAAGCCCCTGCTCCAGGCCGGCGGCAAGGCCCTGATCGACTATCACCTGGAACGGCTCGCCCGGGCCGGGTTTCAGGATCTGGTCATCAACCATGCCTGGCTGGGTGAGCAGGTGGAGCAGCACGTCGAGACCCACACGCCGGCAGGCCTCGGGATCCAGTACTCCCGCGAAGGCGAGCCGCTGGAAACCGCCGGGGGCCTGCGCAAGGCCCTGCCCCTGCTTACCGAGGGGGGCGACTGGTTCGCCCTGGTCAATGGCGACGTCTGGACGGATTTCGACTTTGCCCGCCTGACGCCGCCGGCATCTGGTGACGCCCTGTTGGTGCTGATCGACAATCCGTCGCATAATCAGCAGGGTGATTTCGGCCTGGCCGCGGACGGCCGGGTCACGGTCGCAGGCGATACCCACTACACCTATGCCGGCATCGCCCTGATCCATCGCCACCTGATTGAAGCTGCACCGCCCACGGAGGATCGCCTGGGCCCCATCCTGAAAGCGGCAGCTGCCGAAGGGCGGGTATGGGGACTGATACACCCGGGCGCCTGGATAGACGTAGGGACGCCGGATCGATTGCAGGCCCTGGACCGGCAACTGAGCGAACAAAAGAAGGAAAGCAACATTCGATGACCGGCCCGACGCCCGTCTCCCAGCGAGAAAAAGACACCTGTGACCGGCTCATGGCCCAGTGGGAGCGAGCCGAGCATCACGGTCCCCGACTGCTGTCCGAAGACGGTCTCGGGCGGGTGGGCCGCACCTTCCTGATGCGGGCGCTTGGCTATGTGGCCAAGGCGGACGGCGCGGTACAGAAGACGGACATCCGTTACGCCGAAAGCCTGATGCGATCACTGGCCGTATCCCCCCGGGAACGCAAACGTCTGATCGCCGCCTTCCGCGAAGGCAAGACACTGAAGAGCCCCAAGCTGAGCAGTCTGGCCCGCTGGTGGCTGACGTTACCCCAAGCGGTGCGTATCGTGATCGCCCTGGCCCAGGTGTGCCAGACCGATAGCGGCCCCTCGCCGGCGCGTGTCAGCCGCTGCGAGCACGCCGGCATGGCCATGGGGCTGAGCCGACGCAGCGTGGCCCATGTATTGGACAGTTACCGCACCAAGGTCTGGAACGAAACCGATAACAACACCGGCACCCTGAATTTCGTGCAGGCCTGCCGGTTACTGGGATGCGAACCGGATGATTCGCTGGCCCAGCTGAAAAAAGCCTATCGCCGGCAAATGCGCGAATACCACCCGGACAAGCGTCAGCACCTGAGAGTCAGTCCGGCCACCGAGGCTGCCGCAAGGGATCGCCTGCACCGGCTACAGCAGGCCTGGGAGCGGGTTCGACGGGAGCATGGTTAGCGCGATGCAGTCATTTACTGCTTGGCCTGCATACCCCGCATCCGCTTGCGCAACCAGCCCTTGATGCGCTGAGCCAGACCTCTGGCGGCAGCATCACTGGTCGGGTGGGCCTGCGCCATCCGGTCCTGGGTATACTGACCCAGCCCCTGGCGCCGGGCGGCCGCGCGGCGAGCGATGCTCTGCCGGTCCTGCTCCGGCACCAGATCCAGGACCGGCCGGTCGAAATCAGCCCCCAGAACCTCATCGAAGAGTTTTTCCGCTGATGACCCGAAGCGGGGCGCCACCCAGACCAATCCCACGCCACGGGGGCCGAAACGGGCGTCATTGGCCGCCAGATAGCGCGTCATCCATTGCGCGCTCTCCCCCACGCCCACCAGCACCAGGTTTTGATACCCCTGTTCGCGCAGATGGGTCAATCCCGCTTCAATCCGCTCGAATACATAACGCTGATAGTCCTCCCCCCGCAATGCCGTGCGTCCGGCAGCCACATCAATGGTGACGCCTGCGGACGACCCCCCGCCGCCCTGAGCAGGTTTGCTATCGACGGCCCCCGACGGGGCTTCCTGCGCGGGGTCGGCATTGCCTTTTTCCTTCGTTTGCGGCGTGGCCGCTCCCTTGGCCGGCAACACCCTTTTGGGAAGCACCTCCCGCGCTTCACTGGCCACTGGAACGACCAGGGTATACCACCCTCCTTCAGGCAAAACTTCCCGGAGTCCCTGGGCCCACCCCTTGGCAGGAGAGGACCCCGGTTCGGCCAAAATCAGCGCCCCACCCTGACGGTCACCGCCCTGTTCCCGACGGACCAGGCCGACAAAACGCTGGGATGGCGCCTCCAGCCACAACACCTGATCCGGTAACTGCGCCGCCAGCTGCTGGTCCCAGTCGTCCCCACTGCGCATAAAATGGCGCTCGGATTCCTGGGCGGTATCGGGAGCGGCGCCCTTGCCGGGCTTGTCCGGGGCGGGCTGGCCCGATGATTCCTGGGCGCCCACGACGCCGCAGCCCAGACCCAGGATCGTTGTCAGAGCGACAGCCAAAACATGAAGTTTGCTCGATGTCATGATGCGATAACGCGCCCCCGGTTTGGTTCCGACATGGCTTTGGTTAAACTGGCACCCATCATAAACTGTAGACGAAATCTTCCAGCAACCCGCCAGGAATCGATTCCATTATGGCCGACTCACTGATCGCCCCCTCAATCCTGTCCGCCGACTTCGCCCGTCTGGGCCATGAGGTGGATAACGTGCTCAGCGCCGGTGCCGACATCGTGCACTTCGACGTCATGGATAACCACTACGTGCCCAACCTGACCATCGGCCCGGGTGTCTGCAAGGCGCTGCGCAAGTATGGCATCAAGGCGCCGATCGACGTGCACCTGATGGTCAAGCCGGTGGACGACCTGATCCGCATGTTCATCGACGCCGGCGCCACCTACATCACCTTCCACCCGGAAGCCTCCGAGCACATTGACCGTTCCCTGCAACTGATCAAGGACGGCGGCTGCAAGGCGGGGCTGGTGTTCAACCCGGCCACCCCGCTGCACCACATGGATTACGTCATGGACCGGCTGGACATGGTCCTGCTGATGTCAGTCAACCCCGGCTTCGGCGGCCAGAAGTTCATTCCCGGCACCCTCGACAAGCTGCGCGAAGCCCGCCAGCGCATCGATGACAGCGGCCGCCCCATCCGCCTGGAGATCGACGGCGGCGTCAAAGTAGACAACATCGGTGAGATCGCCAAGGCCGGCGCCGACACCTTTGTCGCCGGTTCCGCCATTTTCAACACCGACGATTACGCGAAAACCATCGCGGCGATGCGCGAGGAAATCAGGAAAGCGCAGAACCCATGAGCCGGTTCCTGAAAGACTGGCTCCAGTCGCATCCGGACCCCACGGTGCTGTTCGACCTGGACGGCACCCTGGTGGACAGCGTGCCCGATCTGACCGCCGCCATCGACGATATGCTGATCACCCTGGACCGCGCCCCCGCCGGGGAGGCGCAGGTCTCCGAGTGGGTGGGCCTGGGTGCCCGGGTTCTGGTGCAGCGTGCCCTGGCGGGAGGCCCGGATCAGGCGGCGATCGCCCGGCTGTCCCCGGCCGAGGTCGCTGAAGCCGAAGCCCTGTTTGGCGAAGCCTATGCCCGACGCAACGGCGAGCAGACCCGGGTGATGCCCGGTGTCTGGGGGTTGCTCGACGCCCTGCGGGACCGGCGCTGCCGACTGGGCGTGGTGACCAATAAACCGGAACGGTTTATTGGTCCGCTGCTGGCGCGCACAGAGCTGGCGTCTTACTTCGCCGTTTGGGTGGGCGGCGACACCCTGCCCCAACGCAAGCCCGATCCGCAGCCGCTGGCCCATGCCATCGCGCAGCTCGGGGGCCGGCGCGAGGCCAGTCTGTTTATCGGGGATTCCACCGTCGACGTGGAAACCGCCCATGCCCTGGGCATTCCCTGCCTGTGTTACAGCGGCGGTTACAACCAGGGGCAGGCTATCGAAGACGCCGGAGCGGACGCCGTAGTTGATTCATACGAGGGGCTTTTGTAAGCTCTCAAACGCGAGGAAGCATGCTTCCCGAAACCTTTCAGACTGGAGCCTGCAGGTGAACGCAGCAAAACCCACGGTCTCTCGGGCCGTCACCCGGTCCCGCGCCACGCGATGGTGGCGATGGCGCACAACCAGCCGTTAACCGGCGTCACTGCCTGGCATGCGGTCACGCCCGCGCTCGAACCGCGTCCGTCGACCCACTCGGGTCCACCGAACAAGCATTCAGGGTTTTGCTATGCAATCAGACGAATTCTCTGCACTGGCTCAGGCCGGCTATAACCGTATTCCCGTTCACCGCGAAGTGCTGGCCGATCTCGACACGCCGCTGTCGACCTATCTCAAGCTGGCCAACGCGCCCTACACCTACCTGCTGGAATCCGTGCAGGGCGGTGAAAAATGGGGCCGCTACTCCATCATCGGTCTGCCCTGCCGCGAGCACCTGCGCATCCAGGGTGACCATATCGCCCACTACCGCGATGGGGCCGTGGTGGAAGAAGAGGAGCGGGACGACCCGCTGACCTTCATCGAGGAATTCCAGGCCCGTTACCAGTCCCCGGACCTGCCCCACCTGCCCCGGTTCAACGGCGGTCTGGTGGGCTATTTCGGCTACGACACCGTGCGCTACATCGAACCGCGCCTGGCCGCCAGCCAGCCACCGGACGAGCTGGGGACCCCGGACATCCTGTTGATGGTGTCCGACGAGCTGGTGGTGTTCGACAACCTCAAGGGTACGCTGCACCTCATCGTTCACGTGGATCCGAACGAGAACAGCAGTTTCGAACAGGCCCAGCACCGCCTCGACGAACTGGAACAGCAGCTGCGCAGCGCCAGGCTCCAGGCGCCAGTCACCCCCGAGCATCTGCGTGACCGGGAGGTGGACGAGTCGGAATTCGTTTCCGGCTTCACCCAGGACGGTTTCGAGCAGGCAGTGGAGAAGGTCAAGGAGTATGTGCTGGACGGCGACGTGATGCAGACGGTGCTCTCCCAGCGCATGTCGATTCCGTTCGAGGCGCCGCCGCTGAACCTCTATCGCAGCCTGCGCTGCCTTAACCCGTCGCCCTACATGTATTTCCTCAACCTGGGGGACTTCCATGTGGTGGGTTCCTCGCCGGAGATTCTCACCCGGGTGGAGGATGGCGAGGTCACCGTGCGCCCAATCGCCGGCACCCGCAAGCGCGGACGCACCGAGGCCGAGGACAAGGCGCTGGAGAAGGAACTGCTGGCCGATCCCAAGGAGATTGCCGAGCACCTGATGCTGATCGACCTGGGCCGCAACGACGCCGGCCGCGTCTCCCAGACCGGCACCGTGAAACTGACCGAGAAGATGGTGGTGGAACGCTACTCCCACGTCATGCACATCGTCTCCAACGTCACCGGGCGCCTGCAGGAAGGGCTGTCCTGCCTCGACGTGCTGCGCGCCACCCTGCCGGCGGGCACCCTCAGTGGCGCCCCGAAGATCCGCGCAATGGAAATCATCGACGAGCTGGAACCGGTCAAGCGCGGGGTCTACGGCGGCGCCGTGGGCTACCTCTCCTGGACCGGCAACATGGACACCGCCATCGCCATTCGCACTGCGGTGATCAAGAACAACACCCTGCACATTCAGGCGGGCGCCGGCATCGTTGCCGACTCCGTCCCGCGCCTGGAATGGAAAGAGACCATGAACAAGGGCCGCGCCATTTTCCGCGCGGTCGCCATGGCTCACCAGGCATTCGACCACTGACGGGACAGGAGGAACATCATGCTTTTGATGATCGATAACTACGATTCATTCACCTACAACGTAGTCCAGTACCTGGCGGAACTGGGCGCTGACGTGCAGGTGCACCGCAACGACCAGATCACCGTGGAAGAGATCGAGCGCCTGCAGCCGGAGCGCATCGTCATCTCCCCCGGCCCCTGCAGCCCGAAGGAAGCCGGTGTATCCAATGACGTGATCCGCCATTTCGCCGGCAAGCTGCCGATCCTCGGCATCTGCCTGGGTCACCAGTGTATCGGCGATGTGTTCGGCGGCCAGGTCATCCGCGCCGGGCGCGTCATGCACGGTAAGACGTCGCTGGTTTACCATGAGAGCACCGGAGTCTTCCGCGGCCTGAACAACCCGTTCGAGGCCACGCGCTACCATTCCCTGGTCATCGACAAGGACAGCCTGCCGGACTGCCTGGAAGTGACGGCATGGACCCAAAACGCCGATGGCAGCGTGGAAGAGATCATGGGCGTGCGCCACAAGGAACTGGCGATCGAGGGGGTGCAGTTCCACCCCGAGTCGATCCTGACGCAACACGGCCACGACCTGCTGCGGAATTTTCTGAATATGACGTCGGACGTTGGACGTCGGACGTCGGACGCTTAATACCCAAGAGGCTTGGACATGGACATCAAGACCGCACTATCCCGCGTGGTCGATCACCTGGACCTGACCACCGAAGAAATGAAAAGCGTCATGCATCAAATCATGCAGGGCGAGGCGACCGATGCCCAGATTGGCGCCTTCCTGGTGGGCCTGCGCATGAAGAGCGAAAGCATCGACGAAATCGCCGGCGCCGTACAGGTCATGCGTGAACTGGCCACCAATGTGGAGGTGGATGCCGCACCGCTGGTGGATATCGTCGGCACCGGCGGCGATGGTGCTAACCTGTTCAATGTCTCCACCGCGGCTTCTTTCGTGGTCGCCGCGGCCGGCGGCCATGTGGCCAAGCACGGTAACCGCTCCGTTTCCTCCCGTAGCGGCAGTGCCGATCTACTGGAACAGGCCGGCATCAAGCTGGGCATCAAGCCGGAAGACGTGGCCAGGGCCATCGAGGAAATCGGGGTCGGCTTCATGTTCGCCCCGGCCCATCATGGCGCCATGAAGCATGCGGTAGGGCCGCGCAAGGAACTGGGCATGCGCACCCTGTTCAACATTCTGGGCCCCATGACCAATCCGGCGGGCGTTCGTCACCAGCTGATCGGCGTCTTCAGCGCCAAGCTGTGCCGGCCCATGGCCGAAGTGCTCAAGCGTCTGGGAAGCGAGCACATTCTGGTGGTCCACTCCAGCGATGGCCTGGACGAGATCAGCCTCGCCAACAAGACCCATGTGGCCGAACTGAAAAATGGCGAGATCCACGAGTACGATATCGTGCCCGAGGATTTCGGCATCAAGAGCCAGAGCCTGGTGGGACTGACCGTAGACAGCGCCGAGGAATCCCTGGCCCTGATCCAGGCGGCCCTGGGCAAGGATCAGGGCGAAGTGGCCAGCAAGGCCCGCGACCTGGTCATTCTCAATGCCGGTGCTGCCATCTACGCCGCCGACCTGGCCCCAAGCCTGGCCGCCGGCATGGAAATGGCCGCCGACGCCATAGGCAGCGGCCTGGCCCTGGCCAAGATCCAGGAACTGTCCGATTTCACCCGTGTTCTCGACTGAACACACCGCATATCCCGAGTGGACGACCCATTGAACATGACCGCACCCGATAAGACGCCGACCATCCTGCGCAAGATTGTCGCCCGCAAGTACGAGGAAATTGCCGAGCGCCAGCGGGCCCGCTCCGAAAAAGAACTGCGGGCCATGGCCCGGGATCAGGCGCCGGCCCGGGGCTTTACCCGGGCGATGCAGCAGCAGGTAGCGAAGAAGAAACCGGCGGTGATTGCCGAAATCAAGAAAGCTTCGCCCAGCAAGGGCGTACTGCGCAATCCCTTCGTACCGGCGGCGATTGCCGGCAGCTATGCCAGCCATGGCGCCACCTGCCTCTCGGTGCTGACGGATCATGACTTTTTCCAGGGCCACGAGGATTTCCTCAAACAGGCCCGTGCCGCCAGCCCTCTGCCGGTCATCCGCAAGGACTTCATGGTCGAGCCCTATCAGATCTACGAAAGCCGGGCCATCGAGGCCGACTGCATCCTGCTGATCGCCGCCTGCCTCACCCAGACCCAGATGCAGGAGCTGGCCGGCATTGCCAAAGAGATCGGCCTTGATGTGCTGGTGGAGGTTCACAACGGCGAGGAGCTGGAAGCCGCCCTCACCCTGGACACGCCCCTGGTCGGCATCAATAACCGCGACCTGCATACCTTCGAGGTCTCCCTGGACACCACCTTCGATCTTCACGAGCGCATTCCGGAGGATCGCATCACCATCACCGAAAGCGGCATTCACACCCGGGATGACGTGCAGGCGATGCTGAACAGCGAGATCTACGGCTTTCTGGTGGGCGAGTCGTTCATGCGGGCGAAGGATCCCGGGGCGAAGTTGGCAGAGTTGTTTTTCTAGCGTTGGACGTTAGACGTTGGACGTTGGACTCTAAGCATGCGATCGGAGCACCGGGGTCAAACTTTTTTACGTGAAACGTCCAACGTCCTACGTGAAACAGTCTATGCTCTCACCGAATCCCGCTGACTCATCCGCTCATACCACGCCTTCAGATTCGCCTGATCCTCCTTGATCCCCAGCTTGTTCACCTTGTTGAAGTCAATCGTGCACAGAGCATTGATATCCGCCACGGTGAAGGTGTCCCCAAGGATGTACTCGTGCTCGCCCAGGTGCTTGTTGAGGAGATGGAAGAATTTCTCCACCTGCACGCGGCAATCCTCGCCAAATTCCGGGAAACAGTTCATGCGGTCCTTGAAGTAGCCGCTGGTGTGCTGGAAGCACATGCCGGTGGGCATGAAGAAGTAGAAATCGATCCAGCGGACCCACTGCTCCACCAACGCCTTCTCCTTGGCATCGCGACCCATGAGCACGGGTTCGGGGTGCAATTCTTCGAAGTAGCGGCAGATGGCCATGGTCTCGGCGATGCAGGTGCCGTCATCCAGCTCCAGCACCGGGACCTTGCGCATGGGGTTCATGGCCTTGAACTCGGGGGTCAGGTTCTCCCCCTTCTGCAGATCCAGCTCAACCCGCTCCACCTGGTCCAGCAGGCCTTTCTCGGCCAGGAACATCCGCACGCGGCGAGGGTTTGGGGCCACTTTCATTTCGTAGAGTTTCATAATACTTCGCACCCGCAGTTATTGTTTGATAGATATCGAAAAGTAGACTGCCGGGGTTGGGGATTGGGGTCAAGAGGGGTCAGCCCTCCACACTGGCAAACCGACGAATCTGATCAATCACCCAGGCCGGATCGTCCAGGGCCAGGTCGTGGCCGGCGGAGGGGTGCAGGTTGAGGGGCCATTGCCAGGCCTCTTCCAGCACCCGGCTGCAGCGCCAGCTCACCAGACGGTCAGCCTCGCTGGCCAGGAGCAGGCCGTCCGGCAGGGGGCGATGTTTGGCGGGTCGGTAGCGGCTGGCGGCTGTGAGCTGGCGCCAGGCATTGAGCCGGCTGACCGGACGGTGACGCTGAATGCTGTACCAGCGTTGCAGGGTCTGTGGATCCACCGGCTTGTTGCTGGACAGCTGCAGAATCGCCTTTTCCCGGGCATCCACGTCACGCATCGTCAGCAACCTCGCCAGGCGCGGCCACTGCCCCGGTTTCATCCGCTGCCAGGGCGGGCTGAGGCGGGAGCTGGTGTTGATCATGACCAGACGCTGTATTTCGCCGGTAGGCGCGTGTTGGGCCCAGTCCAGAGCCACCATGCCACCCATGGACAATCCGATCAGTCCCAGGGGGCGTGGCAGGTGCCAGTAATGGCGCTGCAGCCATTCCCGGATGGCGGGGATACTGTCGGGAGAGCGTTCCAGATAATGGCGCCCGGTGCCGGGCAGGTCGATGGGGACCACGCGATGGTAGCGGGGCAATGCTGCCTGCAGGCGTTGGGGAAAATCATGCCAGTGAGCGCTTTCCCGGCCCAGGCCTCGTAACAGTATCCACTGCATTCGGGCTTCCTTCTTGTTATTCCCTATTGTCCGTCTTACCGGGTCATGATCGCACGCCGTCGTACCAGAGTGTTAATGCCATCTGGCGCAACTCCCGGGCCCGTTCCGGATCGGGAACCCAGTTACGGTAGTTCATGGTCGCCTGCAGAAGAAAGTCCAGCAACACCAGGTGGCGCCGGAGAACGCGCTCGTGGCGGTGCGGAACCAGGGGATTGAATAGCCCCTGAAGCGTGAACAGCTGCCGCGGACGTTTACGGACCCAGCGCCAGGAGCCCATCTCCAGAGTCAGCGGAATGAAAGTGATGGGGGTGCGGTTGTACTGCTTGTAGAAGAAGTCCCAGAGATCCCCGTGAGTCAGGTAGTTGGCCGACTGCGGCTCGAACAGGTAGTTGTGATTGGGATAAGTCCGCTCCCAGAGCAGCTTCAACGCCATGACCGAGGCAATACGGCGCATGGGGCGGCGCCGGTAAGCATATGGGAACCACAACTGGTCCTTAAAGCCAAAACCCGAGTGGCAATCCAGGGATAAGGCGAATTTGCACTGCCCGATGGCCCTTGCGATCAAACGCTTCAGCGCCTGGCTCTCGGCTTCCAGGCCACTCTCCGGGTGGCCGGTGTACCAGGGCAGATGGCGGGAAAAACGCTGGCCGCCGAGCAGAAAAGCGGTTTCGTCCTGGGCCTTGATCGGGGCATTACGCATCAGGTCCACGCCCTGGGGATTGGCGCGCTGATTAAGGTACATGCCGCCCGGATTGAGCAGCGGAATGCTGACCAGGCGCACCGACTCCAAAATCCGGGCAAAACCCTCGTCCCACTGCAGTCTTGAGACAACGCTCTGCAGGTAGGCCAGCACCACCTGGGCACCTATGCGCTCGAGCCCGTGCACCCCGCCCACCAGGAAAAGGACCGGCGCCTTCGGGTCCTGGCTGCCGAGGCTGACCGCATAAAGGGGCAATTCCAGGTTGCGCACCGCTACCCGCTCCAGCACTTCACAACGCACCGTGGCCGGGGCGTCCCGCATCAGCCGTTCGAAGGTGGCCATTTCCGGCAAGTAGGTCTGCAGGCGCCGGCGCTGGGTTTTGCTGCGGCGGTTGCGCTCCTGGGTCACCACATCGGCGGCGCTGGGGGAAGGCTGCTGGGAGTCCATGACATCCTGCCGGGTCGGGGGATCAGGGTGACGATTTTAGGACAGGGGTGTGACAGGGAGATTGCAGGACGTTGGACGAATTCGGCGAATATCGCCACTTCTGGAGCGCACCCGTCATCCCCGCGAAGGCGGGGATCCAAGGCGACAGGTATCAGGGCTGACGTGTGGGCCGCTCTGGATTCCCGCCTGCGCGGGAATGACGAGAGAAAAACCGAAAATGAGTGGATGGGCCATGGGCCTCAAGCATCCGGTGCGCAAGGCCCACTACCGGGTACCGTAAACCACCATGGTCTTACCTTTCACCTGCACCAACCCCTGGTCTTCCAGGGTCTTGAGTACGCGGCCCACCATTTCGCGGGAGCAACCCACGATGCGGCCGATTTCCTGGCGGGTGATCTTGATCTGCATGCCGTCCGGGTGGGTCATGGCGTCCGGTTCCTTGCACAGGTCAAGCAGGGTGCGGGCGACACGGCCGGTGACGTCGAGGAAGGCCAGGTCGCCCACCTTGCGGGTGGTCTGGCGCAGGCGCGAGGCCATCTGCTCGCCGATGAAGTAGAGCACGCGCGGGTCTTCCTGGGCGATCTCGCGGAACTTGGTGTAGCTGATTTCCGCCACTTCGCACTCGGTCTTGGCCTTGACCCAGGCACTGCGCGAATCCATGTTGTCGAACAAGCCCATTTCGCCGAAAAAGTCACCGGCGTTGAGGTAGGCCATGATCATCTCGCGGCCATCGTCGTCTTCGATGATGACGGTAACGGACCCCTTGACGATGTAAAACAGCGAATCGCTCTTGTCACCCGCATAGATAATGGTGCTCTTGGCGGGATAGCGGCGACGGTGGCATTGGGAAAGGAAGTAATCCAGATGCTTCGTCTTTTGCTCTACGGGTTTGATAATACTGGTCATAACCTGGGTCCTGTCTCCTTTTGACTGGCTACACGGGAGCTGTCTTTTTATGTTCTTCCTTGTTTCGCCAAGCACCGTTCCAATCAAGGGAAAGGCACTGCCGATCCCTTCACGGGCCGGCACCGGGGCGATGGGGTTCTCCTTATATCAATCCGCTGACCAAGCAGCAACTTTGCTCCACCGCGTACACTTCCCACAGTATAGTCAACATGCAGGAATTGTCCCGATCTGGCCTGTATCGCTCCGGTAACCGCTGCGAGGTATCAGACGGGCGACTGTGGTAGGCTTGCCCTCGGAATTGTCAGTGGATAGGAAGGTTACATGAACGTCTCGATCAAATGGGCCGGCGAGGCCAGCTTCGAAGGTCACAGCGGCTCCGGCCACACCGTGGTCATGGACGGACCACCCGATCACGGGGGACAGAACAAGGGGCCGCGTCCCATGGAAATGATGCTGCTGGGACTGGGTGGCTGCACCTCCTTCGACGTCATGAGCATCCTGAAAAAATCCCGCCAGGCGGTCACCGATTGCGAAACCCGCATCGAGGCGGAACGTTCGAACGAGGTGCCCTCAGTGTTCACGCGCATCCACATTCACTTTGTAGTGACCGGGGACAACCTCAAGGAGAACCTGGTCAAGCGGGCCGTGCAACTGTCAGCGGAAAAGTATTGCTCGGCGTCGATCATGCTTGAACGCGGGGGTGTCGAAATCACCCATGATTATGAAATAAAGTCAGCCTGAGGGCGGTTAAAAAAACGTTCATCGGCCCCTACCCAAGCGGGGGCCGAGTAGGCATAATACGCGACTTTTCCGCCGGTCTGCGCAAATCGTGTACAGTCATGTACCCCACGAGGTCAGGCACCGGTGGCGGCCTTGGCAGGATGACGTATCCTGCCGTCATTCATCTCCCGGATACGGAGGGGCTGTTGATGGAAACCAACCTGCAGCTACACGGTTTCAATAACCTGACCAAATCCCTGAGCTTCAACATCTACGATATCTGTTATGCGCGGACCGAAGACCAGCGGAAGGCCTACATCGAATACATCGACGAGATGTACAACGCCGAGCGTCTGACCCAGATCCTGAGCGACGTGGTCAAGATCATCGGCGCCAATATCCTCAACATCTCCCGCCAGGACTACGAGCCCCACGGTGCCAGCGTCACCATGCTGATCGCCGAACATGAGCTGGAACCGGCGCCGGATTCCAACGAAGAGTCCCCGGGCCCGCTGCCCGAGGCGATCGTCGGCCACCTGGACAAGAGCCACGTCACCGTCCACACCTATCCGGAAAGCCACCCCTATGAGGGCATCAGCACCTTCCGGGCGGACATCGACGTTTCCACCTGTGGCCTGATCTCACCGCTGAAGGCGTTGAACTACCTCATCCACAGCTTCGACTCGGATATCGTCACCATGGACTACCGGGTCCGCGGCTTCACCCGCGACGTGGACGGCACCAAGCACTACATCGACCACGAGATGAGCTCGATCCAGAACTACCTCTCCGAGGACACCAAGGCCGCCTACCAGATGATGGACGTGAACGTGTACCAGGAGAACATGTTCCACACCAAGATGATCCTCAAGGACTTCAACCTGGATAACTACGTCTTCGGCGTCAATGTGGAAGACCTGCCCCAGAGCGAGGCGGATTCGATTCACGAGCGGTTGCAGAAAGAGATGCTGGAGATTTTCTACTCGCGGAATCTGCCTTAGGCGTTGGACGTTTTCACTCAGCATGCGCCCCGGAGCACCGAGTTCAAGCTTTTTAACGTGAAACGTCCAACGTCAAACGTGAAACGCCCTGTATCACCACGTATACCGCTTATGCTCCATCAGCTCGAGCAGCCGCGGCCGGATGATCAGATCCATTGCCAGCGGCAGCTTGGTGCCCGGAATGACCAGGGTGTCGTGACGGGACATGAAGCTGTTGGGGATCATCTGTAACAGGCGCGGGAATTCCACCGCAAAGCGGTCGCGGAAGTGGATCACGATCATGCTCTCGTCGGGGGTGGGCACGTCCCGGGCGGTGAAGGGGTTGGACGTATCCACCATGGGCACCCGCTGGAAGTTGATGTGGGTGTGGGAAAACTGCGGGACGATGTCGCGCACGTAGTCGTCCATGCGGTTGATGATGGTCTGCACCACCGCCTCTTCCTTGTAGCCGCGATGATGGGTGTCGCGGTAGATCTTCTGAATCCATTCCAGATTGACGATCGGCACCACGCCGATCAGCAGGTCCACATACTGCGACAGGTTGAAGCGGTCGTTGACCACACCCCCGTGCAGTCCCTCATAGAACAGGACATCGGTATCCGGCTGCAGTGAGCGCCAGGGCGTGAAGGTACCGGGCTTGAAACCGGCTTCGATCAGGTGGCGGTCCTCGTCGTGCACGTAGTCGCGGAACTGGCCGGTGCCGGTGGCGCCGTAATCGTGGAACAGTGCCTCAAGCTTGTCGATATGGTTGGCACTGATGCTGAAATGGTTGCGCTCG
This sequence comes from Marinobacteraceae bacterium S3BR75-40.1, assembly GCA_042862465.1. Lineage (GTDB taxonomy): Bacteria > Pseudomonadota > Gammaproteobacteria > Pseudomonadales > Oleiphilaceae > JASTVH01. The sequence continues at coordinate 93,237 of JASTVH010000003.1, read as the reverse complement.
CCGTACTCGCCCCGGGCCATGAAACGGTGCATCTGCTGCCGGGTGTACTTGTGGAAGCTGTCGCCATTGACCATGGCGGCCTTGATATTTTCCCCCGCGAACAGCTTCTCGAAGGTGGAGCCGGTCAATGTGGTGCCGGCGCCGGAAGAACCGGTCACAGCAATAATCGGATGCCGCTTGGACATAAGGCCTCGTTACCCGTTCCTGTTCTGCGCCAGGGGCGCTGGTCAAAAAGGGGCATTCTGGCATGCACGGGGCGGAGGGAGAAGGGTTTTTGGTGTTGGTCGTCGGACGTTTCAATCAACGACTCTTCAGGCTCTCCAGCAACCGCGGCTTTTCCACCGCGTAGCCCTGGGCATAGTCGGCGCCCAGTTCCCGTAACATATCGAGAGCGGCTTTCTCCTCCACCTGGGAGGCGATCACCTCGCGGCCCATGAAATGGGCCAGGTCCACCATGGAGCGCACCATGGCCTGATCCGTCTCGCTGCGCACCAGGTCGCGCACGAAGGCGCCATCGATCTTGATCAGATCCACCGGGAGTTCCTTGAGGAATCGGTACGCCAGCGGGCCGGTGCCAAAGTTGCCCAGACAGAAACGGCAACCCAGCTCCTGGATGCCCTGGATGAATTCAGCCACGTCCGCCAGCCGCTGGATGGCCGCCGCCTCGGTAATCTCGAACCACATACGCTCAATCGGGGCGTCCTGCTTGCTGAGCTTGTCATAGATGAACTCCAGCAGTTCCTCGTCATTGAGCGAATGGCCGGAGAGATTGATGCAGACCCCGCCGAGGCTTTCCAGGGCCTGCGGATGGCGGGCCAGCCAATCCAGCATGTAACCGACCACCCAGCGATCGACCATGTGCATGCGCTCATAATGCTCGGCAGTGCGGACAAACTCCGCCGCGGTGATCAGATGGCCCTGGTCGTCATAGAGGCTGATCAGGACTTCGTGCTGCAGGCCCATCGCGGTCTTGTTGTGCAGGGGAATGATGCGCTGGCAGCGTAGCAGCAGACGGTCCTCGTCGAGGGCGTTCATACCGGCCACCTTGCGGGCAATCTTGGCCTGCTGTTCCAGGTGGGAGGCGTCCATGAAGTAAATCTGCAGTGCCCCCACGGAAAGCTTCATGGCCTCTTCCAGGGCCTCTTCGGCAGCCCGTAACCAGCGTTCGGCCGTCGCCAGTCCCGGTGCGCTGTCAGCCAGCCCGGCATTGGCCCCCAGGGTATACTCACGCCCGCCATAGGCCAGATCCAGTTCGCCAATCCGGCGTACCAGAGTATGGGCCTGCTCTTCCGCCTCACCGGCCGGTAGTAACAGGGCAAAACGGGTATTGCCCGTGCGGGCCACCGGCACCGGCTCACCCACCGTCGCCTTGATGACCGCCGCCACCTGTTTCACCGCATCATCACCGGCCTCATAGCCGGCGGTATCATTGAGCAGACGGAAGTGGCGCAGCTCGATCTGTACCAGGGCATTTTCCCCATGGGCGCCTTCCCGATCCAGACTATGGGCCAGCATCCGCTCGAATTCCCGCCGCGTCAGCAGACCAGTCAATTCATCGTGGGTCGACATCCAGGACATCTGTTCGTAGACCTGCTGCACCATACGATCGACCCCTTCGTCCACCACCGGCCGGTCATAGCCCGGATCGGGCACGATCATCCCCTGCTGCAACTCGTTGGCCAGCTGAACCAGATCCCGCTCCACCACTTTCATGCCCTGGTGGTTCACGAACACGAAACGGCTCTGGCCGCGGGCAATCCAGACCAGGCGCATGGGCTGGATTTCCCTGCTGCCTTCGGGCTGGTAGCGCACCCAGTCACCCACTACCATGCGCTGGGCCCGGTTCATCCAGCGCTGCAGGCGACGGTCTCGCACCTCGGCCAGGCGCCGCGCCTGGTCGCGATCCTCCTTGTCCACCATCGGCGGCATACTGACCCGCTCCACCGGTCCACCGTCATGATCCACCAGGAAGCGTTTGAGTTCGTCGCGGATGTGGCCGGAAGGAATATGATTACTGGAGACCGAAGCCAGCCCTTCCTGGATAATGCGCAGCAATTCCTTGAGGTTGACCGGCACATGGGGGTCGTCGCCAAACGCCATCAGGGTATCAATCACCGTCAGGTAATCCTGATAGAGCTGGCTGTCGCCGCCCTGACGGATATAGGTCAGCGAGAGCAGATCCCGCCAGCCGCCCTGGATCAGGGTCGCCACGGCCTTGGGCACCTGTCGGTTCCCGAGTCGCTGTTCAAGCTCGGTATTGACCGCCCGGCGGGCCTCCTGCACCTTCTGCTGGCCCTCGGCCGCTGCGGTCACACGCTCGACATTGCGCCGATACACCAGATTCTGGCGTTCGATCAGTTCATTCAGCTGCCCCAGGGCTTGGTCAAAGACTTCGGTATCCCGGTCAAAATCCCGATTGATCCGCTGGATCAGCTCATCCACCCGTTTCCGTGTCACCGGATTGGGCCGGCTCCCGCGCAGGCCCAGTTCGGCGATACGGTTGAAGGTGGCCCGCACCGGGCTGTCCATATCCTCGAAAAAGGCCGGATTCTCCATCACCACCTTGAGGAGCGGCACTTCCAGCTTTTTGATCTGTGACCGGGCATGGTCCGAAAGGCGGGTGCTATCGACCAGCCCGGCGAAGAAACGATCCACCACATCCACGGAAGCCTGCTGCCGCTCATCCAGACCGCGCTCCCCCATTTCCCGCACCCGCTCGTAAATGCGCTCGCGCAATCCCCGCTCATCGGCTTCTCCGGTAACGGCCGCCTTGTGCTGGAGAGCATCCAGCTGGGAATCCATTTCCTGAGTATTGAGCGGTTCGGCATTTTCCGGGAACGGCGCCGGGGTCGGCTGCAGGCTTTGCTGGGCCTTTTTGAGCGAGCCCAACAGCGTGCGCACAGTAGAAAAGGCGGATTCGGCCTGGGCGTGATAGTTGCGGAAGCTCTCTTCCTGGCGACCGGTGTCGGGCCGGGGGGCTGCGGGCTGCGACGACGGCGCGGCAGCCGGCTTGAGCGCGGTTACGGGCGGCTGCTTCCGTTCCGTGGAGGTGGAGCCGTTCTTGTGGTCGGAGAGGTACTTGCTCAGATCCAGGTCCGGCAGGATACCCTGACGCACCAGAATCTGGTTGAGTTCTTCGTAGAGGCCGTCCAGCTGACGAATGATCTGATGTTCGAACACCTTGAAGGCGATCCGCGCCACCTCCCGGCTGAAACCCAGACTGTCCAGGGCATGGCTGAACGCCTCACAGACCATGACCGGCCCCAGCGGGTTCTGATGTCCGGTTTCGTTGACGATACCGGCGTGCTCCAGACGCATCTTGAGCTGCAACAGGCTGCCGCGGTACTGGGTTTCAGCCTTGGTCACCAATACCCGCACCATCAGCCAGTCTTCGAATTCGCCCTTGTCCACCAACTGCATTTGTTCGCCCCCTTCCTGGGCGCGCACCGGCGCTTCCATGCCCTTGACCATCTGCAGCCAGAAGGGCCTTTGCCGGGAACGGATCTGCATGGCCGCATCCATGAGCTCGTTGGCTTCGGTATCACTGCCGGCCTGGCGGGCGGCCTCCCCCAGCTGGGTTTCCAGGGCCGCGAAAAAGTCCGGCATCAAAGGCTCCACTGCCCGGACGACGTGGCGTGCGCACTGACGAACGATAAACTGCGCCTTGTTGTTCTGGCCACTGATACTGGCCGGCGCCAGCTCCTCATCGGCGCCGCACAGTCGCAGCATGGCCTGGAAGGCATCGAGATTGGAGCGGGTAAACATCACCCCCATCGCCTGGTCGATGCGTCGCACGACCTGTACACCGAGCTCGTGGATGTGGCGGCCGTCCGGCTCACGAAAACGTACGAGCAGATGGTCGGGCGCACTCGGCTGCGCATCGAGCTGACGCGAGGTGTCGACCGAATAGCGGATGAAAAGGCCTTCGGCGCAGAAGTCGGCAATCTGGCAGGGCCAGGTACGTCCGGCCGGATGCACCAGTTGGGCCGCCAGTTTGATCGGGCGTCGCGGACTGGCTCGGCGATCCTTCTGTTTATCCTGCACGTTATCCGTTACTCCCAAAATCCGGTCAAGGCTTCAGCAAGGGACGACCGACCGTCCATAATAGGGTGATGAAGCCCCGAACAAGGAGGCACAGTGAAACCCTGTCGTCCACCACAGACTAAAATCCAAACCAGGCACCGCAAGGCTCACTCCAGCCTGTGGTCAATCCTGCTGACAGCATCTCACGAAAAACCCAACATGCCGCCAGATAAACGACATCGTTGCCCCCGCATTATAGGTGTTCTGACACGAGTTGCCTGCCTCGCCAGCCTTCTTTTACTGACCGCCTGCTCCGAGCTGGCCTACTATGGCCAGGCCGCCTACGGTCAGGTGGCCCTGCTCTCCGACCGCCGCCCCCTGCAGGCGGTGATCGATGATCCAGAGACACCGCCAGCCTGGCGCGAGGCGTTGGCCCAAATTCCCGGGTTACGCACTTTTGCCCGCCAGCAGTTGGCGCTACCGGTCGGGGATACCTTTGACAGTTTCGTGGACCTCGATCGTCCCTACGTGGTCTGGAATGTCCTCGCAACGCCGCCCTATCAGGTCAAACTGCGCCAATGGTGCTACCCCATCGTCGGCTGCCAGGCCTATCGTGGCTATTTCCAGCGCGACGACGCCCGGGATTTTGCCCGTCAGCTCGAGGAGGAAGGACTGGAAACCTGGGCGCCCGGCATTGTCGCCTACTCCACCCTGGGCTGGTTCGACGACCCGGTGCTCAGCAGCTTCCTGCACCTTTCACCGGACCGCCGTTCAGCCCTTATTTTTCATGAGCTGGCCCACAAGGTGGTCTATGTGGACGGCGACACCACGTTCAATGAAAGCTTTGCCACGGCCGTGGAGCTGGAAGGATTGCAACGCTGGCTGGAGGCGAGCGACGCCTCCCCGGAGCGCTTTGACGCTGCCCTCGCCCGCCTGCGGATGGAGGACGATTTCGTCAGTCTCATCCAGGCCACGGCGCAACGCCTGGAAGCGCTGTATGCCCGGGCGGACCAGCTTTCCCGGGAGCATCTCGATGAGGCCAAGGCGGAGATCTTTGCCCGGTTACGCGAGCGGTATCAGGCGCTCAAGGCAGGCTGGTCCGAGCCCAGCCCTTACCAACACTTTTTTGAAGGCCCGCTGAACAACGCCAAGATCGCCGTGGTGGGCCAGTACCACCAGTGGGTGCCGGCCTTTCGCCAATTGCTGCGCGAGCAAAACGGTGACTTTGGCCGCTTCTACGATGCCGTAGAGGCCCTGGGCGAAGAGCCGGCCAAGCAACGCAGCGCCCGCCTGCAGCAGCTCAAGGCGCGCTTTGAAGAGGATGTTACAGCGTCTTGAGAAAGATCTTGGAGTTGCGCTGCGGGTTGTAGCTGCCCTGGCGTTCACGCGGCAGGGCCTCCCGGGAAACCGGCTCAAAGCCGCGTTCACGGAACCAGTGTTCGGTCTGGGTGGTGAGCACGAACAGCTGATTCACTCCCTGGGCCCGGGCACGCCGCTCAACCATGCGCAGGATCTGATCGCCGCGGCCGAAACGCCGATAATGCTCGCTCACCGCAAAGCAGGCCAGCTCCCCCAGCCCCTCGTCCGGATACACGTACAGTGCGGCACAGCCGATGATGCCACCGTCCCGCTCGTCCACTACAAAACGATCGATCTCGGTCTCAATCAGCTCCTGGGGCCGGCGCACCAGGATGCCCCGGTCCTCCAGTGGCTGGATCAGCTCCTGGATGCCGCCAATATCCTCGGCCCGGGCCGGGCGCACCTGCTCGTAATTGTCGTCACTCACCAGGGTGCCGGAACCGTCCCGGGTAAAGAGCTCTTCCAGCAGGGCGCCATCCTTGCGATAGCTGATGATATGGGCGCGGGTGACACCTCGTTCGCAGGCCTCACTGGCCGCACGCAGAATGTCCGCCTCGTGTTTTTCAAGGTGTCCGGCCGCCAGCTGCTCCCGCGCAGCGCCCACGGTCAGTTCGCGGATCAGGTGACCGTCGCCGTCGTGGGTCCCGGTTTCGCCGGTGAACAGAATCAGTTTCTCTGCCTGCAGGGCGGCCGCGGTCTGGCTGGCCACATCCTCATAGGAGAGGTTGAAGGCGTCCCCGGTGGGTGAATAACCCACCGGCGGCAGCACGACGATATTACCCTGATCCAGCAGGGCCTTGACGCCGGCCACGTCCACCCGCCGCACGCGTCCGGTATGGGCCAGGTCGACCCCGCCCAAGACGCCCACCGGACGGGCGGTAATCAGGTTGCCGCTGACCACCCGCATGCGCGCCCCATGCATGGGAGAATTGACCACGCCCATGGACAGCTGGCTCTCGAGCAGGGCCCGCAGCCGGCCCACAGCCTCCAGCACCAGCGGCAGATCCTGCTCCGGCGTAACCCGCAGGCCATCCTGGAACGTGGATGGGCGACCGGCCTCGTCCAGTCGCGCCTGAATCTGCGGTCGGGCACCGAAAACCATCACCAGTCGCACCCCGAGGCTCGCCAGCAGGGTAATATCGTGGATGATGTTGATCAGGTTCTCATGGGCCAGTGCTTCCCCCGACAGGGTCAGCACCACGGTTCGTCCACGGTGGGCATTGATGTAGGGGGACGAATGCCGGAACCAGTACAGCCAGTCGTTGTTTTCGGTTACTCCAGACACCTTGATGTTTTCCTTTTACCTCAGTCCTTTGGGTTGTCGACGCAACACTGCTGGATGAGATCCTGCAGTATCGATACCGTCGGTTTGAGTTGATCCAGCGCCAGGTATTCATCCGGCTGGTGCGCCTGATCGATATGGCCGGGCCCCATCACCAGCGTCTGCATCCCCAGTTGCTGCAGGAACGGCGCCTCGGTGGCGAACGCCACCGCTTCGGCCGTGTGGCCGGTGAGGCGCTCGCAGAGCTTGACCAGATGCGCCTCCGCTTCGGTCTCGAAAGCCGGAACACCATCAAACAGCGGCTCGAAGGTCATCGCCAGCTCGCGCTCAGCGGCCAGGGGGCGCAATTTCTCGTCGATGGTCGCGCGCAATTCCTCGATCGACATGCCCGGCAGCGGCCGCAGGTCGAAATGCAGCTCGCAGTCGGCACAGATGCGGTTGGGGTTGTCGCCGCCATGGATGTGGCCCAGATTCAACGTCGGCACCTCCACCTTGAAGCCCGGATGGCGATATTGCTGCTGCCAGTTACCGCGCAGCTCCAACAGCGCACTCAATGCTGCATGCATGCCTTCCAGGGCATTGCGGCCCAGGGACGGGTCGGAGGAATGCCCCGATTGGCCCTGAAAAGCCAACCGCTCCATCATGATGCCCTTGTGCATGCGTACCGGCTTGAGGCCGGTGGGCTCGCCAATCACGGCATAGCGGGCCTTGGGCCGTCCGGCCTCCACCAGGGCCCGGGCGCCGGACATGGAACTCTCCTCATCGGCGGTCGCCAGCAGGATCAGCGGTTCGGAGAGCGGCTTGTCGGCAAATTCGCGGGCCGCCTCCAGAGCCAGGGCAAAAAACCCTTTCATGTCGCAGGTGCCCAACCCGTACCAGCGGTCGTCCCGCTCGGTCAGCTGGAACGGATCGCTCTGCCAGCGGGCATCGTCGTAGGGCACTGTATCGGTATGCCCGGACAGCACCAGACCACCCGGACCGCTGCCGAGGGTGGCGATCAGGTTGAACTTGCCCGGCCGCCCCGGGACCGGCATGACCTCGGCCTCGAAGCCCAGGGCTTCGGTCCAGGCGGCCAGGCGGTCGATCACCGGTCGGTTGCTCTGGTCCCACTTGGGGCTGGCGCTGCTGATGGTCGGCGTTGCGATCAATTCCGTGAGCATCTCGCGGATGCCCGGTACCGTACCGGTCATGGCGTTCCTCCCTGATTGGCGGGCATGGGTTCGTCCTCGGGCTGCGGCGGCTGTGGTGCCACTTCGGTGGGCAGACGCCGAACCTCGAAGCGCTTGATACGACCGACTTTGATCGGATAGGCCACCTCGCCCGATTCCACCAGCTGGGTGACCTCCAGCTGCCTCTCATCGACCGCGGTCAACCGTCCTTCCAGCACGCGCCCGGTATCGAGTTCGACCCGTACCCACCGCTCCAGCCAGTAGTCGAGACTTTGGATCGGCGTCTCACGCAGTTCGGCTGTCGGCGCGGCGGCCGGCTCCGGTTCAGACGGCTCGGTCAGCGCGGCTTCGGCCTGCGCCTGTTGCTGGCGGAACCTGTCGGGGTCGAAAGCGATTGTCAGGTCCGGCACGTTGCTGTCGTTGTAACGCACTCGGGGCTCAGCCTCATTGAGATAGGCCAGCCAGCCCGGCAGATCATTCAGGTCATGTTGGCCGGTTGCCGGCAGGTCGATCACCAGTTCGCCCCCTTCCGCCAGCCAGGTGGCGTAGAGCGCCAGCCACTGGCGGGACGGCTTAATCCCCCGCTCCTGCAGTGCCCTGGCCAGAGATTCGGCCTCGGCCTTGGCCCAGGCCTGGGTCGAGACCTCCCCCCGCTGGGCGCAGTAAGCTGCCAGGCGACGCATCAGACCACCGTCACGCAGCACCAGATGGACCGATTGCCACTCGCCCCACGGCCAGGTGGCCCAGGCCGCCCACTCCTGCGGCAAGCGTTGCGACTGATAGGTCAGTTCCAGGCTGCCCAGGGCCTGGGTGTCCAGTTCCAGGAAAAGCTGCTGACCGCCGGCCTTGCTGGTCAGGGCCACATGCCCGTCGGCGGCGACCTCGTCGATGCCGATCGCCAGCAGGTCCTGCGCGCCGGGGCGCTGCATATCGCCACAATGACGCAGGTGCCAGGGATTCCATGCAGCATCAGCCGCTTCCGGCTCGGCCGTCACCCAGCTCTTGAACATCTGCTCCTGCAGCGGCATGCGCACGGTTTCGAAAGAGGCCTCAAACGGATGCGGCCTTTTCTCCGGCGAGAGCCACAGCCACAGCAGGAGGGACACGGGCTGATCCGCAGAGACCGTGACGCGATCGGAGGTGATCGGTACCGACAGGTCAAACAGGTCCAGCTCGGGCTGCTTGACCTCCAGGTGGCCGCCCAGCGAGGAGCCAACTCCGGCCCACTTCAAGACGCCGTATTCCCGGGCCTGGGCTTCCACCTGCTGCAGCCAGTGATAGCCACCCAGCCAGGCGCCCAGCTTGAAACCGCCCCAGACGACGGCGAACAATATTACGATGGAAAGTGCCAGTTTTTTCATTATTGGTAGCGTTTCCTGCCGTACAACAGATGATTTTCCGGCCCCTTCCAGGGCCTGCCCCGGCCCGGCTGCGGGGCTTCGGCCATACCCAGCACCGGGTGCTGCGACCTCGAAAAACGATCAAGATCAAACGTATTCAGGACTTTTCCCCATGAGTCCGCTACTGTAGGTGCAACGATCTACAGCTATACTCATAGTAGACTTGAATGCGGAGCCCCAGGAATTCGGGCCTTTTCGAGCCTGTCCTGAGAGGGACCGCACAACACGCATTTCGAGCTTATCAGATTCCATGGGCCAAGGGGCGCTCTGGGTGAAAGCGCAAAGCAGGCAGTCTTCGCCGATGAACCGGGCGTCCGGGAGAGCGAGCCATGAATGCACGCGCGCGGGCGTTTATTCGTCACCCGGTCGACATCCCCATCACCGTCATCCCTCAGGAAGGACAGCCCCATGATGAGGGTTTGCGCAACCTGAGCCTTGGGGGGCTGGCCTTCTCCGCCGACCGTGCCTATGACGCCGGAGAGACCGTTGCCATTCACGTGGAATGCGGCTGCTGCGCAATGGATGTCAACGGCCGCGTGGTCTGGTGTGAGGAAAACGGTGATCACTACGAGGTAGGCATCTCTTTCACCAACCCCACCGACGCCTACCGCATGCGCATGGTCGAGCAGATCTGCCACATCGAACAGTACCGCCAGGACGTGCTGCGCCAGGAGGGGCGGGACCTCTCAGTGGAGGAGGCCGCCCACGAGTGGATCGAACGCTTTGCCGGCGGGTTTGCGCAGGAAGGCTGGCACGCGAAACCCTGACGTCGGACGAATCGCCTAATCGCCGGTGATGAGGGTGCCGACCCCCTCATCGGTGAAGATCTCCAGCAGTGTGGCGTGAGCGACCCGACCGTCGATGATGTGGGCGGTGTGGACGCCATTCTTGACCGCGTTCAGGGCGCAGCGAATCTTCGGCAGCATGCCGCCATGGATGGTGCCATCGGCAATCAGATCATCAACCTGGCTGGCGGTAAGGCCGGTCAACACCTTGCCCTGCTTGTCCTGCAGGCCGGCCACATTGGTCAGCAGGATCAGTTTTTCCGCCTGCAGTTCTTCGGCCACCTTGCCCGCCACCAGATCGGCGTTGATGTTATAGGCCGCGCCATCGTCCCCCACACCGATCGGCGCAATCACGGGAATCACATCGCTCTGGGTGAGCATGTTGATGACCTCCCGATTCACCTTGGCCACCTCACCGACGTGACCGATGTCGATGATTTCCGGTTTGGTCATTTCCGGGGAGACCTGCTCGACCTCCAGCTTACGGGCCTTGATCAGGCCGGCGTCTTTCCCGGTCAGGCCGATGGCCTTGCCGCCATGCTGATTGATCAGCGCGACAATCTCCTTGTTGACCCGGCCGCCGAGGACCATCTCCACCACGTCCATGGTTTCGCTGTCGGTGACGCGCATGCCATTGACGAAGTGCGAGTGGATGTTCAGCCGGTCGAGCAGCTGGCCGATCTGGGGACCGCCGCCATGCACGATAATGGGATTGATACCCACCAGCTTCATAAGAACCATGTCGCGGGCGAAGCTGCTCTTGAGCTCGTCATTCTCCATGGCGTTGCCGCCGTACTTGATGACGATGGTCTTGCCGGTGAAACGCTGAATGTAAGGCAAGCCCTTGCTGAGGACGGCTGCCACCTGCATCGCTGTGTCACGATCCAGTGCCATGGTTGCGGTGCTCCCGTTGTTCGATGGAGAAGATGCCTCTTGCGGGCAGGCTTCGGGTAACCGGGCGAGGCGAGAGGTCGGACGCCTGGCGAGGCCGTAGCCTCGCCGGACATTGTCGCGCCACCCGGGAAAAGCGCCTATTTTACCCGGGCCAGATTCAGGTGCAATCCTGAGGAATCGCTCTTGCCAGGGCGTTTCTCAGGCCTGGCAGAACACCGCCAGGCCTGAGCCGGAGATCCCTTAAAAATCCACCTGGAGGTCCGGATCCACCTTCTGCAACTGCTCGCGGAAGATCCCCTTGATGCGCTCCAGGGCGTCCTCGGTTTCCGCCTCAAAGCGCAGCACCAGCACCGGGGTGGTGTTGGAGGCACGGCAGAGGCCCCAGCCGTCGGGGTAGTCCACCCGCACGCCGTCGATATCGCTGATGTTGGCCTCGCCGAAATCGGCGCCATGGGCGAGCTTGTCGACGATCTTGAACTTGGCCTCGTCGGTGGTGGGAACATTGAGCTCGGGGGTGCTGAAGTCTTCCGGGAATTCCTCGAACACCTCATCCACGGAGCGGTCCTCGATCCCGAGGATTTCCAGCAGCCGGGCGGCGCTGTAGAGACCGTCGTCAAAGCCGTACCAGCGCTCGCTGAAGAAAATGTGGCCACTCATTTCCCCGGCCAGCAGCGCGCCGGTTTCCTTCATGCGGGCCTTGATCCAGGAATGCCCGGTTTTCCACATCACCGGCCGGCCGCCGAACTCATTGATCACATTGGCGAGACGACGGGTGCATTTGACGTCGTAGATGATATCGGCGCCGGGATTACGGGAAACCACATCACGGGCGAACAGCATCAGCAGGCGGTCCGGCCAGATGATCTTGCCGGAATTGGTCACCACGCCCAGGCGGTCGCCATCACCATCGAAAGCGATCCCCAAATCGGCGCCCTCGGCCTTCACCTTGTCGATCAGCGGCGCGAGGTTTTCCGGCTTGCCCGGATCCGGGTGATGGTTGGGGAAGCTGCCATCCACGTCGCAGTAGAGCGGAATGACCTCGCAGCCCAGCTCTTCCACCAGGCGCGGGGCCAGTTCCCCGGCAATGCCGTTGCCCGCATCCAGCACCACCTTGAGCGGCGCGGCCACGGCGATATCATTGAGAATGGTCTGCAGATAGTCTTCCCGGATATCGGCGCGTGAGAGACTGCCCTGCCCCTGGGTCAGATTGCTCTGCTCGACCCGTCGCAACAGCTGCTGGATTGCATCACCGGCCAGGGTTTCACCGGCCAGCATCATCTTCAGGCCGTTGTACTCGGGCGGATTGTGGCTGCCGGTCACCATGACGCCGGAACCGGTCTGCAGCTGGTGGGTGGCGAAATACAGCAGCGGCGTGGGCACCCTGCCAACGTCGACGACATCCACGCCGGCCCGCATGATGCCCAGGCTCAGGGCGTCCGCCAGTTCCGGGCTGGAATCGCGCCCGTCATAGCCCACGCAGATCTTGTCCACCCCCTTGCTCGAGGCTTCACTGCCAATCGCCTGACCGATCACCCGGACGATGTCCGCAGACAGCGACTCACCGACCACGCCACGGATGTCATAGGCCCGGAAAATCCCCGCCGGCACGTCCACATCGACAGACTGGGCCTCACCGATTTCCATGCCCTCACTGTCACCGCCGAGCCCCAGCACGTCCTCATCGCCATCGAGCATATCGATATCGAGCATGTCCTTTTCCTGGAACAGCGGCTCACCTCCGCTTGCCGTTTCGGCGGTTTCGGCCTGGGCCGGCGCCGCCGGACGCGCGGACTGCTTCTTGGTCGCCTCCCGGGCCGCCGTCTCGGCCTTGCTGATACGCTTGTCCACCGCCAGGGCCAGGCGCTGCAAGGTTTCCGCCAGAGCCCCCAGCATGGCAATACGCTGGGTCGGGGTGCGCACCTTTTCGCCACCGAAGGCCTTGTGCGCCCACTGGGTCAGCCCCATCAGGTCGGCTCGCAGGGCTTTCTGAACCTGCGTGAACAGCATGACCACCAGCACGGCCCCCACCACGCCCAACACGACGGGCAAGCCCCAGAGCATGCTTCGGGAGACCACCTGCGGCGCGGCCATGGCCGGCTTGAACGTCAGGGTCCAGTTGGGTACCGAGAGGTTTTCCGAGAGGCTGTCTCCACGCCCCTTGCCGACACTCAGGATGGACTTGGACTGACCACCGACCGACTGCACGAGGTTGAGCTGCCCCTGTACGCCGGAGGGCAACTGCAGCGCGCTCTGGAAGGCGTTGACGTCGAAGATGACCAGCAGACTGCCCACCACCTGTTCGCTATCCGGTGCCACCACAGGGCTTGCCATCTGGAACAGCCATTCTCCATCGTGGAGGAAGGCATCGGGATGGGTTTCCTCACGCTGCTCGGCACGACGGGCCAGATCCATGCTGGCGAAGCTGAGTTCGAAATCGCCGCCGGAAGGCTGGTTCACACGGCCGGACGGGAACAGGAAGACCCGCCGGACCGAGGGCAGCAATCCCTCAAGGACCCGGGTGCGCTCTTGGACGTCAATATTGCCGGCCAGGCTCTCGGCCGTGGCGGGCAGCGTGGCGTAGCGCTCCACCATGCCCGACAGCATCTGCAACCGCTGTTCAAAATGGAGTCTGGCCGCATCGGCATGGCTGGCTTCCAGTCGTTCGCCGGCTTCGCGTTCGGCAGGCTGCGCCACCAGGAACTGCAGGGCGGCGGCGATCAGAACGCCCACGGCAATCACAATCGCCGCCTGACTCCACTGAATATTGTTAAGTTTGAGCCCGGCAACCTGGTTGGCCGCCTTGCCGCCTTTGGCGTTGCCCTTTTTGGATTCCGCCTGCGTTTGCGGCTTTTCCGCTGCTTCTTCTTTTTTCTTGCCGAGTTTCATGGGTCTATGCCGCTCCATCCATGCCGATACAGCCGAGGCCGCCGATTGGTTTCGCCCTGCGCCGGTCGTGGGCCGGTCTTGCGGTGCGGTACGCCACACCGGTTTGTTTTACACAGTATAGATAGCTTGTCGCCGGGGTCACGTCGCCAAAGGTCTCAGCGGGTTCCTGTGGAACCGAAACCACCCTCACCCCGGTCACTGTCCGCAAACGTCTCCACCACCTCGAAGTCCGCCTGGACCACCGGGACCAGGATCAGCTGGGCAATCCGCTCGCCCACGTCGATGGTGAAGGTGGTCTGCCCGCGATTCCAGCAGGACACCATGAGTTGCCCCTGATAGTCGGAATCGATCAGGCCGACCAGATTACCCAGTACGATGCCATGCTTGTGGCCAAGGCCGGAGCGGGGCAGGATCATCGCCGCCAGCCCGGGATCCTTGATGTGGATGGCCAGCCCGGTGGGAATCAGCAGCGTCTGTCCCGGCTCCAGCGTCACCGAAGTCTCCAGGCAGGCCCGCAGGTCGAGCCCTGCCGAGCCGTCAGTCGCGTATTCCGGCATCGGAATCGAATTGCCGATACGCTCGTCGAGCAATCGGACTTCCAGGTTATGTCGGCTCACTCATTTGCTCCTTTTCGGGTACTACGCCAGCGCTCACCGATCAGGGCAACAAGATCGCGCCCCAGCTGGCTTTTTTCATCTTCTGCAAAGGATTGCTCGCCACCGGACCAGAACACGGTGACGGCGTTACGCTCGCTCTCGAAGCCGATGCGCCGGTCCGACACATCATTGGCCACAATCATGTCGAGCTTTTTACGACGCAGCTTGTCTTTTGCGTAGTGCGCCACATCCCGGGTTTCCGCCGCGAAACCGACCGTGAACGGCCCCTGTTCCGCCGCAGCCACCTCACTGAGGATATCGGGATTGCGAACCAGCTCCAGGGACAGGTTCTCGCGGCTCTTCTTGATTTTGTCGCCCTCGCGCTGGGCCGGGCGATAATCGGAAACTGCGGCACTGGCAACAAAGATGTCACAGCCTTCGCCAATCAGGCGTTGAACGGCCTCACGCATCTGCTCGGCCGACTCCGCATTGACTCGCGCCACACCCGACGGCGTTTCCAGCGCGACCGGACCACAGACCAGCGTCACGTCCGCCCCGGCGTCCCGCGCGGCGACCGCCAGGGCGAACCCCATCTTGCCGGAACTGTCGTTGCTGATATAGCGCACCGGGTCGATACGCTCCCGGGTGGGCCCGGCGGTGATGACCACCTTTTTGCCAGACAGCGGCCCCTCACCCAGGCCCGCCACGGCCTGGGCCAGCTCGATGGGCTCCAGCATGCGGCCAAAACCGGTATCGCCGCAGGCCTGATCCCCGGCGGCAGGCCCCCAGATCCGGAATTGTGGATCGGCCTGCAGCCGCTCCAGATTCTGCTGCGTGCGGCGGTTGCGCCACATGGCCTGATTCATGGCCGGTGCCAGTGCAATCGGGGCTTCGGTGGCCAGACAGACCGTGGACAGCAGATCATCGGCCAGGCCGCAGACCAGCTTGGCCATCACCTGCGCGCTGGCCGGCGCAATCAGCACCAGCTCGGCCCACTTGGCCAGCTCGATGTGCCCCATGCCCGCCTCGGCGCCCTCATCAAGCAAATCGGTTCGCACCGGGTAACCACTCAGCGCCTGGAAGGTCAGGGGCGTCACGAAGCGCTGGGCGCCGGCCGTCATCATCACCCGGACCTCATGGCCCTGCTTGCGCAGCTGGCGCACCAGATCCGCGCTTTTATAGGCGGCGATACCGCCGGTGACGCCCACCAGAACCCGTTTTTGCTGCATAGCCTGTCCTCTCTGCCAATCCGCCATCCGTTCCGCCGGATATTGGGCTCACACAATAGCATAGCCGGGGGCCCCTTGCCCCGGGGAGGGATCGCGATAGAATGCCGTTCATCCAAGGACGGACACGGAGATTCAGGATGACTACTCAGGCCCCCGTGGCAGCGCCCCTGCAGCCACGCGAAAAACTGCTGACCCACGGCCCGGAACACCTGGACGATGCCGAGCTGCTGGCGATATTCCTGCGCACCGGCATGCGCGGTCAACCCGTACTGCAGATGGCCCACGCCCTGATCGAGCGTTTCGGAGGCCTGAAAAACCTGCTCGGCGCCTCGCCACAACGATTCTGCCAGGAACCGGGACTGGGCACCGCCAAGTACACCCAGCTGGCCGCCTGCCTGGAGATGGCCCGGCGCGTCATGGACCGTCCGCTGCGGCGCGGGGACCTGCTGCAGTCCCCGGACGACACGCGGCGCTTCCTGCAAACACGCCTGGTCGCCCGTCACCAGGAGGTGTTTGCCGTATTGTTTCTGGACAATCGCCACCGGGTACTGAGCTTTGAGGAGTTGTTTACCGGCACCATCGACGGCGCCGCCGTCTACCCGCGGGAAGTGGTCCGCCGGGCCCTGGACCAGAACGCCGCCGCGGTGATCCTCGCCCACAACCACCCCTCCGGCGTCGCCGAGCCCAGTGACGCGGATGTCGCCATCACGAGGCGACTCAAGGAGGCCCTGGCCCTGGTGGACGTGCGGGTGCTGGACCATATGGTGGTGGGGTCGGCGGAAGTGGTATCACTGGCGGAGCGGGGATTGTTTTAGCGTCGGACGAACAATATAAGCGGTCAAAGCATATAAATTAGCCAGATATTTTTGCCTTTGCTTCCCCATTCTGGTATAAAAGCGTCCCTTTTATGGAAGGGCGTCTCTGGCAGGCTGGTCCGTGGCGCGGCGAATGAATCGAATTGGTTAAACGACCAACTTCTGGTTGGAGGAAGGTATGTCCCGTATTTGTCAGGTGACCGGCAAGCGTCCGGTGACCGGGAACAATGTTTCCCACGCAATGAATCACAACAAGCGTCGTTTTCTCCCGAATCTCCAGACGCACCGTTTCTGGGTTGAGAGCGAAAAGCGCTTCGTTAAGCTGCGCATTTCCACCAAGGGTATGCGCATCATCGATAAGAAGGGTATCGACGCGGTTCTGGCGGACCTGCGTGCCCGTGGCACTAAAGTCTGAGGAGCACAGTCATGCGCGAGAAGATTAAACTGGTATCCTCCGCAGGCACTGGTCATTTCTACACGACCAAAAAGAACAAGCGGAACACTCCGGAAAAGATCGAACTGAAAAAGTACGATCCGGTGGTGCGCAAGCATGTGCCGTACAAGGAAACCAAGCTGAAGTAAGCTGAATACGGCTCCAGGGCCGACGCTTACAGTAAAAACCCCGCCCAGCTGCGGGGTTTTTTATTGGGCGTCGGTCGTCGGTCGTCGGTCGTCGGTCGTCGGACGAGCAGGCTACTCGAAGGTCGCGACGTACCCCTCGGGCAGGGCAATGTCCATGGCGATCGGCAGGTGGTCCGAGACCGGATAGGTGACCACCTCAGCCTTGCGGATCTCCAATGACGGGCTGACCAGAATATGGTCCAACGCCTGCTGCGGGCGCCAGCTGGGGAAGCTGGCCGCCGTGGAAGGCAGGGGCACCAGATCGGTGTCCTTGAGCGGCGTCTGGCTCAGCAGCTGGTCGGCGTGATTGTTCATATCTCCCATCAGTACCACGTGCTCATATTCCGCGATCAGGTCCCGGATGTAGCCCAACTGACGATTCTGGGCCTTGGCGGACAGCGACAGATGCATCATCACCAGCACCAGCGGATTCTTTTCCGCGCCATAACGCGCCACAATGGCCCCTCGCCCGGGAATCAACGCCGGCAGACGGTGCTCTTCCACAGTAAGGGGTTTGTAGCGACTCAACAGACCATTGCTGTGCTGGGCAAAACGCCCCAGATTGCGGTTGAGCTGCTGGTACCAATACGGAAAATGCGCCGCCTCGGCCAGGTACTGCACCTGGTTGACGTAACCACTGCGAATCGAGCCACCGTCACACTCCTGCAGGGCAATCACATCGTAGTGCTGCAGCAGGCGGGCAATCTTGTCCAGATTCTGGTTGCGATTGCGGTACGGCAGCACATGCTGCCAGCTGCGGGTCAGGTAGTGATGGTAGGACTGGGTCGAAATCCCGACCTGAATATTGAAGGTGAGCAGCCGGATATGACGGTGCGGCTCAAAATCCAGCGCCCGCTCGTCTCCGGAGCTGACGCTGCGTGCACTCCCGCGCCAATCGTCAAACTGCCGCCTCACCCGTTCGCTCATGGCGCCACGCGCCTGTCGCCAGAATTCGCTCGCCATCATGGTCGCTATGCGTTGCAGGCGGCGGATCGACACCACTCGCCCGACAAATCAATGGGTTGCGGCCCCGCCGCAGCAGGGCCATCACTAGGCTCTTCACTTCCAGAATAACATCGCCACGGCACGATGCCAGTGACTATCAGGACAGGTTTACCCCGCCTTGGCCTGACGCTCTTTTTCGATCAGGTAATCCACGATCTTGAGCATTTCGTCATGCCCACCGGCCTGCCCGGCCGAGACACGGTACTTGCCGTTTACAATCATGGAAGGCGTACCGGTCACGAAGGCGCCGCGAATACGGGACTGGATCTTCTCGTACAGTGTATTCACACCAAAGCTGTTCCAGGCCTGATTGAAGCGCTCTCGATCCACACCGTGCTTGGCAAAGAAATCCGCCAGCTCCTCCTGGGAACTCAGATCGCGCCGGTGATCACGCCCCAGGGCATTGAACAGCGGGTCATGAACCTTATCCAGCACACCCAATACCTTGGCCACGAAGAAGGCACGCGCATGGTTCTGCCAGGACGGGTTCAGCGCGGCCGGCCAGAGGACGAACTCCACGTCATCGGGCAGATCCTTGGCCCACTCTTCAACCTTTGGCTTGAAGTTGTAGCAATGCGGGCAGCCGTACCAGAACACTTCGGCCACTTCGATCTTGTCGGGATGATCCGTCCCCACCGGCGTGGGCAGCTTGGTGTAATGCGTTCCCTCCTCCCATGGCCCATCATCGGCGATGGCCAGGAGCGGCAAAACCAGGGCCAGCAAGACCGCTATGAACTTTTGTGGCATGAAGTATCTCCCGTAGCTAGGAATTCTGAATGCGGGCGCTCATTATTACGAGGGCGATGTCGCTGTGCAAATACGATTATAGGCCGCTCTCGGCAAAGGCACCGACAGAGGACACACAACAAGGAAGATAGACCAGGGAAGGGAAAGCGGGTTCCTTGGTAACGGAATGGCAACCTTGCGGCTGCGGAGAGCAGGCAGGAACATGCCCGGCGACGGATAGGCTCCGTCGCCGGGCAGCAAGCGCTTTAGTGCAGACCGGACACGTAGCTCGCGACCGCCTTGATCTCGGCGTCGGTCAGGCGGGAAGCCACATTGCGCATCATCGCCGCCGGATCGTTGTTGCGCTCGCCGGCCATGAAGGCCTTGAGCTGCGCCGCCACGTACTCGGCGTTCTGCCCGCCAAGACGCGGGAAGGCAGCCGGTTCGTTGCCGCTGCCATCCGGGCTGTGACAGCCGGCACAAGCGGTCACGTTGCTGGCCAGATTACCGCCCTTGTACAGGGCCTCACCTTTCTTGACCAGATCCGGATCAGCCTGGCCGATCGGCATGTCCTTCTCGGCGAAATAGGCCGCCAGGTCGTGCAGATCCTGCTCTGACATGTT
This sequence comes from Marinobacteraceae bacterium S3BR75-40.1, assembly GCA_042862465.1. Lineage (GTDB taxonomy): Bacteria > Pseudomonadota > Gammaproteobacteria > Pseudomonadales > Oleiphilaceae > JASTVH01. Next base: position 73,824 of record JASTVH010000003.1, on the reverse strand, counting down.
ATTCAGAAGGCCGGTCATGGGCACCACCTTGCGCGCGCCGGACTTGATATCCTGCAGCTGCTTGTAAAGGTATTTCTCGCCCTGTCCCGCCAGCTTGGGATAGCTCGGCTGAACCGGTGACGCACCACCCTGGCCGTGACAGCCGGCACAAACGGCCGCGTTCTTCTCGCCCGCAGCAGGGTCACCCCCTTCCGCATAGGCCATACCGGCCACACCCATCACCAACAACACGCCTGCAATCAGTTTTTTCATGCTCGCCCCACTTGGATCTCTCATCGGAAGTCTTTGAACGTATCAATACCCGGGCATCGTCGTTCGACGCCCAATATTAATGAGTTGTCGTCCCTTTTCACATGCGCGCGGAGCAAAGGGGAACGCCCGCGGCCAAGAGAACTGCTCCACCGTGCACATTGAGCAGCCCTGACATCTCGCCACCCAATGGCTGCAGAAAGGTATTTTCGGTGAGTGCTCAACGCCAAACGGTCAAGCGACATCGTTTAACTGCAGCTCTTTATATGCTTGGGAGTCGCTAAATTGGTGTAGCATTATACATTATGGGAATCAGCGAAAAAGCCTGAAGGTCAATCCGTGCCCTACCAGGTCTTTGCAAAGGTTCCAAAACCTGCTTTTTTGAGCACACCGCAAGCCGTTCGACAAACCGAGGTCCCGTGACAGAAAACGCCCAGAAACCCCGTATCGCATTCAACAGCGCCCGCTTTCTCACCAGCGCCTCCCGTCTCTCCGAATGCCCGGAAGACGCGGGGACCGAAGTGGCGTTCGCGGGGCGCTCCAACGCCGGCAAGTCCAGCGCACTCAACACCATCACGCAGAACAGCAAACTGGCACGCACCAGCAAAACCCCGGGCCGCACCCGCCTGATCAACTTTTTCAGCCTCAGCACCCCGGGCTGCCGCCTGGTGGACCTGCCCGGCTATGGCTATGCCAAGGTGTCGCGGGACATGAAGGAAGACTGGCAGCAGCATCTGGATAGCTATCTTATTGAGCGCCAGTCCCTGCGCGGCCTGACCCTGGTCATGGACATTCGTCACCCACTGACCGAATTCGACCGCATGATGACCGAATGGTGCGAGCACAATCAGCTACCGCTGATGATCCTGCTCACCAAGGCCGACAAGTTCAAATACGGCGCCGCCAAGCAGCAAAAGATGAAGGTTCAGGGCATGCTCGCCGGCACCGCTTGCGTGGAAAAAATAGTTCTCTTCTCCGCCCTCAAGAAAACCGGCGTGGACGAAGCCCGCGATCAATTGTCGCGCTGGCTGCTGGAAGAATCGAGTGGGGAAGTGCTGATCTAGAGTCGAATAGCCTCGCCAGCCTGTAAGGGACAACAGAACATTCCCGATACGGCCTCACCGGCTCCAACGAGGTGCGCCAGGACCCTCGGTGGGGCCCTAAAAAAACTCCCGGAATGGGTTCCGGGAGAAGATCGTCAGGGTTGATTGCGGCTAATCCTGAGCAACGCTCAGGAAGACGCCTGAATAGGTCACATTGCGTGAATGCCGCCTATCTTTGGCGTCTGCTTTATGGACAGCCGTCAATCCTGAAAGTTCCTCCCAGGCCGAAGGCATCCGGCTGGTACGCGGCACGGGCCTCACGCACCCGGCTCTCGTAGGCTTCCGTCACAAACGGCAGCGACAGGGTCAGCACCTGGTAAATACCCTGCTTGAGCTGCTGCAGGGTGATAGCCTCGTTCTCTTCTCCGGCATGCGCCGTCTTCAGGAACGCCATCCAGTTGGTAATCACCAACCAGACATTCAGGGCCATGGACTGAAAATCGGCGTCCGGCTGTTCCCGCAGGATCCCACCACTGCGCAACCCCTTGAGAATCGCCACAATGGCCTGTAGACAACGCACAGTAAAAGCGCGGTAGTCCCGCCGCAGGCGCTCGTCGCAGTCCAGCAGAAACTCCAGATCGCGATGGAAGAATCGGTAACTCCACAGACCGTCGAACACCGTTTCCAGGTAGGCCACCTTGTCCTCTACGGTCAGCGGCCGGTCTTCCGGCACCTGCAGGTAATGATCCACCAGCTTTTCATATTCCAGGAACAGCTGGTAGATGATGTCCGGTTTGTTGCGGAAGTGGTAATAGAGGTTGCCCGGCGAAATATTCAGGTGCGCCGCAATGTGGTTGGTCGTGACGTTGCGCTCCCCGCGCTCGTTGAAGAGTTCCAAGCTGGTCAGCAGTATTCGGTCGCGCGTTTTCATGCGGTTAGAGGGCCACTCTCGATCATCGGTGCGATTGAAGGAAGCCGAAAAGGATAAACGAATTGCCAGCTCAGTCACAGCCTGACCCCGCCTGGCCCCATCGGACACTTGACTCTCTAGAGTAGTTACTCTAATAATAGATTCAAGATGTAATTGCTCACTATTGGTCAGTCGACTGTCACATCAGTCGACCCAGGCTCGCGGCCACCCGGCCGGGCCCGAATTGGAAGGAGGAAGCCCGATGGTTGCCAATGTCGTAAGGCTCACGGAAAGCAAAAAGCAGATCCAGCAGGTGCACCGCCTGTTTTCTGGACAACAGAGCGCTTTCGCACGCAACACCATGCCGTCGCTCGCAGAACGACGGGAAAACCTCAAGCGACTCAAGCGGGCCCTCCTGGAACAGCAGGACGCGCTGATCGAAGCGATCGACCGCGATTTCAGCTGCCGGTCCGCCGATGAGACCATGCTCGCTGAGCTGATGCCGTCAGTGCAGGGTATCAATTATGCCCTCAAAAACCTGCACAGCTGGATGAAACCGTCCAAGCGCCATGTCAGCCTGCTTTTCCAGCCGGCCTCCAACAAGGTGCACTACCAGCCGCTTGGCGTGGTCGGCATCATCGTGCCCTGGAACTACCCGCTGTATCTGGCCGTTGGTCCGCTGGTCGGGGCCCTGGCCGCGGGCAACCGGGTCATGATCAAGATGTCGGAGTTCACGCCGCACACGTCCTCCCTGTTCAAGGCCCTGATCGAGGACAATTTCCCGCAGGACCAGGTCGCCGTGGTGACCGGCGATGCGGACGTGGCGGCGGAATTCTCCAGCAAGCCGTTCGATCACCTGCTGTTCACCGGCTCCACCGCCATCGGCCGTCACGTCATGCGCGCTGCGGCGGAGAATCTGACACCGGTGACCCTGGAACTCGGCGGCAAATCGCCGGCCCTGATCGCACCGGACGTCCCCATGAAAGAGGCGGCCGAGCGTCTGGCCTTCGGCAAGAGCTTCAATGCCGGCCAGACCTGTGTGGCGCCGGACTATGTGCTGTGCCCCGCGGATCGCGTCAACAGCTTCGTGGACGAATTCCGTTCCGCCTTCGCGAAGATGTACCCGACGGTGAAGGATAACCGGGATTACACCAGCATCCTCAACGAACGCCAGCACGGCCGTCTGCAGCATTACCTCCAGGACGCCCGTGAGAAAGGCGCCCGCATCATCGAGGTCAATCCGGGCAACGAACACTTCGGTGACGACACCCGCAAGATGCCGGTACATCTGGTGCTGGACGTCACCGAAGACATGCTGATCGCCCAGGAGGAGATCTTTGGTCCGATCCTGCCGGTACGCACCTACGGCGCCATCGACGAAGCCCTGGAATACATCAACAGCCAGCCGCGTCCGCTCGCCCTGTACTACTTCGGGTACGACCGCCAGGCGCAGCAGTACGTGATGGACCGCACCCACTCCGGCGGCATGTGCATCAACGACACCCTGATGCACGTAGCCCAGGATGACATGCCGTTTGGTGGCGTGGGCACTTCCGGCATGGGTCATTACCACGGCAAGGAAGGCTTCCTGACCTTCTCCAATGCCCGGGGCGTATTCGCCAAGCAGCGTTTCAATAGCGGCAAGATGGTCTATCCGCCGCACGGCACGCTGCTGCATAAGCTGGTCTACAAGTTCTTCGTCCGCTAGATTGGACAAGTTGGTCCCGGCCTCCCCGGCCGGGACCTGACAACTGACTGTTCCTGGCCGCGAGCCCACCACGCCAGCCGGGAAGCCCGCCCAGCCAACGATGACAACAAGGGCCGACCTATGTTTTCCAAATCCACTCCTCCCCGTTCCGATGCGCCTGTCGACCCCGGTCGCCGCGGTTTCCTGAAAGCCGGTCTCGGGACCACCGCCCTGCTCGCCACCGTCAGCCTGGGCGCCGGTCTGTCCGGCTGTGCCACCCAGCCCATGGGTGCCAAGGCCGGCGAGACACCGGAGCAGCGCTATTATTTTCTCAGCAGCGACGACCGGGTGCTATTGCAGGCGCTGCTGCCGGCGATCCTCGCATCGTCACTGCCGGAGGATCCACAGGCCCGCCGCGAAGCCATCGACGCCACCATCGCCCGCATGGATGAAGGCATCTACCGCTTTGGCCCCCGCAACCAGGCGGAATTCCGTCGCCTGTTCGATCTCCTGAACTTCGCGCCGACCCGGGTGCTGGCCGCCGGTGTCTGGTCCAGCTGGGATTCGGTGGACACCGAGACCGCCAACGATTTCCTCATGGGCTGGCGCGACAGCAGCATCGGCCTCTTCAACAACGGCTACATTGCGTTGGTCAAGATGACCAACGTTTCGTATTTCGGTGCCCGGGAAAACTGGGCACTTTCCGGCTACCCCGGACCACCCGACCGGGCTGTTCAGAGTCTGCCGCAATTCCAGAAGAGCGCCTGAGGGGAATCGCATGGCTACGCAAAAAATCTATGAAAACGGCCTCGCCTCCGGCTGGAAGGTTACCGATGCCGCCACCCTGAGCGCGGATCAAACCGTCGAAGCCGACGTCGTGGTCATCGGCACCGGCGCCGGTGGCGGCACCACCGCTGAAATCCTCGCCAAGGCGGGGCTGAAGGTGGTCATGGTCGAGGAAGGCCGGCTCTACTACCAGAACGATTTCAAGATGGACGAGCTGTGGAGCTATTCCCGGCTCTACCAGGAGGGCATGAGCCGTATCACTGCCGACGGTTCCATTGCCATTCTGCAGGGCCGCTGCGTAGGGGGCTCCACCACCGTCAACTGGACCTCCAGCTTCCGCACCCCGGACGAAACCCTGGACTACTGGCAGCAGCGCTTTGGCGTCAAGGCCAGCACAAAGGACGACCTCGCCGGATGGTTTGCCGGCCGTGAGGAACGCCTCAGCATTCACCCCTGGCAGGTCAACCCCAATGCCAACAACGCCGCGCTGCGGGACGGCTGTGAACGTCTGGGCTGGGACTGGAAAGTCATTCCCCGCAACGTGAAAGGCTGCTGGGACCTGGGCTACTGCGGTTTCGGCTGCCCCACCAACGCCAAGCAGGGCAGCCTGACCACCACGGTACCTGGCACCCTGGAACGTGGCGGCGAACTCTACCACTGCCTGCGGGCCGATCGCCTGCTGATCAAGGGCGACCGCGTCGAAGGCCTGGAAGCCAGTGCCCTGGACAAGGACGCCCTAGCCCCCACCGGCGTCAAGGTACAACTGCGTGCCCGCCACTACGTGGTGGCTGCCAGCGCCCTGGGCACACCGGCTCTGCTGCTGCGCTCAGAGGCCCCCGACCCTTATGGGCGGGTGGGCAAACGCACTTTCCTGCACCCGGTCAACGCCACGGTGGCGGAAATGCCCGAACGGGTGGATCCCTACTACGGCGCGCCCCAGTCCATCTACTCTGACGAATTCGTGTGGAAGAACGGTGTCGAGGGCGAGGCCGGCTTCAAGCTGGAGGTGCCGCCGATGCACCCGGCCATGGCTTCCGGCGTCATGCCCTTCCATGGCAAGACCCAGCACAAGGAGGTGGGCAATCTGCCTTACCTGCAGTCGGTCCTGGCCCTGATCCGCGACGGTTTTCATCCCGACAGCCCGGGCGGCGAAGTCAGTCTCAGCGATGAAGGGCAGCCGGTGCTGGACTATCCGGTCACCGACTACCTCTGGCGCGGATTGCGCGAGGCCTACATGCGCATGGCGGAGGTCCAGTTTGCCGCCGGCGCCAAGCGGGTGCGGCTGATTCACATGGACAGCAAGGAGTACCTGCGCTGGCCAGAAGCCAAGCAGGCGATCAAGGAGATTCCCATGGAGCTCCACCGGGTGCGCCTGTTCACCGCCCACCAGATGGGCGGTGCCGGCATGGGCGAGGATCCGCGCGAGTCCGTGGTCAACAGCTTTGGCGAGCATCATCAGCTGAGCAACCTCAGCATCCACGATGCCTCCATCTTCCCCACCAGCATCGGGGCCAACCCGCAGCTCTCTGTCTACGGCCTCAGCGCCCGAAACAGCGCCCGCCTGGCGGCCAGACTGAAAGCCTAAGAACCACCGACGACCGACCTCAGACCGCTGACAGCCTCCGCCCCGGCGGAGGCCCATTTGAGCCCCCGCACCCCTTTGGGTAAGATCCACCCACGCGTATCAACCGACAATAGGACGACCCATGAATACGGTGATCTACCCAGGCACTTTCGATCCCATTACCAATGGCCACACCGACCTGGTGGAACGGGGTGCACGCCTGTTTGACCGTATTGTGGTCGCCGTTGCGGACAGTCCCAAGAAAAGACCCCTTCTGAGCCTCGAGGAGCGGGTCACCCTGGCCACCCAGGCATTGGCTCACCTGGATAACGTCGAGGTGAAAGGCTTCAGCAATCTGCTGGCCGAGTTTGTGAAGCAGGAGGGGGCGAATGTCATCCTCCGGGGCCTGCGAGCGGTGTCCGATTTCGAGTACGAATTCCAGCTCGCCGACATGAACCGCCATCTGGTGCCGGATGTGGAGAGTATCTTCCTGACCCCCGCCAATCACCTATCCTACATCTCCTCGACCCTGATTCGGGAGATCGCCTCGCTGGGCGGGAATGTGAGCGAATTCGTATCGCCGCAGGTGGAGGCGGCGTTGAAGAAGAAATTCAGCAGCAGTTAGCTGTTGGACGTTGGCGCTCAGCATGCGGCGTACTACCAAGGTCAAGCGTCCAACATGCAACGTCAAACCGAACGGTCGCTTGGATTCCGAATCCGGTAGAATAGCGCCGCTATTAACGAGCCAGTGCCACCAGAGAGGTATCGCCACCATGGCCCTGATGATCACCGACGAGTGCATCAACTGCGACGTTTGCGAACCGGAGTGTCCCAACGAGGTCATTTTCCAGGGAGAAGACATCTACCAGATCGACCCCAATCGCTGTACCGAATGCGTGGGTCATTACGACGAACCGCAGTGCCAGCAGGTATGCCCGGTCGACTGCATCCCCCTGGATCCGGCGCGGGTCGAATCCCGTGACACGCTCATGGCACGCTATCGCAAACTGGCCGGCTGAGCGTTTCCCCACAGCACAGCAACAGGGTCACCCCATGAAACGGAATTCCCGATACAGTCTTCTCACTTTCAAATCCCGAACCCAAGGCGCCCTGCTGGGTCTGCTTGCGGTCACACTGCTGCTAGCCGGCTGTGCCAGCGCCCCCCAACAACGCCAGCCTGCCGCCGTGGCAACCGCCCATCCGCTAGCCACCCAGGCCGCACTGCGCACCCTGGACAACGGCGGTAACGCCTTTGATGCGGCGGTCACCGCTGCGGCCGTGCTGGGGGTGGTAGAGCCCTATAGCGCCGGGCTGGGCGGGGGTGGATTCTGGCTATTGCGCAAGCGCAGCGGCGAAACCGTGCTGATCGATGCCCGGGAAATCGCCCCGGGCGAGTCCCGCCGCGATATGTATCTGGACGCCAATGGCGATGTGCTGTCCGGAAAACCGTCCCTCAATGGTCCCCGGGCGGCCGCCATTCCCGGTCAGCCGGCGGCGCTGGCCTACATTGGCAAGCATTACGCTGAACGGCCGCTGAGCGCCAACCTGTCCGATGCGGTGCGGCTGGCCCGCACCGGATTCCGCGTGGATGCGCGCTATCGGCATCTGGCCACTTTCCGCAAGGACATGCTCAAGGTCTATCCGGCCTCGGCGGAAACCTTTCTGGTGGCAGGGGATGTCCCCCCGGAAGGTGAGCTGATTCGCCAGCCGGCTCTGGCCCGAACACTGGAAATACTCGGCCGCCAAGGGCACGACGGTTTCTATCAAGGCGACGTCGCAGACAGCCTGGTTCAGGACGTGCGCGCCGCGGGAGGCATCTGGACCCCCCGGGATCTGGCCGATTACCAGGTCATCGAGCGCCAACCGTTAACCTTTCGCTACGGCAACGCCGAGGTCTGGACGACACCACCGCCTTCAGCGGGCGGAGTCGCCCTGGCGCAGATGTTCGGCATGCTGGAGGCAGCCCCCCTGCCGACCGGTGCCGACCGGGTCGCGCGGATTCACCACCTGATCGAACTGATGCGCCGCGCCTACCGGGACAGGGCCCGTTTTCTGGGGGACCCCGGCTTTGTGGACATCCCCCTGGATCGCATCCTGTCGCCGGACTACCTGGCCCGCAAGGCCGCATCCATCGATCCGCTTGAAGCCACACCCAGTACGTCCCTCGGCGCCACGCCGGCGGATCCGCCCGGCGGACGGCACACCACACACTTCTCCATCGTCGACGGCGAAGGCAATATGGTGGCCGCCACACTGAGCATCAATTGGCCATTCGGCTCGGCTTTCACCTCGCCGAGCACCGGCGTTCTGCTTAACGATGAGATGGACGATTTCAGCATTCGCCCCGGCAAACCCAATACCTATGGTCTGGTCGGCCATGCCGAGAACGCCATCGCCCCCGGCAAACGGCCACTGTCCAGCATGACCCCGACGATCATGCGCACTCCGGAACGTACCACCGTCATCGGCACCCCCGGCGGCAGCCGCATTCCCACCATGGTTTTTCTGGGGATGCTGGAAAGCCTGGACGGCGCCTCCGCCGAACAAATCGTCTCGGCACCGCGCTTCCATCACCAGTACCTGCCCGATCAGATCCAGTACGAACCGGGCGCCCTGAGTTCGGAGCAACGATTCGAGCTGGAAGCGCTGGGGCACGAGCTCAAGGAGGTCGGGCGTCGCTACGGCAACATGCAGGTCGTGGTCGTCGACAGCGCCAACGGCAAGCGCTCTGCGGCTGCTGACCCCCGCGGCGTGGGGCAGGCCATCGTGCGGCCAACACAGTGATGCCTGAGGATAGAGATTCGGATTGCCCCATCAGTATTTCAAGTCTATGTTGAAAGCTGCCTCGCAAATGCCGGATTTTCTGTTAAGTTTGATGTAAGAGATAGTTGCATCTACGATCAAAAACCTATCACCACCTCTCCTTCAGCGCCTGTAAATCGGTAACGCAGTATGGCAGCCAAAGACAACGGGAAGGACGAAAACGAAGAGGGCCAGGAAGGCTCCAAGAAAGGTCTCCTGAGCAACCGCTGGGTGTTGCTGGGTGGCACCCTGGTATTGGTGGTTGGCCTTTCCGTGGGTGTGACCTGGTTGCTGTTTGGCGGCACAGGGCCTTCCGGTAACCCCGAGAAGGCAGCACCACCCACTCAGCTCGAGCAATTGCAGACCCAGCTTCAATCACAGCAGGAACGACTGGACCAGCAGGCGCAACAGCTCGCCCAGTTGCAGTCACAGCTGGAAGCCAGCCGGGACTCGTCCATGGTTACCGTCACCCGCGAGATGCTCATCGCCCAGGAAGAAAGCTTTGTCACCTTCCTGCAGGCGCTCAAGGAGGGCATGCACGATATCGCTCACATGGTGCGCGGTTCGCGAGATTGGCTGGAGCTTTACGAAGCCAGGCTCGACAAGGCTATCGAGCAGAGCGAGAAGCGTAAGGCGCAGCTACAGAGCTGGACGGCGCACTCAGAGCCCGGCAGCAAGGCAACAGAAGCGGTAGAGGCGCCGCCCCAGGATTGAGGCCAATGGGTCCTCCGTTTGATGCCAAACGTTCCAGAGACCCGCTTTGACGCTGCAATGACCTGACGCTGTCTTGCTACCTCACCGCCAGAGCATCTTACGCCCGGCCTCCTGGTGGCCACCGTCAGTTGGACGCATCAGATCAGTGGTGGTAAGGGGATGGCCTCACCGCCAATGTGCAGCGCCATCGCCTTGAGTTCAGCTTCAAGCACCAGATTATCCCCCTGCACGGTCATCCAGCCGCGAGCCAGCAGATCGGTTACCGCCTGCCGCAACTGAGGGTCAGCCTGCTCCACAAAGGCCTTGGGCATAACCAGCGACAGCGCCCCCTGGCTGCGTAGCAACAAGCTGCCCAGGTTCTCGATTTCCTCGTCGCTCAATTCCGGATGGGTCAGGCCCAGGCGCCCCCGGATCTTGCCTTCCGGGGTATCGATCAGGAGTTTGGGCAAGGACAGTTCCACGCCGTGCCCCGCCAGCGACTGTGCCGCCTCCATCACCTGCCCGAATGCCTTCAGCTCCTGAACGGCGCGCTCGTTCGGATCCTCGATCCGGGCCAGGTCCTCATAGGCCTGCATGCGTTTCAGCAACTGGCTCAGGGCGGGAACGTAGAGACGCTCACCCACGGCCTGCAGTTCAAGGTTTTGAAAGCTCCGGTCCCCCATGGCAAGCCTGGCCACAGAAAGATCCGTCTGGGAGCGAATGCGATCCTCTCCGGTCTGCTCGGACTGACTGGCCATCCGGATATCGGACAGTGCAAACGCTGGGCTGTCCGGCGCAGATCCTTCCACAGATTCGATGCCAAAATCGATATGCCCCGTCCACACCCGCTTTTCCAGACGCCGGATGTCTTCCTTCAGGGTCAGGCCCGCCAGTTTCAGGCTGCCGGTGTCGGCGGAGATCGAGCCGCCCTGCCATTTCAGCTCCAGCTCCGCATGATCGCCGGCCTTGGCAAAACTGTAATCAATCCTCAGCGGCTCCAGGCGCACCTCGCCGCCCTGGGCATCCTTCCACTGCGCTGCTGGCACCGTAAACTTTCCGTAGATATCACCCCACAGCTCGCTTTTGGTCACCAGCACGGGACCTTCGTCGCCAAAGGCCGCGGCCACATCCGGCCACTGCTCCATCAGCCAGTGGGTCTCACCCCGGGCATCGGTCACCCCATGGGAAAACCGCGTTTCCAGCAACAGCGCACGGCCTTTCAGATCCGGCGCCGTAAAGGTGACGCGGGTCCGGGTCACCCCACTCATGTAACCGAGTTCGTAGCTGACCGTCTCCAGCTGCACGATATCCTGCTGCCGGTTGAAACGTTCGATGGCCTCGCCCCACTCGCGTTCCACGAGATGTCCCGTCACCCAGGGGCCAATCGCCGCGATCGCGATCAGAATCACCAGGCCGGCCAGCGCCAGTTTCCTCATGCTCTACTCCTGTGTCTGTTTTCGGGGCGGCAAAGACTGCCGCACGCCGTCAATCGCCTGGCAGAGTTCCCGGGCTGCCGGCAGAATGCCCGGAGTCGGCCTTGCCAGGGCATTGTCCTGCAGAACGATCATATGATGTTGTTGTACGGCCGGCAGGCTATCGGCGGATTGCCAGTGGGCCAGTGGCGAGTCCCCGGAACCGTCGTCCGCTGGGGCCACCAGCGCCTGGGGCTGGCGTGCCAGGACCGCCTCGCGGCCCACCGCAAAGGCCTTGCCGTTCTGCGCCGCAAAGATGTTGCGCGCCCCGCAGCGGTCCAGCACATCGGATATGATCTGCGCCCCTCCGATCGTCATCAGCGGATCCTGCCAGATCTGATAGAACACCCGGACCGGGCGGCGATCGCTGTAACGGCTCGCCAGCTGGGTCATCCCCCGGAGAAAGGCCTCGGCCTCCCGCTCGCCCCGCGCGGTCCCGGTCAGTCGTCCCAATAATCGCAGAGTAGCAGCTATTGCCTCGACGTTCCCGGCCTCGGTGGCGACAACCGTCAAACCCAGTTTACGCAGGCGCTCGGCCTCGGCGCGGCCGTTGCCACTGAGCCAGAGCAGGACCAGGTCAGGTTTCAGGGCGAGCAGTTGCTCCAGATCGATGCGGTCGTGGGTGCCCACGCGGGGAATGCGGCGCGCTGCGGGCGGGTGGTCGCTGTAACTGCTGGTGCCGACGATGCGACCGCCTTCGCCGATGGCGAACAGGTTTTCAGTCAGGTGCGGGGCCAGGCTGACAATGCGTTGCGCCGGACCGGCCAGGGTGACGCGATAGCCGCTGGCGTCAGTGATCCGTATGGTCGCGCCAGCCGCCAACGGCCAGCCCAACGCGAGCAGCGCCAGCAGCAGGCACAGCCTGGAAAGCCGATGAATCATGCAACGCCCCGTGCCGCTGATAACAATTTGCCGGGAGGCTACTACTTCGCTGCCAGTCTTTCCAGCAATACCGTTTGCGAGGCATAGACGTCCTCGCCCTCGGCGGGTTGGCGCAGCAGATAGCTGCCGTCCGCCTGCAGTTCCCAACTCTGGGCGTTGTCGTGGAGGTAAACGTCCAGATCGTCGCGCAAACGGGCAACCAGCTTGGGATCGTTGATGGGGAAGGCCACTTCCACCCGGTTGATAAGATTGCGCACCATCAGGTCGGCACTGGAGCAATACACCTCCTCCTTGCCGCCATTCAGGAAATAGTAAACCCGGCTGTGCTCCAGGAAACGCCCAACGATCGAGAAAACGCGGATGTTATCGGACAGACCGGGTACGCCCGGGCGTAGGCAGCAGATGCCACGGATGATCATGTCGATGCGCACACCGGCCTGGGAGGCCTGGAACAGTGCCCGCATCACCTCCGGCTCGGTCAGGGCGTTGGCCTTGAAGATGATGCGCGCCTCCTTCCCCTCCCGGGCATGCGCGGTCTCGCGCTCGATCATTTCCACCAGGCGGCGGTGCAGCGTGAACGGGGCGTGCAGCAGCTTTTTGATTTTCAGGGCCTTGCCCATGCCGGTGAGCTGCTGGAAGATCTTGTTGACGTCGTCCCCCAGGGCATCGTCACAGGTCATGAAGCTGTAATCGGTATACAGCCGGGCATTGCCGGCATGGTAGTTTCCGGTACCCAGGTGTACGTAACGCCGCAGACGCCCCTCCTCGCGCCGCACGATCAGGATCATCTTGGCGTGGGTCTTGTACCCCACCACGCCGTAGACCACGATCACGCCGGCTTCCTGCAGACGGCTGGCCAGCTCCAGGTTCTCTTCTTCGTCGAACCGGGCCCGCAGCTCGATGACCGCCGTCACTTCCTTGCCTCGACGGGCGGCATCCGCCAGCGCCTCGACGATTTCCGACTGGGCGCCGGTACGGTAGAGCGTCTGGCGAATGGCCAGGACGCTGGGGTCCTTGGCCGCCTGGCGCAGCAGGTCCACCACCGGCGCAAAGCTTTCATAGGGGTGCAGCAACAACACATCGCGGTTGCGGATGGCATCGAAGATGTTCTCGCAGCTGCGCACCTCTTTGGGCACGGAGGGAGTGAAGGCCGGATATTCCAGGCCGGGCCGGGGTACCAGGCCGCTCACCGCCATAAGCCGGGTAATGTTCACCGGTCCGTGCACCCGATAGAGTTCCCGGTCCGTGAGCCCGAATTCCTGCAGCAGGAAGCCCGCCAGCTCCGGCGGGCAATTGTCCGCCACCTCCAGGCGCACGGCGTCGCCAAACCGGCGGCTGAGCAGCTCGCCACGCAAGGCTGAGGCCAGGTCTTCCAGGTCGTCTTCCAGTTCCAGGTCGGCATTACGGGTCAGCCGGAACTGATAGCACCCGCGTACCTCCATGCCCGGGAACAGCTGATCGGCGTGGGCGTGGATCATCGACGACAGGAACACCAGATTGTCGCCACCATCGCAGACCTCGTCGGGGAGCCTCACCAGACGCGGCAGCGAACGCGGCGCCGGGACGATAGCCATGCCGGTCTCGCGGCCGAAAGCGTCCTTGCCGTCCAGTTCGACGATGAAGTTGAGGCTCTTGTTGACCAGCCGGGGCAGCGGGTGGGAGGGGTCCAGACCAATGGGACTGACCACCGGCAGGATTTCCTCCTCGAAATAGTTGGCGACCCAGGCCGCCTGTTCCGGCGTCCAGTCCCGCCGCCGCACGAAATAGATGCCCTCTTCCTCAAGCGCCGGGATCAGCACTTGGTTGAGGATCTCGTACTGTTCTTCCACATAACGGTGCGCGAGCTGGCTGATCTCATCCAGCACCTGCTCCGGCCCCATGCCATCCGGGCCGATGCTCTCGCGGCCGTACTTGATCTGCTGACGCAGCCCTGCCACGCGGATCTCGAAGAACTCGTCCATGTTGCTGCTGAAAATGCAGCAGAACTGCATCCGGTTGAGCAGCGGATGGTGCTCGTTCAACGCCTGCTGCAGCACCCGGTAATTGAACTGCAGGTGGCTCAGCTCGCGGTTGAAGTAGTTCTCCCGGGCGGCCGGATCCGGCTGGGCCTGTTCCACCGGTTCGGCCGGCGTGGCCGGTGTCTGTACCACAGATTCTGGCATGGGGTGCTGATCCTCGTTACTGGGGACGCGCCGGCTCAGCCGCCGCTCCCGATAAGTTGCGCCGCGCGCTTGGCGAAATAGGTCAGGATGCCGTCGGCGCCGGCCCGCTTGATGCTCAGCAGGCTCTCCAGCATAACCGCATCACCGTCCAGCCAGCCCTTTTCCGCCGCCGCCATGTGCATGGCGTACTCGCCGCTGACCTGGTAAACGAAGGTCGGCACCTGCAATTCGTGCTTCACCCGGTGCACGATATCCAGATAGGGCATGCCCGGCTTGACCATGACCATGTCGGCCCCCTCCTCCAGATCCAGGGCCACCTCGTGCAGGGCCTCGTCGCTGTTGCCCGGGTCCATCTGGTAACTGTGCTTGCCGCCCTTGCCAAGGTTGGAGGCCGAACCGACCGCATCCCGGAAAGGCCCGTAATAGCTGGAGGCGTATTTGGCGGAATAGGCCATGATGCGGGTGTTGACGTGACCGTCGGCCTCCAGTGCCTCGCGAATCGCCCGGACACGGCCGTCCATCATATCGGAAGGCGCCACGATATCGGCGCCGGCCTCGGCCTGGGAACAGGCCTGGCGAACCAGGGCCTCCACGGTCACGTCGTTGAGCACATAGCCGCTGTCGTCGATGAGGCCGTCCTGGCCGTGGGTGGTGAACGGGTCCAGGGCCACATCGGTCATCACGCCCAGCTCCGGCACCGCATCCTTGACCGCCCGCACCGCGCGCTGGGCCAGCCCGTCCGGATCCCAGGCCGCCTCTGCCCTGAGGCTTTTGGCTTCCGGCGGGGTCACCGGGAACAGGGCAATGGCCGGGATGCCCAAGGCATACAGGGCCTTGGCTTCCTTCACCAGCAGGTCGATGCTCAGGCGCTCGATGCCCGGCATCGAGGCCACCGCCTCCCGCTGTTCATGCCCTTCCAGCACGAACATGGGGTAGATCAGGTCGTCCGTACTCAGGCGGTGCTCCTGCACCAGACGACGGGAAAAGGCATCGCGGCGGTTGCGACGCATGCGGGTCAGGGGGAAGGCTCGGGATTGTCCGGAAAACAAGGCAGACTCCTTATGACGCTGCAATCTCACATGGCACCATGGTATCAGAGCACTGAAACGGGCATACAGCGGCACCGAAACCGCGCTGATGATCCCCACCATGGTCGCGTCCGACACCAGCATGGCCACCAGGCGACGAACGCACGAAACCCGTGATTATACGGGTTATAGCGCAAAACAATGACGGTTGGATTGCAGAAAGGGCTGAAACGGGAACGGGTGGCCCGACACCGGTCCGGTGCCGGGCCGTTTCCGATTACAGGGACGATCCCCGGGATTCCGCTGCCGGCTTGTGGGGGCGATCACCATGGGGACCTTCCACTTCGGTGATGCACCCGCCCTGGGCGAGAAAAGCTTCGATATCAGCGGCCAGCTGCTCGCGAACACGCGAACGTCCGGTGACTGAACGACCGGCTTCCTCGTCTTGCCATTCACGGCGTTCAGGGATCATTTCGTCCGAATCGCTCATAATCCCCTCCTGTCTGTCAGATTTTGGAGTCATGAGAGCCACGCCCGGCCACTGGACCGGGCCCCGAGGAGCACAACCCCTTTGCCTCTCCTCTTCTGCTTTTTTAGCTCACCTCAATTCGGTTGCCACCACGCGCAACCGTCTTTTTGTGTCTTTTTGTATCCGGAAAAGCTCCGTTACAGGAATTCGGCGTTTCGTAGCGTTTTGTAAAGCACGGGCGACGACTGCGCTGGGGTGACTACACTGAAATCGCGTCGGGCGGAAAATGCCCGATAGCCCTGCCCGGCTACCGACACCACCGGTGCCCGGGCACGTCGTTTTCCCTTCCCTAGTTATAGCGGAATTTCGCCGGACCTCGTGTCCGGCTTTTTTTTGGTTCCCCCAACCTCCAATCCGGCCACCATCCCCCGCGGCATGCGCCCAAACATGCGATTGGCCGAATCCCCCGCTATCATGATCAGGGGCTACGGCCTCTTGACTCATAGAATGAATAGTGATTCACTCCTTAATAATGAACCTGGATTCACACCATGGCGTATCGTGAAACACCCAAGATTCGCGCCCGCAAGGCGGCGGCTCGGCAAAACATTCTGGACACAGCCACTGCTCTGGTGGCGCAAGGCGGCTTTCGCAGCGCTTCGGTCGCGGAGATTGCCAAGCAGGCCGGGGTCGCCACGGGCACCGTCTACCGCCATTTCGAATCCAAGGGAGAGCTGTTTTCCGAGGTCTTCCGCCGCGCCACCCAACGCGAGGTGGACAAGGTGGGCGAGGCCCTGGAAGGCGGCGAGGGCGCTGTCCAGCGCCTGGAACGGTCGCTGCGGGTGTTTGCCGAACGCGCCCTGCGAGGCCCGACCATGGCCTGGGCCCTGATTGCCGAACCGGTGGACCCGGAAGTCGATGCCGAACGGCTGGTGTACCGCCACGCCTATGCGGAGTTGTTTGACCAGGCCATCCGCAACGGCATCGAACAGGGCGAACTGCCGGCGCAGGACCCCTCGCTGAGCGCCGCCGCCATTGTCGGGGCGCTGGCCGAATCACTGGTCGGACCGCTATCACCGTCCAACCGCGAAACCAATGCCGAAGCCGATGCCAAGGAACGCTTGATCGACGGCATCCTGACATTCTGCATACAGGCTATTACCCGGAGATGAGTCATGAACGCACCCTTCGACGCCGAAACCCAGGATCGCTTTCTGGCCCAAACCCATGAAGTGACCAACCATCCGCCGGAGCTGGAAAACTACAATACCTTCGAGGGTGATCAGGCGCTACAGGCCGCCGTTGAGACAGGTAAGGCCGACTGGGCCAAGGCAGACCTGCAACGCTTCGGAGCCCTCACGGGCCGCTCCGACATTATTCAGCTGGGCTTTCAGGCCAACGCCAACAAGCCCACCCTGGAAACTCACGACCGCTTCGGCAACCGCATTGATCGGGTGGACTTCCACCCTGCCTACCACGAGGTCATGAAGATCGCCATCGAGGAAGGCCTGCATAGCTCCCCCTGGACCGATCCGGGCCCCGGCGCCCATGTGGCTCGCGCGGCCAAGTACTACCTGCACTCCCAGGTGGAGGCGGCCCACTGTTGCCCGATCACCATGACCTTCGCGGCTGTGCCGTCGCTCAACAAGCAGCCGGAACTGGCGGAAAAATGGCTGTCCAAAGTGACCGCCCGCCACTACGACCCGCGTAACGTGCCGGACGCGGAAAAAACCGCCGTCACCATCGGCATGGCCATGACTGAAAAGCAGGGCGGCTCGGACGTTCGCGCCAACAGCACCCGTGCCTACCCGCTGGGTGAGGGCGGCCCCGGCCAGGCCTATGAACTGGTGGGCCACAAGTGGTTCGTTTCCGCGCCCATGTGCGACGCCTTCCTGGTGCTGGCCCAGGCTCCCGGCGGCCTGTCCTGTTTCCTGCTACCGCGCTGGCGCCCCGACGGCACCAAGAACCCGCTGCAAATCATCCGCCTGAAGGACAAGATGGGCAATGTCGCCAACGCCTCCAGCGAGACCGAGCTGCGTGGCGCTCTGGCCTGGATGGTGGGCGAGGAAGGCCGCGGCGTGCGGACCATCATCGAAATGGTGTCCATGACCCGTTACGACTGCATGATCGGCTCCTCCGCCGGCATGCGCCAGGCGGCGGTGCAGGCCCTGCATCACTGTCACTACCGCAGCGCCTTCGGCAACACCCTGGATCAGCAGCCTCTGATGCAGAACGTCCTGGCCGACCTGGCCCTGGAAAGTGAAGCGGCCCTGCAGCTGACCATGCGCATGTCCCGGGCCCTGGACAACCGCGACAACAGCCAGGAACAGGCGCTCATGCGCATTGCCACCGCCGTCGGCAAGTACTGGATCTGCAAGCGCACACCGTTCCATGCCTATGAAGCCATGGAGTGCATCGGCGGCAGCGGCGTCATGGAAAACTCCATCATGCCGCGCCTGTACCGGGAAGCCCCGATCAACGCCATCTGGGAAGGCAGCGGCAACGTCCAGTGCCTGGATGTGCTGCGCGCCATGAACAAGCAACCGGAAGTGCTCGACGCCCTGTTCCAGGAAATCGGCCAGGCCCAGGGCGCGGACGCCCGTTTCGACCGCTTTGCCCAGGACCTGAAAGACGGCTTCAAGGACACCGGCGATATCGAATACCGTGCCCGGGATCTGGTGGACCGCCTGGCCCTGGCCCTGCAGGGCTCCCTGCTACTGCGCCACAGCACCCCTGCCATGGCCGACGCCTTCTGTGCCGGCCGTTTGGCTGGACGCAACGAGCACAATTGGGGCACCCTGCCCAAAGGCGTGGACTGCCAGGCCATCATTGATCGAGCCCGACCGGAGGTAGGATGAATCGCGACGCCTTGCGCAAGCAGTGGCAACAAAGCCTGGGGCCGGCACCGGACGGCCCCACTCCCCCGCACATCGCCAGCCTGACGTTGCGTTTCCAGCTCTATGGCTGTGACGACCTGCGCGAGAAGGCACGGGTGTTCACCGAATTCAAGCGTCGCTGGGGTAAAGAGGTGGACCTGGCGATTGCTGAAATCGACGACCTCGACAGCCTGGAATACGCCACCTGGAGCATCGTCTCCCTCGGCCCTTCGCCGCAGAAGTTGCAGAATCGACTGCATCAGGTGGAGCAGGCAATTGGTGAGGCGATTGATGCGCCGGTGATTGATGTGCGGTATGAGATGGTTTGAGGTTGGACGTTGGACGTTGGACGTTGGACGTTGGACGTTGGACGTTGGACGTTGGACGTTGGACGTTGGACGTCAAAAAGTTTACGGCCATAGTTGAGCCGTCAGCAGCGGCTGGGGTGGTTTCTGTAGCAGTGACAAGGATGTCACGCTAGCGCTGCCAGGCCATGGACGGCCTGTCAGCGCGGCGAAAGAAACCACCCCAGCCGCTGCGAGAGTTCGCGTTTACACTTCCCACCGGCTTCACAGAGTTTTTCCGAACCCCGCAAACGCTTATACTGTAGGACTTGCGTCGGCCAAACCCGACCTCAAGGCGGCACAGCTGTGTACTGTGGCCGGACCCGTCCAACCCGGAAGTAGTGATTCTATGAGCGGCAGCAAGAAAACCGCCCAGGCCAGTCTCGAGGCGATGTATCGGGTGTTTACCGTACCCGAGGCCCCGGAGTCGACACTCAGCCGCATCGACCAGAATATTTCCCGTAATCTGGCCGGTTTCCTGCAGGAACACATCGTCGCCACCGAAACCGACCTGGCCGACATGGAGAAAGACTTCTCCGATTCCCAGGTTCCGGAGAAGCCGGTCTTTGTCTCTGAACAGGCCCAGTTCCTGATCGACAAGCTGGTGGCCAACTCGGTCCATACCGCCTCCCCCAGTTTCGTGGGCCACATGACGTCGGCGCTGCCCTACTTCATGCTGCCGCTGTCGAAGATCATGATCGCCCTCAACCAGAACCTGGTGAAAACCGAAACCTCCAAGGCCTTCACACCCTTGGAGCGCCAGGTCCTGGGCATGCTGCATCGTCTGGTTTACCAGCAGGACAGCGCCTATTATCGCAAATGGATGCACGACGCCCACCATGCCCTGGGCGCCATGTGTTCCGGCGGCACCATCGCCAATCTTACCGCCCTGTGGGTGGCCCGTAACCAGGCCTTCCCGGCGGAGGGCAGCTTCCCCGGCATCCACCGCGCCGGCCTGTTCCGGGCGTTGCGTTATTACGGCTTTGAAGGCGCCGCCATCCTGGTATCGCGCCGCGGCCACTATTCACTGCGCAAGGCCGCCGACGTGCTGGGACTGGGGCGCGACTTCCTGATCCCGGTCGACACCGATGCCGATAACCATCTGGACCCGGACGCCCTGCGCGCCACCTGCCTTGATCTGCAGCGCCAGAAGATCAAGGTCATGGCCATCGTCGGCATCGCCGGCACCACTGAAACCGGCCATATCGACCCGCTGGAGGCGATCGCCGATATCGCCCGGGAATTCAGCGCCCACTTCCATGTCGACGCCGCCTGGGGCGGGCCGACGCTGTTCTCGCGCAAGTACGGCCACTTGCTCAAAGGTATCGAACAGGCCGACTCGGTCACCTTTGACGCCCACAAGCAGCTCTACACACCCCAGGGCGCCGGCATGGTCCTGTTCCGTGACCCGGCCCTGGTCAGCGCCATCGAGCACCACGCCCAGTACATCATCCGCAAAGGTTCCAAGGATCTGGGCAGCACCACCCTGGAAGGCTCGCGACCGGGCATGGCGATGCTAATCCATTCCGGCCTGCGCATCATCGGCCGCGAAGGCTACGAGATCCTCATCAACGAGGGCATCGAAAAGGCCCGCGCCTTTGCTGACCTGATCGAGCAGACCGACGATTTTGAACTGATCAGCGCCCCAGAACTGAACATCCTCACCTACCGTTTCTGCCCTCCGGCAGTCCGCGAGGCCCTGGCCAAGGGCGATGCGCGCCAGCGCGAACGCATCAACGCCTGCCTCAACCGGGTCACCCGGCTGATCCAGAAAACCCAACGGGAGCGCGGCAAGTCCTTCGTCTCCCGGACCCGCCTGGAACCGCGCTGTTACGACGGCTACCCCTGCATCGTCTTCCGGGTGGTCCTGGCCAATCCGCTGACCACCCAGGATATTCTGACCAACATCCTGCAAGAGCAGCGGGCCATCTTTGAAGAGCCGGTACTGGAAGAAGAGCGCGAGGCGTTGGAGCAGTTGCAGGAGGAAATCCTCGGCAAGCCGGAACAACGGGTCGCCGGCGGGCAATAACGGGCGGCAGCCAGCTGACTGGAAGCAAACCGCTCTGGATCCCCGCCTACGCGGGGATGACGGGTCGCGTCCAACGTCCAACGTCCAACGTCCAACGTCCAACGTCCGAAAAAATGATCCCAGCATGGCCGAAAGGGTCAATGCACTTGGCTTGCGCAATCAATGCCCGCTGACGCATATTGAGCCAGAATGACGCTTTGCCATTGATAAAAATCAACAAGAGGAGTGAGCGCCATGGCCAAGACTGCGGATCAATGGTTTGCGGAGTACGGGGAAAGCCACCAGAACCCCGTGAACAAGACCATTCACTGGATCGCCGTGCCCCTGATCTTCCTGAGCGTGGTGGGGCTGATCTGGTCCATTCCCACCCCGGCAGCCTTTAAGACAGTGCCCTACCTCAACTGGGCCACCCTGGCCCTGGTCGGCACCACTCTGTTTTACCTCAGACTGTCGGTTACGCTGGGTATTGGCATGGCGCTGTTCAGCGTGCTCATGGTGTGGGCAGTCGCCGCGTTCGAACAGACCGGACTGCTGCCGGTGTGGGGCATGTCCCTGATCATCTTCACGGTGATGTGGGTATTCCAGTTCATCGGCCACGCAGTGGAAGGCAAGAAACCGTCCTTTTTCAAGGATGTGCAGTTCCTGCTGATCGGGCCGGCCTGGCTGATGGGATTCATCTATCGGGCGCTGGGAATTCGGTATTGAGGGGTAAGGAAGTGAGGCGGAAGGGGATGTCTCCTTCAAGTTCGCGGCAAGACCTCACCTCACGCCTCACCGCTTCACCCCTCACCACGCTCTAATACAGCGCCGCCTCGTCATCCAGCACATCGTGAATGATCTCGAGGAAGATCCTGTCGGCGTCACTCATCTGTTCCGGAATCCGGATGGTGGTCTGGGCACTGATCTCTTCGGCGATCTTGCGCTCGGCGTCCGGCTCTCCCTGATACTTGCGGGCAATCTCCATGGACTTGGCGGCCACAGTGGGATCGCTCAGTACCTTCCTGATGAATGCACTCATTTCATCGATGATCCGCGCCTGACGGCTTTCCTCGGCACTACTCATAGCATCGTCCCCTTGATTACGAATACGACTGGCCCATAAAAAGCTGGGCAGGCCCGAAGCACACACCTGTACCCGGGCCGTCTCCTATTTCTAGACCATAATGCCACGAATCGTGAAATACAGCAGCGCCGCCAGGAAGGCCGAGGCCGGCACCGTGATGATCCAGGCGGCAGCGATCTTGTAGAGCTGGCGACGGCGCACCAGTTCCTGCTTGTAGATCTTCTTGAGCCGCTTGCGCTCCTTCTTCTTGAGGCCGATTTCCTTCTTGCGCGCCTTGGCCGTTTTGATCATCGCTTCCATTTCTTCGATCGAGGCTTGCTCGAAGTCGTCCAGGAAGGCCTTGATCTGGCGGTGCTCCGGGCCTTCGTGCGCATCAAGCAATTCATGCAGCTTGCTGGCGTAACTGGTTTTCAGGTATTCGCGCAGGAAGCCGACACCAAACACCGCACCCAGGGCGGTGTGGGTGGAACTGACCGGCAGTCCCAGCTGGGAAGCGATCAGAACGGTGATGGCCGCCGCCAGCGCAATACAGAAAGCCCGCGTCTTATCCAGCTCGGTGATCTCCGAGCCGACCGTGCGAATCAGCTTGGGACCGAACAGCGCCAGGCCCACTGACAGCCCCAGCGCGCCAATCAGCATTACCCAGAGTGGAATCTTGGCCGCCGAGGCAATCGCCCCATGGGCCACGGCATCGTTGATGGCCGCCAGCGGCCCCACCGCGTTGGCCACGTCATTGGCGCCATGGGCGAAACTCAACAGTGCCGCGGAGAAAATCAGCGGCCAGGTAAAGAGGCTGTTGACGCCATCCTGCGAGCCCGCCAATTCCTTGATGCGGCCCTGAATCCATTGCCGGGCCAGGAAGAACACGGCCACAGCGACCGCCAGGCCAATGCCCAAGGCTTCGGTGAAGTCCACTTTCCAGACCTTTTTCAGGCCCTTGACCAGGAGATAGGACACGAAGGCCCAGGCCAGGATCGAGAGTACCCAGGGCACCACCTGCCGCGCGGCAGCAATACGATCCTCCCGATAGAGGACCGTGCGCTTGATCAGATAGAGCGTGAGGGCCGCGATGATGCCGCCCAGCAGTGGCGAAATCACCCAACTGGCGACGATCGCTCCGACCACGCCCCAGTCCGCAATGGCCAGGCCGCCGGCGGCAATGCCGGCTCCCAGCACACCCCCGACGATGGAATGCGTGGTGGACACCGGCGCGCCCATCCAGGTGGCCAGGTTGAGCCACAGCGCGGCTGCCAGCAGGGCGCCAGTCATCAGCCAGAGGAAGGGGTCGGCCGAGGGCAGTATGGTGGGATCGATAATCCCTTTCTTGATCGTGCCCACCACGTCGCCCCCGGCGATCAAGGCACCCCCTGCTTCGAAAACCACTGCGATGGCAATGGCCCCGGCCATCGTCAGGGCCTGGGAACCCACCGCGGGACCCACGTTATTGGCCACATCGTTGGCGCCGATATTGAGCGCCATATAGCCGCCAAAGACGGCCGCAATAACCAGCAATGGCGACACTGCACCGGGTCCGCTGCTGACAAACCACCACACCGCGACCAGGAACAATCCTGCCAGGCCCAATTTCATCGCCTCCCCCACAACTGTAGACGGACGCGACACGGTTTCGCCGGACTCAAGATAGGCCATGCCTACTCCCCATTTTTATACGCTGCTTGTCTGTGCCGGCAACTATAAGAGCCTTGTCACCAAAATGAAACATATCGCCACAGGCTCCGAGTCAAAACAGCAGCCTTCGCAACATTTCACATTCGACTGCTGGACAGTACCGCACCGAAATAAGATGCTACTCTGTTTGTGTAAAGGCACGTGCCAAGTGCCAGACCCTGCACAGGATTGGTGAGCTTTTTGAACCGAACGATAGACGGTAACTAGCCCCCGAATGACCAACAGTACCCAAAATGCCCGCTTCCGCTCTGCCCACGAGGACGAAGAGCGCCGCGTGGCGTGGATCCTCACCTGGCTGTCCGGTGCCGCCATCCTGTTCCTGCTGGGTATCGGCACAGAAGCGTGGATGTCGGGGCACGTCATCTATGGTGCGACCCTGATGCTGTTTGCCGTCCCCATCGTGGCCAACATGCTGGTCTTCCGTAAAACCGGCAATCGTCGCCTCCACAAGGTCGGCCTGTTGACCACGATCGCCATCCTCTTCGGTTACCTGATCACCTCCGGCGGCGAAGCCAACACCGGTCCGTTATGGTTCTATGTGTTCCCCCCTCTGGTCTTCTTCCTCACCAACCTCAAGGTGGGATCGATACTGATCGCCGGCTGCCTGCTGTTCACCGCCGTGGTCTTCCGCTTCCCCCATCTGCCCTTCGTGATGGCGGAATACTCGCGGGACTTCCAGCTACGTTTTGTCGCCAGCATCCTGTTCGAATCGGTCTTCTGTTTCGTACTCGATTACAGCCGCCGCCGGGCGCGCAACGAGCTGATCTCCATGGCCGCCCTGTACGAACGGGCCTCACGCACGGATGAGCTGACCGGCCTGTCCAACCGCCGGGACATGCAGTTCCACCTGGCCAAGGAATACGCCCGCTATGAACGCAGCGGCCATCATTTCTCCGTGGTGCTGATCGACCTGGATCATTTCAAGAAGATCAACGACCACTACGGGCACGATGCCGGCGACCACGTGCTCACCGTCTTCTCCGAGCTCACCCAGCGGCTGTGCCGCAAGGCCGACATTGCCTCACGCTGGGGTGGCGAAGAGTTTTTGCTGCTGTTGCCGGACACCTCGCTCCTACAGGCCCTGGCCTTTGCCGAACGCCTGCGTCTGAGCGTGGCCGAGCAGCCTTTCCGGTACCAGGACGAGACGATTGAAGTCACCCTGAGTGCCGGGGTGTGCTCGATTACCCAGAGCGGGTCACTGGATAACCTGCTGCGACTGGCCGATGAAAACCTGTACCTGGCCAAACAGCAGGGCCGTAACCAGATCATTCCGCGGGTTCGCCAGAGCCAGGACAGCGAAGCCGATCGCCCTTCCTCCAATACCCAGGCACGCTGACGCCCCGCAAGCAGTGAGCACCGCTGGAACTTGCCAGCCGGAGCCCCTAAGATGCGCCCAGGCAACTTCAAGGAGACGCTCCATGGCCACCATCAGCCTGTTTACCGGCTCCGTTTATGGCGGCGCCCAAGCCACCGCTGAAGCGGTACAGAATGCCCTGATCGAGCAGGGCCACCAGGTCCACCTCTATTCCGACCCAACCCTGGAAGACCTGCTGGCCGACCCCGAAAGCGCCATTCTGGTCTGCACCTCCACCACCGGCCAGGGTGAACTGCCGGCCAATCTGGTGCCGTTTTACGTCACGGTACGCGACCGACTGCCGCTTCAGCCACAGCGGCCCTTTGGCATTATCGTGCTCGGCGACAGCAGCTACGACGACACCTTCTGCGGGGCCGGCGACCTGATGGAAGAGGCGCTCTACGAAATCGCCTGCCGCAAGGTCGGCGACACCCTGCGCATCGATGCCATGGAAACCCTCGACCCCAAGGATGAAGCCGTGCCCTGGGCGCGGGAATGGGTCAAGTTGCTCGATAGCGAATAGCCCGCACGAAAGTGCCGAAATAGACAACAGAGGATTGGTCAGGGGCGCGGAACTGAGCTAGCTTTAACAGTAACCCTTGGTTGCATTTTACCGTGCCGTCTAGAGCCCGAACTTGATAAATACAATACGTGGCCTGTCTTGGCTCATCACGATTGTCTGCCTCTTCTCCGGCAGCGCCCATGCCGCCGCTTCCGGACAGGACGAGGCTCGTCTGCCAGAAATCGAATACCTCGTCGCGCCCCATGACTTCCACCCGGCCAGTGACGTGAACCCGGCGGGACTCGGGGAGTGGCAAGCCCTGGATGGACCCTCCCCCAATTTCGGCTATGTCGACAGCCCCTACTGGTTCCGGTTCTCACTGCCGGCCAGCAAAGAACGCCGCCAACGGCTGATCGAGATCAGCTACCCGCAACTGGACGATGTCCGCTTCTTTCTGCTGACCAACGACCGGGTCGTGGACCAGGTAACCACTGGGGATCACTACCCGTTCTCGCAGCGACCGGTGCAGCACCCGCATTTTCTGTTCCCGGTCACCCTGGAGCCGGGCAAGGCCTATGAGGCCTATATCCGGGTCAAGACCAAAGGGTCCCTGCAGGTCCCGATCCAGGTCTGGGAGCCCACGAACTTTTTTTCCCATATTTCGCGACAGGACCAGGCCCATGCCATTTACTACGGCATCCTGATCGCCATTATCGTGTTCAACCTGGTGGTCTTCCTCAGCATGCGCGAGACCACCTATCTGCTCTATGTCCTCGCCACGTTTGGCTACCTGTGGCTGCTGGCCACGCTCCGCGGCGTCACTTTCCCGCTCCTGTGGCCGGACACCCCCTGGTTGCAGAATCAGAGCATGCTGGTGTCGATTCCCTTCGTGGTGGTGTTTTCGGCGTTGTTTGCGCGCTCGTTCCTGCGACTCTGGCAGTCCAATCCGCCACTGAACAAACTGGTCCTGGTCCTCTCGGGCGCCTCCCTGGTGTCGCTGGTACTGAGCTTTTTCATCGATTACAACCACTCGGTGCGGCTCTCCGTGGCCCTGGCCATCCCGTCCACCATGCTGCTGACGCTGATCGGCCCCATCGAGTGGTACCGGGGCAACCCAGCGGCCCGCCTCTACACCATCGCCTGGGCACTGCTGACCGCCGGCAGCACCATGGCCGCCATGAACAAGTACGGCTGGCTGCCCACCAATTTCGTGACCGAATTCGGCATGGAAATCGGCTCGGCACTGGAGGCGCTGATTCTGACCGTGGCCTTGGCCCAGCGCCTGTACCGGGAGCGGCAACAGAAAGTGGAGGCCCAGGAACAGCGGCTGCACGAACACGCCGTGCGACGCCGGGCGGAACTCAAGCTGATGGAGCAGGCCCTGCACGATCCGGTCACCGGCCTGCCCAACTACACCTGCTTTGAAATGCTGGTGAAGGACGCCATCATCAACCGCGCCGGCGAGCGCTTCGCCATTGGCGTGGTGCATCTGACCAACTACAACGCCATCAACAAGACTCTCGGACACACCAACACCGAGCAGGTCCTGCTGTCTTCCGCCCGCCGCTTCAACCAGCTCGCCGCCACCCTGCCCGGCATCCAGACCGTCGAGCGCAGCGAACACGAGCACTTTTTCATTGCCGCTCTGGAAACCGGCACCTTTGCCTTCCTGCTGGATGCCAGCGTGGCGCGGATGAACCAGAAGGCCATCGACCGCTGTTTCGACCGCCTCAACGAGCCGGTGGATTTCCAGGGCATGCGGGTCCCCCTCGCCCCGGTGACCGGTGTCTCCATCTATCCGGATCACGGCGACGATGCCAGCACCCTCATCCGCCAGGCCTATATTGCCCAGGAGAGCGAAGAAGCTCACGACCGCAGCATTGCCTACTACGAGGCGGACCAGGACTCCTACAGCACCGACCGCCTGACCCAGGTCGGCGACCTCAAGGCGGCGCTCGAAAATGGGGAACTGGCCCTGTACTACCAGCCCAAGGTGTCCCTGGCCGATCAGCGGGTGGTGGGCATGGAAGGGCTGATCCGCTGGCCGGCGCGGATTGATCGCATGGATGCCCAGACCCTGGTCACCATGGCCGAGCAAACCGGCCTGATCAAGCCGCTGACCCGCTGGGTACTGGAAGAGGCCATTCGGGGACGGGAAGCCTTCCAGCAGGCCGGGTACGACATCGACCTGTCGATCAATATCTCGCCCTACAACCTGCGTGAGCCGGATTTTCCGGTTTTCGTGCAGCGCCTCATGACCGCCCATGCCAGCCACCGCGGACGGATTTCGTTGGAACTCACCGAAACCTCGATGATGCAGGATCCGGCCAATTCCCTGCAGACCCTGCGCTCGCTGAACACCACCGGCATTCCCCTGAGCATCGACGACTTCGGCTCGGGCTATTCATCGCTGTCCTACATCAAGAAACTGCCGGCAAAGGAAATCAAGATCGACCGTTCCCTGATCGCCGACCTGTGCCAGCAACAGGACGACCGGGTGATCGTCCAGGCCACCATCGATATGTGCCACAGCCTGGGTTACAGCGTGGTGGCCGAAGGCGTGGAACGGGAAGAGGAGTGGGTGTTACTGGAGTCCATGGGCTGCGATATGATCCAGGGCTATATCATCATCCATCCGCAGCCTTTCGATAAGATGCTGGAGTGGCTGCACGGCAACCACAAGCTGAGCCGGCCGTCGTCCTGGCCCATGAACGGCTAGGTGTTGGCCATTTAAAGCCTATCCCCGCTTCTTGCGCCGACGAATCAATGCCTCCTGCGCCGTCGATGCCACCAGCTCTCCCCGGCGATTGAAGATATTGCCGCGATTGAACCCGCGCCCGCCCGAGGCGCTGGGGCTGTCCATGTCGTACAGTAGCCAGTCGTCCATCCGCAATGGACGGTGGAACCAGACGGCGTGATCGAGGCTGGCCACCTGCATGTTCGGGTGCATGAAGGTAACCGCATGGGGATGCATCGAGGTACCCAGCAGTCCGAAATCCGAGGAATAGGCCAGCAGGCAGCGATGAAGGATTTCGTCATCCGGCAGATCGCCCTTGGCACGGAACCAGTTCTGTTTGTGGGGCGGGCGCGCCTCGGGCTTGAGCGGGTTGACCGGCTCGGCAATGCGGATATCGATGGCCCGCTCAGCCAGTAGCTGCGCCTTGCGCTTTTCCGGCATGTACGGCTCCAGCTTCTGGCGCGCCTCCTCTTCCGATTCCAGGGATTCCGGTGCCGGCGCGTCAGGCATATCCAGCTGGTGATCGAAGCCTTCCTCCTCCACCTGAAAAGAAACCATCGCCGTGAGAATCTCCTTACCGCCCTGGCGCGCGATCACCCGCCGGGTACTGAAGGTGCCGCCATCGCGGACCCGCTGCACTTCATAGTCGATCTGCTCGTGGGGGTCGCCCGGGCGCAGGAAATAGGCGTGCAGGGAATGCGGCAGCCGCTCCTTGACCGTGCGACAGCCGGCCATCAGCGACTGCCCCAGCACCTGGCCGCCAAAGACGTTGGGAAACCCCAGGTCCTGGCTCTCACCCCTGAAATGATCGTCCCCCACCGGGGTCAGCGTCATCAACTCCACCAAGCTGCGGGTCACCGGCTCCATTACTTCTCCTGTCATTCAGAATCTATCGGCTCTTTCTACCCCAGGCGGCCGTGTCGGGGCAATGGCAGGAAGATGCAAGGTATTGGCGGTTTCTGCCATGTGGGACGTTGGACGTTGGACGTTGGACGTTGGACGTTGACAAACAGCATGCGGCCCTTACTGCCAAGGTCAAGCGGGTTTTACGTGAAACCTCCAACGTCCTACGTGAAACGCTCAGCCAAGAGCACAACAGTCAAACCAACCTGTCACTAACGATCATGAAAATGCGGCGGGCGCTTTTCCAAAAAGGCATTAACCGCCTCCAGGTGATCCTCGGCGTGATGAGCCACGCCCTGGATCTGGGCGCAGCGCTTGAGGAAAGTATCCAGGTCGGTAGCGGCCGATTCGCTCAGCAGCTGTTTGGTGGCGCGCACGGCGAAGGGGGGATTGTCCGCCACCTTGGCGGCCAGGGCATGGGCTTCTTC
This sequence comes from Marinobacteraceae bacterium S3BR75-40.1, assembly GCA_042862465.1. Taxonomy (GTDB): domain Bacteria; phylum Pseudomonadota; class Gammaproteobacteria; order Pseudomonadales; family Oleiphilaceae; genus JASTVH01. The sequence continues at coordinate 44,152 of JASTVH010000003.1, read as the reverse complement.
CAGCAGGTGCTCCGGCGCGACGACGCGCGACACCATGCCCCAGGCCTGCGCGGTGTGGGCGTCCACCGGCTCGCCGGTGAGGGCCATCTCCGAGGCGCGGGCATGACCGACGATACGGGGCAGAAACCAGGCACCGCCGTCACCGGGAATCAGCCCCACACGGACGAAGTTCTCGGCAAAGCGGGCGTTTTCGCTGGCCAGGCGCAGATCGCACATCATCGCCAGGTCGCAGCCGGCCCCATAGGCCGGGCCATTGACCGCAGCCACCACTGGCTTGCGCAGGGCCGCGAAGGCCTTGGGAATGCGTTGGATGCCACGCTGGTAGTTATCCGCAATTTCCGCGGGCGTACCACTGAACAGCCCCTTGCGCGCGGCCATGTCCTTGACGTTGCCGCCAGAGCAGAAGGCACTGCCCTCCCCGGTCAGGACGAGAACCCGCACCTCCGGATCGGCATCAGCCGCCTCCAGCGCCCCGACCAGTGCATCGATCATGGCATCGTCGGAGATGGCGTTGCGGGTCTCGGGACGGTTGAGGCGAATCTCGGCGACGCGGTTGGCGGTGTGACAGAGGACTTCAGCCGATAGCGTTTCGCTCATGCCCCCTGCTCCTGCCGGCTGGCACAGTCGACACAACGGGAGGAATAGGGCCGGGCCTTGAGGCGCTCGACCGGAATCGGCTCGCCACAATCCACGCATTCCCCGTAACTGCCCTCGTCCATGCGGATCAGGGCCCGGTTGATCTTGGCGATCTCGGCTTCGGCCTCGCGGCCGAGGGACTGCAACACTTCGCTGTTTTCCTGTTCCACGGCCTGCTCGGCAAAGTCATGATCCAGCGCCTGCCCCAGATCGGACTTGATCGAGGCAATACGCTTTTCAAGTTCCTGGCGGCGCTGCAGGAGGTACTGGCGAATCGGTTCAAGCTCGCTCATAGGTTGTGCTCTCCAACCCGGGACAATGTTCCCTACTGTAGCACGCTCCGAGGCGCCGGCACCCCCTACGGATGAGGTATTGCCAAATCCCGCGTCAGTCAGTCATGCAGCGGCGGGACTTCCTTGGCAAGCGTCTGTTTTTCCGCGGCATACTCGCCGGTGACCGCAAAACCGAGCACCTGCCCCTGGGGGTCGCAGAACAACGCCTTGGTATCATGGCCCTCGCTTTCAATCCGCCATTCACCTTCCGCGCCATTAGGCGGCGGGCAGACGGCGGTCGGACAGCAGGGGGTCTTGATGACCACCGGCATGGCGCCGTAACGCACTTCGGTGCGCTCGCCGGTCAGGGTCTTGGCTAGCGCCCGGGCGGAAGCCATCAGCGGCAACACATACAGCAGCAAATGCCCGTCCACCTCGGCACAGTCGCCCAGGGCATAGACATCCGGGGCACTGGTCTCCAGCGCGCGATTGACCGTGATGCCACGATGCACCTCCAGCCCTGCCTGCTCGGCCAGCTGCGTGCGCGGACGCAGGCCCACCGCGGAAATCACCAGATCGGCCTCCAGCTGCTCGCCATTGGCCAGCTGCAACCGCACGCCGTCGCCATGGCTGTCGATGCACTCCGCCACGGTTTCCAGATGGAAGCGCACGCCCGACTCAGTGAGGGCATTCTGGATCGCACGCCCGGCTTCCGGCGGCACCAGCCCCGGCAGGGTCGTGTCCGAGGGGGCAATCACGTCCACCTCATAGCCGCCGTTGCGCAGATCGTTGGCAAACTCACAGCCAATCAGGCCGGCGCCGAGGATGGCCACCCGGCTGGCGCTGTCCAGGGCCTCACGGAACTGGCCGTAATCCATCAGGTCGTTGATTGAGTACACCTTGTCGAGGCCATCGCCGGCCAGATCCAGGCGGATCACATCGGCCCCCCAGGCCAGGACCAGCTTTTCATAGGGCTGGCGCTCCTCGCCGATCAGCACTTCCTTGCGTTCGGTATCCAGCCCGGTAACCGTGGTAAAGGTGCGCACGTCGACATTGAACTGCTCGGCCATTTTGCCGGCATCCGCCTGGGCCAGCTCGTCGGCGGTCTTCTGCCGTGTCAGTCCGGTGGACAGCATGGGCTTGGAATAGCTGCGACCGTCGTCGGCGGTGATCAACATCACCGGCGTGTCCTTGTCCTGCTTGCGCAGCTCTCGCACAAGGGAATATCCGGACAGGCCGGTCCCGATGATCACGATCGGCGCTGAAGCGGTGGAACTCATAGACGACTCCCCTAGGCCACTTCGATCATTTCGAAGTCTTCTTTACCGACACCACAATCGGGGCATACCCAGTCTTCCGGCACGTCTTCCCACTTGGTACCCGGCTCGATGCCGTCTTCCGGCCAGCCTTCGGCCTCATCGTAAATCCAGCCGCAGACAACACATTGCCACTTTTTCACGGTATTGATCTCCTCTTGCGCAAACTTGCTGGCAACCATCTGTGACGCACTACACTAGATGCCGCCCCTAGATTGTCGGACAATATTACACTACGACAAAACGCTTGTCATGTGCCTGTTGGGTTCGACATGATACGGCTTCGCGCCGCCCCGCCCAAGCGAAGGCGGTTTGGCGGCCCGTAAGGACAGAAAAACGGGGAGGCTCAGTCCCGCTTTTTTGGGCGCGGGGATGCTGTGCCCGCCCCCGGGCTGTACGCTATAATGGCAGGTTTTCAACGCTTTCCAGACAGGACCGCAATTCATGACCCAGCACCCCGCTGAGATGCAAACCATCCTGGACGAGGCCGACTGCCTCTTTACGGAAACAGAGGTTCAGGCCGCCATCACGCGCATGGCCGATGGCATCACCGCACAGCTCAGGGACGCCAATCCGATAATCTTCTGCGTGATGAACGGCGGGCTCATCCTCACCGGGCAGCTGCTGACCCAGTTACGCTTTCCGCTGCAGGCGGAGTATCTCCACGCCACCCGCTATCGCCACGAAACCACCGGTGGCATCCTGGAGTGGAAAGTGCGCCCCGAGATCAGCCTGCAGGATCGCACGGTGCTGATCGTCGACGACATACTCGACGAAGGCACCACCCTGATGGCTATTGCCGATTACTGCCAGGCACACGGGGCCCGGGACGTCCAGACCGCCGTGCTGGTGGACAAGCAGCACGACCGCAAGGCGCGCCCCGGTCTCAAGGGCGATTATACGGGGCTGGAAGTGGAAGACCGTTTCCTGTTCGGCTACGGCATGGACTATAAGGGATACTGGCGCAACGCACCGGGCATCTACGCCGTCAAAGGACTCTAACCGCTTATGCACGAGGGCGAAGGGCTCTATTTCCTGCTGGCGCTGCTGGCCGCGGCCGTGGTCATCTCGGCCCTGTTCCGGCGGCTCAACATCCCTTCGACCCTGGCCTACCTCTGTGTCGGCATGCTGGTTCGCCCCGGTGAGGATCTGGAAAACATCCAGTTCATCGGCGAATTCGGCATTGTCTTCCTGCTCTTCACCCTGGGACTGGAGTTTTCCCTGCCCAAGCTGCTGGCACTGCGCCAGACGGTATTCGTGGTGGGCGGGCTCCAGGTCCTGATCAGCGGGGCCCTGGTGTTCGGGGCGGTCATCCTGCTGGGCGCCACGCCGGAAGAAGCCACGGTCATCGCCGGGGCCCTGGCGCTGTCCTCCACCGCGGTGGTCAGCCGCGAGCTCACCGGACGTCAGGAATTGCACCAACCCCATGGCCAGATCGCTATCGGCATCCTGCTGTTCCAGGACCTGGCGGCGGTGCTGTTGTTGATCCTGGTCCCGGCCCTGGCCGGCAGTGGTGACACCCCGTTTGTCGCCGCCCTGGGCATGACCGTGCTCAAAGGGGTGGCCCTGTTCCTGTTACTGCTGGGACTGGGCAAGTGGGTCCTGCCGCGCCTGTTCGACGAGGTGGCCAAGGCCCACTCCGAGGAGCTGTTCGTCCTCACTGTGCTGATGACCTCCCTGCTGGCCGCCGCCCTGACCCATTTCCTGGGCCTTTCCATGGCCCTGGGCGCCTTCATTGCCGGCATGATGCTGAGCGAAACCCATTACCGCCACCAGATCGAAGCCGACATCCGGCCCTTCCGCGACCTGCTGATGGGGCTGTTCTTCGTCAGCGTCGGCATGATGCTTGACTTCACCAGCCTGGTGCACGACTGGTACTGGGTGATCGCCACGGCGCTGCTGCTGATGGTGGGCAAGGCCGCCGTTATCATCATGCTGGTGCAGCAGCGCGGGGTGGATCGCGAGACGGCCGTGCGCTCCGGCCTCTACCTGGCCCAGGGCGGCGAGTTTGGCTTTGCCCTGTTTGCCCTCGCCGCGCAAAAGGGCCTGCTGCCGGCAGAATGGAGCGCCATCCTGGTGGGCTCGATCGTGCTCTCCATTGCCGTCACGCCCTGGATGATCAACAGCCTGACCCCGCGCATCATGCGACGGCTGGAAGCGGATCGCGATGGCCGGCTGGCATCCCAGCTGCCCCATGCCGATGGCAAGCTGCATGGCGGGGGCGGCCACGTGGTGGTCTGCGGCTTTGGACGGGTTGGCCAGACCGTGGCCCGTTTCCTGCGCAAGGAGAACATTCCCTACGTGGCAGTGGATGTGGACCCCATGCGGGTCCAGGAAGCCAGCGCCGCCGGCGAGCCGGTCTACTACGGCGACGCCACCAAGCCGGAGATTCTGGAAGCCCTGGGCACCGACAAGGCGCGCCTGCTGGTGATCTGTCATGCCGATGGCGACCGCGCCATCCGCCTGATCGAGGAAGTCCGCCGGGAAAACGCCCACCTGCCGATCCTGGTGCGCACGCGGGATGACTCCCGCCTGGTGGACCTGCAGAAGAAAGGCGCCACCGAGGTGATTCCGGAAACCCTGGAAGCCAGCCTGATGCTGGTATCCCACGTGCTGACCCTGATGGATGTGCCGGCCCACCGCATCTTCAAGGACATCAGCGAGACCCGGCGCGACCGCTACAGCATCCTGCACGGCTACTACCACGGCCTGCAGTCCCGCCTGGTGGACGACCAGGGCCGGCCGCTGGAACTGCTCCATCCGGTCACGCTGCCGGCCCATGCCTGGGCGGCCCACAAACACCTGGGGGAGATCGCGATGCCCTGCGGCATTTATGCGATCCGACGCAGTGAAGACGAGGAGCTGGACAAGGACAACCCAGCCGTGGAGCTGCTGCCTGGGGATACCATCGTGCTACAGGGGCCTCACAACGAGGTGGAGCGGGCTGAGCGGCAGTTATTGAGTGGATAACCACTTCCCAGTATTCCCCGGATGCCGCGTTTACCCGAAGGTTCGAGAAGGGTGTTGACCGTTGCTCTGGAACCAGGGCATGGACGCCCGGCTAGCGATAGCGCGGCAGGGAAGCCGCTCTATCGCGGTGGAAGAGCAACGGCCAACACCCTTCCGGCACCCAGATCACAAACGCCACCGACCCAAACTGCAAACACCCGCCTTGTGGAGAGGGACAAGTTCCCCGGTTACGACAAACACTCTTAACGGGTATCATACCCGCTCCCGAGCAAGGACCCGACGCTGTGCAAGACCCATTGCTTTCACAAACCCGCTGGCTGGCCGCGCAACCACCCATGGCTTTCCAGCTGCCCAGCGCGCAGGTACGCAATGTTCTGCTGGATGCCGGTTCGCTGACCCGACGCCTGCAACGTGAGAGCCACCACCGCCTGCAGGTGCGCATCCTGCGGGAAGGGCCCACGCGCCCCTCGCTGCCGGAAGCCCAGGCGCTGGGTCTCAACCCCCGGCAGCTGGCCTGGGGCCGCGAGATTCTCCTGTGTGCCGGCGACACCCCCTGGGTCCGGGCCCGCACCCTCTTCCCCCTGGCCCCTGCCCAGGGCGAGAGTGGCCGTTTCCGCCAACTGGGTGAAAAACCCCTGGGGCTGGTGCTGTTCCAGGAACCCGGCTGGCAGCGCAGCGCCTTCCGCATCGGCCGGGTGCGCAATCCGGACAGCCCCGGTTCCACCTGGGCGCGCCGTTCCAGCTTCCAGCGCGGCCCCGACCGGCTGCTGATCACCGAATGGTTTTTCCCCGCCTACTGGGCACAGACGGCCGCCACCCCACCTGATCACAGCGACCGGACCCGGGAGAGCCGGAGCTCGGATTGCCTGCTCTCCGAAGCCCCACTATGATGGCTATCACCGAGGCACGCGGGTAAGAGGAGCCTGAATGACAGCCATTGCCAGCACCCTGAACACGCTGCGCCAGCACTGGCCCGAATACGTTCAACTCATGCGCATCAACCGGCCCATCGGCTCTTTCCTGCTGCTGTGGCCGACGCTCTGGGCCCTGTGGCTGGCCGCGGACGGTTTTCCCTCCCTCACCAACCTGATCGTCTTCACCCTCGGCGTCTTCCTGATGCGCGCGGCCGGCTGCGTGATCAACGACTTTGCCGACCGCAAGGTGGACCGGCATGTGGAACGCACCCAGGCCCGCCCGCTGACCAACCAGCGCGTCCATCCGGGCGAGGCCATTGGCCTGTTCCTGGTGCTATGCCTGGCGGCCTTCCTGCTGGTGGTGTTCTTCACCAACCGCCTGACCCTCTATCTGTCCTTCGGTGGCGTCGTGCTGGCCTTCATCTATCCCTTCATGAAGCGCTACACCCACCTGCCCCAGCTGTTCCTGGGGGCGGCGTTTTCCTGGGCCATCCCCATGGCCTGGGCGGCGGAAGCCAACGACCTCGAACGCCTGACCTGGCTGCTGTTCACCGCCAATGTGCTGTGGACCGTGGCCTACGACACCTTCTACGCCATGGTCGACCGCAACGACGACCTCAAGGTGGGGATCAAGTCCACCGCCATCCTGTTTGGCACCGCCGACCGGGCCATCATCGCCCTGCTGCAGGTGAGCGTGGTGCTCGTGTTGATGATGGTGGGGCAGCAGGCCGAGCTGGGGATCCCCTATCACCTGGGCGTGGCGGCCATGGCCACCCTGTTCGTCTACCAGCAACACCTGGCACGTAATCGCGACCGCGCCGAATGCTTCAAGGCCTTCCTGAACAACAACTGGGCCGGTGGCGCGGTGTTCGTCGGTCTGGTCCTGGATTACATCCTGGCGGCAACCTGACCCCAAGGGCGCCTGTCATACTAATGTCATCAAACGCCGGTGTAATATGACAGCAATAACGAGCCATCAGTCAGGTTGTCACTATCATGCACGGAAAAACGGTTCTTATCGTTGACGACGAAGCGCCCATCCGCGAGATGATCGCCGTCGCGCTGGAAATGGCCGATTACGACTATCTGGAAGCCGGCGACGCCACTCAGGCCCACGCCCTGATTCTGGACAAGCAGCCGGATCTGGTGCTGCTGGACTGGATGCTGCCCGGCACCTCCGGCATCGAGCTGGCCCGGCGCCTGAAGCGCGAGGAAGTCACTGCCGACATTCCCATCATCATGCTTACCGCCAAGGCGGAAGAGGACAACAAGATCCAGGGCCTGGAAGTGGGTGCCGACGACTATATCGTCAAGCCGTTTTCACCCCGCGAGCTGGTGGCGCGCCTCAAGGCGGTGCTACGCCGGACCACACCGCCCGGCGTGGAGACGCCGGTGGAAGTGGACGGCCTGCGCCTGGATCCGGTCAGCCACCGGGTCACCCGGGGCGACGCCGAGCTCACCATGGGGCCCACCGAATACAAGCTGCTGCAGTTCTTCATGACCCACCAGGAGCGGGTCTATACCCGCAGCCAGCTGCTGGATCAGGTCTGGGGCGGCAATGTCTACGTGGAGGAGCGCACGGTCGATGTTCACATCCGGCGTCTGCGCAAGGCCTTGGGGGCCGAGCACGATCATCTGATCCAGACCGTTCGCGGCACCGGCTACCGCTTTTCGACCCGGGCGGCGTAAGTCGCTGCTCGGGCGACAATTGACCTAAAGCGCTTTCCATCAGCCGCGTCACGAGCTAGCCTATGTCAGCGGTTGGGCCGCGAGCCCACGTTGTGTCGTCAAGAGAGCGCCTGATGCATCGAGACTGGTCCCACTACACCCGTCTTCTGGTCATAGCCTTCCTGGGCCTGCTTGGCTTCGGCCTCTTTATCGGCCACCCGGCATGGACCCTCATCGCCGGCCTGCTGATCTACCTGTTCTGGACCCTGCGCCAGGTCAAACGCCTGCACTACTGGCTGGCCCACCCCTCGGCCATGGAAACCCCGCCGGAGAGCCACGGCCTCTGGGGCGATCTGTTCGACGGCCTCTATAAGCTGCAGCAGAAGCACCTGCAGGCCCAGGACCGCCAGCGCACCCTGATCAACCGTATCCAGGAATCCACCAACGCCCTGCGCGACGCAGTCATCATGACCGATGCCAACGGCGTGCTGGAATGGTGGAACCGTTCCGCGGAGCAGCTGCTGGGTTTCCGCCTGGAAACCGACCAGGGCCAGCTGATCCATAACCTGGTCCGCCAGCCGGAGTTCAAGGCCTATTTCGAGGCCAAGGACTACAGCCAGCCGCTGGAAATGCCGTCACCGGCCAAGCCGCACCTGATCCTGCAGTTCCAGATCAACCTGTTTGGTGAGGACGACCGCCTGATCACCGCCCGGGACGTCACCCGCCTGCACCAGCTGGAACAGATGCGGCGGGACTTCGTCAGCAACGTCTCCCACGAGATGCGCACGCCGCTGACGGTCATCGCCGGTTATCTGGAAACCCTGATCGATCACGCCGACGATCTTCCGCCACGCTGGCAGAAGGTGTTCAACACCATGAGCCAGCAAACCAACCGGCTGGAAGTGCTGCTGAAGGACCTGATTTTGCTGTCCAAGCTGGAAACCGGCGACGAACTCAATGCCGAAGACCGGGTGGATGTGGGCCCGGTACTGGAATCGGTGGTCCAGGATGCCCGCACCCTGAGTGGCGATCGGGAGCACCGCATCACCCTGTCCCTGGACGCGCCCACTCTGATCCTGGGGAACCAGAACCAGTTACGCAGCGCGTTTTCCAATATCGTGTTCAACGCGGTGAAGTACACGCCGGACCACGGGGAGATTCAGGTGCGCTGGTGGAAGGACAACAAAGGCGTATATCTCTCGGTGACGGACAATGGCATCGGCCTCGATCCCATCCATATCCCCCGCCTCACGGAACGTTTCTATCGCGCCGACCCCAGCCGCCACAAGGACACCGGCGGCACCGGCCTGGGTCTGGCGATCGTCAAGCACGTGCTGCTGCACCATGATGCCAAGCTGGATGTGAAAAGCGCGCCCGGGAAAGGCAGTACCTTTACCTGCTGTTTTCCGCCGGAGCGCTTGCTGGAGGCGACCGCCGAAGCGGTTAACCGTTAAGACGGGCGATAAAGCGGGAGAGGTCTTCCAGCTTCTGCGGATCCTCGTCCACGAAGCGTACGGTGATGCTGACAAAATCCGTGTCCTGCCGCTTTTCCACCGCCTGCAGCTGCTGCACATAGCCATTGAGCCGGGCCATCTGGCCTTCGGCCACTTCGATATCCACCGCGGCCTGCTCCAGAATGCCCGGAAACGCCTCATCGCCACGGCGGGCAATCACGCGGATTTCATTGAGCGTCAGGCTCTTGATGATGCACTTGAGGGTATGGGTGGCAAAGCGGATGGCCGCCACGCCCAGAGACTTGTTGCTACCGGCCTCGGCGGTCGGGCCCTTTTTGGCGGATTTGGGTTTCTCCGGGGCCTGCTGCCCCTGCGTCAGCAGGTTGGCCGACTCCTTGAAGGCATCCGCGGCAGGAGCCCGCGAGCCACCGCTGCTCATGGCCTGCTTGAGCTTCGGCCCCATCACCTTGATGATTTTCTTGCCCAGGGACTCGGGGCTGAATGGTTTGCTGAGGTAATCGGACACCCCTTCCTTGACCGCCTCGATCACGTGATCCTTGTCGCCGCGACTGGTGATCATGATGAACGGCTGCTTGCGGTAGGCATCGTGCTGGCGCATCCAGCGCAGCAGCTCCAGCCCGGACATTTCCGGCATTTCCCAGTCGCACAGGATCAGATCAAAATGGCTGCGCGACATCAGGGCCTGGGCCTTGCGCCCGTCCGCCGCCTCCTGCAACTCGATCACCGGGAACTGGCTGCGCACGGTACGCTTGACCAGATCCCGGACAAAGGCGGCGTCATCCACCACCAGCGCCTTCAAAGTGGGCATTCAGAAACCTCGGTTGATCACAAGGGAGCGGCACGCCTGGGCCGAGGGCGCCGGCGCACCCCCTTGCGACAATTGGCAAATGTCATCCCCCAATATAGATCATTTCGCCGCGTTCTGATGCTCCCTCACCCAATAGGCGGTGGCGCCACAAACCGCCGCCGGCACCATCACCAGATTCAGCAGCGGCACCATGGCCCCAAGCGCCACGGGCATGCCGAAGCCCAGGCTGGTCAGCCGCGTCTTGCGCAGCTGATCGCGCAACTGGGGGAAGCTGACGCGGTGGTTATCCGCCGGATAATCCACATACTGCAGCGTCATCATCCAGCCGTTGAACAGGAACCAGAGTACCGCCCCCACCAGATTGAGCACCGGGATCAGGCTGAGGATGAAAAGAAACAGCGCGCGGGGCAGGTAATACACCAGCTTTTGCACTTCCCGCCAGAGCGCCCGGGGGATGTCCTTGACGATCTGTTTCCAGCCGCCGGCATCGTCCAGGGACTGCCCGGTCAGGCGGCGCTCGGTCAGTTCCGCCAGATAGCCGTAGAACGGTGACCCGATCAGGTTGGCCACCACCACAAAGCCGTAAGCCAGTAGCAGGATTACCACGCCGCCGTAGAGCAGCCAGAACAGCCACTCCAGGGCCTGCAACCAGGCCCAGTCCGGCAGCCAGCTCATGCCCCAGGTGATCAGGGCATCGAACCCCTGATAGAGCAAGGCAAAAATACCGGCAAAGACCAGAATGTTCAGAATCAACGGAATGATTACAAAAAGCCGCAGCCCGGGCTCGCGAATCAACCGGAACCCTGCCATCAGATCCCGGAAGCCAAGATCCAAACGTCCGCCCAAAGTCGTCTCCTTCTATAGCGATTTCCTGAAGGCGCCGCCCACTCTTTGACGGGGGTGTTGGCACCAAGGCGATTAAGCTACCATTTGCCGCACCCCGGCGCGACCGGCGGCACCCCAGACTGCCGGCAACGCCAACCCGAACGGACTCGATGCAGGAGACATCATGGTGCAGTGGCTATACCGGCTCACCCGGCTCATCGCCTTGTGGCGCGTGCTGTTTTACGGCTGTGCCGCATTCATTCTTTACCTGGCCACCACGCCACTGGACTATCCGATCCCCTCGTCCAGCTGGGACAAACTCAACCACGCCATGGCCTTCGCGGTCCTCGCCGGCCTGCTGTCCCTGGCCCACCGGGCCCTGGGTCCGCTCCGGCAGGGGTTGGCCCTGCTGGGCTACGGCCTGTTGATCGAAATCTGGCAAGCGTTCCTGCCGCTGCGCGAATGCGACCTCGCGGATCTGGCCGCAGATGGGGTCGGTCTGGCGGTCGGATTGGGTGTGATGGCCATGTTCTGGCTGTGGCTCGATCGGCACCCGGCAACGAATCAGCCGACCCTGTAGGACATCGCCCATTCGGCGTGTGAGATATTTCCTACATTTACGTAGGAAATGGCTGTAACTTTCTGTAAGCAAGTACGCCAAAGCGACAGTCTTTGCGCCTATCTAACTGTTTTTGCGTGTATTTTTTCGACCCACCCGAATCACATTAAAAATCCATCACTCTGTTTTCACACAAAAAATGAAGTCTCCGGTGCTATAGTAACTCTCGTCAGCGGATGACAGGGAAAGGACGAAACACGGACGGTATCCTCAAAGGAATTGAGGGGAAGCAAGGATTAAACGGAAGTACTGCTTTAGGGACTCTAAATTGCATGACCGGCTCGGATGCCGGTACCAGGGATAGGTAAAGGATAAGGCGTCAAGGTAACTGACGCGGCCAGGGTGGCCACATACCTGTTCCTTCAAAGGGCAACACATTGTGTTGCCCTTTTGTTTTTTCAGGCCCACCACTTCGTGACGTCATCAGGACGTTCGCGCCCGGTAAAGCCGGACCCGATTGAATTCCTCAAACTCGTTCAGATCAGGCCAGGTTGTGCATTCCACTTCGTCAAACGCCACATAGGGCGGGTGGTCAAGATTCTTCACCCGCGAATCCGCCAGCAACACCTCCGGGGCGGCGGCGACAAATTCGTCCAGGAAGGGTCGGTTGTCCGGGTCGTACAGGACATCGGCAGCCGTCACCAGATCGAAAGCCCCTTCACGCTGAAACCAGTCCCGGCAATAACTGAGGGTGACGTCGTTGGCCGCCGCATTGGCCGCCACCGCATCCAGGGCCTGTGCATCCAGATCGCAGGCCACGACCTCGCGCGCTCCAGCCAGGGCCGCTGCAATGGCCACGATTCCGGAGCCGGAACCGAAATCAATTACCCGCTTGCCACGCACCCACTCCGGGTGCGCCAAAATGGCCGCCGCCAGCACCTGGCCGCTGGCCCAGCAAAAGGACCAGTAAGCCGGCTCCGCCACCACGGCCTGGGCCTGGTCATGGGTGAGCGGCCCCTCCAGCACCGCCGGATCAAACAGGTAGAGCGGAATCTCCGGGCAGCCGCGGGGGGCGCTCAGCGCAACCCGTCCATGCGCCAGGGTACGCTGGATGTGGGCATTGAGTCGTTGTGGGGACAAGTCTGGAGCCCTCCGGAGTGTTAACGGCGAAGGCGAGATGGTAAACAGGCGCCCGGGACGCCGCAACGTTTCGTGGCGACCGGTTGCTTTGGGTATACTGCTTCCTTTCGTAATCCATGGCCGGGCAGGCCCCTCCGCAGACACTTGCCCGGCGACCCACGGAGCCCCTATGGCCGCGCGACCCGATACCGACGACTACCTTGAGCTTTTCCTCCACGACCGCCCCATGATCGATCTGCGGGCCCCGGTGGAGTTCGCCAGGGGAGCCTTTCCGTCGGCCGTGAATCTGCCCCTGATGTCCGATGAAGAACGCAGCCAGGTCGGCACCTGCTACAAGGAACAGGGCCAGGAGGCAGCCATCGAGCTGGGCCACCGGCTGGTCTCCGGCGAACTGAAAGAGGCACGCCTGGCCGCCTGGCTGGATTTCGCCCGCCAGCACCCCGAGGGTTATCTCTACTGTTTCCGCGGCGGACTGCGCTCCGAGACCGTCCAGCGCTGGATGCACGAGGCCGGCGTGGACTACCCGCGGGTCAAGGGCGGCTACAAGGCCCTGCGACGCTTTCTGCTGGACTGGCTGGACGCAAACGCCGCCGATCTCCCCCTCTATATCGTCAGCGGCCGCACCGGCACCGGCAAGACCCGGCTGCTGAACGCCCTGCCCAATCCGGTGGACCTGGAAGGCATTGCCCATCACCGGGGGTCAAGCTTTGGCCGCACGCTCACGCCCCAGCCCAGCCAGATCGATTTTGAAAACCGGGTCACCATCGACCTGCTCAAGGCGAGCCACCGCGGTGATCGGTCGTCTCCCATCTATCTGGAGGACGAGGGGCACCTGATCGGTCGCTGCGCCCTGCCCCAGGTCCTGCGCAATGCCATGGCCAAGGCGCCGCTACTTATTCTGGAGCGGTCACTGGAAGAACGCATCGACGTCATCCTGGAGGACTACGTCATCGACATGCGCCAAGCCTACGTCGAACGGGACGGTGAAGAGGAAGGTTTCAGCGAGTATGCCGATTACCTGCGCAACAGCTTCGCACGGATTCGTCGGCGCCTGGGCGGTGCCCGCTATCAGGAGTTGTCCGAAATCCTGGAGACGGCCCTGGCCGAGCAGAAGCGGGACGGCAGCATCGATGACCACCGGGCCTGGATCGAGGTGCTGCTGAGGGACTACTACGACCCCATGTACGACTACCAGTTCGAGCAGAAGCCCCGCCCGGTGGCAGCACGGGGCTCCATGGACGAGCTGTTGGAGTGGGCGCACCAGCAGTGATCCGGTGAGCGCAGGCCAACGAATGTTTCTCTATGTTTTAAACCCCCTGCCAGTGTTATAAAGGACCACAATGCCATCACCCAGGGCTTTCCGGTGAACTGGAGAGGCTTGTTAGCGCTTGGGTGCTGGGCCGGTCGCGCAATCGGACCGGGCGAGAGACTGGATTAATGGCGGAACTACACCGATAAACAACAAGGAGCATGCTATGGACAACCTGTTTGGCGGCCAGGAACAACTGGCCAGCGCCATGGACACGATCTGGGATATGGTGCTGACCTATACCCCCAAGCTACTGCTGGCCATCGTCACCCTGCTGATCGGCCTGTGGCTTATCAATCGCCTGGTCAACATGGTCGAAAAGAAGCTCCTGCAGAAAGACCCCACGCTGGGCAAGTTTCTCGGGGGGCTGATCTCGGCCATTCTCAAGATCCTGTTGGTCATCTCCGTGGCCGGCATGGTCGGCGTCGAAACCACCTCCTTCATTGCCGCGCTGGGTGCTGCCGGCTTGGCGGTGGGCCTGGCCCTGCAGGGCAGTCTGGCCAATTTTGCCGGCGGCGTGCTGATCCTGATCTTCAAGCCCTTCCGCGCCGGTGACGTGATCGAGGCCCAGGGCTACGTGGGCACGGTGGCCGAGATCCAGATTCTCTACACCATCGTCAACACCTTCGACAACAAGCGCGTGGTCATTCCCAACGGCAATCTTTCCAACGCCAGCCTGATCAACTACAGCGCCTACGAAACCCGTCGCGTGGACATGGAGTTCGGCATCGCCTACAGCGATGACATCCAGAAGGCCAAGCGGGTCATCCGCGACGTGATCGAAGCGGACGAGCGTGTTCTGAAGGACCCCGAAGTGATGGTCATGGTCGGCTCCCTGGGCGATAACTCGGTCAATATCATGGCGCGCGCCTGGGCCAATGCACCGGATGTGTGGCCGGTGTTCTGGGCCATGCAGGAAAAGGTCAAGGAGGCCTTCGACGCCGAGGGCATCAGCATTCCGTTCCCGCAGCGGGATGTGCATCTGTATCAACAGCAGGGCTGAGGGCGCCGGCCACAGACGAAAAAACCGTAATGTTTTTATTCCGGGGGCCTTTCCTGTGTGAGGGGCTCCCCAACCCCCCTTTTTTGCTGCACTTTTAACATCCCCTTCGCGTACAGGATCACAGTTAAAACGCTCAAATGTTAAACAGCGTTTTTTCACTTGCAGTGAAGTCAGGACCCTGGTCTAAGCTTAGGGCAGGAAGTCACCCAAACCCGGCCCCTCTGGAGAGGGCTGACTTGTCCCAGACAACGCGGGGAGTTTGAACCATGCCAGTGCAATGTCTGAAAGATTTTTTTGACCGAAAAGGGGTAGCCTTCACCAGCATCGAGCACCCACCGGCCTACACCGCCCAGGAGCTGGCGCAGCACTGCCAGATCGACGGTGAGCAAGTGGTGAAGACGGTGATCATCGAGCTGGACGGGCAGCGCGCCATGCTGGTCATGCCCTCCACCTGGCGCATTCGCTGGGACCGGCTGACCGATGTGTTGGACACGGATTTCGTGGAATTGGCCGACGAGGAAGAGTTTCAGGACCGCTTCCCGCAGTGCGAGGTGGGCGCCATGCCGCCTTTCGGCAACCTCTACGACATGAGCGTCTACTGCTGCGAGGCGCTGACCAAGCAGCCGGAAATCGTGTTCGCCGCCGGTCAGCACACGGAATCCATCCGCATGGACACTGAAGATTTCCTTCGCCTGGTCCATCCGGTGATCATCAACCAGGGGTTCCTGAAACCCGGGGCCAGCAAACCGGCCTGGCTGAACAGCAAGCGCCGGCCACCGCGGACCCTGGAGGCCGGGTAGGCGGCGCTTGCGTCAGTGAGCTAGCGGGCCACCAAGTAGAACTGGCGATCGCCCCGCTGCAGCTGCAACAGCAGCTCCGAGGCCTGGCCCGACAACTGGGCCAGGTCCGCCACTGATTTCAAGCGGCGCCGGTTGACTGCCACCAGCAGATCCCCCGGGCGCAAGCCGGCGCGATAGGCATTGCTGGATGCTGCCACTTCTTTGGCAATCACACCCACCACAGCGCCCGCACTGTTATCCACCTTGTCCTCGAAGAGCACGCCCGAGAGATCCGGATGCACCTGCTTGCCGGACAATTGGTGTGCCTTGGGTGCCTCCAGTGCCGCCTCGACTGTCAGAGGCTCACCGTCACGCACCACGGTCAGGCTCAACGGCTTGCCCACCCGGCTCAACCCCAAACGGTTCTGCAAATCACTGGCATTTTTCACCGCATGGCCGTCTATCTCAATCACCACATCGCCAGATTTCAGGCCCGCCTTCTGTGCCGGTGAACCATTTCGGACACGAGCAATCAGGGCGCCCTTTCGCTGGTCCAGCTCAAACGCTTCTGCCAGTTTCGGGGTCAAGTCCTGGAAAAGAATGCCCAACTGGCCGCGACGCACTTCACCAAACTCGATCAGCTGGTCTTTCACTGCCATGGCTATAGCCGTGGGAATGGCGAAGCCGATCCCCACATTCCCGCCCCCCGGGGACAGTATGGCCGAGTTGATGCCCACCAGTTCACCCCGCAGATTGACCAGTGCCCCGCCGGAATTACCCGGATTGATAGAAGCGTCGGTTTGGATGAAGTCCTCGTAGTTTTCGATACCCAGGCCATGGCGCCCCAGGGCGCTGACAATACCGGACGTAACGGTCTGGCCCAGGGCGAACGGATTGCCCAAAGCCACCACGAAATCGCCCACCCGAAGGTTCCCGGCCTTGGCCAATGGAACATCCGTGAGATTCTCAGCGGGGATCTGCAGCAGCGCGATATCGGTCTGCTCGTCACTGCCCACAACCTCGGCGTTGTATTCACGACCATCCCGCAGGGTGACCGTGATCTCGTCGGCGTTGCCGACCACGTGATGGTTGGTCATCACATAGCCTTTTTCCGCATCCACGATCACGCCGGACCCGGCACTGCTGGTGCGTTTCTGCGGCTGATCGGGGACATTGAAGAAACGCTTGAAAAAAGGATCGCTCAACAGCGGATTGCTCACCTGCTTGACCGTGGTAAAAGTCGCGATATTCACCACGGCCGGCGCCACTTTCTCTACCATAGGCGCCAGCGAGGGCATGGGCTCGCCATCAGCCAGGGTGCTAGGCAAGGCGGCGTAGACCGTCCCGGCCAGCAATAGCGCGAGACCCAGGAACAGGGCATGAAAACTGACTACTCGGCGTTGCATCTTCTCTCCTGTTTGTCGCAATCAAAAAATATAGGGGCCCCGGCGGGCACGCTTTCAAGTCGGGGCTGGGCCAGACCGACACCCTTGAGTATCATGAGAACCCATCTGTTCATTATCAGGGACGCTTATGGCCCAGCAGGAATCTGATGTTATCGTCGTCGGCGGCGGCATGATCGGCGCGGCACTGGCCCTGGGCCTGGGACGCGCCGGCTGGCGCGTCACGCTGATCGACCGCCAGACGCCGCCTCCGTTCATGGCTGACCGTGCACCGGACATGCGCGTCTCCGCCCTCAGTGCCGGCACCGAAGCGCTGCTGCGGCGGCTTGGCGCCTGGGCGGGTATAGAGGGCATGCGCCTTGCTCCCTACCGTCGCCTGGAGGTGTGGGAAGACCTGCGTCAGGTCCCACTGCTCGGCGACAGCCCATTTAACCACACTCTCTTTGACGCCGCAGATCTGAAACGTTCCCATCTCGGTCACATCGTCGAGAACAGCGTCACACAACGGGCCCTGTGGGATGCGCTGGAGCCGCTGGAGAACGTGGTCTGCCGTGCTCCGGCCGAGGTGGTGTCGCTACAGGCAACCGCCGCGGACGTCACACTCACTCTTGCCGAAGGCGATACCCTGAAGGCGCGGCTGCTGGTGGGGGCCGACGGGGCCCAGTCACAGATTCGAACCCTGGCCGGGATCGGCACCGACAGCGACACCTACGCCCAGCAGGCTCTGGTGGCCCGGGTGCGCCACGCCGGCGCGCCCCGCGACATCACCTGGCAAGCCTTTTTCCCCAGCGGACCGCGCGCCTATCTGCCCCTGCCCGCTGACAACGGCCAGGCCCAGGCGTCGCTGGTCTGGTACGACGCGCCTGAACGGCTGGACGCGCTAATGGCGCTGGACGACGAGGCCTTCCAGAACGCGATCCAGGACGCCTTCCCGGACACACTGCCACCGCTGCAGGCGGTCACCGGCCGCGCCCGTTTTCCCCTGGCTCGCAGTCATGCCCAGCAGTACGTTAAAGGACGGGTGGCCTTGGTGGGCGATGCGGCCCACACCATCAACCCGCTGGCCGGTCAGGGCGCCAACCTCGGCTTCCAGGACGTCAGTGCCCTGCTGGCGCAACTGACCGGCGCCACCGATCCCGGCGCCCCGGCGCCACTCCAGGCCTGGGCCCGCGAACGCCGGCCGGCCAACCTGATGATGATGGCGGCCATGGACCTGTTCTATTACGGCTTCAGCAACGATCACCTGCCCCTGAAGCTGGCCCGCAATCTCGGCCTGGGCATCGCCGGCCGGCTGAGGCCAGCCCGGCGCCAGGTGGCCCGCTATGCCATGGGGCTGGACAGCGCGGAAACCGGCGCCCTGGACAAGCTGCTGAAACGACTCAAGCCTCCAACACCGCGACTCCCGATTCGGGTGCCGTTCCTGTAACACGACAAGCCGATTGCAACACGACAAAAAGGATCGAACCATGGCGGACACCATTTTCACCAAGATCATCAATCGCGAGATTCCTGCGGATATCGTCTTCGAGGATGACATGGCCCTGGCGTTCAGGGACATCAATCCCCAGGCACCGCACCACGTGCTGATCATCCCCAAGCGCGAGATCCCCACCATCAACGACATTACCGAGAATGACCGCGAGACCGTGGGCCACCTCTTCCTGGTCGCCAAAAAGGTTGCTGATGAGCTTGGGGTGGCCGAGGACGGTTACCGGGTAGTGATGAACTGCAACGAGCACGCCGGGCAGAGCGTGTTCCATATTCACCTGCATCTGCTGGGTGGCAAACGCCTGGGCTGGCCGCCTTTTCCTGGCGAGTAAGAACCGGCTTCCCAGGAGATACCATCTGTCTGAGTGCCCCTCAACGTTATGCCCGAGAAGATACACCGTTGTTCGGGGCCCTTGCTCCGCACTCAATACCCGTCATCCCCGCGAAGGCGGGGATCCAGGGCATTGGTCATCAATGTTGGGTGTCTGCCGCTCTGGATACCCGCCTTCGCGGGTATGACGGCTGGGGGGCAAGTCATGCGCCTGAGGTTGGGCCTTTGGAAATGGCCAGAGGGTGGGCGCGCGACACTAGCGTGTACAGTAGAGAGAAGCCCAACGGCGCTGGAAGGTTTCCAGCGACCAGGGTTCGCCGCCCAGGCGCTGGCGATAAGCGGGCTTGAGCACATAGACCCAGGCCACCACGCTTCGCCCGTCGACCTCGACGTTGAGCCGCTGGCGCTGGTATAGCGGGCCTTCGTACGCATCCAGGGCTGACAGCGATTGCGGGCGCTGCAGGGGGACCAGGGTACCGTGGGTGACGGCGCCGGAGTCGGGGACAATGGCCGGATAGGGTTCACCGATCACCCGGGCGCAGCGGTAGCCGTCGAGGCGGGCGGCTTCGCCCTGGAAGCGCTCCCCCGCCACCTGTTCGAACAGGGGCGGGTGCTGGAGCGTGCCGTAGCAGAAGAGATAACAGGGCCGCATGGCCGGACGATCAGTCCTCGACGGCTTTTTCCGCCTCGGACAGGGGCACGTGACGCACGTCGGTGCCCTTGACCATGAAGATCACGTGCTCGGCCAGGTTATTGGCGTGATCCCCCACCCGCTCCAGCGCGCGCAGGATCCACATGATGTTGAGGCAGCGGGAAATGCTGCGCGGGTCTTCCATCATGAACGTCACCAGGGCCCGGGTGGCACTGCGGTATTCGTTGTCCACCGACTCGTCTTCCTTCATGACCGCCAGAGCCAGTTCGGTGTCGAAGCGGGCAAAGGCATCCAGGCCGTCACGCACCATCTGGCTGACATGATTGCCGATATGGCGGACTTCCACATAACCGCGCGGGGCCTGACCTTCCTCGGCCAGGGCAATGGCGAACTTGGCGATCTTCTTGGCCTCGTCCCCGACCCGCTCCAGATCGGCCACCATCTTGATGACCGAAACCACCAGACGCAGGTCACTGGCTGCCGGCTGCCGGCGGGCGATCACGCGGGTCGCTTCCTCGTCGATGGTTCGCTCGAGCTTGTCCACTTCCTTGTCGCGATCGCGGACCGATTCGGCCAGATGACTATCACCCTCGACCAGGGCCTTGAGGGCATTCTGCACCTGCTGCTCCACCATGCCGCCCATCACCAGCAGGTGGCTCTTGAGTTCGCTCAGTTCGTGGTTGAACTGCTGCGAGATATGTTGGGTATGCAATTCGTTACTGGTTGTATTCATTGTTCTCGCTCCCGGAGCCTGTAGCCTTTACTTTAGCAGGATTCCCTTCCCCTGCCCGTCTCACCCGATGGTGGTGCATTAACCGAAACGGCCGGTGATATAGGCCTCGGTCAATTCGTGCTGGGGTGACGTGAATACCGTGTTGGTTTCATTCACCTCCACCAGCCGTCCCAGGTGGAAATACGCTGTGCGGTGAGACACCCTTGCGGCCTGCTGCATGCTGTGGGTGACGATGGCGATGGTGTAGGTCTGCGACAGCTCATCGATCAGTTCTTCAATGCGGGCGGTCGCAATCGGATCCAGAGCTGAACAGGGCTCATCCATCAAGACCACCTCAGGGCTGACAGCGATGGCCCGGGCGATACACAGGCGTTGTTGCTGGCCACCGGAGAGGCCGGTACCCGGGGTATCCAGCCGGTCCTTGACCTCGTTCCACAAACCGGCACTTTTCAGGCTGTTCTCGACGATCTCGTCCAGTTCCACCTTGCGATTGGCCAGGCCGTGAATCTTGGGCCCGTAAGCCACGTTGTCATAGATCGACTTGGGAAACGGGTTGGGCTTCTGAAACACCATGCCCACCCGCGCGCGCAGGGCGACCACATCCATCTTGGAATGATAGATATCGTCACCGTCCAGCTTCAGGCTGCCCTCGACCCGGCAGGTTTCGATGGTGTCGTTCATGCGGTTGAGACTGCGCAGGAAGGTGGATTTGCCACAACCGGACGGACCGATCAGCGCAATCACCTGGTTCTTGGCCACATCCAGGCTGACGTTATGGATCGCCTGGTTCTCCCCATAGAACACGTTCACATTGCGGCAGCTGAACTTGGGGTCATCCACCAGCGGGTGCCCCACCGTCTCAATGCGATCCAGCGCCGCCGTATCCTGGTTCGCGGGCGAATCCGTGGCAGTGGCAGGAGCCGTCGGGGTTGTCTGTGCAGTGGTTTCCATTGTGATTCCTCCCATCACCAGCGGCGTTCAAGCTTTTTACGAAGTACGACGGCCAGGGTGTTCATGGCGATCAGGAACGCCAGGAGCACCATGATGGCGGCCGAGGTGCGTGAAACGAAGGCCTGCTCGGGGCTGTCCGCCCAAAGGAAAATCTGGACCGGCAGCACCGTGGCCGGATCCAGGAAGCCTTCCGGGACGTCGACGATAAAGGCGATCATCCCGATCATCAGCAGCGGCGCGGTCTCGCCGAGCGCCTGGGCCATGCCGATGATGGTACCGGTCAGCATACCCGGCAGCGCCAGGGGCAGCACGTGCTGCAACACCACCTGCATGCGCGAGGCACCCAGGCCCAGAGCCGCCTCCCGGATCGAGGGCGGCACCGCCTTGATAGCCGCGCGGCTGGAAATGATGATCGTCGGCAAGGTCATCAGGGTGAGCACCATGCCGCCCACCACCGGCACCGACCGGGGCATGCCGAACATGTTGATGAAGATGGCCAGTCCCAGCAGACCGAAGATGATCGACGGCACCGCCGCCAGGTTGTTGATGTTCACCTCGATGAAATCGGTCCAGCGATTGCGCGGTGCGAATTCCTCCAGATAGATCGCGGCCGCCACCCCAATCGGGAACGACAGCGCCAGGGTCACCAGCATCGTGAACACCGACCCCATCACCGCGCCCAGGATGCCGGCCTGTTCCGGCTCCCGGGAATCGCCGTTGGTGAAGAAATTGGTGTTGAAGTGGCGCTCCAGCCGACCCTTGTCGACCAGCGCCTGAACCCATTGCTGCTGCCGCTCACTCAGGCGGCTGCTGAAATCTTCATCGCCGTGGTACTTAAGGTAAAGGTCCACATCGTCATCGGCGGTGAACCAGAAGGTTTCCTTCTGCCCCAGCATATCCGGGTTGTTCTTGAGTATGTCCTGCAGGGTATAGCCGGCGCTGGCGCTGACCAGGCCATAGAGCTGGCGCTTGGGCACACGGCCTTCCACACCCGGGAACATCTCATCCAGCGCCGCGCGGATCGGCCCGTCGAGGTTGGCATAGGCCAGCTGATCCGGGTCGCTCGGGTCATCGATATCCAGCGTTTCCCCATCCAGGTGAACCGTCAGCTGGATCTCGGCCTGCTCGAAGGCGGTATAGCCCTTGCTGATGATGTCGGTGAACAGCACCACCAGCGCCAGCAGACCAAAGGCAATCGACAGAATGCCGTAAAGGCGGAAGCGGCGTTCTTTGCGGTAACGGCGGGCCAGGTTCTTTTCGATCCGTTCCGCCTTGCTCAGTTGATCAGTCATATTGCTCTCGATACTTGCGCACGATGTGGAGGGCGACGACGTTCAGGCACAGCGTGACGATGAACAGCATCAGCCCCAGGGCAAAGGCCGCCAGCGTCTTGGCGCTGTCAAACTCCTGGTCACCCACCAGCAGGGTGACGATCTGTACGGTCACGGTAGTGACCGCATCCAGCGGGTTGGCCGTGAGATTGGCCGCCAGGCCCGCGGCCATGACCACAATCATGGTTTCGCCGATGGCGCGCGACACTGCCAGCAGCACACCGCCCATGATGCCCGGCAGGGCCGCCGGAAAAATCACCTTGGCGATGGTTTCGGACTGGGTGGCGCCCAGCCCCAGGGAGCCATCCCGCATACTCTGGGGCACGGCATTAATGACGTCGTCGGCCAGGGACGAGACAAAGGGAATGATCATGATCCCCATGACCAGCCCCGCCGCCAGCGCACTTTCCGAAGAGGCATTGAGGCCGACGGAGGCAGCCAGATCGCGGATGGCCGGAGCCACGGTGAGCGCGGCGAAGAAGCCGTATACCACGGTGGGCACCCCGGCCAGCACCTCCAGCATGGGTTTGACCGTGCCACGCACCTTGCGCGGCGCGTATTCCGACAGGTAGATGGCCGACATCAGTCCCACCGGTACCGCCACCACCATGGCGATAAAGGAAATCAGCAGGGTGCCGGCAAACAGCGGGATCATACCGAAAGCCCCGGAGGAGCCCACCTGATCGGCCCGGATGGCGGTTTGCGGACTCCATTGCAACCCGAACAGGAACTCGGTGAGCGGAATCTTGTGGAAGAAACGCAGCGCCTCGAACAGCACCGAGAGCAGAATGCCCAGGGTGGTCAGGATGGCCAGGGACGCGCAGACCGCGAAGATGCGGCGCAGCGCCTTCTCCACCTGCTCACGGGCCCGCAGCTGCGGTGAAATCCGGGCCCAGGCGAAACCGGCACCCAGTATGGCCAGGGTAATGGAAAGCGCGGTGACGACCAGCTGGCTCTGGGCCTGCCAGTGCTTGAAGCGGTCGGCGGCATCGACGATGGCCTGATCCATGTACTGGGGATCCAGGGCGCCGTTGGCCACGTTCTGGATCTGGCTCATCACCAGACTGTTCTGCGACGGGTCCGAAGGCATGGCGCTGGCCGGTAGCGACTCGATCACCATGCGCTCGATCACGGCGCCGTCAAAGGCCACCCAGGCGCCCAGAATCAGGGCCGCGGGTAACAGGGCCCAGAGGAACGACTGCATGGCATAGTAAAAAGGCAGTGAATGCAGGTGCCGGATACCGCCCAGCGGTTTGGCGACGGCAAAGGAGCGGCCATAACCCATGGCATAGGCAATGACGGCGATCACGATAAGCAGCATGAGCAGATAGGACGTCTGCATTGTTTGTCGTTCTCCAGCCTACGGAGGATGCGGCACCCTCTACAAAACGAAAAAACAACCTGATGGTCTACCAGGTTGTTTTTATTATGATGTGCAGGGGGAAGCTGCCTTCCCCCTGCTGATGCCCGGCGCGTTTAGATTTCGTCGCCAGTCATCGGCTTCAGCCCGAGGATCTGCTTCTTCATCTTGGCACGCAGATCGTCGGCCAGCGGGATCATGCCCTTCTCGGCCAGGTAGCCGCCCGGACCCCAGGCCTTCTCGGAGGTCCACTCCTTCAGGTACTCGGGGATGCCCGGTACCACGCCCACGTGCGCCTTCTTGATGTAGAAGTACAGTGAACGGGACAACGGGTAGTCGCCGCTGGCGATGCTATCGAAAGTCGGCTCGGAACCGTTGACCTTGGCACCCTTGATCATGCCGCGGTTCTGGTCCAGGTAGCTGAACCCGAAGATACCGACAGAACCTGGATCCGCTTCCAGCTTCTGAACGATCAGGTTGTCGTTCTCGCCGGCTTCCACGAAGGCACCGTCTTCACGCATGCTCTTGCACACTTCGTCAAAACGCTTTTCGTTGCTGTCTTCCAGCTTGCTGATCGCGTCGAAGTGCTCACAGCCCGCTTCCATGGCCAGTTCCACGAACGCGTCGCGGGTACCGGACGTCGGGGGCGGCCCGAGAACGCGGATTTTAACATCAGGCAGCTCGGAGTTGATATCACTCCACTTCTGATAAGGGTTATCGATGATCTCGGACGGATTCTTCGGATTGGGCACTTCCGCGGCCAGGGCCAGGAAGATTTCCTCGCGGCTCAGGTCGAAATCCGGGCTGCTCTTGGCCGCGGCCAGAACGATACCGTCGTTACCGACCTTCGCTTCAACGATGTCCTTGACGCCGTTCGCCTGGCAGCGATCGAACTCGGACTTCTTGATGCGGCGAGACGCGTTGGTGATATCCGGGTTGGACGTGCCGACACCTTCACAGAACAGCTTGAGACCGCCACCGGAACCGGTGCTTTCGATCTTCGGGGTCGAGTACTTGGTGCTGCGGCCAAAACGCTCAGCAACCGTTGTAGCAAAAGGATATACCGTGGAAGAACCCACGATGCTGATGTAGTCGCGTGCCTGAGCCTGAATCGGCGCGGTCATCGCGGCTGCGAGCGTCAGGCCCGCCAGTGCTGCGGAAAACTTCTTAGCCACGTTTGCCTCCATATTCGTCTGGTTGGTTGGCTATCGAGTGAGCTTTCATCATCCGGCAGTTAAGGAAATCGCTGATTAACGCCTGTCACGTTCCCTGCCCCAGCCCTAATCAGCGATTCCCTGGGAGAGCCCCAAACAACCGGCTCCTTGACTACCGATAGCCGACATCCTAGGGACGAAATGTGACAGCTATATTACAGGGGTGTCTTATTTTGAACAAAACTGTCATAAACCGCGTGCTGCCTTTGCAGCAGCGGGCCGTTGAACTACTATGCGAAGTTCAATAACACAACAATGACCGTCTCAAACATGGATCCGGCAACGCATTCCTCGTCCCCCCTCGACGGATTGATTACAAAACTCGAGCGTTTCACCGAATACAGCGGGCGCCTGCTGGCCTGGCTCAATGTCGCCATGGTGGCCCTGACCATGTTCATCGTGGTGTCGCGCTATCTGTTCAATGTCAGCTGGATCGCCATGGAGGAATCGGTGCTCTACCTGCATTCCGCCGTGTTCATGCTGGCCAGCGCCTATACCCTGAAACACAACGGCCATGTGCGGGTGGACATTTTCTACCAGCGCATGACACCGCGCAGCCAGGGCTGGGTCGACCTTGCCGGCACGCTCTTCCTGCTCTTTCCGGTCATCATCTTCCTGTTCTGGCAAAGCTGGCCCTATGCGGCCGCCTCCTGGGCCATCCGCGAACATTCCCCCGAATCCAGCGGCCTGCCTGCGGTCTTCCTGCTCAAGTCCCTGATTCCTCTGATGTGCGTACTGATCGCGATCCAGGGCCTGGCGGAGGCCTTACGCGGACTGCTGCGAACACGCGGCGCAACCCCGCCCGAGCGCGGCGTGATCGACCGGGAGGAGGTGTAACATGCTGGTGGACTACATCCCGCTGATCATGTTCGCGGTGGTCTGCATCGTGCTGCTGTTCGGCTATCCGGTGGCCTTTTCCCTGGCCGGCACCGCCCTGATGTTCGCCTTTGGCGGCACCCTGTTCGGGGTCTTCGACCCGTCCTTTCTCTCCGCCGCACCCAGCCGCCTCTATGGCCTGATGATCAACCAGACGCTGCTGGCCGTGCCGCTGTTTGTCTTCATGGGGTGCATGCTGCAGCAGTCGAAACTGGCGGAGAACCTGCTCGAGAGCATGTCCGCCGTCATGCAGCGGCTGCGTGGGGGGCTCGGCATCGCGGTGGCGGTGGTGGGCATGCTGCTGGCCGCCAGCACCGGCATCGTCGGCGCCACCGTGGTCACCATGGGGCTGATTTCCCTGCCCACCATGTTGCGCCGGGGCTACGATCCGGCTATTGCCACCGGCACCATCTGCGCCACCGGCACCCTGGGGCAGATCATACCCCCCTCCATCGCCCTGGTGCTGCTGGGGGATGTGATGTCCAGCGCATACTCACAGGCCCAGCGCAACATGGGCATCTTCAGCCCGGACACCGTCTCGGTGGGGGACCTGTTCATCGGCGCCATCTTCCCGGGGCTGATGCTGGTGGCGCTCTATATCCTCTACATCGTCGCCGTGGCCTGGCTCAGGCCCGAGCGCATGCCGCGCCACCGGGAAGAGGACAACCCGGAAGGCAAAAGCTACAACCTCTGGCGCGACCTGACGCCGCCGCTGATTCTGATCGTGGCGGTGCTCGGCTCCATCCTCGCGGGTATTGCCACCCCCACCGAGGCGGCCGGCGTTGGCGCTTTCGGGGCCGCGGTGCTGGCGGCGTTGCGGGGCTTCCTGACCATCGCCATCCTGCGCGAGGTGTGCCGCCAGACCACCCGGGTCACCTGCATGGTGTTCCTGATCCTGGTGGGGGCATCGATCTTCTCCCTGGTTTTCCGCGGCTACGGCGGCGACGATCTCATCCAGTCGATCTTCACCAACATGCCCGGCGGCTCCACCGGCGCGATCATCATCGTCATGCTGGTGATCTTCCTGCTCGGCTTCATCCTCGACTTCATCGAGATCACCTTCGTGGTGGTGCCCATCGTTGGCCCGGTGCTGTTGCAGATGGGCTTCGATCCGGTCTGGCTGGGGATCATGATTGCCCTCAACCTGCAGACCTCGTTCCTCACGCCCCCGTTCGGCTTTTCGCTGTTCTACCTGCGCGGTGTCGCCCCGGACAGCGTCAGCACCCGGCAAATTTATCGCGGCGTCATACCCTTTATCGCTATACAGTTGCTAATGCTGGCTATACTTGCCCTGTGGCCCGATCTGGCCACCTGGCTGCCGGAGCAGTTTTTCCAGCCCGGTTAGCCGCCAACATTAATGACCGAGGATCGATTCGCACGGAACTTTTCCGCTTGCAATCAGACTCTTAGGGGGATGGATGATTCCCCGGGAGCGAAACCACGGAAACGTGCGATGGAGCAGAAGCTATGAAGCATGACGAGAAGCCGCAGCCGAAAGGCGAGCTGGCCATTCAAGTGGTCCCCATGCCCGCGGACACCAATCCCAATGGCGATGTCTACGCCGGCTGGCTGGTAAAGCAGATGGACCTGGCCGCCGCCACCGTGGCGGGACAGATTTCCAAGGGCCGCACCGCGACCGTTGCCATCGACCGGATGGAATTCCTCTCACCGCTGCGCGTGGGTGCCCAGGTGGCGTGCTATACCCGGCTGGTGGATGTCGGGCGCAGCTCCATGAAGATCGAAGTGGAAGTGTGGACCAAAGACGGCTCGTCCAACCGGCCGCGAAAGGTCACCGAATCGCTGTTCGTGTTCGTGGCCATCGACGAGAACGGCCGCATCCGCGAAGTCCCCGGCAACGCCGGCGACCGATAGACCAAAAGCGTCAGACGTCCGACATCAGACGTCCGACGCTGGCGGGCTTACTCCGCGTTCGGAGCCGCTGACCCTTCGGTACGGATATCCAGGTAGGCCTTCTCGGAAATCGCCGTGTAGGGCACGACCTTGTCGCGGAAGGACTTGTAGGACTCATAGGCCTTGCGCGCCATATCGTCCTTCTCGGCCAGGTTGGCCACCGCCTTCTTCGACATGTCACGCAGCTTGTTGATCACGTCGTCCGGGAAGCGGCGCAGCTGGACACCCTCGTCCTCGACCAGGGCCCGCAGCGCCTCGTTGTTGCGGGCGGTATACTCGGCCAGCAGATCGGCATTCATCTCCCGCGCCGCCACATCGACAATCGCCTGCAGGTCTTTGGGCAGGGCCTTGTAGGCTTCCTCGTTGACAATCAGCTCCAGCGCCGTGCCTGGCTCGTGCCAGCCCGGATAGTAGTAGTACTTGGCCTTGTCGATCTTGTAGAAGCCGAAGGCGCGGTCGTTGTAGGGGCCCACCCACTCGGTGGCATCGATCCGCCCGGTTTCCAGGGCCGTGAAGATTTCGCCGCCGGGCAGGTTCTCCGGGGTACCGCCGGCCATTTCCAGCACGTCACCGCCGATCCCCGGGATCCGCATCTTGAGGCCCTGCAGGTCTTCCAGGCTGTTGATCTCCTTGGCGAACCAGCCACCCATCTGGACGCCGGTATTGCCGCCCGGCCAGGGGATCACGCCGAAGGGCTTGTAGGCTTCGCGATACAGCTTCAGGCCACCGCCGTGGAACATCCAGCCGTTGTATTCCTGCGCGGTGAGCCCGAACGGCACGGTGGAGAAGAACTGCGCCGCCGGCACCTTGCCCTTCCAGTAGTAACCGGCCCCGTGGCCCATCTCCGCCGTGCCCTGGGAAACGGCATCGAACACTTCCAGTGCCGGCACCATCTCGCCCGCCCCGTAGACCTTGATCTTGAGGCGACCGTCACTCATTTCCGCCACGTTCTCGGCGAACCGCTCCGGTGCGGTGCCCAGGCCGGGGAAGTTCTTCGGCCAGGTGGTGACCATCTTCCATTGAAAAGTCTGCTGCTTCGCGGCCCCCTGCCCGGCGGCCGCCTGATCGGTGGATTCCTGCTTGTTGCACCCTGACAATCCCAGTCCGGCCACGACTGCCAGGGTGGCCAGCAAATGTCGACGCTTCATAGATCCTTCCTCTTTGTTGTTATGGACAATCTTGTTTGTTGTTGACGGCCCGGACGGCCCCGCACAAATGCGCCCTACATCCCCTCTCCCCAGCGGGGAGAGGGGCTATATGTGTGGCCCCGGACTTAGCCTTCAGCCCAAAGGTTCAACTATTTTGATCGCAACGACAACTGTTACACCACCTCCAGCGGCGCATAGGCCAGCACCAGCCACTTGGCCCCTTCCTCGAAGTTGACCTGGATCCGGGCCTGCGGGCCACTGCCCTCGGCATTCATCACGATGCCTTCACCAAACTTGGGATGCCGCACCCGGGCGCCCAGGCTGATGGCCGGCCCATTGTCCGGCATCGCCATGCTTTCATTCGGCCGCGCCATCATGGCCGGGCGGGAGACGGTATTGCGCAGGCGCACTTCACGCATGTTTTCCGCCGGGATTTCACGCACAAAGCGCGACACCGGGTGGAACTTCTCCTGCCCGTACAGGCGGCGGGATTCGGCGTAGGTCAGCACCAGCTTCTGCATCGCCCGGGTCATGCCCACATAGGCCAGGCGGCGCTCTTCCTCCATCCGCCCCGGCTCTTCCATGGACATGGCATGGGGAAACAGCCCCTCTTCCACCCCGGCGATGAACACCAGCGGAAACTCCAGCCCCTTGGCCGAGTGCAGGGTCATCAGCTGCACGCTGTCCTCGTGCTCCTCGGCCTGGGCCTCGCCGGCATCCAGGGCGGCCTGGGCGACAAATTCGGTGAGCGGGTCCTGTTCCTCGTCCACCTCGAACTCCCGCGCGGCACCCACCAGCTCGTCCAGGTTCTCCACCCGGGTCTGGCCCTTCTCGCCCTTTTCGCTGCCGTGGTAGTCGCGCAGCCCGCTCTCCCGCACCGCCCGCTGCACCAGGGTGTACAGGGGCAGCTCGTCCTTCTCCGCGGCCAGGCTCTCCACAAACTGCAGAAAACTCTCCAGCCCGGTGCGCCCGCGGCCCTTGATGTTGCCCGCCTCCAGCTCCCGTTCGGCGGCCTGCCACAGGGAGAGGCTCTCGGTGGTGGCCAGGGTGCGCAGCTGGTTGAGGGTCTTGGCGCCGATACCGCGCGTCGGCGTATTCACCACCCGCTCGAAGGCGGCATCGTCATGGCGGTAGTGCGCCAGACGCAGGTAGCCCATGGCGTTGCGGATCTCCTGGCGGTCATAGAAGCGCAGGCCGCCATAGACCCGGTACGGAATGCCCTGACGGATGAGGGATTCCTCCAGCACCCGGGACTGGGCATTGGAGCGGTAGAGAATCGCGGTATCGCTGCGCAGATTGCCCTTGTCGATCCAGTCGGCAATGGTGTCGGCGATGTAGTTGGCCTCGTCCTGCTCGTTGAAGGCGGCATAGAGGTCGATGGGCTCGCCGGTCTCGCCGTCGGTCCACAGCTGTTTGCCGAGGCGGCCCTGGTTGTTGGCGATCACCGCATTGGCGGCATTGAGGATGGTCTGGGTGGAGCGGTAGTTCTGCTCCAGACGCACCACCCGCACCTGCTCGAAATCGTTCTGGAACTGGCGAATGTTCTCGATCCGCGCCCCGCGCCAGCCGTAGATGGACTGGTCATCGTCGCCGACGATGGTCATGGGCACCCGCTGCCCCGCCAGCACCCGCAGCCAGGCGTACTGGATGGCGTTGGTGTCCTGGAACTCGTCCACCAGGATATGGCGGAACCGGTGCTGGTAATGGGTACACAGCTCGGGCTTTTTCAGCCACAGCTCGTGGGAACGCAGCAGCAGCTCGCCAAAGTCCACCAGACCGCTGATCTGGCACTGCTTTTCGTACTGGCGGTAGAGCTCCAGCATGATCCGGGTAAAGCCGTCGCCGCCGTCGTCGATGTGATCGGCGCGCAGGCCCTCGTCCTTGTGGTGATTGATGAACCACTGCACCTGACGCGGCGGATAGCGGCTCTCGTCCACCCGCGCCTCGCGCATGACCCGCTTGATCAGGCGCAGCTGGTCATCGCTGTCGAGAATCTGGAACTGCTCGGGCAGGCCGGCATCGCGATAGTGGGCCCGCAAAAAGCGGTGGGCGATGCCGTGGAAGGTGCCGAACCACATGCCCCGGGTGGGCAGCGCCATCATCTGCTCGATCCGCCCGCGCATCTCCCGCGCCGCCTTGTTGGTGAAGGTCACGGCCATAATGCTGGACGGCGGCATGCTCTCCATCTGCATCAGCCAGGCAATGCGATGCACCAGCACCCGCGTCTTGCCACTACCGGCCCCGGCCAGCACCAGCAAATGGCTGCCGGGCGCGGTGACGGCTTCGCGCTGGGCATCGTTGAGGGGATCCAGAATGGGGGAAACATCCATTGAAAAGAGCCTGCGTTGGAAATGAGCAAGGACTGATTATAACAACAGTAGTCGTGGGGTCGACCGTAGTGTCGGTCGTCGGTCGTCGGTCGTCACTCAACATACCCCCCCGAGGCATACTAAATCCCGTCATCCCCGCGGAGGCGCAATGCTGTCCGGGGAAAACGAGCCGAGCAGTTTTGTCCACCACAACCAGACACCACTCCCCGTCATCCCCGCGTAGGCGGGGATCCAGAGCGTTTTGCTTCAAAGGCCGGTGCTTGCCGCCCTGGATTCCCGCCTTCGCGGCAATGACGGATTACTTAGCGGGACGTCCCAAGTACCGCATACCGGAATGGTCATTAGCGCCGGCTACGCCCGCTTTAGTATCATGGAACCATACTGACCAACGGAGTCCGGCTTGAAGACCGCACAGATCCTGCAACGGCTACAGCAAACCCGTCACGAACTGCGCAAGTCCGAGCAGAAGGTGGCGGAGTTTGTGCTCAAGCATCCGGAAGAGGTCATCCACATGCGCATCGTGGATCTGGCCACCGAATCCCAGGTGAGCGAGCCCACCATCGTGCGCTTCTGCCGGGCCATCGGCCTCGACAGCTTCCAGAACTTCAAGCTCACCCTGGCCCAGCAGCTGGTGCGGCGCGAGGCGCTGGTGCCGTTTGCGATCGACCCCACCGACAGCCCGGAAGCCCTGGGCCGCAAGCTGATCAACAACACCGTCGATTGCCTGACCCAGGTGCGGGATGCGCTGGACTGGACCGCCGTCAAACGGGCCATCCAGAAACTGGCCAAGGCCGAGCGGGTGGATTTCTGGGGCTTCGGCGCCTCCGGCATCGTCGCCCGGGACGCCCAGCAGAAGTTCTTCCGCCTGGAGCTGGCCTCCAACGCCTACAGCGACCCGGACATGCAGCACATGGCCGCCGCCACGCTCAAGCCGGGCGATTGCGTCATCGCCATCTCCCACAGCGGCCGCACCCGCAGCCTGCTGGAAAGCGCGCCCCACGTGCAGGACCACGGCGCCAGCCTGATCGCCCTGTGCCCGCGCAACACCCCCCTGTTCGAACTCAGCGACATCGCCATCCCGGTGCAGATCAACGAGGACAACGAAACCTTCACCCCCATGAATTCCCGCCTCGCGCACCTGGCGGTGCTGGATATGCTGGCTACCGGTGTGTATCTGCAGAAGAGTCCCGAGATTGACCGGCATCTGGAAGCCGTTAAGAGCAGCTTGCTGCCGTTGAAGGATCCGCCGAATTGAAGATGTCGCAGCATTAAGCCCCTCGCCCCACCGGGGAGAGGGGTTGGGGTGAGGGGAAGCCGAGGCATCGCCTCGGTCGAATACCAGGCGGACATTCCGGGCGCCTCACGGCGCTGCCCCCTCACCCTGGCCCTCTCCCCGGTGGGGAGAGGGGATGCAGGCGTCATTACGGTGCGATAGCGGAACAGAAAACGGGGAAAATCAGCGCCAACCCGACCACAAACTCCATTCAATCGGCAACATAAACCCGATTACGCCCACCCTGCTTGGCCTTGTAAAGCGCCTGATCCGCCGCATACACCAGCTCCTCCACACTCCCGTGTTCATCAGGAATGGTGGTGGCACTCCCCACGCTGATGGTGACGTGGTCGCCGGTGGTGGACGCTTTATGTTCGATTTCCAGGACCTCCACCGCCAGGCGCGCCTTCTCGGCCACCTGCATGGCGCCGTTGCTGTTGGTGTCGGGCAGGATCAGCATGAATTCCTCGCCACCGTATCGGGCCACCATATCGGTGGACCGCCGCAGTTGGCCCTGCAGGGCCTTGGCCACCCGGATCAGGCAGTCGTCGCCCTTCTGGTGTCCATAGGCATCGTTGAAGTGCTTGAAGTGATCCACATCCAGCATCAGCACGGACAGCGGTAGCGGCTGACGGCGCTGGCGCAGCCAGGTGTCGCGTAGATAGGCATCGCCGGAGCGCCGGTTGGGAACGCCGGTCAGGCCGTCCCGGTCCGCCAGGCGCTGCAGTTCCTCGTTGAGAGACTCCAGTTCGGACGTGCGCTCGGCCACCTTTTCTTCCAGACGGTGGGAATAGTCCTGCACCTGGGTGTAGAGGCGGGCATTTTCGATGGCGACGGAGGCCTGGGCCGCCAGCAGTCGGATCAGCTCCACCCGGGCCTCGGTGAAGACGCCCTCGGCCAGGTTGTTCTCCATGTACACCGCCGCCTCGAAGCGTTCCCGCCGGATGGGCACGCAGAGCACGGAACGGGGCTGCCGCTGGATGGTGTAGGGGTCATTGAGGAACGCGCCCTCCTCGGCGGCATTGCGCAATACGATGGCCTCATCGCGCTGAAACACCTCACTGACGATGCTCATGGGAAGCGCTATGCGGTTGCCCCGGGGGTCGCTGAGCACGAACGGGTCGGGGATGTTGCCCTGGGCCGGGCGCGGCTCGGGCAGCATCGCCGCCTCCACCAGATAGTGTCCTTCCTGCCGTACCACCAGGCAGCCCCATTGGCCGCCGGCGTTCTGCAGCAGAATGGACAGGGTTTTCTGCAGCAGCTGGTCCAGCACCATTTCGCCGGAAATCTCACGGGACGCGCGCATGACCGAGGCCAGGTCCAGATCGGACAGCTCGCTGCCCGGCTGCTTGCCGTGGGCCTGCCCCAGTTCCCGCAGGACCGGAAATTCCTCCTCCAGCTGCGCCACCTTGCGCTGGGCACCCCAGCGGTTGTACATGCCGTGGGCACCGCGCAGGTAGCCTTCCGCCGCCCGCCGCTTGCCCTGGGCCAGCAGGTGCCGTGCGGCGCGCTCGTAGGCGGTGGCCTCGTCGCGCAGAAAGCCGGCGTCGCGGGCCGCATCGATGGCGGCGTCGTAGCGGGCCAGCGCCTCGTCGTTATCGCCGTCCAGACGCGCCAGCTCCGCGCTCATCAGCCACTGCAGATGGCGGAAATTGGCTTCGCAGTTGTCGGCCCAGCGGGTCATGCGGTCCAGATCCCGCTCCAGCCGTTGCCGCGTGGTGTGCTGGTCGGCCGGATCCATCTCGGGATACAGCGTCGCCAGGGTCAGGTTGGCGACCACATAGAAACGCACCAGCTGGGGCAGCGACATCGCCGACCGGATCAGGCTGTCCTGCTTCTTCACGAAGCGCAGGGCCTGCAGGTAGTCGCCATACAGCAGGCTGATCTCGGCACTGTAGATGGCGTGGTTGGCGATGCCGGTCAGGAAGCGGCGTTCGCTCATGGCATCGAGGCACTGCTGCTCGTCGAAGTCGTCGCTGCTGAGGCTGGACGGGGAGCGGGTATCCCCGAGCATGTTGCGCTGCATCTGCAGGAACAGCGAGCCTGAGTCCAGGGAGTCCTGATAGGCGCACTCGCGGACGATCTCCAGGTTCTCCTCGTGCAGCTGACGGGCGGCTTCCAGGTCCAGCCCCGGGTCCCAGATCACGCAGTCCTGGGCGCTGTAGGCCAGGTAGAGCAGATCCCCGGACTGGTAGCCCGCCTCGATCCCCTTGCGGAACCAGGGCGTGAGCGTGGCCCAGTGGTTGCTCCAGTGATGGACGAACATGGCGTACACGTAGATGACCCGCGCCCGCAGGCTGAGGTCGTCGAGTTTCTCGTTGATCGCCAGGCCCACCTTGCCGTACTGGTAGCCGAGGGCCGGCTCGTCCAGCTCACCGCACAGCAGCATGCCGTAGGCGGCGTAGGCAAAGGCCGACTCCGGGCAGTTGCCCCGGTGCAGCGCCAGGTTGACCGCCTTGAGCACCAGGTAGCTGAACAGGTTACTGCCGGACAGGAACGCCGCGGCGAAAATCTCCATCAGCAGACGCATGGCCGTCAGGGTGGCCGGATCGTCGATGGTCGGGGCGTCGACCAGATCGGCGATCTCCCGGCCGGCCAGGTACGCCGTCACCCGCTGGCGCTCCACCTCGATGTCCTGCTGGGTGGGGCGCTCGGTAAAGTTGACCCCGAGCAGGGCCAGCCCCTCGATGGCGGCGTGGATCGACTCGTGCATGCGCCCCAGGGTGGCGTTCTGGCGGGTCCGGGTGGCGAGGATGTTGGCGCGCTGGAGGTCCGAGTCGGCATGTTCGAGCATCCGCTCCAGCCAGGTATCGGCCTCATCGGTGCGCCCGGTCAGGTACAGGCACAGCTGCATCTCGGTGGCCACGGCGGTCATCAGGCCGGGCAGCCGCGACCAGGCATCGTCCGGCAGCAACTCGGCGGCCACCTGCAGATAGTGGAGCGCGGACTGGTACGCCGAGGATTGCCGGGCCCGGCTGCCGGCGCGCAGGTTCAGCTCGGCCAGTTGCAGGCGCTCCGCATCCGCCTCGATCAGCGTCCGTCCCAGATTGAGGTGGTTAACGATGTCGATCAGCTGGTCGTTGGCCGCCTCGCCACCACCGTGGCGCAACATCAGGCGGCCCACCTTCAGGTGCATCCCCGGCAGTGCTTCCGCGCCAATCAGGTTGTAGGCGGCCTGCTGGACCCGGTCGTGCTGGAAACGGTAGTGGGGATTGAGCGAGAGCTGCTCGTCCCGATGGCTGGCGAGGCGATAGTCGTTGTGCAGCGGCAGCAGCGTGTATTGCTTCAGCGCCGGGCGCAGGGCCCGGGCGGTATCGGCCAGCGGGTGCTCGTAGATGGTGGCGAGGGTCCGCAGGGTAAAGGTGTTGCCGATACAGGCCGCCAGTTGCAGCACCCGCTGGGTTTCCGCCGGGAGTTGGCGCAGGCTCTCCAGCATGAAGGCCACCACGTCCTGGCTGGCGTTCTCCCAGCTGGCGCGGTCCAGTTGCCAGTGCCACTGTCCGCTGGCCGGGTCGGACCAGATCGCGCCCTGGGCGTGCAGCTGGCGCAACAGCTCGTTGGTGAAAAACGGGTTGCCGCCGGCCCGGTGGAAGAGCATTTCGCTCAGTTCCCAGCTGGCATAGACCCCGCAACGCAGGGTGTCGGCCACCAGCTGGGCCACCGAATGCTGATCCAGGGGCCCGACGGGAATCTGATGGATGCGCCGGTGACTGTTGAGATCGTCCAGCAGCAGCCGCAGAGGATGCCCCGGGCCCACCTCGTTGCTGCGGTAGGCCCCGATCAGCAGCAGATGGCTCTGGTCCCGGGACGTGACGATCCGGCGCAACAGCTCCAGGGTGGGCGTATCGCTCCACTGCAGGTCGTCCAGGAACAGCACCACGGGGTGGCCCTGTCCGGCAAAGACCCGCAAAAAGGCCGTCAGCACCAGTTGCAGGCGGTTGCGGTTCTCCGCCGGCGGCAATTCCGCCACCGGAGGCTGCTCACCCACCAGCAGCGCCAGTTCCGGCACCAGATCAATCACCAGGGCGGCGTTGGGGCCCAGGGCGCCGGTGAGGCGGTGTCGCCACTGCGCCAGTTGCTCCTCCGGTTCCAGCAGTACCTGCTGAACCAGGGCGCGGAAGGTCTGCGCCAGGGCCGAGTAGGCGCCGCCGTTCTGGAACTGGTCGAACTTGCTCTGCACCAGAAAACCCCGCTCGCGGATCTGGTAGCGGTCGAGTTCATTGACCAGCGCCGACTTGCCGACCCCGGAGTACCCGTGCACCAGACAGAAACGGGTGTGCCCCTGCACCGCCTGCTCGAACAGATCCAGCAGTTCGCGCAGCTCCTTCTCACGCCCGTAGAGCGACTGGTGAATCAGGAATTTCTGCAGATGGTCCTGCTCCCCCAGGGCAAAGGGGCGCGGCACCTGGCCCTGTTCCAGGGCGGTGGCGCAGCGGGACAGGTCATGCAGCAGGCCGTGGCTGCTCTGGTAGCGCTCGTCCGGGGATTTGGCCAGCAGTTTGAGGAT
Source organism: Marinobacteraceae bacterium S3BR75-40.1 (assembly GCA_042862465.1). GTDB lineage: Bacteria > Pseudomonadota > Gammaproteobacteria > Pseudomonadales > Oleiphilaceae > JASTVH01. Next base: position 6,970 of record JASTVH010000003.1, on the reverse strand, counting down.
GATCCCGGACAGGGCTTCGGGAACCTCTGGCTGCAGGGTATCCGGCGCCGGCGGCAAGTGGCTGATGTGGTGGTAGACCCACTCCAGGGTGTTGTCGGCGGCAAAGGGCGGCTTGCCGGTGAGCAGCTCGAACAGCAGCACCCCCAGGGAATAGAAGTCGGAACGGTAGTCGAGGCTGCGGTTCATGCGCCCGGTCTGCTCGGGGGAGATATAGGGCAGCAGCCCGTCGAGATAGCCCGCGAGTTCGGTGGCCTGCTGCTCCTGCCCCAGTTCGGAGGCGATGCTGAAGCCGGTCAGCGCCAGCGCATCCCGCCCGCTGTCGATCAGCACGTTATGGGGCGTGAGGGCCTTGTGGACGATGTCGTGGGCATGGACGTCGCTGAGGATGCGCACCAGCCGCTGGGCGATCGCCACCACCTCGGCCACGGGCAGCCGTTTTTCGCTGGCGTGGTTGAGCCGGGAGGCCAGGGAGTTGTCAAACAGCTCGGTGATCAGCGCCAGATTGCCGCTGCCATGGGGCAGGATCTGCTCAATCCGGCGCACCCCTGCCACATCCTCCAGACGCGCGGTGATGCTGGCCTCGTGATGCAGCGCGGCCACCTGCTTGCGGTCGGGATACTCGGTATCCAGGGTCTCGATGGTGACCGGTGCCCCGTCGGAAAGGCGCTGGCCGCGATAGGCGATCCGCCCGGTATTGCGCCACAGGCAGGACAGGACGGCATAGCCGGGCAGCTGGAGGTTGCTTTGCATCAGGGCTTCTCGACGGCCGACTCACCGGGGAACAAGCGCTCGAAGGTGGCGCTGAACGCTTCGCGGGCGTTGTCACGCAGGGGCTCGCCATGGCCGCAGAGCACGTGCCTGAACTCAAGCGTTTTCAGGCGCTGGAAATCCTCGGCGCCGGGTTCAGCCGCCTGCATCCACACCGGGCCGATGTTGGCCGGCGTGAAGAAGCCCATGCCTGCCATGCGCTCGCGGGAGGCATCGCAGAAATGCTCGTCCGGCCCCAGCCAGTTCTGCAGGGCATCGCAGGCGATCAGGATGCCGCCGTCCCGATCCAGGTGGATCACCCCTTCCGGCAGGTTGCTGGTCTGGAACTGGAACAGCGAGGCCCCGCTGATCGGCAGCGGCGCCGACGGGTCGAGAGGCTGCGCCCCGCCCTCTTCCTCCAGCCCCGGCACCACCCAGTAGCGGGCCTGGTAACGGTCCACATAGAAGGCATCGTCACGCCCGTGCAGGGCGCCGAGGCGAATCACGTCGGTCACCGTGCCCAGTTGCTCAAGCGCCGCCAGGCCCTCGTCATCCAGCCGCACGCTGTTGATCAGGATCAGGCGCGCGCCGTCGCGGACAATGGTCATGTTGCGGCTGAACTGCCAGTCCAGATCCATCAGAACGGTTTCCATGGCGCCGCTAATGACGAACACATCGGTAAAAACCTCGTCGATGGCGCCGTGTGCCAGTGCGGGAGGGAAAGACGACATGGGATGGGTCCTCAATCTTTGTGGTAGCTGTAGTGGCCCACGTAGCGATACTCCCTGGCGTACTCATGCAGATAGGCATTGAGGTACTGCTTCTGGGCCGAATTGAGGCGTCCGTGCCGTATATCGTCCATGGTTTCGTCGATACTGCTGCTGTCCAGCCGCTTCAGGTGGAACAGCGTCATGTCCCGGCCACCGAAGAAGCCCTTGAGAAATTCGTGCAATGGCCGCGCCCCGGACATGTCGAACACCGCACCATAAAACGCAGTATAGAAGGGTTGTGCCGCCAGTGTGTCCTTGTCGAAGGTCGGATAGTGGCCCGGTGGCGGTGTGAACGGCGGGTAGTCTGCCATCGCATGGGTGGGCCACCGGGCCAGCTCCCGGATATAGGCCGCGTCCAGTGCCGCCTGACGGGCCCCTTCCAGCACAATGTTCAGGTAGCGACGGCTGGGGCGGCAGCGATCGTCGATGAACTGGGGCATGCCGACATAGGTAAGCGCGGCGATCGTTCCGCCGTTTTCGTCGCCCTGCGGCTCCACGTCCACCTCGATCCGGTCATAGCCGTGGCCATAGGCTTCCGCCGCATCCAGCAGATCCAGCGCGTGATCGGGGCACTCATGCAGCACGCCGAGCACCCGGTCGTGCGGGTTGCCGGTCCGTTCGATGTTGCCCACACCGCCCTCATGGCGGAAAAAGTGCTGCACATTGAAGCGCAGGCGCCAGCCGGACAACAGCGCCCGCCGCGAGGCCAGAGGCTCCACCCCCTTGGCCCGCAGCGACAGCATGCTCATGTTGGAACCGAAGCCAAAGTAGTGAAACATGATCGAAAATAATTGGTTGCCGGATTAATTAGCCGCGCTACAGGCTAACCTCCTCCATCACGCTTTTCTACAGACTTTGCTGTCGATTCAAGGTTTCCGGGGCGATGCCGTACCAGTTGAGCAGGGTGGCGGCGAAGGAGGTGGCGTCAAAGCCCTGCCCGCTGGCACTGCGCAGCACGGTGTGCGGCTTGATCCAGGGGGAGGCAAAGAGGGCCGGCACCCGCGGGCCCATCAGGTCGAACTCGAAGCCGTCGACCCCGTCGCTCGGCCAGGGCTTGCGGGCATAGGGCGGCGGCACATGGTCGAACAGGCCGCCGTTCTTGTCGAAGGTGACCACCAGCAGGGTTTTCGACCACAGATCGCGGTTGCTGCTGAGCGCTGCATAGATCTGGTTCAGCGCCCGCTCCCCGGGCACCACCGAGTCGAGCCCGCTGGCCGAGGAGCCGGGGTGATAGGAGGTGCATTCCTTCCCCACCCAGGCGGGCTCCAGATAGCTGAAGCGCGGCAGGCGGTCGTGTTTCACGTCCTCAAAGAACTGCTGCAGCGGGGCGATCCAGCGTGAACTGGGCAGATCGCTCCCGCCCTCCGCCTCCAGCACCGCCTTGGCCCAGGCCGCATCCACCGCCGGTATCTGGCCCTTGAGGAAGAGCTGATAGGTGAACACTGCCTGCTTCCAGAGAATGCTGTAGTAGATCTTCCAGTCCTGGTGGCCGTGGCTCCACAGGGTTTTCCAGAGGGACTGGCGATGGGCCTCGTCGGGCCAGTCCGCATAGGCCTTGCCGCCTTCCCAGGTGCCGAGGCGGTTGTAGGCCGATCCGCTGACGGAAAAACCGCGATTGAGATCGGTGCCGCCGGGGATGGCACTGAACCAGTCGTCGCTCACCGCAAAGCCCCTGGCCAGGCCGTTCAGCACCGAGAGCTGATGGGGCGTGAAGCTCGACAGCACCGCCGCGCTGTCCTGATTCCAGGCGAAGCCGTCCATGCTGGGGGTGGCGCGCTTGGCGTAACCGGCGTAACCGTGGAACATCTGCATCAGCACGTCGCTGTTGTCGTGCCACGGGTCCTGGGCCGGGCCGCCAAGCACGAACTGGTTGCTCAGCTCGCCGTTTTGGTACTGGCTGACCTTGGCCGCTGTGCCATCCGGCATCGGGTTGCTCATGGCGGCGTCCAGCCCGCGGAAGCCGTCCGTGTCGGGGCCGATCCAGTTCAGCCCGTCCTGCTGACCCCGCTCGTACAGCCAGCCCAGCACGTTATCGAAGGAACGGCTCTCCAGCATGTAGTAGACCACGTGCTCGATCTCGTGGCGCATGAACTCGATGGTGCCCGGCTTCTTCGCCCGCGCCTCGTTCGGCGGCTGGCTGGGCACCGCGCCGAACAGGGTCGAATCAGGCGCAAAGCCTTCCGGCAGCGGCGCGCTGCTCACCGGCTGAGGGCCCAGGGGATTGTCGCGGCGGGCGTCGAACAGCCAGATGCGGCAGCCGGCGGCGAGGTTGTCCGGTTTCCAGGTCACCACGTACTCGCCCAGGGTGGTCATGGCGTCGCTGGCGTCGATGCCGTCCCAGTGGCCTTCCTGAACCGTGGGCAGCGCCAGCGGCGGGTTGGATTGCGGGTCCAGGCTCCAGACCCGGTAGTGGGCGCCCTTGCGATCCAGCACGTAATTGCCGATGGGGTACAGCTCGCGGTCGGCGGCGATGTCCCGGAAGCCGCCGCTCTTGAAGGCCCCGGGGGACAAGACCAAAGGGGTCAGAGTCATTCGGTCCACTCGACATCCACGACGATGTTGGGCTTCCTTCGTCAGCCCAACCTACCGTGCTGCACCCAAAGTGGTGGCTGCGGGGAATCAAAAATAGGTCTGCCCCGGTTTTGGACAACAAAAAATAGATTTGTCCCGGTTTTTCAGGTCGATGGCGGTATCCGCATGCATCCCAAGTAAATGCGTTCTAGGGCTCATACCGTTCCACGATGCGCTGGTAGGTGCCGTTTTCGCGGATGGTTTTCAGCGCCCTGTTCATGCGGGCCACGGTTGCCGGGTCCACACCGGCCTTGCTGAACATCAGGTGGATGCTGTCACTGTGCACCACCAGTGGGTAAACGGCGACCTGATTCTGCAGCTCCAGCTCCCTGGCCAGGTAAGCCCCCACGAACAGGTCGGCCAGCAGGCCATCGATCCTGCCGAGCCGCAGTTTCTCGAAATTCTGACGCGTCCGGGTGACCATCGAGAGCTGTCCGGCAAAGGTGCCTTCCTTGACCACCTTCTCGAAGGCTTCGCCGTAGAAGTAGTTACGGGTAATGCCCAGCCGGAAGTCGCTCATCCGGGCCAGGTCTTCCACATCCTTGATGGCGTGATCCTTCACCTGGCTGGCCTTGACGAAGAGCACCATGTTTTCCTTGCGGTATTCGTTCGAAAAATAGGCGAAGGTCTCCCGTTCACTATTACGGGAGGCACCGGATGCCACATCGAGGGTACCTGCCTTGAGGTCGTGCAGGGCTCTTGCCCAGGGCTGGCGGACAAAATGCAGGGCGCAGCCGGCTTCCTTTGCTATGGCTTCCAGCAACTCGATGTCCAGGCCGGTCAGCCGCCCATTGTCGATATACTGATAGGGAGGCCAGGGTTCCCAGGTGGAAATCAGTTCACACCCCTGGGCCGGAGAAGCCGCTCCCAGAATGCCTGGCAACAGGAGTAGGAAAAACGAAAGACTGCGCAACAACATATGGCGCATAGCCGGATGTCGTGTCTCTCTGGTCATATTATTCACCGCTGCGGTCGGACGCTCTTGTTCCGGTGATCTTAATGCATCGCATCCATGCCCTTAAAGATAATCATAGACACCGAATAGCGTGTTAGCCTCTTTGTCGGTGAAAACCAGGCCAGATTTATTTTTGATCCTACAACCTAATAGGGAGACCAATGGGGTCAGACTCCTTTGAACCAAAGAAAAACCGGGACACCCATTAGCCAGCCTAAGTCAATAGGCCGCACCAAGCCCTGGCAGTTGCCTACGTGTTAACCTCAGCGGTTCAACGTGTGCATCAAATGCTTTCAGTTAGTGGATACGGACTGATCCGCTCCAGACACCCATCAGGATCAAGGCAGGACGGGCACAACGTTGTGTCCTGCCTCTGGCATTGCTGCCCCAGGAAATCGTTGGTTCCCGGCCGTGTCCATGCGTTATAGAATTGGGGGTTCACCTTAGCAGCTAAATGGACACCCACCCTAAAAGCCCCATCAAATCTGGGCTATAGCGTGGGTGTTCTATTAGCCTTGGCCGACGGGTCCACCGGGGGCCGCCTAACGCTCACCGAGATGCTCTATTAGCGGCGTTGTCCATTGTTGCTCGGCCTTCGATAGGTCAGAAATTCCTGATCGTAATACTGGCGGAATGTCTTGTGGATGCTGGGCGGCAGCCAGCGCTCAATCGCTTTTCGGTACTCCTCTGTCTTGCGAATGCTTGTCAGCGCCTGGTCAATGTCGGTAATAAATCGGCGTCCGGTGGCAGTCTTTGAGCAGCCAATATAGGAATAGGAGAATTTACTGGGTTCCTTGAGGGGGAGAAATGCGATCTCGCGCTCTAGGTTTTGTGTCTCTTTCACATAACTGAATTCCATCGGAAAACCAAGGACATAGTCGACTCTCCGGCGCACCAGCATTTTGATCAGGCCGGGATAGGCCGGGCTGGAAAAACGCCGACGCACAGAGTCAGAGGCCTTGTGGCGTTCCAGCAATGGGTCAATGCCCGGCCCGTAAGCGCGGCCAGCTTCAATGCCTAAAACCAGGCTCGTCTCTTTTAAAAGTCTTTCCAGGGCGACTGGCGGTTCACCGAAACGATCCCGCTCTTCGGAGCGTATCGTGATGCCGTTGGAGGGAGCGATAATGCTCGGGCGCCGGGAAAAAACGATGTACTCCTCGCGCTCCGGGGTGATTTTCATCGCTGGATTACAAACATTGTCACCCTCTTCCAAAGCGCGCAGGAGCCGTTGTGTGGGTAGAATGGTACGTTTGTGGGCGTATTGCGGAAGGGCCTCGGTAAGGAGCTCCAGTAAACGGTCGGTTATGCCTTTATGAGCCTCAAGGATTTCCGGGGGAAGTTTTTCGTATTCGGTTTGGATGTGATGGTACGGTGGAATTTTAACGTCGACCCAATGAATTTCCTCCTTGGCGAAAGCCAGGCTGGCCGTCGAAACAGCACCCAGGAATACGATTGCGAAAGTGGCCCATCGAAGGGTATTCATGGATGACGGCCTTTGGCATCAAGTTAAATAGGAAAACGATCCACTCGAATCGATAGTAACATCCAAACCCAGTATGGGAACGCTAAATGGACACCCACTCTAAAAGCCCCATCAAATCCGGGCGTTAGCGTGGACCGCCTGTTAGTCGCTTCCGTTGATTTCCCGCGGGAGCTGAATATGTGATGAGGTCGGCTATACGCATGCAAAACAATCTCATACTCTCCCAAGGACTGAGACCTATCGGAAGGCCGAGTTAGAGGGCCGTAGCCGCTTGTAAAAGGAACTTTGCGGGTGAATGAACTGAGGTGCTATTCCGCTGAGGTGGACCCCATCAGTTGGACAGCTTGAAGGTGCAGTTAAGCTCTGATCCGGTTGCATACCCGGCTCAAGCTGCCAGGGTCATGAGTTGCTGGTAGTACACCTCATCGGGTGTTCGGTAATCAA